>NZ_JBQEOS010000002.1:237338-425739 GCF_052045385.1 Microbacterium sp. 22296 | reverse complement strand
CGCGGTGCGTTCCGGATGCCGCCGTCGTCACGGCCGTGTCCGATTTCCGCCAGCCGATGTCGGAGGTCGGTGGCAGGGTGGATGCCATGACCCCCACCACCGTCGATGCTTCCGGCTTCACCGAGCGTTACCGCGTCATCCAGTCGCGCGATCGTCGCTTCGACGGACAATTCGTCACCGCGGTGCGCACGACGGGCATCTACTGCCGCCCGAGCTGTCCCGCGCGCACCCCGAAGGAGCAGAACGTCACCTTCTTCGCGACCTCGGCCGCCGCGCACGAGGCCGGGTACCGGGCGTGCAAGCGGTGCCTGCCCGAGGCCGCGCCGGGCTCGCCGCTGTGGGACGTCCGCGGAGATGTCGTGGCGCGCGCCATGCGACTCATCGCCGACGGCGTCGTCGACCGCGAGGGCGTGCCCGGGCTCGCCGGCCGGCTGGGCTATTCGACCCGGCATCTCACCCGACTGCTGCAGGCCGAGCTCGGCGCCGGGCCCCTCGCGCTCGCCCGCGCCCATCGCGCGCACACCGCGCGGGCCCTGCTGGTGGGCACAGACCTGTCGTCGGCCGACGTGGCCTTCTCAGCGGGATTCTCGAGCGTGCGGCAGTTCACCGACACCATCGGAGAGGTGTTCGGGATGCCGCCGCGCGACCTGCGCGCGCGACGCTCCCACGCATCGGGGGTCGAGGCCTCGGCGGGCGAGATCGACCTGGCGCTACCCGTCCGCGGGCCCATCGACACGGTCGGTCTCTTCGGCTGGATGCGGGCGCACGCCGTCCCGGGCGTCGAGGTGGGCGGTGACCGCTCCTTCGCGCGCGTCGTGCGTCTGCCGGGTGGTCCGGCGTGGTTCGAGGTGCGTCTCGCCGATGACGGGCGCCTGCGTCTGCGGGCACGGTTGTCGGCCCTCGCCGACCTCGGCACCCTCATCGCGCGGGTGCGGCGCCTGTTCGATCTCGACGCCGACCCGCTGGCGGTCGACGAGGCGCTCTCACAGCATCCGGAACTGGCCCCTGCCGTCGCGGCCATTCCGGGGGTGCGGGTTCCGGGCGCGATCGACGCCGGCGAGATGCTGCTGCGGGCCATGATCGGTCAGCAGATCAGCGTGGCCTCCGCCCGCACGATGCAGGGACGCCTGACGACCGAACTCGGAGAGCCCGTATCGGTGGGGCCCGAGCCGATGACACTGTTCCCCGAGCCGGCCGTCATCGCCGAGCGCGGGCTGGAGGTGCTCCGCGGACCAGCGGCGCGGATGCGCGCGATCGTCGAGGCGGCGGGCGCCCTCGCCGATGGTCGCCTCCGCCTCAGCCCGGGCGACGACGGGGCCGAACAGCGCGAGCGGCTGCTCGCGATGCGCGGGATCGGTCCGTGGACCGCCGATTACGTTCGCATGCGTGTCCTCGGCGATCCCGACGTCCTGCTTCCCGGCGATGTCGCGGCGCGCGCGGGTGCCGCCGCGCTCGGGCTGCCGTCCGACCCGCGGGGCTTCGCGGCGTGGTCCGAGCGCCTCGCCCCGTGGCGCAGTTACGCCATGGCGCACTACTGGTACGCCGCCCCGGTCACGCAGGCGTGGCGTGCGCCGGCTGAGACAGCGGCCGTGGCCGATGTGCCGCGACCGCGCCGGGCGCCCCGCGGCGGGCGCGCCGACATCGTGGTCACCGGCCTCGCCGTCGAGATCCCCGCCGATTCCCCGGCATCCCGTCCCGAGACAGAGAGCGAGACCCCCGCATGACCGCCGCCATCCTCCAGTTCGTCGACACCCCCGACGGCCCGTTCGCCATCCTCACCGACGACGCCGATCGCGTCATCGTGTCGGGGTGGACCGCCGAGATCGACGCCGTTCTCGCCCGGCTGCGCCCCGCTCAGCGACCGGCCGAGATCGTCGTGGGCGAGACGTCGGCCGCAGACGCCGTGCACGCCTACTACGGCGGCGACCTCGCGGCGATCGACGAGGTCGCCGTGGCTCAGCGGGGGACGACGATGCAACTCGCGGGGTGGAGGGCGTTGCGTGAGATCGCGCCGGGTGCTCCGTTGACATACACCGGGTTCGCCACGGCACTGGGCTCGCCGACGGCCGTGCGTGCCGCGGCATCCGTGTGTGCGCGCAACGCCGTCGCGCTCTTCGTGCCCTGTCACCGCGTACTGCGCGCAGACGGCAGCATGGGCGGTTTCGCGTGGGGCACGAGCGTGAAAGAGAGCCTGCTCTCCCGGGAGCGAGCGGCGTGAGGCCGCGGGCACATGTCCGCGACTCCGGGAGTCGGCGGCTGAGCGCCCGTCGCGTGTCGGGATCGAGACCGGGCTGTACCGCGGGGCGGCGAAGACGCTCTTGCCCCCAGCGATCTCTCAGGGATACTCTGGAGGGCTGACGTCCCCCCGGCGGCAGCTCCACATGATGAAGGAGGATGCCATGTACCGAATCGACGCCCCCGTCGTCCCGGTCGCCGCGCCCTCCGTTGCTGCGCGTCCCGGCCGACGCCACTAGGGCTTCCGCGTCGCGCTCCGGCGCCCGGCGCACCGGCACCGCCCCGACCGACGATCTTCGTCGCGCCCCCGGCATCCCTTCCCGCGCCTCCACCTCGGCGCCCGCTTCGACCCCACGAGGATCATGACCACCGCTTCGCCGCCACCCCGCCTGTCGACACCGCGCGCTCTCGCACGCTTGCTCCCCATCGCGCGTCCCGTGCTGCCCCGCCTCATCGCCGGCGCCGTCACCGCGCTCGTCGCGAGTCTTCTCGCGCTCGCCATCCCGCTCGTGCTCGAGCAGATCGTCGCCGGCCCGATCGCCTCGCTCGATCCGGGCGCCCTGGTGTGGGGGTCGCTCGCCGTGCTCGGGCTCGGCCTTGCCGAAGCCGCGATGGTGTGGCTGCGCCGCTGGTTCGTGCTCGCGCCCGCCACCAAGGTCGAATACGACCTTCGTCAGTCGTTCTACTCGCGCCTGCAGCGGCTTCCGGTCGCCTTCCACGATCGGTGGCAGTCGGGGCAGTTGCTGTCGCGCATGATGCAGGACATCAGCATGCTCCGCCGCTGGCTCGCCTTCGGGGTCATCCTGCTCGTGGTCAACATGCTCACGATCATGATCGGCGCGGTGCTGCTCTTCCGCTGGCACTGGCTGCTGGGCGCGCTGTTCCTGGTCACCTCGGCCCCGGTCATCTACGTCGGATTCCGATTCGAGAAGCGCTACGGCGCGCTCACCCGCCAGAGCCAGGACCAGGCGGGCGACCTCGCCACCTCGGTCGAAGAGAGTGTTCACGGCATCCGTGTGCTCAAGGCCTTCGGCCGTGGCAAGCACGCGCTGCAGAAGTTCACCCGCCAGGCGGAGTCGCTGCGCGAGACCGAGATCGACAAGGCCCGTGCGGTCGGCTGGATCTGGTTCTGGCTCGTGCTGCTGCCCGACATCGCCTTCGCCGTGTGCCTCGGAGCGGGCATCGTGCTGACCCAGTTGGGCCAGCTGCAGGTCGCCGAGCTGGTGGCGTTCTTCGCCATGGCCACGGTGCTGCGGTGGCCGATGGAGTCGATCGGCTTCCTGTTCTCGTTCCTGCTCGACGCGCGCACCGCGACCGACCGCATCTTCGAGGTGTTCGACGAGCAGAACACCATCGTCGACCCCGAGACCCCGCGCACGCTCGCGGAGCCGCGAGGGGAGCTCACCTTCGAGGGGGCGCACTTCCGGTACCAGGATGCCGCGGACACCGAGCGCGACCTGCTCGACGGCGTCGACCTGGTGCTGCGTCCGGGCGAGACGATGGCCCTCGTGGGGCTCACCGGCTCCGGCAAGACGACGCTCACGACCCTGCCCGGTCGCCTCTACGACGTCACGGGTGGCCGCGTGCTGATCGACGGCGTCGACGTGCGCGACCTCACGCTCGCCGAGCTCCGCCGTCACGTCGGGATGGCGTTCGAGGACGCGACCCTCTTCTCGCAGACGGTGCGCGACAACGTGCTCCTGGGCCGCGAGGACCTCGTGCCCGGGTCGCCCGAGTCGGAAGGGATCCTGCGCGAAGCGCTGCAGGTCGCCCAGGCGCACTTCGTCTACGACCTGCCCGACGGACTCGACACCGTCATCGGCGAAGAGGGCCTGAGCCTGTCGGGCGGCCAGCGCCAGCGCCTCGCCCTCGCCCGCGCCGTCGCCGCGAGACCGGCCGTGCTCGTGCTCGACGACCCGCTGTCTGCGCTCGACGTCGACACCGAGGCCCTGGTCGAAGACGCTCTGCGCGAGGTGCTGAGCGAGACCACCGCCCTCGTCGTCGCGCACCGGCCGTCGACGGTCACCCTGGCCGACCGCGTCGCCCTGCTCGAAGACGGACGCATCACCGCGGTCGGCACGCACTCCGACCTGCTGCGCGAGAGCGATCACTACCGATACGTCATCTCGAGCCTCGAGGAGGCCGAGCGCGAAGCCCGCACGGGAGCCATCCCCGTGATCCCCGATGGCGCCCGCACCGAGAAGGAGGCGACCCGATGACCACCGCGACCGTCTCCGGAACCAGCGGCGAAGACCGCTCCGACTACACCCGTGTCGAGAGCCGGGCGATCCGTCAGCGTTCGCTGCGCCTGCTGGGCACACTCGTGTCACCGCTGCGCATGCAGCTCGTGCTCGCCGCGGTCGTGCTGGTGGTGTCGACGGCGCTCCGCGTCGCCGGCCCCGCGCTCATCGCCTTCGGCATCGACAACGCCCTGCCCGCCGTCATCGAGCGCAGCGACTGGATGCCGACGATCGGCGTCGTCGGCATCTACCTGCTCGCCGGCATCGGCGGAGCCGTGCTCATCGGGTGGTACGTCGTCGTCGCCGCCCGGCTGACGCAGGCGGTGATGCTCGACCTGCGCAAACGCATCTTCCTGCACACGCAGAAGCTCAGCCTCGAGTTCCACGAGTCGTACACCTCGGGCCGCATCATCTCTCGTCAGACGAGCGACCTCGACACCATCCGCGAACTGCTCGACGGCGGTCTGAACGAGCTGGTCTCGGGCGTGCTCTACGGTGTGTTCACCCTCGTCGCGCTGTTCCTCATCGATTGGCAGTCGGGGCTGATCCTCACCGTCATGGGCATCCCGATGTACCTGCTCATGCGATGGTTCTACATGCGGTCGCAGGTGATCTACCGGGAGTCCCGCGTGATCAGTGCGCAGGTCATCGTGAAGTTCGTCGAGACGATGACGGGTATCCGCGCGGTGAAGGCGTTCCGCAAAGAACCGCGCAACGACGACGACTTCGGCACGCTCGCCGCCGACTACCGCGACGTCAACATGCGCTCGATCAAGCTCTTCGGAACGTTCGAGCCCGGCATCATGGCCGTCGCCGCCGTCTCGGTCGCCATCGTGCTGCTGTGGGGCGGTGGGCGGGTGATCGCGGGTCCGCTCGAGATCGGTGTGCTCACCGCGGCAGTGCTCTATGTGCGCAACTTCTTCTCACCGCTGCAGGAGGTGGCGTTCTTCCTGAACTCCTACCAATCGGCCACGGCCGCCCTCGAGAAGGTGTCCGGCGTCCTCGAAGAGGAGCCGACCGTTCCCGACCCCCGCGACCCGGTCGACCTCTGGACGGCCAAGGGGCACGTGCGCTTCGACGAGGTCACCTTCGGCTACTCCGACGACCGCGTCATCCTTCCGCACTTCTCCCTCGACATCCCCGCCGGGCAGACGATCGCGCTCGTGGGGACGACCGGCGCGGGCAAGTCGACCCTCGCCAAACTGGTGTCGCGGTTCTACGACCCGACCCGGGGCTCCGTGACCCTCGACGACGTCGATCTGCGCCGGTTGCACCCGAAGGACCTGCGCCGCGCCATCGTGATGGTCACGCAAGAGGCGTACCTGTTCAGCGGGACGGTCGCCGACAACATCGCCCTCGGCAAGCCCGACGCCTCGATGGACGAGATCCGCGCGGCCGCTCGGGCCGTGGGCGCCGATGGCTTCATCCAGAAGCTGCCCGACGGCTACGACACGGATGTGAACAAGCGGGGTGGCCGCGTCTCGGCGGGTCAGCGCCAGCTGATCTCGTTCGCGCGGGCGTTCCTCGCCGACCCGGCGGTGCTGATCCTCGACGAGGCGACGGCGTCGCTCGACATTCCGAGCGAACGTCTCATTCAGAACGCCCTGCAGACGCTGCTGGCGGACCGCACCGCGATCATCATCGCCCACCGCCTGTCGACGGTGGCGATCGCCGACCGGGTCCTCGTGATGGAGCACGGCCGCATCATCGAGGACGACAGCCCTGCGGCCCTGATCGCGGGCACGGGCAAGTTCGCCCAACTCCACGCCGCCTGGCGGGAGTCGCTCGTCTGATCGCAACCCCGGATGCCACGCCCCCGCGCCGCGCGGGGTGCGTGGCATCCGTCGTCTCGCCCGTGCGATTGTTCTGGCACCCATTCCCGCACGTTCGCGCGATCCTCGCAGCTTTCCGGGGAGATTCTGCGAGATCCGCGTCACATTGCGAGGATCAGGGGCGCCTCTCGGGCCGACCGCGGCGGGCCGACCGCGCGTCGAGCACACCGCGAGAGATGGACGTGATCGCGGCGCCGAAGAAGATGACGGTGGAGGCCATGTCCCACCACTCCGGATCGGGGCCGAGCTGCGCGAGCGCGTACGCCGCGAGGGCGATCCCGAACGGAATGGAGAACCAAGGTCCTGTCATGTCCAACAACGTAGGCGAGCGCGCTCCGCGTCGGTGGCGCGACCACCGACTTTCACCCGGCTCCGAAGAGCCGTTCGCCTCAGACGCGCACGCGCGCGATGATCTCGCCGTACTCGGTCTCGCCGACCGCCTCGAAGCCGACGCGCTCGAAGAACGCCTCGGGACCGCCGACGCCGGGCTCGTAGATGACGTCGACGTGGTCCATGCCGCGGCCGCGGGCTTCTTCGAGCACGGCGGCGAGGGCGTAGCTGCCGACACCGCGTCCCTGTTCGTCGGCGTCGACGTTGATACGCCACAGCACGGAGCGGAAGTGCTCCTCGTGCGCGTCGGGGTCGAAGTTCGCGCTGACGAAGCCGACGACCTCGTCGCCGTCGAGGACGACGCGTTGCCAGGAGGTCTGCGGATTGCTCACGGTGGCGGCGATGCCGTAGCTCACCGGGGCGAGGAACTGCTCCTGTCCGGGTTTGAGCGACAGGGTGTTCACCGCCACGATCGTGGCGGCGGACAGTTCGACGAGACGCAGGTCAGCCATGGGCCCAGGCTAGCGGCACGCCCCGCCAGTCCCAAGGTCGTAAGCCGTCGCATGTCGTCGGCGTCACCCGGGCGTCGATGACCCGCCGCCTCGCGTCCCTCGGCGACGAGCATCGACCGGCGGACGCGAGTGTCGAGGACGCGCGCGAAAACTATCTCGATATCAAGAGACTTTGCCGGCGTGCGATAGGCTGAAACGCAACCCTGGCCGCCTCTACGGAGAGATCTGACGTGCCCGATTCCACCATCATCTACACGTACACCGACGAGGCGCCGGCTCTTGCCACCGCGTCGTTCCTGCCGATCGTGCAGGCCGTCACGAAGCAGGCGGGAGTCGACGTCGAGACCCGCGACATCTCGCTCGCCGGCCGCGTTCTGGCGGCCTTCCCCGAGCGCCTCACCGCCGATCAGCAGGTCGGCGACGCGCTCGCAGAACTCGGGGGCCTCGCCACGCTCCCCGAGGCGAACATCATCAAGCTGCCGAACATCTCGGCATCCATCCCGCAGCTGAAGGCCGCGATCGAGGAGCTCCAGTCGCAGGGCTACGACATCCCCGATTACCCCGATGAGGCGTCGACCGACGCCGAGAAAGACGTGCGCGCTCGCTACGACCGCATCAAGGGCTCCGCGGTGAACCCCGTGCTGCGCGAGGGCAACAGCGACCGTCGCGCGCCGCTCGCGGTGAAGAACTACGCCAAGAAGCACCCGCACCGCAACAAGGCTTTCTCGGCGGGATCGAAGACGCGCGTGGCCACCCTCGGCCACGACGACTTCCGTTCCAACGAGAAGTCGGTCGTGATCGCCGCCGACGACGTGCTCTCCATCCAGCACGTCGCCGTCGACGGCGCCGTCACCACGCTGAAGCAGGGCCTGAAGGTGCTCCAGGACGAGATCGTGGATGCCACGTTCCTCTCGGCCGCGGCCCTCGACGCGTTCCTTTCCGACACGCTGGCCGAGGCGAAGTCCGACGACGTGCTCTACTCGGTGCACCTCAAGGCGACGATGATGAAGGTCAGCGACCCGATCATCTTCGGTCACGTCGTGAAAGCGTTCTTCGCCGACGTGTTCGACCGTCACGGCGATGCCCTCGCCGCCGCCGGCCTCACGCCCAACGACGGCCTCGGTTCGATCCTCGCGGGTCTTTCGAGCGTCGAGGGCGGCGACGCGATCGCCGCGGAGATCCGCGACGCCCTGGCATCCGGTCCCCGCCTGTCGTACGTCAACAGCGACAAGGGCATCACCAACCTGCACGTGCCCTCCGACGTGATCGTGGATGCGTCGATGCCCGCGCTCATCCGCAACGGCGGCAAGCTGTGGGGCGTCGACGGGGGAGAAGACGACACGCTCGCCGTCATCCCCGATTCGTCGTACGCCGGTGTGTACCAGGCGACCATCGACGACGTCATCGCGAACGGTCCGCTGGATCCCGCCACCATCGGCTCGGTGCCGAACGTCGGCCTCATGGCCCAGGCCGCCGAGGAGTACGGCAGCCACGACAAGACCTTCGAGATCCCCGCCGCCGGTCGCGTGCAGGTCGTCGCCTCGAACGGCGACGTGCTGCTCGAGCACGAGGTGAACGCGGGCGACATCTGGCGCGCGACCCAGACGAAGGACGTCGCCGTGCGCGACTGGGTGAAGCTCGCCGTCACGCGCGCCCGCGCGGCCGGTGTGCCCGCGGTGTTCTGGCTCGACGAGAGCCGCGCGCACGACCGCAACCTCATCGCGAAGGTCACCGAGTACCTCGCCGACCACGACACCGAGGGCCTCACGATCGAGATCCTCGCCCCGGCGGACGCGACGAAGTACTCGCTCGAGCGCATCCGTCGCGGCGAAGACACCATCTCGGTCACCGGCAACGTGTTGCGCGACTACCTCACCGACCTGTTCCCGATCCTCGAGGTGGGTACGAGCGCCAAGATGCTCTCGATCGTCCCGCTGCTCGCGGGTGGCGGCCTCTTCGAGACCGGTGCCGGCGGCTCGGCTCCCAAGCACGTGCAGCAGCTCGTCGAGGAGGACTACCTCCGCTGGGACTCTCTGGGTGAGTTCTTCGCGCTCGCCGCCTCGCTCGAGCACCTCGCCGACACCACCGGCAACGACCGCGCCCGCGTCCTCGCGCAGACGCTCGATGCCGCGACCGGCACGTTCCTCGAGAACGACAAGTCGCCCGGCCGTGCCCTCGGCACGATCGACAACCGCGGCAGCCACTTCTACCTCGCCCTGTACTGGGCGCAGGAGCTGGCGCAGCAGTCGACGGATGCCGATCTCGCCGCCGTCTTCGGCCCGGTCGCCGAGAAGCTGGCTTCGGAGGAGCAGACGATCGTCTCCGAGCTCAACGCGGTCCAGGGCCGGCACGCCGAGATCGGCGGCTACTACCGGCCCGACACCGCGCTGGTGGAGAAGGTCATGCGCCCCTCTGCCACGCTGAACGCGGTGGTCGACGGACTGCGCTGAGTCGCTGACACCCTGACCCGAGAGGGGCGGATGCCGCACGGCATCCGCCCCTCTCTCGTCTTCGGCCTCGAGACGGGCTGGAGCGGGATGCATCGGTGTCCCCGCGGGTGCTCGCGCGAGATCGCGACGCCGCTCAGGCACTGCCCGCCGACACAACGCAGGAGTCAAACACGAGCCGGCACGGCGAAGCAAAGCTCAGCGAGGCGGCGGGAGCGGATTCCCTGCGTTGCGTCTCGAGGCGGAAACCACCACGTGTCCCGCGAAAGAGAACGCGGGCGCGACGCGGACGTGATCGACGCAATGCGGACGGTGCCGCGACCTTCGTCGCCGGCGACGAAGAAGGGGCGGATGCCGATCGGCATCCGCCCCTTCTTCTGGTCAGGGCTCAGTAGTGGACCGAGACCTCGGTGCCCTTGTACGCCCAGTCGTAGAGCTCCTTGGCGTTGTTGACCGTGAGGTTGATGCAGCCGTGACTCATCGGTGTGCCGAAGTTGTTGTGCCAATAGGTCCCGTGGAAGCCCTCATCGCCGTTGAAGTACGCGACCCACGGAACGTCTTTGGTGCAGTAGTCGTAGCCGTCGACGCATCCCATGTCTTGCATCGTCGTCTTCCAGCCGATTCGGAATTCGCCGGTGTGGGTCTCCCAGCCACTCTTGCCCGACGACATCGACCAGTTGCGGTAGACCTGGCCGTTCTCGTACAGGGTGACCGACTGTGCGCTGAGGTTGACCTCGATGCGACGCTCGGTCTTCGTGGTGTCGAAGGGCGTTTCGGCGACGGTGAGGGCGAAGCGCGCGTCGCCATCCGCGAGCTGCGACGCGAACGCCGCGGCGATGCCGCTCGTGTCGCCGAGCGACCGGCCGGTCTGGCCCTCGGTGAGGGCCTTGATCACCTCGCCACCGCTGTCGACGATGACGTCGGCGTTGACGGCGGCGCGGTCGACGCTGCCGGCGAGACCCGTGACGGCGTTCTGGATGGCGGCTTCATCAGCCGAGATGGCGAACTCGCCCGTGCCGTCGGGGGTGACGGTGATCCAGGATGCCGCGGTGGCACGATCGACGGGCACCGTGCGCTCGTCGCCGATGTAGAAGCCCGCGGAGTCGAGGATGCCGTTCAGCTTCGCCACCGCGGCGTCGGCTTCTTCGGTGGTGACGGGGGCGTCGACGGCGACCAGGCCCGCCTCGACCGTGGTCGAGGGAGTACCGGCGTCGAAGGCGGACTGCAGTGCGGAGGTGACGGTTGCGACATCGATCCCCTCGCCGGCCTCGGCGGGCGTGGTCACGTAGGTCTCGGAGCCGGCGTCGTACGCGACCGAGGCGTCGACCGGCGCGCGGAACGCTCCGGGGGCGCGGTCGCGCAGAGCGGCCGCGGCGGCGGCGGCGTCGACCGAGACCGCCACGCCCGTGCCCTGCGGGAACCACGATGCGGGCTTCCACATGGGATTGTCGGTGAAGGCCTTGTCCGCGAGGGCTGCGGCGTCGACAGTCGCACCGAGGTCGGCGCCGGTGACGGTCACCTCTCCGGCGGGGCTCTCGACGGTGATCGTCGTCTGCGCCAGGCGGGTCTCGATGGCCTGGGCCGCGGCCCCCGCGGTCAGACCGCCGATCTGCACACCGGCGACGGACGCGCCGGGGGCGATCAGCACCAGCGACGCCGCGATGAGGGCCACGGCCGTGGCGCCGGCGGGGATGCCGATCCACAGGCCGGAGCGGTTCTTGCGCGCCTTGGGCTCGGCCGGAGCCCAGGCGTAGGTGGCGCCGTCGGTGCCGTCGGTCATTGGTCGAACCCCCCACAAGTCAGTCTTCCCATGCTATGGGAGAGCACTGCGCGTTCGCCGGGAGCCACGTCACGTTCTCATCACGCCGATGCGGCGGCGGCCGTCAGGGCGCGAAGACCTTGCCGGGGTTCAGGATGCCGAGCGGATCGAACACCCGCGCGATGTCCCGTTGGAGCCGCCACTGGTCGTCGCCCAGCTCGTCGGCCAACCAGCGCCTCTTCAGCACCCCGATCCCGTGCTCGCCGGTGAGCGTGCCCCCCAGCGCGAGGGCCGCGCGGAAGAGCTCCTCGGCCGCCTCCCACACCACGGGCGGCACGTCGGGGCCCTCGAACACGAAGTTCGGGTGCAGATTGCCGTCGCCCGCGTGAGCGACGGCGGGGATGACGAGTCCGAACCGCCGCTCGATGCGCGCGATCTCGTCGAACATGTCGGGCAGCGCGCTGCGGGGAACGGAGACGTCTTCGATGAGGGTGGTGCCCAGCGTCTCCATCGCCGGGTGCATGGCGCGGCGGATCGCCAGCAGCGACTCGCCCTCCGCGGCGTCGGCGGCGACGGTCACGGTGCCCCCGACCGCGCGGAGGACGTCGGCAATCTCACGGGCCTCGGTGGCGGCGACGGGACCGTCGGTCTGCACCGTCAGCTGCGCCGCGCCCGGGGGAGGAGCCGGAAGCGACAGCAACCGGTGCACGGCCGCGAGGCTCGTGGCATCCATCAGCTCCATGATCGCGGGCTGCGCCCCGGATGCCGTGACCGCCGCCGAGGCGACCGCGGCGGCCCGGACGTCGTCGAAGAGCGCGGTCAGCGTGACGCGCTCGCCCTCGACGAGGCGGCGGAGCTTCAGGGTGGCACCCACCACTACGCCGAGCGTGCCCTCGGAGCCGATGACGAGCGAGGTGAGGTCGAGGCCGGTGACGCCCTTGACGCTGCGATGACCGAGGCGCAGGAGACGGCCGTCGGCGAGGACGAGGTCGACGCCCAGCACCGCATCGCGCACCACGCCGTACTTCGCGCAGAGCAGTCCACCGGCACCGGTGGCGATGTTGCCACCGACCGTCGAGATCGCGCGGCTGGCCGGGTCGGGCGCCCACCAGACGCCGTGCGGTTCGAGCAGCGCGTTCAGATCGGCGTTGAGGATGCCGGGTTCGACGACGGCCAGCAGATCGTCGGGGCGCACCTCGAGCACGCGGTCCATGGCCCGCACCGACAGGCTGATCTCGCCGCCGCCCGTGTTGGCTCCGCCGGCGAGCCCCGTCCCCGCCCCGCGCGGCACGACGGGGGTGCGGGTGGCGGTGGCGATGCGCATCACCGCCTGCACGTCGGCGACGGATGCCGCGTTCACCACCGCGAGTGGCAGTCCCTCCGCGGCATGGCCGGACTTGTCGGCTCGTGCCGCGTCGAGAGCCGCGGGGGAGGTGTCGACGCGCGCGCCGAGCTCCGCCCGCAGCAGCGCGAGAGCGCCTGCGCTCGCGCTCTGCGCGCGCGGGGACGGCGAGGGGCCCGCCGTCTCAGGGGTCACGCCAGGCGCCGGCGGCCGTTCAGAGCGCCGAAGGTGACGGCGACGATGGCGAAGCCGAGCCCGATCCAGGCCTGGCCCATGCTCCACCAGGCGATGGTGGCGGCGGCGTAGACGAAGAGTTCGACGATCGCGCGGATGAAGGGGTGCACCGCGAGAACGGCGCGGGGCGAGACGAACAGCGCCCACACCAGCACGGCCACGGCCGGTGCGCCGATGCCGGCGACGATGTTCCACGGCAGGGGCCATGCGGTGAAGCCCCAGATGGCGAGGGTGACGAACGCGAAGAGGCCGCAGACGACGCTGCCGATCTCGACCGCCGACGGCCGCGGGCGCATGCCGGGAGCGAGGGGCGCCTGGGCGCGGACGTTGCGGGAGTCGGTCACCCCGCCATTTTACGCGGGTGCGGGGCGTCGGCATCCGGAATGGCTCGGTGTCGAGCCGGTCGCGGCGCAACCGAGGTCCCCGGGGCTGTCGAAGGTCGCTGAGCCCGTCCAGGGTCCCTGAGCCTGTCGAGGGTCCCTGAGCTTGTGGAGGGTCCCTGAGCTTGTGGAGGGTCCTTGTGCTTGTGGAGGGTCCTTGAGCTTGTGGAGGGTCCTTGTGCTTGTGGAGGGTCCTTGAGCTTGTCGAGGGTCCTTGAGCTTGTGGAGGGTCCCTGAGCTTGTCGAGGGTCCTTGTGCTCGTCGAGGGTCCCTGAGCTTGTCGAAGGGACCGGACCCGCGCGGACCCCGGCGGCTTCGACGACTGCAGCCGTCTCCGCTTCGCGCGGCACCTGTGGAGGAACGGTGGATGCCGAGACACGCGGGGCCGGGCGGGGTTTACACGCTAAAGTGGCAGCGTCGCGACTGGCGTTGAGGTGGGACACCACCGGGGAGCGACCGCTTGACGGTATTCGACCGTACGCCTGGGTCGATGCGGTATCTCCGCGGATTCGCCGAGTCCGTGGCATCCCGAACCATCGTCAAGGAGATCGCATGACCGATCCGTACTTCAACGCCCCCCTCTCCGAGGTCGACCCCGAGATCGCCGACGTTCTGCAGCGCGAGCTCGACCGCCAGCGCGGCTTCCTCGAGATGATCGCGTCCGAGAACTTCGTGCCCGTCTCCGTGCTGCAGTCGCAGGGCTCGGTGCTCACCAACAAGTACGCCGAGGGCTACCCGGGTCGTCGCTACTACGGCGGCTGCGAAGAGGTCGACGTGGCCGAAGCGCTCGCGATCGAGCGGGCCAAGACCCTGTTCGGTGCCGGGTACGCCAACGTCCAGCCGCACTCGGGCGCCTCGGCGAACGCGGCGGTGCTGCACGCGATCGCCCGCCCCGGCGACACGCTGCTCGGACTCGCCCTCGATCAGGGCGGTCACCTCACCCACGGCATGAAGATCAACTTCTCGGGCCGGCTCTACGACATCGTCGCGTACGGCGTCGATCCCGAGACCTCGATCATCGACATGGACGAGGTTCGTCGCCTCGCCCTCGAGCACAAGCCGAAGGTCATCATCGCCGGGTGGTCGGCCTACCCCCGCCAGCTCGACTTCGCCGCCTTCCGCGCGATCGCCGACGAGGTGGGCGCTCTGCTCTGGGTCGACATGGCGCATTTCGCCGGTCTCGTGGCCGCGGGCGTGCACCCCTCGCCGATCCCGCACGCGCACGTCGTTTCGACCACCGTGCACAAGACCATCGGCGGTCCCCGCTCGGGCCTCATCCTCACCAACGACGAAGCGCTCGCCAAGAAGATCAACACCGCGGTCTTCCCCGGCCAGCAGGGCGGCCCGCTCATGCACGTCATCGCCGCGAAGGCCACGGCGTTCAAGCTCGCGCTGACGCCGGAGTTCAAGGAACGCCAGGAGCGCACCCTGCGGGGCGCGTCGATCCTCGCCGACCGCCTCACGCAGGACGACGTCAAGAACGCCGGCATCGCCGTGCGCTCGGGCGGCACCGACGTGCACCTCGTGCTCGTCGACCTGCGCGAGGCCGAGATCGACGGCAAGCAGGCCGAAGACCTGCTGCACGAGATCCACATCACGGTCAACCGCAACGCGGTGCCGAACGACCCGCGCCCGCCGATGGTGACCTCGGGTCTGCGCATCGGCACCCCGGCCCTCGCGACCCGCGGCTTCGGCGACGCCGAGTTCACCGAGGTGGCCGACATCATCGCCCTCGCGCTGATCCCCGGCGCCGACGTCGAGGCCCTGCGCGCCCGCGTCGCGAAGCTGGCCGACGCCTTCCCGCTGTACCCCGACCTGCAGCAGTGAGCCCCGGCCGGGGCGGGGTCGCGGTTCTCTCGCGGCCTCGTCCCGGCATCCGGTGTCCGTCGGTCGCCGCCCCCTCATCGAGAAACGCGATCGGCAGGGAGAAACGACATGACGAGGCGTGTCCTCCCGGCGATAGCGTTTCTCGATGGGGGCACACGCGCGGGCGCCGGTCTGTCGGCCGTGCGCGTCGCGGCGGCATCCCGCAGCCGCGGCATCCGGGATCGGCCGCCGCACCGCGTGGCTTGCGGGAGCGGATGCCGCACCTCGCGATTCCGCGGCATCGCGCAGCCGCACCGCGTGGCTTGCGGGAGCGGATGCCGCACCTCGCGATTCCGCGGCATCGCGCAGCCGCGGCGTCCCGGACCGGCCGCCGCACCGCGTGGCATCCGGGAACCGCCCCACACACTCGCGAGAAACGCGATCAGCAAAGAGAAACGTCGTGACGAGGCGTTTCTCCCCGTCGATCGCGTTTCTCGGCACAGAACCCGCACGCACGCCACCCCCCCCACGACCCGCACAACACAGAACGAGGGATGCCATGACGGCGACGATTCTCGACGGTAAGGCCGCGTCTGCGGCGATCAAGGACGAACTGGCCGAGCGGGTCGCCGCTCTCCGCGAGCGTGGCATCGTGCCCGGGATCGCCACCGTGCTCGTGGGCGCCGATCCGGCGTCGCAGCTGTACGTGGGGATGAAGCACAAGCAGTCCGAGGCGATCGGCATGAACTCGATCCAGGTCGAGCTGCCCGCGGAGGCCACGCAGGAGGAGGTCGAGGCCGTCATCGACCGACTCAACGCCGACCCCGCGTGCCACGGCTACATCGTGCAGCTGCCGCTGCCGAAGCACATCGACACGGATCGGGTGCTCGAGCGCATCGATCCCGCGAAGGATGCCGACGGCTTGCACCCCACCAACCTCGGCCGTCTCGTGCTCAACGTCAACGCGCCCATCCTCACCCCGCTGCCCTGCACGCCGCGGGGGGTGATCGAGCTGCTGCTGCGCAACGACTACGACCTGAAGGGCAAGGAGGTCGTCGTCGTCGGGCGCGGCGTGACCATCGGCCGCTCGATCGGCCTGCTGCTGACCCGTCGCGAGATCAACGCCACCGTGACGCTCACGCACACCGGCACCGCCGACCTGTCGAAGCACCTCCGGGAGGCCGACGTGATCGTGGCCGCCGCGGGCGTGAAGCACATCGTCCGTGCGGAGGACGTCAAGCCGGGAGCCGCCGTGCTCGACGTGGGCGTCACCCGCGAGACCGACCCCGAGACCGGGAAGTCGCGCGTGCAGGGCGACGTGCACCCTGACGTGGCCGAGGTCGCCGGTTTCGTCTCGCCCAACCCGGGCGGGGTGGGCCCGATGACCGTGGCACTGCTCATGACGAATGTCGTCGAGGCGGCGGAGCGCGCGGCATCCGCCTGAGACACCCACCTCGAGCGCGGGCACTCCGTCGGCGCCACGCGAAGCGGCCGCGGTGGTGACACGCGCCCAGGGGGCCGCGACGGCATCGCGGCCAGGGGCGGCGGCACCGCGTCAGGGGGACAGGACGGCGCTGCGCCACCGCCGGAGGGTGAACCGCGCCATGCCGCCGACTGAACAGACGGATTCTCACGCGCAATGGGGGAGGCGTCCACCCTCCCGACGTGGCAAGGTTTTCTCATGACTGAGTCTGTGCTGAACGACCTCCTCCGCCGCGTCACCGAGAGCGGCCTTCTCGACGATGCCCAGATCGACGAAGACAGCGTCATCGGTGCGGCGCACCTGGAGGCTGCGGGTGTCGAGGTCGAGGTCGACCTCGACCCCGAGATCGAGGACGAGGACGCTCCCGACCTCGACGCCATCATGGCGGGGCTCAAGGACATCCTCACGGTGAGCGAGGACCGTTGGCGCGCGATCGTCGAAGAGGTCGCGAGCGACATCGAGGACGCCCTCGATGACGGCGAACTCGACGCCGACGTCGACCTGCGCACCGACCTCGAGGCGATCGGCGTGGGCGTGTTCGCCGACGCGATCATCGTGGTCTTCGCGGGCGAGACGTCGTTCCCCGACGCGCTCGTGCACGTGCAGCTGACGCCCGACCTCGAGGTCGAGGACATCGAGATCATCGGCGACGACGACGAGGACGACGACGAGGACTGACCCTCTCGATCGCCGAAAGGGGCCGAGCCGGAAGGCTCGGCCCCTTTCTTGTTGCGCGGGGACGTGACCGGGGGTCGGTCAGCCGGCGGCGGTCAGACGATGGCGGCGCGGAGGGCGGCCGCGGCCGCGCCCACGTCGGGGGCGCTGTAGATCGCACTGCCGGCGACGGCCACCTGCGCGCCGGCCTTCTGTACGTCGGCGATGCTGTCGGCGTTCACGCCGCCGGCGACCGAGAACGGAACGCCCGCGGCTTCACCGTCGCGCAGAAGGGTTCCGAACGTGAAGCCCTCCTCGGCCTGCTCGTCGAGGCCTGCGTGCATCTCGACGAACTCGGCGCCGAGGGCGACGACCTCCTTCGCGCGCGTCGGCTTGTCGGCGACGCCGATGAGGTCGACCACGATGCCCTTGCCGTGCTTCTTCGCGGCCGTGACGGCGCCGGTGATCGTGCTGTCACCGGCGGATCCGAGCACGGTGACGAGGTCGGCGCCGGCGCGGAAGGCCATGTCGGCTTCGAGCTCTCCGGCATCCATCGTCTTGAGGTCGGCGAAGACGATCTTGTCGGGGTGCGCCTGCTTGATCGCGGTGATCGCCGACACGCCCGCGCTCTTGATGAGCGGGGTCCCGAGCTCGAGGATGTCGACGTGCGGGGCCGCGGCGGCGGCGAGCTCCAGGGCGGCGTCGGTGGAGAGGGTGTCCATGGCGAATTGCAGTTTCATGCGGGTGTCCTTGCTTCTGGGGGAGGGGGAGGTCATTCGAGGTTCGCGTGGCGGGGCCAGAGGGCGTCGGCCGAGAGGTCGGAGCGCCGCCACAGCGCGTCGAACACCGCGTCGCCGACCAGGACGACACTCTGCTCGAACAGCCCGCCCGCGTACTGCGTCGAGGCCGTCGCCGAGCGATCGAGCTTGGCGGCGGCGGGAACGACGATGACGGCATCGGCCGCGTGCGCGAGAGGAGAATCCGGGGCCGTGGTGATCGCCACCACCCGGGCGCCGACCTCGACGGCGGTTTCCACGGCGCGGACGATGCCCGCCGTCGTGCCCGACCCGCTGGCTGCGAGCAGCACGTCTCCCGCGCTGATCGCGGGGGTCGTCGTCTCGCCCACGACGTGCACGTCGAAGCCCAGGTGCATGAGCCGCATGGCGGTCATGCGCAGGGCGAGTCCGGAACGACCCGCGCCGAGAACGAAGACGCGGTCGGCGGAGATGAGCGTTTCGAGCACGGCGTCGAGCTCGCCGGGACGGGCCGCGATGCGGTCGACGACGGCGGTCGTCTCAGCCGCGATCCGGACCAGGGAGGCCTCGACCGTGGCGGTCTCGTCGGGAGTCATGCGTCCATGCTGCGCCGTCGGATCGGTGGGGCGCGCCGGTCCACGGCAGGGGGTGGCCTACCCGATCGAGTAGGGGGTGGGCCTCGACTAGGGTGGCCGAATGGTCGAACCGATGGAGCTGTCGTCGCCCGCCTCGCGGGCGTTGGCGACCGAGCACGAACGCATCATGGCCGAGCAGGCCGATCGTCACGCCGTGACGCTCGAGTCGATCCTCGCGATCCTGCGCTCGCCTCGACGGGACGACCGCGCGGCGCGGACCCTCGCGACCGAGACCGCCGCCGCGGCGCTCGTCGTGCTGCGCACCGCGACGGATCGTCAACGCAGCAGTCTGCTCGAACCGGTGACCGGTGCCTTCGCGCGACTTCGCAGCGACCTGCGTCCGCTCGTGCGGCACAGCGATCTCGACGTGCAGTTCGTCGAGCCGCCGACGACGGGCAGAGCCCTTCCCGGAGAGGTGGCCCACGAAGCGCGCGCGATCGTGCGCAGCGCGGTGCTGGCCCTGCTCGATCGCGGCACGCCGCAGCGCGTGCGCATCCAGTGGGACTGCGACGGCCTGCATCTGCTGATCGGCATCCGTGACGACGGCGAGGGACGCCTCACCGCCCACGACGACTCCCTCCGCCCGATCGTCGAACGCGTCCGTGCGCTCAACGGGGCCTTCGAGGTGGCCTCCACGCCCGGCTGGGGGTCGGAGCTGTCGGTGTCTCTGCCGCTCGACCCGCCCCCGCGCCCCGAGTTCTTCGATGAGATGGTCGACATCAGTCCCCGGGAGCGGGAGGTGCTCAGCCTGATCGCCGAGGGATCGCGCAACCGCGGGATCGCCGAGAGACTCGGGATCAGCGAGAACACAGCCAAGTTCCACGTGTCGAATCTCCTGCGCAAAGCCGGTGTCACGACTCGCGCGGAGCTGGTGGCGCTGGGCACGTCGCGCTGAGGTTTCCGGGCTTCGGGAGCGCTGTCGCGCTCCTCGGCCCGCGCTGGGCGTCCGAGCCTCAGTAGCTCTCGCGCTCCTCGCCCCGGGCGCCCGCGTCGGTCGCCGCTGCGCGAGCGGTGACGAATCGCGCCGCGAGAGCTTCCGACGCGCGGGCCAACAGGGCGACGTCGGCACCCACGGCGACGAAGTCGGCCCCGGCATCGAGATAGGCCTCGGCCACCGCGGGATCGAACGCGTTCACGCCGACCGGGGTGCCGGCATCCCGGCACGCGGCGAAGACGGTGTGCACGGCCGCGACCACGTCGGGGTGCGACTGCTGTCCCAGGAGCCCCATGGATGCCGACAGGTCGCTGGGGCCGACGAAGACGGCATCCACTCCCTCGACGGCCGCGATCTCGGCGGCGTCCGCAACCCCGGCTGTCGTCTCGATCTGCACGGTCAGCGACACATGCTGGGCCGCGTCTGCGAGGTACTCGTCGACCCGGTTCCAGCGGGCACTGCGGGCGAGGGCGCTGCCGACCCCGCGCACGCCCTCCGGCGGATATCGCGTCGCGGCGACCGCGGCGCGAGCCTCGTCGGACGAGGAGACCATGGGCACGATGAGGTTCTGCGCACCGACGTCGAGGACGCGCTTGATCGTGACGGGGTCGTTCGCGGGGACGCGCACGACGGGGGTGACCGGATACGCCGCGGCCACCTGCAGCTGCACGAGCACGCTCTCGAGCGAGACGGCGGAGTGCTCCATGTCGATGAGCAGCCAGTCCAACCCCGACCCCGCGGCGATCTCGGCGACCACCGCGCTGCCCGAGCACACCCACATGCCCGCGAGCGGACGATCGGATGCCGCGAGGGCGGCGCGGAAGGTGGGGCTCAGACGAAGCGGCACGAGATCGTTCCCATCGGTCCGTAGTCGCACAGCACGTCGTCGCCCTGCGCCACCCACATCGGGCGTGTGAACGATCCTGCCAGGATGATCTCGCCCGCCTCCAGCCGCGCGCCGTGCTGGTGGAACTTGTTCGCCAGCCACGCGACGCCGGTGGCGGGGTGGCCGAGGACGCCCGCTGCGACGCCGGTCTCCTCGATCTCGCCGTTGCGGCTCAGCACGCCGGGCACCCACCGCAGGTCGATCTCGTCGGGGCGCTTGTGCACATCGCCGAGCACCATCGCGCCGTAGGCGGCGTTGTCGCTGATGGTGTCGACGATCGTGCGACCCTCGAGTTCGATATGGGAGTTGAGCACCTCGAGGGCGGGGACGGCGTAGTCGATCGCGGCGAGGGCGTCATCCAGCGTGCAATCGGGTCCCTCGAGCGGGGTCTTCAGCACGAAGGCCAGCTCGACCTCGATGCGCACGTTGGAGAACAGCGCGACGGGGATCTCATCTCCCGAGCGGTACACGGTGTCGTCGAACATGACGCCGTAGTCGGGCTCGGTGATGCCGGTGGCCTGCTGCATCGCCTTGGAGGTCAGGCCGATCTTGCGCCCCACGAGGGTGCGACCGGCGGCGAGCTGCGTATCGCGCCAGCGGCCCTGGATGCGGTACGAGTCGTCGACCGTGGCATCCGGATACCGCGCGGTGATGCGCGGGATGACCGCGTGCGCGCGGTCGGCCTCGGCGAGCTCGGCGGCGATGGCGTCGATCTGCTGTTCGGTGAGCATGTGTTCCTCTCCACATGACGACCCTCGTCCCACTTATGGCGGTGCGTGTCCCGATCGTGGTCGCTTGAGAGGGGCTCAACCAGCCATAAGTGGGACATCGTCCGGTTGGAGGGGGGTCAGAGCTGATTGCCGAGCTTGAACTCGGCGGGGGCGGATGCCGCGGGCTCGGGCGCGCGCGTGTAGCTGAAGCCGTCGGCGCCGATGGTCACGGCCATTTCGCTCGAATCGGTGCGGGCACGCACGGGCTGCGGGGTGCCGTCGAGGTCGAGCACGAGCGAGCCGTCGGTGTACCACGACGGAACGACCGGGTTGCCCCACCAGTCGCGGCGCTGGTTGTCGTGCACATCCCACGTCACGACCGGGTTGTCGGGGTCGCCGGTGTAGTAGTCCTGCGTGTAGACCTCGACGCGGTGGCCGTCGGGGTCGCGCAGGTACAGGTAGAACGCGTTCGAGACGCCGTGGCGGCCGGGGCCGCGCTCGATGGCATCCGATCGGCGGAGGGCGCCGAGCTTGTCGCAGATCGCGAGGATGTTGTGCTTCTCGTGCGTGGCGAAGCACACGTGGTGCATGCGCGGGCCGTCGCCGCCGGTCATGGCGGTGTCGTGCACGGTGGGTTTGCGGCGCATCCACGCGGCGTAGACCGTGCCCTCCTCGTCCTGGATGTCTTCGGTGACGCGGAAGCCCAGCGACTGCATGAAGTTCACCGCGCGGGGCACGTCGGGGGTGATCTGGTTGAAGTGGTCGAGACGCACGAGCTCACCGGGGGTGTGCAGGTCGTAGCGCCACGACAGGCGCTCCTGGTGCTCGGTGTCGAAGAAGAACTCGTAGGGGAAGCCGAGCGGGTCGACCACACGCACCGAGTCGCCGATGCCCTTCGTGAAGCCGTTCGGCTCGCGGCGCACGTCGCAGCCGAGCTCGGTGTAGAACGCCACGGCCCGATCGAGGTCGTCGGAGGAGCGCACGCGGTACGAGAACGCCGCGACGGCGGCGATCGGTCCCTGGCGCAGGACGAGGTTGTGGTGGATGAACTCCTCGGTCGAGCGGAGGTAGATCGCCTCGTCGTCCTCCTCGGTGACGTGCAGGCCCAGCACGTCGACGTAGAAGACCCGGGATGCCGCGAGGTCGGTGACCACGAGCTCCATGTAGGCACAGCGCAGGATGTCGGGCGCGGGGGAGGAGGGGGTGGGGATGGGGTTCGAGGCCTCGATCGGAGCCTCCTGCGAGACGAAGAAGCCCGAGGAGGTTCGGGTCATCTGGCTGCGGTCTGTCATGTCGCGTCCTTGCGTGTGAAGAGGGGCGGATGCCGGGAGGGCGGGGTACTCGCGTGGTGAGGTGGCTTCGACGGGCTCAGCCACCGGCGGTGGCGGAGGTCCCTGAGCCTGTCGAAGGGACCGGGCGTTCTGCGGGGTCGGGGTGGCTTCGACGGGCTCGGCCACCGCGGGACGGGCTCGGCCACCGCGGGACGGGCTCAGCCACCGCGGGACGGGCTCGGCCACCGCGGGCCGGGCTCAGCCACCGCGGGACGGGCTCGGCCACCGCGGGACGGGCTCAGCCGCGCCCGCCGGAGTCAGTGCGCCGGCGCCTTGCCGAAGGTGGGGTTGTGCGCGCCGCCGAGGGTGATGTGCACGGCCTGCTGGTCGGTGTAGAAGTCGATCGAGCGGTACCCGCCCTCGTGCCCGAGGCCCGAGGCCTTCACCCCGCCGAAGGGGGTGCGCAGGTCGCGGACGTTGTTGGAGTTCAGCCACACCATGCCGGCCTCGACGTTCTGCGCGAAGAGATGCGCGCGCTTCAGGTCGTTGGTCCAGACGTACGCGGCGAGACCGTAGCGGGTGTCGTTCGCGAGGGCGAGCGCCTCGGCATCCGTGTCGAACGGGGTGATCGCCACGACCGGGCCGAAGATCTCCTCCTGGAAGATGCGGGCGTCGGGAGCGACGTCGGCGAACACCGTGGGCCGCACGAAGTTGCCCTCGTCGAAGCCCTCGGGGCGGCCGCCGCCGGCGACCAGGCGCCCCTCGGTCTTGCCGAGCTCGACGTATGACATGACCTTGGCGTAATGCTCGGGGTGCACGAGCGCGCCGACCTCGGTGGCGGGGTCGTCGGGGTAGCCGACGATCACGCGATCGGCCTGCGCGGCGTACCGCTCGACGAAGGCGTCGTACACCGAGCGCTCGACGAGGATGCGGCTGCCCGCCGTGCAGCGCTCGCCGTTGAGCGAGAAGACGCCGAAGATGGTGGCGTCGATCGCGGCGTCCAGATCGGCATCCGCGAACACGATCGCGGGGCTCTTGCCGCCGAGCTCCATGGAGAGGCCCTTCAAGAAGGGCGCGGCGTTGGCGAAGATGAGCTGCCCGGTGCTGCTCTCGCCGGTGAAGGAGATCAGCGGCACGTCGCGGTGTTTCACGAGCGCGTCGCCGGCGTCTTCGCCGAGGCCGTTGACGAGGTTGAACACGCCCTCGGGAAGGCCCGCCTCTTCGAAGATGCCCGCCCACAGCGACGCCGACAGCGGCGTGAACTCCGCGGGCTTGAGCACCACGGTGTTGCCGGTCGCGAGCGCAGGTCCCAGCTTCCACGACTCGAGCATGAAGGGCGTGTTCCATGGCGTGATGAGGCCGGCGACACCGATCGGCTTGCGGTTGACGTAGTTGAGCTGACGCCCGGGCACCTTGAACGCGTCGTCGGTCTGGGCGACGATCAGATCGGCGAAGAAGCGGAAGTTCTCGGCGGCGCGGCGGGCCTGACCGAGCGCCTGGGTGATCGGCAGTCCCGAGTCGAACGACTCCAGCTCGGCGAGGCGCTCGTCGCGCGACTCGACGATGTCGGCGATCCGGTGCAGCACGCGCGAGCGTTCGCGGGGGAGCATCCGGGGCCAGGGTCCCTCGGTGAAAGCCGTGCGCGCAGCGGCGACCGCCAGGTCGATGTCGGCCCTCTTGCCCGCGGCGGCGGTGAGGTAGGTGCGGTTGGTCACCGGGTCGAGCACGTCGAACGTGTCGCCGTCGACCGAGTCGACGAAGCGGCCCCCGATGTAGTGCTGGATGCGCTCGGGCAGATCGGCCGGGATCCGGCGGGCGGTGGTCAGCGGAGTGGTCATGAGTGCTCCTTCGGTGAAGAGGGGTGGATGCCGGGACCTCGGCTCCGTGACGGCGACGTCGCGGGGGTGGGCGGCATCCGGGGTCAGAAAGCGGGCAGGCCGAGCACCTCGTCGGGGTGCTCGTGGATCATGTAGGCGTCGAGGGTGGCGGAGCGGTGGCGTCGCGAGACCTTCTCGATCTCGGCGAGCGGGGCGCCCGTCTCGATGAGCACGAGGATGTTCTCGTGCTCGCGCACCGACTCGGCGGCGCGGCCGGGGACGAAGCTGAACGTCGAGTCGCGCAGGTGTCCGAGGCGCGCCCACTCGGCCTGCACCAGTTCGAGCATGCGCGGGTTGGCGCATTTGGCGAACAGGATGGCGTGGAACTCCTGGTTGAGGGCCGTGAACGCGCGGGGGTCGAAGTGCTCGAGGGTCTCGACCATCAGCTCGTTGACCTCGCGGGCACGGCGCACGTCGTTCGCGGTCAGGGCGCGTGCCGATAGGGCCGTCGCCGCTCCCTCGAGCAGGCTGAGCGCCTGCATGCTGAAGCGATAGGCGGTGTCGTCGACCATCGAGACGCGGGCGCCGACGTTGCGTTCGAACGTGACCAGACCCTCGGCCTCGAGCTGACGGATCGCCTCGCGCACGGGCACGACGCTCATGTCGAGCTCGCCCGCGATCGTGCCGAGCACGAGGCGGTAGCCGGGGGTGAACTCCTGCGACGCGATGCGGTGTTTGATCCAGTGGTAGGCCTGCTGCGACTTGCTCTGGCTCGTCGCGGGCGCGGGCGCGGGCGCGGGGCGGACGGCGGACGGCGCGACGGGGGATCCGGTCGCGGTCAGCGGGGTCTCGGCATCCATCACGCGTTCCTCTCGCTCTCGAAGCGGGCGCGCCAGGCGGCGTTCATCGGGAAGAGGCCCACGAGGGGGTGACCGGATGCCACCTGGCGGGCGACCCAGGCATCCTCCTCCTCCTGCGCGAGGGCGGCATCGGCCACCTCGGCGGCCAGGGCCGGCGGCAGGACGATCACGCCGTCGCCGTCGCCGACGAGGATGTCGCCGGGCTCGACGGTGGTGCCGCCGCAGCCGACGGCCACGTCGGTCTCCCACGGCACGTGCCGCCGACCCAGGACCGCCGGGTGCGGACCGGCCGTGAACACCGGGATGCCGACCGCGGCGACGGCCTCGGCATCGCGCACTCCGCCGTCGGTGACGATCGCCGCGGCGCCCCGCGCGTGGGCGCGGATCGCGAGGATGTCGCCGAGCGTGCCCGAGCCGCGCTCGCCGCGGGCCTCGATGACCAGGACCTCGCCCTCCTCCACCGCGTCGAACGCGCGCTTCTGGGCGTTCTGACCGCCGCCGCGCGCCGCGAAGAGGTCTTCGCGGTGGGGGAGGAAGCGGAGCGTGCGGGCGGTGCCGACGAAGCGGCTGCCCGGGGTGAGGGCGTGCACGCCGTCGATCGTGACGTCGTTCAGGCCGCGCTTGCGCAGCTGCCCGCTGAGGGCGGCGACCGGGACGCGCGAGAGCTTGTCGCGCAGCTCGGGCGTGAGGGCCGAGTCGGCGGCATCCGTCGCGAGGACAGGGGATCCGGCGAGAACAGGGCGTTCTGCGTCGGGGCGTCCTGTCTCGGTGTGATCGCCTGTTTTCGGCGCGGCGTGCGGCGCGGACGGGGCAGCCGGGGCGGCTGCGGCGGCCTCCGGCGAGCCCCACGCCTCGGCGCGCTGGGTGTCGTCGACCGCGGGGAGCGAGCCGATCGCGGCGTCGAACGACCGCGTGCCCTGGGTCACGGACGTGCGGAGCCGGCCGGTCGAGAGGGCGCCGGCATCCACCTGCACCTCCACCACGTCGCCGGGCACGACCACCGACGACCCGGCGGGGGTGCCGGTGAGGATCACGTCACCGGTCTCGAGGGTGAAGTGCTGCGAGAGGTCGGCGACGATCTGGGCGAGCGGGAAGATGAGGCCCGCGGTGGAGTCGTCCTGCACGAGGTCGCCGTTCACCCACGTGCGCAGGCGCAGGGCGGCGGGGTCGACCGCGCGGGCGTCGATGAGCGCGGGGCCGAGCGGGGTGTAGCCGTCGCCGCCCTTGGAGCGGACGTTCGAGCCCTTGTCGTTCGCGCGGAGATCATAGAGACCGAAGTCATTGGCGGCGGTGACAGATGCCACGTGCGACCACGCGGCATCCGGGGCCACCCACCGGGCGGGCTCGCCGATGATCAGCGCGATCTCGCCCTCGAACGCCAGGAGTTCGGTGCCGGCGGGGCGGACGATCTCGGCTCCCGAGGGGGCGAGCGAGCTCGACGGCTTGAAGAAGTAGGAGGGGGCGACGGGACGACGGCCCCGCTGGTCGGCGCGCGAGGCGTATGAGAGATGGACGGCCACGATCTTGCCCGGGCGACCGCCGAGGGTGGCGAACCGGGGGTCGGTGCTGTCGGTCATGGATGCTCCCTTGCGTCGTATTCGAAATCGTATACGATGACGAACGCCCCCGCAAACAGCGTCTCGTCACCGATGACGACGTCCGGGGTTCATGACGACGACGTCTCGAAGGAGTCCCCATGTCTCGCTCGCAACCGCCGGGATTTACTCCCACCGGCACCATCTCCACGTCCACGGACCGCCGCCGCGTGGTCTTCGCCACCGTTGTCGGCACCACCGTCGAGTGGTACGACTTCTTCCTTTACGCCTCGGCCGCGGGACTGGTGTTCGGGCAGCTGTTCTTCGCCCCCGCCGGACCCGGGATCGCGCAGATCCTGTCGTTCCTGACGGTGGGGCTGAGCTTCCTCTTCCGGCCTCTCGGCGCGTTCCTGGCCGGCCACCTCGGTGACAAGTACGGCCGCCGCGTCGTGCTGATGATCACGCTGATCCTCATGGGCGCGTCGACCACCTTGATCGGCGTGCTGCCGACCTACGAAGTCATCGGCGTCGCGGCTCCCGTGATGTTGATCCTGCTGCGCGTGCTGCAGGGCATCTCGGCCGGTGGCGAGTGGGGCGGCGCGGTGCTCATGGCCGTCGAACACGCCCCCAAGACCAAGCGCAGCCTGTTCGGCGCCTCGCCCCAGCTGGGCGTGCCCCTCGGTCTGCTGCTCGCGAGCGGCATGCTCGGCCTGATGGCCGTCATCGCCCCGGGAGACGCGTTCCTCGCGTGGGGTTGGCGCGTGCCGTTCCTGCTGTCGTTCGTGCTGATCCTCGTCGGGTACTACGTGCGCAAGAAGGTCGAGGAGAGCCCGGTGTTCGTCGAGCTCGCCGAGCGCAAGGAGCAGACCCGGATGCCGATCGTGCAGCTGTTCCGCAAGCACTCGCTGCTCGTGATCATCGCGGCGTTCGTGTTCGCCGGCAACAACGCCGTGGGCTACATGACCACCGGCGGGTACATCCAGCGCTACGCGACCAACCCGGACGGCCCCATCGGGCTCGCGACGGCCGATGTGCTCGGTGCGGTCACGCTCTCGGCGGTGTCGTGGCTGGTCTTCACCTGGGTCGGCGGGTGGATCGGCGACGTCATCGGCCGCCGCACCACGTACCTGATCGGATGGGCGGCGCTGCTGGTCGGCGTCTTCCTGCTGTTCCCGCTCGTGAACACCGGCAGCATCGGTCTGCTCACGCTCGGTCTCGTGGTGCTGACCGTCGGTCTCGGCCTCACCTACGGACCCCAGGCGGCGCTGTACGCCGAGCTGTTCCCGGCATCCATCCGCTTCTCGGGAGTGTCGATCTCGTACGCTCTCGGCGCGATCCTCGGCGGAGCGTTCGCGCCGACGATCGCCGAGTCGCTGGTCAAGGCGACCGGGTCCACCACCGCGGTGACCTGGTACCTCGCGGGCATGGTCGTGCTGGGCGCGGTCGCGACGCTGCTGCTGCGCGACCGCAGCGGCATCCCCCTCGGGCCCGACCACGAAGCCGAGCAGGAGGTCAGCCCGATCCGCGGGTTGTCGCGGGTCTGACGCGGCTTTCCGGCCCCGCTGCGCTCGTGTGCGGCGGGGCCGTCGCTCGGAGTCCACTGTCATCCTCCTGGACTTCGAGAAGCTACCTCCCGTCCGTCACGGCGTCGCCCGCTTCGATCACGACCGCGATCTGCGTGTCAGCAGTCCCGCCGCGACGACGGTGGTCCCGACGACGAAGACCATCGCCGCGACGAACATCGCCGCTGCGTCATGGGGCAGCATCGCGCAGCCCGCGGAGGTGTCCTCGTAGTCGCAACGGCGCCAGGGCTGGAAGAAGTAGAGCACCACCACGGCTCCGCCGATCACCGCCACGACAGCTCCCCAGGTGATCAGTCGCGTTCTCGCCGTCATGCCCCGCCGACCTCGACGCTCGCGCCCCAGCCGTCGTAATCGCCCTTCCTCGCTTCGACGATGTCGACGACCTCGGTGAGGAACGCCGCCACCGAGGCGTCGGTCAACGTCTCGGTGCGGGTGGCGGTCAGGATGAGCTGGAGTCCGCGGCGGCCGATGTCGACCGCGAACCCACGCGCGCGAAGATCCGCGGCTGCGGCGTCGGCGGATCGGCGCCACCGGAAGTGGACGAAGTGCTCCACGGGCCGAGGGGCGGCGAAGTCCTCGCCGAGTCGTCGGCGGGCGGCGACCTGGTCCGGCCACATCGCGATCTGGCGGGCGACAGACGGTGACCGATCCGCAGGCGGTGATTGGTAGGCCGCTGTGTATACGCCGTGGTCGTCGACGTCGTCGGCGAACTCCTCCCAGTCCATGTTGGAGAGGTTCAGGTTGTTGTCCACGGACCAGAGATCCGCCCCCACGCAACGGAACGCCGGACGCCCCTCCTGCAGGTCGATGACCATCACGGGGTAGCCCGCGGTCGTCAAGGTGACGTCATCCGCCACGAACAGGACGGACGCACCATCGTCGCTGTCAGGGATCGCGGAACGAAGGTCCTCCGCGGTGGCGCCGTGCCAACGGTCGTCGTCGACGAACCGCACGTAGGCGCGGAACCCGTCGGCGTTCTTCGCGCGAACCGTCGAAACGAGGTCCATCCACTCGTCCCTGTTCGCTGCCGCTGTGCGTACGAGGAGCGAATCATTCGTCTGGGGGAGGAAGTCCATGCGGTCAGTATGCCGGGACGGTTCCGCCGCCGGGATGGTCGCCCGCGCGGGGCCAGGCGATCGGCCTGGGTGGTCGAGGCGGAGTGACCCGGCCGGGCCCAACTCCGGAGATCCGACCCTCCGGCGACGCGGAGACCGCGTCCGGCGGCCCCGGCGGATGGGATCTCCGGAGTTACGCACGCCGAAAAGCCGTCGCGGCCCGTCGGGCGGGGGAGGCTACGAGTTCACCCTGATGATCTCCCGCTGGTACGGCGCGATGACGTCGCCGCTGATGCGCAGGTCGAGCAGCAGGAAGGAGCGCTGCTCCGGATCGCGCCGCGTCCACTCCGCCAGGGCATCGAGGTCGGCGACCTCGCGCACGACGACGCCCTCGGCGCCGAAGCCGCGCGCGACGGCGGCGAAGTCGACCTCGGGGATCAGCATGGGCTCGCGGGCGAGGCCCTTCAGGCCGTAAAGGTTGATCTCGGCGCCGTAGGCGGCGTCGTTCCACACCACCGCGATGCCGCGACCCGCCGCCGAGCGCACCGCGCTCTCGAGGTCGGCGATGGCCATGAGTCCGCCGCCGTCGCCCGTGGTGAGGACCACGGTGGAGTCGGGGCGGGCGGCGGCGGCGCCCGCGACCGAGGGGAAGCCGAGACCGATCGACTGGTACGCGGTTCCGACCATCATGACGCGATCAGGTGAGGTGACCGGCCAGTACATGTTCGACCAGCCGAGGAAGTGCCCGCCGTCGGAGACGACCACGCGATCCTCGGGCAGCAGCTCCGCGATCCGCGCCGCGGCCGAGCGGGGGTCGAGGCGGCCGTCGGGCGCGAGACCGTCGCCCGGCTCCTGCTCGCGAAGGGGCGCTACGTCGACGCGGTCGCGCCAGCCGGACGACACGGCAGCGTGCGCGTGCAGGCGCTGCACGAGCGCCTCGGCCGCCAGAGCGGCATCCGCCCGCACGAATCCGCCCACCTGCGCGTGGGTGGCGGTGGGGGCGACGTCGATCTGGAAGACCTGCGTGCTCGGGGCGAAGAGCTCGCCGAAGCGCATCGTGAACTGGTTGAGACCCGCGCCGAACACGACCGCGACGTCGGCCTCGCGCACGAGCTCCATGGCGCCGGCGGCGCCGAAACCGCCGGTGACACCGAGGTCGTACTCGGCCGCGGGGAAGATGCCCCGGCCGAGGGCGGTGGATGCCGTGATCGCGCCGGTCGCCTCGGCGAGACGCCCGAGCGCGGAGCCGGCATCGGCGAGCCACGCACCGCGCCCGGCGAGCAGAAACGGGCGCTCCGCTCCGGCGAGGGCGTCGGCGATGCGGTCGAGGGTCGCCTCCGCCGCGGGCCCTCGCGGCGCGAGGGGTGCCGACAGCGTCACCGTTCCGGCATCCGTCAGCGGTCCCGCTTCACGCGTGACCACGTCGTACGGGATGGCCAGCACGACCGGTACGCGGTAGGTGAGCGCGTGCTCGAGCGCGATGAGGACGGTGGCCGTGGCATCCCGATCCCCGACCGTGTAGGTGCGGACGCCCACCGCCGAGGCCAGGGCGACCTGGTCGACGCCCCACGGCCGGGGCCCCGAGGTGGGCTCGTCTCCCACGACCAGCAGCAGGGGGATGCGGGCCTGAGCTGCTTCGGCGAGGGCGGTGAGGGTGTTGGTGAAACCCGCGCCGTAGGTGGCGGTCGCCGCCGCGATGCGGCCGGACGCGCGGTAGTGCGCATCGGCGGCGACGACCCCACCGGCCTCGTGACGCATCGCGGTGAAGGCGACCTCGGTCTCGCGGTGCAGCACGTCGAGGAAGTGCGCGTTGCCGTTGCCCATCACTCCGAAGACGTGGTCGATGTGGCGGCCGAGGGTGTGGGCGACGTGCGCGGAGACGATGGGCATGGCGAAGCCTTTCGCGAAACAGGAACGGGAATGAGCCGTATGTGTCTCGCGCGGTTCTCGCGCTACGTGCCCTTTTTTCGAGCAGCGACGCACGACTCCGTGCGCCTGACGGGAGAGATCATATCCGGTGCCGGGGCACGAATCGAGGCGGGCGATCTCTCTGCGAGCGCCGGGCCCGGCCCGCGACGGTGCGGGCACCGCGCGTTCAGAAGGCCGCGCGGATCGCCTCCGCCGCTGCGGTGAGTCGCGCCGCGATCGCCGCATCGTCGGCGTCGACATTCACATGCACCGCGGCCACCGCGGCGGGCCCACGGCCCTGTACGGCGAGCGGCACGGCCACCGCCCGCAGCGAGCGGATGACCTCGTCGTGGCTCGTCGCCCACCCGCGCTCCGCGGCATCCGCCACCTCGGAAGCGAGCCGGGCGTCGACGGTGTCGGGCCAGCGGCGGGCAGGGAGCTGCGCGAGGATTGCGCGCCCCGGTGCGCCTCGGGTGACCGGATGCCGCGACCCGGGCCGTTGCGCGACGGCGGTGACCGCGTGGCGGGGCTCGACGCTGGCGAGGGTGACGCACTCGTCGTGATCGAGCACGACGAGGAAGCACGTCATGCCGAGGTCGTTCGCGGCGGCCGTCAGTTCAGGCAGCGCCTCGGCCTGCAGGTCGGCGGCGACTCCCGCGGCGAGAGCTGCGAGTCCCGTTCCCAGACGCACCGCGCCCGCGGCATCCCTGCTGACGAGTCCGTGGTCTTCGAGCGTGCGCAGCAAGCGGTAGGCGACGGAGCGATGCAGCTCGACGCTGGCCGCGAGGTCGTCGATCGAGAGCGGTGTGCGGGCGTCGGCGAGCTCCTCGAGCAAACGGATGCCGCGGCTCAGCGTCTGGGAGGCGGGGGAGGAGTCTTGCCGTGCGGGCATGGAGCGGCTAGCCTCTCGTTCGATAGCAGAACGCTGTGTTCGAATATAGAACACGACGGCTGCCGAGGCAACCCCGACATCGACGTCAGGAGAAACGATGCAGTTCCACCACCACGGCTACGTCTCGGGCGATCCGCGCGTGCAGAACGCCGCAGGCACCGGTGTCGATCGACCCGAGCGCCTCCCCGAGGAGGTCGACGTGCTCATCGTGGGATCCGGACCCGCCGGCATGCTGCTGGCCGCGCAGATGTCGCAGTTCCCCCAGCTCACCACGCGCCTCATCGAGAAGCGCGAGGGGCGTCTGCCGCTGGGTCAGGCCGACGGCATCCAGCCCCGCAGCGTCGAGACGTTCCAGGCGTTCGGCTTCGCCGACCGCATCACCGCCGAGGCCTACAACATCGGCTGGATGAACTTCTGGGCGCCCGACCCCGAGAACCCCGACCGGATCGTGCGCACGACCCGCACGGAGGACTACGGCCTCAAGATCAGCGAGTTCCCGCACCTCATCGTCAACCAGGCGCGCGTGCTCGACTACTTCGCCGAAGCGGCGGCCCACGGGCCCGCGCGCATCACCCCCGACTACGCCGTGGAGTTCCGGGGCCTGACGGTGCGCGCCGACGACGTCGAGGTGCGCGTCGGCACCGCGGAGGGGGAGCGCACGATCGTCGCGCGGTACGTCGTGGGATGCGACGGCGCCCGCAGCGGCGTGCGCCAGGCGATCGGCCGCACCCACGTCGGCGCCGCCGCCCGCCATGCGTGGGGCGTCATGGACGTGTTGGTCGAGACCGACTTCCCCGACTGGCGCATCAAGTGCGCGATCAACGCCGCCGCGGGCAACATCCTGCACATCCCGCGCGAGGGCGGATACCTCAGCCGCATGTACATCGACCTCGGCGAGGTGGCGGAAGACGACGCCCACCGCGTGCGGCAGACGCCGATCGAGGAGGTCATCCGCCGGGCGAACGAGATCCTGCACCCCTATTCGATCGACGTGAAGCAGGTCGCGTGGTCCAGCGTGTACGAGGTGGGTCACCGGGTGACCGACCAATTCGTCGACGACCTCGACAGCCCGCGGGTCTTCCTCACCGGCGACGCGTGCCACACCCACAGTGCCAAAGCGGGCCAGGGCATGAACGTCTCGATGCAGGACGGCTTCAACCTCGGTTGGAAGCTCGGCCACGTGCTCACCGGGCTCGCGCCGGCGGAGCTGCTGCGCACCTACGACGAGGAGCGCCGACCCGTCGCCCAGCAACTCATCGACTTCGACCGCGAGTGGTCGTCGCTCATGGCCCGAAAGCCCGGCGAGATCACCGACCCCGATGAGCTGGCGACCTACTACCTCGCCACCGCGGAGTTCCCCTCCGGCTTCGGCACGCATTACGCCCCCTCGCGGATCGTCGCCGCGGACGCGGCCCAGGAACTGGCATCCGGATTCCCTCTCGGCAAGCGGTTCAAGAGCGCCGAGGTCGTGCGCGTGTGCGACGGCAACGCGGTGCACCTCGGCCATCACGCTCGCGCGGACGGGCGCTGGCGGATCTACGCGTTCGCGGATGCCGAGGGCTCGGCGCTGCGGGAGTGGGCCGGGGCCGCACGGGAGATCGTGGAGCGTTTCACGCCCGAGGGTGCCGATCTCGACGCGGTGTTCGACGTGAAGGCGATCTTCCCCGGTCGCTGGGAGGACGTCATCGACGTGCCCGCGTTCTTCCGTCCGCGGTCGGGGCCGCTGGGGCTGACCGACCTCGAGAAGGTGTTCGCCGCCGCGCCCTCGGCGTGGACGAGCGCCGACATCTTCGCGGAACGCGGAATCGGCGTCGAGGGCGCCGTGGTGGTCGTGCGCCCCGACCAGTACGTCGCGCACGTGCTGCCGCTGTCGGCGCCGGAGCGGCTTGCGCACTTCCTCGCGGGCGTGCTGGCCGCCCCGTCGATCGCGCTCCAGCGCTGAGAAACGCTTCTCGCGCGAGGAAACGCCTTGCCGCGGCGTTTCTCCCCGCCCATCGCGTTTCTCGGCAAGGGGCCGGACCCGCGACCCGCCTCACCGGGACGCCACAGCGGCGACACCGGCATCCGCTTTGTACACCGCGTATATCGGCCCCGATGCGCGGGCTGACGAGAATTGGCGGGAACCCCGCCCCGATCCAGGAGGACCCATGACCGATTCGCGCGAGAGCGAGCTGCTGGCATCCGTACCCACCGGCCTGCTGATCAACGGCGAGTGGCGCGCGGCGACCGGCGGCAAGACCGTCGCCGTGAACGACCCCGCCACCGGTGACGTCATCCACGAGATCGCCGATGCCACGGTCGACGACGGCGTCGCGGCGATGGATGCCGCCGCCGAGGCGTTCCCGTCGTGGGCGGCGACCCCGGCGCGGGAGCGTGCCGAGATCCTCCGCCGCGCGTTCGACCTGCTCCAGGAGCGCAAGGAAGACGTCGCGCTGCTGATGACCCTCGAAATGGGCAAGCCCCTCGCCGAGGCGCGAGGCGAGGTCGCGTACGGCGGGGAGTTCCTCCGCTGGTTCAGCGAGGTCACCGCGCACACCCAGGGCCGCTACGGCGCCAACCCCGAGGGCACCGGCCGCATGATCGTCTCGCAGCACCCCGTGGGGCCCTGCTACCTCATCACCCCGTGGAACTTCCCCCTCGCCATGGCCACCCGCAAGATCGCCCCCGCGCTCGCCGCCGGCTGCACGGTCGTCATCAAGCCGGCGACCGTGACTCCGCTCACGACGATGTTCTTCGCGCAGATCCTGCAGGATGCCGGTCTCCCCGCCGGCGTCGTCAACGTCGTGACGACCACCGACACCGGCCCGGTCTCGGAGCGCATCATCTCCGACCCGCGCCTGCGCAAGCTCTCGTTCACCGGGTCCACCCCGGTCGGCGTGAAGCTGCTGCAGCAGGCTGCTCCGGGCGTGCTGCGCACCTCGATGGAGCTCGGCGGCAACGCGCCGTTCGTCGTCTTCGACGACGCCGACCTCGACAAGGCGGTCGAGGGCGCGATGCTCGCGAAGTTCCGCAACATCGGACAGGCCTGCACCGCGGCCAACCGCTTCCTCGTGCAGCGCAGCGTCGTCGAGGAGTTCACCCGACGTGTCACCGAGCGCGTGCAGGGCATGAAGATCGGCCGCGGCACGGAGGAGGGCGTGCAGATCGGCCCCCTCATCGACGACCGCGCCGTCGACAAGGCCCGGACCCTCGTGACGGATGCCCTGGAGCGCGGCGCGACCGTGACCACCGGCGGGTCGGCCATCGAGGGCCCCGGCACGTTCTTCGAGCCGACCGTCGTGTCCGACGTGAAGCCCGGCAGCGACATCCTCCGCGAGGAGATCTTCGGACCCGTGCTCGCGATCGTCCCCTTCGACGACGAGGACGACGCCGTGCGCCTCGCCAACGACACCGAGTACGGCCTCGTCTCCTACGTCTTCACCGAGTCGTTCGCGCGCGGGCAGCGCATGATCGACAAGCTCGAGACCGGGATGATGGGCCTCAACGTCGGCGTGGTCTCCAACGCCGCTGCCCCCTTCGGCGGCTGGAAGCAGTCGGGCCTCGGCCGCGAGGGCGGCGACGAGGGAATCCACGAGTACCTGCAGACGAAGTACACGCTGACGGCGAACCCCTACGCCTGACGGCACCGGATGCCACGACCCCGAGGCCCCGTGCGGACCCGGGGTCGTGGCATCCGTCGTCCCGTCGTGTGCAGAACTCCGGAGATCTCCGCCCTTCGTGCGGTCGCGGAGCAGGCCGGGCACCGTTCGGCGGCGATTTTCCGGAGTTCGGTACGCGCCGGGTGTGGGTCGGGGCGGGCTCAGGCGCCGCGCGTCGGCTACCCGGGCGGTGCTGCCCCCGGTGCTCGGCCGGCGCCCGGGCGCGGCGTCAGCGCTGCGTCGACTCGCCAGGGACGAGCTCGACGGGGATCACGGCGCGGTCTCCGTCGCCGCCCGCCATGAGGGTGTCGAGCATGTCCATCGCGCGCGCCGCGATCTTGCCCCAGTCCTGACGCACCGTGGTGATCGTGGGCGAGATCTGGCGCGTCCAGGCCACGCCGTCGAAGCCGCACAGCAGCAGATCGCCCGGGACGGACCGCCCCTCCTGCAGGGCGCTGAAGAACGCCCCGACGGCGTGCAGGTCGCTCACTGCGAAGACGGCGTCGACGTCGGCATCCGTCTCCAGGAGTTCCGCCATGGCGCTCTGACCGCCGTCCATGCCGTAGTTCTCGCCGACGATCAGCACGTCGTCCGAGGCGAACCCGCGATCGGCGAGTCCGGCGAGGAACCCCTCGCGCCGCTCCTTCGTCGACGGCAGGTAGCCCTCGCCGCCCAGCATGGCGAAGCGGGTGCCGCCGGCATCCACGAGGTGATGCGCGGCGACGCGTCCGCCGCCGAAGTTGTCGGAGCGCACCCAGCCCCCGATGAGGGCGGAGTCCGCGGGCTCGTCGCACGCGACGATCGGCACGGGACTCGCCCGCAGCCGGTGCACGCCCGAGCGCGGGGGACGAGACGGCGAAAGGAGCACGCCGTCCGTGCTCCGCACGAGGTTCTCGAGTGCCTCGAGTTCGTTGTCGGGCTCGTAGTCGGACCCGGCTAGCACGAGAGCCCAGTCGCGCTGCGCGCCTTCACGCTCGAACGCGTGGGCGAGTTCGGCGTACGCCGGATGCCGCACGTCGGGCAGGACGATACCGACGGTCGTGCGGTCGGTGCGCCGGCGTCCGGACGCCCGGGGGTATCCAACCCGCTGCGCGGCGTCGAGCACCCGGTCGCGCAGTTTCGGACTCACCCCCCGGTTGCCGGTGAGGGCGTTGCTGGCGGTGGCGAGACTGACTTTCGCCTCCGTCGCCACCTCTTGGAGGGTCGGTGTTCGTCCCGGACCGTCGGTCATTCGGCATCCCCCCGCCGCGAGTGTACCCACTCGGGCGGAAGGGGGTGCGCAGCGACGGCGCGGACGATGTCGGCGAGGGCCGCGGTCTGCGCCGCGAAGGCGCGCTCGCCCCACGCGGCGTCGGCCGTGGTGGGGTCTCCGATCACCCCCGAGACGGATAGGTCGTCGACGTGCCAGGGCACGCTGACCGCTCCGAACGGCCGGGTGGGGGAGTCCGCGCGGGCCCTGACCCGCTCGAGACCGTCGGCGCGGGCGGCATCCATGTCGACGACGCCCGGGTCGAGCGCGAGCAGCACGCTCGTCTCGTAGTGGCCGGCGTGCGCGTCGAGATCACCCGTGGTCACGCCCTCGGACAGTTCGGCCGACAGCGCCAGCCCGGGCGCGTGCACCGCGAACGCGGCGAGCCCCCGCCGCTCCCGCAACTGCCGGCACGCGACGTGCAGCAGTTCGGGATTGCCGCCGTGCCCGTTGACGAACAGCAGGCGACGGATGCCGCTGGCCGCGACGCCGCGGCCGATGTCGTCGGCGAGGGCGAGCAGCGTCTGCGCCGTCAGGCCGATCGTGCCGGGGCGTCCCGCGTGCTCGGGGGAGAAGCCGAACGGCAGCGCCGGAAGCACCCACGTGGCCACGTCGCCGGTCACCCGTGCAGCGACCGCCGCGGCGAAAGCGGCCGCGATGGTCGTGTCGGTGGACACCGGCAGGTGCGCACCGTGCTGCTCGGTCGCGCCGATCGGAACCAGGGCCACCCCCTCGCGCGCGGCGACCTCCGCCACCTTGCTGGAGCTGGTCATCTCAGTGCAGCCCGAGCAGCACTCGCGCCTCTGCTCGCGCCGCCGGGTCGGTCTCGTAGACGCCGCGTCCCGCGAGGGAGAACGCGGTCGAGCCGACGGTCCGTTCCCCGCGCGCCCACATGCAGGCGTGCTGTGCGGTGAGGCGCACCAGCACACCCTTCGCCTCCAGTGTCTCGGAGACGACCTCGGCGATCTGGTCGGCCAGACGCTCCTGCATCTGCGGTCGGGCGGCGAGCACGCGCAGCATCGCGTCGAAGTCGCCGATGCCGGCGAGCGCCCGATCGGGCAGGTAGACCACCGAGACCACACCCTGGAACGGCAGCAGGTGGTGCTCGCAGATCGAGGAGTAGGGGATGTCGTGCACAGCGACCGCCCCGGGGTACACGCCCTCGATGGGCTCACCGCCGCCCAGCGCGCGATGCGGGTCGCCTCCCATTCCCGAGAACAGATCGAGCCCGGCGTGCGCGACGCGCCGGGGCGTGTCGATGAGGGTGGGGTGATCGGTGTCGAGGCCGATCGCGCGCATGTACATGCGGATCCCCTCCTCCGCGGCATCCAGATCGGGAGCGGTGTGCGTGGCGGCGACGGCGGTGAGTTCGGTCATGACGGTGGGCCTTTCGGGGGATCAGTGGAACAGGAGCGCGCTGGCGCGGTCGACGTAGGCGTGGAACTCGGGCGACGTCGTCATCTCGAGGGTGCGCGGCCGCGGAAGGTCGACGTCGATGACCTCCTTGATGCGCCCGGGGCGAGGGCTCATCACGGCGACCTTGTCGCTGAGGAAGATGGCCTCCTGCACGCCGTGCGTGACCATGACGGTCGTCGCCTGCTGCTCGCTCCACAGTCGCTGCAGCTCGACGTTCAGACGCTGGCGGGTGACGTCGTCGAGCGCTCCGAAGGGTTCGTCGAGGAAGAGCACGTTCGGCCGCAGCGCCAGCGCCCGGGCGATGGCCACGCGCTGACGCATGCCGCCCGACAGCTGCCAGGGTCGGGCCTTGGCGAACTGCTCCAGGCGCACGAGGCGCAGCAGTTCGCCCACCCACTCGTGGTCGATGGGGAGCCCCGCTATCTCGAACGGGAACGCGATATTGCGCTCGACCGTCCGCCAGGGCAGCAGCGCGTGGTCCTGGAAGGCGATGCCGTACGCGTGCTTCCCGCGGAGGGCGGCGGGAGCGAGATCGTTGACCGTCGCCGTGCCCGAGGTGGGGGTGTCCAGCCCCGCGAGCATGCGCAGGACGGTGGACTTGCCGCAGCCGGAGGGGCCGAGCAGCGACAGGAACGACCCGCGCGGGGTGTCGAGATCGACCCCGTCGACGGCGACGACCGTCTCGCCGCGGGTGGCGAAGTGACGCGTGAGGGCACGGACGTGGACGCCGGACGCGGTCATGCGGGGCCTTTCTGAGCGAGGGTCGAATCGCGCGGCGGGAACCGCCCGGCGAGCAGGAGCGCCTCGGCCGCGACGACGAGTCCGTAGGCGGCGAGCGAGAGGAGCACCGTGACGACGACGAGCGTCCAGAGCAGCCCGTAGTCGGAGTACGACTTGCTGGTGAGCAGGTTCGCCCCGAGCCCCTCGAACGAAAACAGGAACTCGTACAGGGTGGCCGCCGACACGGTCGCGGGGGCGGCGAGCTTGAGGCCGGCGAACAACGACGGGAGGGACGCCGGCAGCTGCACGAACCGCAGCAGGGTCCACCGGCCGCCTCCGTAGGCGCGCACGAGGTCGGAGGTCTCCGGCGTCGACGAGGTGAGGCCTGCCCCGATGTTCATCAGCAGGGGGAAGAAGGTCACCACCGCGGCCACGACGGCCGCGGTCAGGATGCCGGACCCGAAGACGGCGTAGATGACGGGGGCCATGGCGATGAGGGGCACCGTCTGCAGCAGCAGGGCGAGCGGCAGGAAGACCGAGCGCAACGCCCGCGAAACGGTCAGCGCGACGGCGGCGACGAAGCCGGCGCTGACCCCGAGGAGGAGCCCGACGGCGCTGTGCATCAGGGTGACGCCGATCATCGGGGCGAGGGCCGCGCGGCGTTCAGCGGCATCGGCCGGATTTCCGGCGCCGTCGACGAACAGGTATCCCCAGACGTCCAGCGGCGTCTTCGCGAGGTAGGGCGAGAGCCCCGAGAGGGTGATCGCCAGCTGCCAGCCGATCAGCAGCACGGCGGCCGTGGCGAGCGTGCAGAGGATCGTCGTGAGCCGGGGGGACAGGCGCGTCATCGGGTGCCTCCCGTGTGCGTGGTCCACGGCGCGAGAACGCGTCCGAGGAGCGCGATCGCGCCGTACCCGAGGGCTGAGACGACCGTCGCGAGCAGGGCGATCGCCCACATGCCGGTGTAGTCGCCGACGTACTGCTGCGAGATGAGGAGCCGACCGGCCCCCTCGTCGACGCCGACGGTGAAGAATTCGCCGGTCATCGCGCCGAGGAAGGCGGCGGGAGCGGCGAGCTTGAGGGCGGCGAGCAGGGCGGGGATCGCGGAGATCACCCGCACCTTGCGGATGGCCGTCCACGCGTTGCCTCCATAGGCGTGCACGAGATCGAGCTGCGCCGGGGCGGCCGAACGCAGTCCCAGGAGCACCCCGATCACGAGGGGGAACAGCACGGCGAGCATCGCCAGCACGACGCTCACCGCGCGACTACCCGACGGACTGAGCAGCACCACGATGGGCGCGATCGCGGCCGCGGGAGCGCACGCGGCCACGACTCCCAGTTGCGAGGCGAAGGGGCCCAGGGGCGGGGCCATCATGACCAGGATGCCGAGCGCCAGCGCGATCACGACGGCCAGGGCGTAGCCGGTCAGGGCCGCTCCGGCCGTCGCAGAGACGCCTTCCGCATAGGCCCCGCCTGCCAGCCCGGTCGCCGCGCGGACGAGGACCGGAAGAGGGGGCGGCACCGGACCGGGACTGCCGTTGGGACGCTGGTAGACGGTCACGGCGACGATGTGCCAGGCCAGCACCAGCACGGCGAGTCCGGCCACGCCGAAGAGGACGCCACGTGCGGGTGTCGACGTCATGTCGTGGCGTCCTCTCGTGTCGGGGCGGCGGGGAAAGGGATCAGGATGCCGGGACGGTGAACCCGGGGATGAGGTCGGGGTTCTCGGCGTAGACCTCGTCCAGCAGCGACGTGTCGAACATGCTCGGGTCGGCCGTGATGCCCGCCGCCGCGAGTGAGGACACGGCCTGGTCGATGAGGTCGGGCGTCAGCGTGAAGATGCCGTTGGCCACCGTGTCGGGGGTGAGCATGAAGGAGGGCAGGACGCTCGCGGAGTCGACCTGCAGCTGTCGGTCGAGCCCGTTGTCGGCGCCGCCGTAGGTCATGGCGATATCGGCGATCGCGTCGGTGCCCTCGGTGAGGGCGGTGTTCCAGCCGATGATGCTGGCCTTCATGATCGCCTTCAGTGCGTCGCGGTTCTCGGTCAGCGCTTTCTCGCTGACCACCACGGCGTCTCCGAACTGGGCGTAGTTGGCGTCGGCGAACGACATGGTCACCACATCGCCGCCGGCGTTCTTGACGGCGATCGGGTAGTTGGTGAGGAAGCCGATCAGCGCATCGACCTCGCCGTTCATCAGCGGGTCGACGCCACTGGGCACGGAGACGAACTCGACCGTGTCGGTGGGCAGGTCGTTCGCCTTCAGGACGGCTTCGACGGCGAGCTTGCCGCCGGCGTCGACGCCGATGCGCTTGCCCGTCAGGTCGGCGACCGTGCGGATGGGGTTCCCCGCGAGCGAGACGAAGCCGACGGGGTTCTTCACGAACTGCGCACCGATGATCTTCAGACCGGCGCCGTCGTTGATGGCGCCGGTGATGCCGGTGAGATCGGATGCCAGACCGATCTGCGCCTGGCCCGAGAGCACGAGGTCCCAGGAGTTCGTGTTGCCGCCCCCGGCGATGAGGTCGACGTCGTCGAACCCGGCATCGGTGTAGGCGCCGTTCTCCTCCGCGAAGTAGTACCCCGCGAACTCGTAGTTCTTGATCCAGCTGAGGGCGACGCCGGCCGTGCCGAGCGAGTCCGAACCGGCGCTGGGCGACGAGGCGGCGGGGGAGGCGCAGCCGGTGACGGTGAGGGCGAGGAGCAGTGCGCCGGTGGCGGCGACGGCGGTGCGCCGGCGGCGGCGGCGCACGGCGGGAGCCGCGAGGGGCTGCGCGGCTGTGGGAGGAACGAGGAACAGGACGGTGCGAAGGTGTGACATGTCGGGAGCCTCCGTGTGGGTGAGTGTCCCCCCAACGTAAATGTTTTACTTTTCGTGAATTGTCTCCTGGTGTGTCGTTTTCGTTTCGTCATCCCCGAGGCCTCGTCGTTCCCGGAGGGGGGCGACCGTCGCGGCGAGCGCCCCGCTCAGCCGTCCGCGTGGCGATCCAGGAACGCGAAGACCTCGGCGTCGTCGACCCCGGGGAACATGCCCCGCGGCAGCGGCGAGAACATGTAGCGGTGCACGCGGGCACTCGGCCACGCCTTGCCCTGCCAGCGTTCCGCGGCCTCGGCGTCGGGGCGCCGGCAGCACGACTCGTCGGGGCAGTGCGAGATCCCGCGCTTCGAGGTCTCGCGGCCGCGGAACCACCGCGCGTCGTCGAAGGGAACGCCCACCGTGATCGAGAAGTCGCCGTCGCTGGTGGTTCCCGTCTGCGAGGAGCACCAGAAGGTGCCGGCGGGGGTGTCGGTGTACTGGTAGTGCTCGGTCGTGCGGTTGTGCTCGGCGAAGGCGGCGCGCGCCGAGAACTTCTTGCACACCACCTGCCCCTCGACCGACCCCGTGACGTCGGTCGGCAGCGGGAGTCCGTCGTTCTCGTACACGCGCGAGATGGCGCCGTCACCGTCGACGCGCAGGAAGTGCAGACGCACGCCGAGGTGGGTCGTCATGAGGTTGGTCATGCGCATCGCCGCGGCTTCGTGGGTGACGCCGAACGCATCGCGGAAGTCCTCGACGGCGAGGTTGCGGTCCTTCTTCGCCTGCGTCAAGAAGGCGACGGAGCTGGTTTCGGGCATGAGGCAGCATGCGGCGTAGTAGTTGATCTCGAGGCGCTGCTGCAGGAAGTCGGCGTAGTCGGTGGGCGGGCGGTGCCCGAGCAGGCGGTGGGCCATCGCCTGCAGGGCCATCGAGCGCAGGCCGTGCCCGCCGGGGATGGACGCCGGGGGCAGGTAGATACGACCGTGCTCGAGGTCGGTCACCGAGCGCGCCGAGTGCGGCAGGTCGTTGACGTAGATGAGCTCGAACCCGAGCTGTTCGGCCATGATGCTGACCGTGCGGTGGGTCAGGGCGCCGGTCGCGTGCCCCGCCGCCTTGAGCTGCTTCTCGGCGAGGTTCTCGATCTCGGGCAGATGGTTCGCCGTCTCGCGCATGCGCAGGCGCAGCTCGGTGTTGGCGCGGCGCGCCTCTTCGGGGCTGGCGATGGTCGCTCGCTCGCGTCGCTGCAGTTCTCGGTGCAGACCGAGCACGGCTTCGATGGTGTCGTCGCTGGTGCCTTTGCTGACCTTGACCGGCGGGATGCCGAGCTGCCGGAAGAACGGGCTGCTCTGCGCCCGGTCGAGCTCGATCTCCAACGCGGCGCGGCGGTTCGGCGGTTCGCTCGAGAGCAGTTCGGTCACTTCGGTCTCGGTCGCGCGCGCGATCTCCTGCAGCAGCGAGAGCTTGGGCTCGCGCTTGCCGTTCTCGATGAGGCTCAGCTGGCTGCCCGCCACGCCGACGAGCGCCCCCAGCTCGTCGAGCGTCAGGCCGCGGGCCAGACGGTGATGACGGATGCGGTGACCCAGGGTGGTGAGTTCGAAGGACGACGCCATTCCTTGACCATATCGAAAGAATCCTGATTCTTACATCCAAAATGCGTCGAAAGTCGCGGGCCGAGGGTCTCAATATGGAGGAACGACACCGAGTTTGCTCTCAACCGAGGAGAACGACATGGCTCTCGCCGACATCTTCAGCTCCAGCTCCCGCAACGCCGCGCCCGCTGCCGCCCGTGCCGCTCGTCCCGGCCACGGCGTGCGTCCGGCCGTCGAGGGTCCGGGGCTCGCCGCACTGACCGCGTGGGTCGACCAGGTCGCCGCCCTCACGCAGCCCGACCGCATCCACTGGGTCGACGGCTCGCCCGCCGAGAACGACGCTCTGCTGCGCGACATGGTCGACGAGGGCAAGCTCATCAAGCTCAACCCCGAGTGGCGGCCCGGTTCGTACCTGGCCCGCTCGCACCCCGGCGACGTCGCGCGCCTCGAGTCGCGCACCTACATCGCCTCCGAGAGCGAAGAGGATGCCGGCCCTACGAACAACTGGATCGCCCCGGCCGAGATCCGCGAGACGCTGAACGGCGTCTTCGAGGGATCGATGCGCGGACGGACCATGTACGTCGTCCCGTTCTCGATGGGCGCCGTCGGCGGCCCCCTCAGCCACATCGGCGTGCAGATCACCGACAGCGCCTACGCCGTGGCATCCATCGGTGTCATGACCCGCGTCGGCACGGCCGTGCTCGCGCAGATCGCCCAGGGTGCGCCGTGGGTCAAGACGGTCCACTCCGTCGGTGCCCCGCTCGCGCCGGGCGAGTCCGACGTCACCTGGCCGTGCAACGACGAGAAGTACATCGTGCACTTCCCCGACACCCTCGAGGTGTGGTCGTTCGGTTCGGGCTACGGCGGCAACGCCATCCTGGCAAAGAAGTGCTTCGCGCTGCGCATCGCCTCGGTCATCGGCCGCGACGAGGGGTGGCTCGCCGAGCACATGCTCCTCATCCGCGTGATCGACCCGAAGGGCAAGGCGTACCACGTGGCCGCGGCGTTCCCCTCTGCCTGCGGCAAGACCAACCTGGCGATGCTCCGCCCCACCATCCCCGGCTGGCGCGTCGAGACCCTCGGCGACGACATCACCTGGATCCGACCCGGTGAGGACGGGCGCCTCTGGGCGATCAATCCCGAGGCCGGCTTCTTCGGCGTCGCACCGGGCACGGGCGAGTCGACCAACGTCACCGCCATCGAGACCCTGTGGGGCAACACGATCTTCACCAACGTCGCACTCCGCCCCGACGGCGACGTGTGGTGGGAGGGCCTGACCGACGAGGCGCCGCCGCACCTCACCGACTGGGAGGGCAACCCCTGGACGCCCGCGTCGGGTCGTCCCGCGGCCCACCCCAACTCGCGGTTCACCGTCGGCGCCGCTCAGTGCCCGCAGATCGCCGAGGACTGGGAGGCGCCCCAGGGCGTTCCGCTCGACGTCATCCTGTTCGGAGGTCGCCGCGCGACGAACGTGCCGCTCGTCGTGGAGGCCACCGACTGGTCGCACGGCGTCTTCATCGGCTCGACGGTCTCGTCCGAGAAGACGGCCGCGCAGGAGGGAACGGTCGGAGAACTCCGCCGCGACCCCTTCGCGATGCTGCCGTTCTGCGGGTACAACATGGGCGACTACTTCGGCCACTGGCTGAAGGTCGGACAGAAGCTCCGCTTCGACCGTGCCCCGCGGATCTTCCAGGTGAACTGGTTCCGCAAGGGCGACGACGGCCGCTTCCTCTGGCCCGGATTCGGCGACAACGCCCGCGTCATCGACTGGATCATCCGTCGTGTCGACGGTCAGGTCGACGCGGTCGACAGCCCCATCGGTCGCCTGCCGAAGATCGAGGACCTCGACCTCACGGGGCTCGACCTCCCGGCCGCCGACCTCGCCGAACTGTTCTCGGTCGACGCCCGATCGTGGCTGGCCGAGGCCGACCTGACGGAGGAGTTCTACGACACGTTCGGTTCGCACCTGCCGGCGGCCCTGCGCGCCGAGCTCGCCGCGCTCCGCTACCGCCTGCAGCGTTCCTGACCCGGCCGCCCCGCCCCGCCGTTGCACGGGGTGGGGCACCGGGCTCTCGCCCCGCCCCGCCGTTTCGAGGGGTCGGGCATCCTGCTCTCGCCCTGACCCGCCCCACCGTCGCGGTGGGTCGGACACCACGCTCTCGCCCCGCCCGCCGTCGCGGGGGTCGGGCACCACGCTCTCGCCCCGCCCGCCGTTTCGCGCGGTGGGGCGAGCGTCAGACACGACGCCCCTCCCGTTCTTGGCGCGCGGGAGGGGCGTCGTCATGCCCGCGCCCGTCCGGCGCATCCCGCTGCTGCGGCTTCGCCGTCGTCGCCGAGAAACGCTTCTCGTGGCGAGAAATGTACTGTCGAGGCGTGTGTTCGCGCGGATCGCGTTTCTCGCGCCGCCTTGCGATCTTGGGGGCCGCATCCCGGTCGCGCCGGTCGCGGTGGTCCCGTCGGCTGGGTGGGGCGCTGCGGCGTCGCCGTCGTCGCCGAGAAACGCTTCTCGTGGCGAGAAACGCGCTGTAGACGCGTTTCCTCCTGCGAATCGCGTTTCTTGCGCCGCCTTGCGATCTCGGGGGCGGCATTCCGGTCGCGCCGGTCGCGGTGGTCGCGCCGGTCGTACCGGTCGCGCCGGTCGCGGTGGTCGCGCCAGTCGCGGTGGTCGCGCCGGCTGGGTGGGGCGCTGCGGCTTCTCCGTCGTCGCCGAGAAACGCCTCTCGTGGCGAGAAATGTACTGTCGAGGCGTGTGTTCGCGCGGATCGCGTTTCTCGCCCCGCCCCGCCCCCGACCCCGCGCGGGCGCGACACGCCGCGGCGTCCTCACGTCGCCGTCATACGCCCCGACCTCACACCAGCAGCTGGTGCTTCGCCAGGTCGCGGTACAGGGGAGTGGATGCCACGAGCTCACTGTGCGTGCCCTGACCGACGACCCGGCCGTCCTGCAGCACGACGATGAGGTCGCTGTCGACGACGGTGGACAGGCGGTGGGCGATGACGAGGAGCGTGCGGTCGGCTGCGACGGCGTCGATGGCCTCGCGCATCCGCTGCTCGTTCACACCGTCGAGGGACGAGGTCGACTCGTCGAGCAGCAGCACCGGGGGAGCGGCCAGCAGCGCCCGCGCGATCGCGAGCCGCTGGCGCTCGCCGCCCGAGAGCATGACTCCGTCTTCGCCGACGGGGGCGTCGACGCCGAGCGGGTTGCGCTCGAGGACGTCGCCGAGGTTCACCGCGCGCAGCACCCGTTCGCAGTCGGCATCGGATGCCGCGGGGGAGGCGAGCCGCAGATTATCCGCGATCGTGCCGGCGAGGGTGGGGGCGTCCTGCTCGACGTAGCCGAACCGGGCGCGCAGCTCGTCGCGTGACAGCTCGCGCGCGTCGACGCCATCGATGAGGATCGCCCCGTCGGTGGGGTCGTAGAAGCGCTCGACGAGCGAGAGGATCGTGCTCTTCCCCGCCCCCGAGGGCCCCACGAGCGCGACGCGAGACCCGCGCGGCACGGTGAACGAGACTCCGCGGAGCACTTCACGATCGGTCTCGGCGGGCGGCGCGGCGGTGTCCAGGTGGACGTCCGCCAGCACCGACCGCGCCTCCGCGGCCGCGGCCTCTCGCGCCTTCACGACGTGGTCGGGGTAGCGGAACCGCACGTCGCGGAAGGCGATGGCCGCGGCATCCGGAACCGCCGTCGCTGTGCCCGGCCGGTCGTCCCCGTCTTCGAGGGGAAGGTCGAGCACCTCCTGGATGCGTCCGAGCGCACCCAGCGCCTGATTGACCGACGTGATCGCCCCGATCGCCGACGCGAGCGGCTGCACGAGGAGGAACAGGAAGATGACGAAGGTGACGAGGGCGGCGACGTCGATCGCTCCGGATGCCACCCGGAACCCGCCGACGCCGAGCACGACGAGCAGTGATACCTGCAGCGCGATGCCGGCGACCGGCACGATGAGCGCGGACACCTTGGCGATGCGCACACCCGCGTCGTAGGCCTGGGTCGCGGTCTCGGTGACCGTCGCGGTCTCGCGCGCGGTGGCTCCCGCGGCACGGATGGTGCGGATGGAACCGACGGCGCGCTCGACGCCGGCCGACAGCTCGCCGACCTTCTCCTGTTGAGCGGCGGAGGCGACTCGGATCCTGGAGCTGAGGATGACGACCGTCGCGAGCGACGCTCCGATGACGACGACGATCAGGCCGAGCAGCAGGGGGTCGATGAAGGCCATCGCGATGACCGCGCCGATGAGGATGAGCGCGTTGCCCACGGCATCCGCGAGTCCCTGCGTCAGCACGGCGTACAGCAGCGTGGTGTCGGTGCCCACGCGCGAGACGAGGTCGCCGGTGCGGCGCGCGTCGAACTCGCTGATGGGCAGGCGCAGGATCCGGGCGATGAGCCGCCGGCGGCTGGAGTAGACGACCGCGGTACCGGTGCGCTGGAGGAGGTAGTGCTGGTAGCCCGAGATCAGCGACGACAGCACGACGAAGCCGACGAGCAGCCACACCAGCGCGCCGAGCGGCACCGACTGCTGAACGCGCGTGATGACCTGGCCCACGAGAAGCGGCTGCGCGAGCGTCGCACCCGCACCGAGGATGCTCAGGACCGCGACGACGACGAGCGTGCGCTTGTGCTCGAGCAGGAAGGGCAGCAGCTGTCGGAAGGACGCGCGCGGGCCCTCGGGCACGCGGCGGCCGCGCCGACCGCGCGCGGGAGCGGGAACGGACATGCTCACCTCGGGAAAGGAAATGGGGTCCTTCGACCGTACCTCCCACCGCCGACACCGTCGGTCTCGCTGGTTCGCCGATGTACCGAACTCCGGAGAATCGGGTCGTCGCGGCCGTTCGAGGGGCGTCCAGCGCTCGCCGGCCCGCACATCTCCGGAGTTGCGCCCGCGCGCCCCGGCACCCTCCGGCGCGCCCGCCCCCCGGCACCCGCCGGCCCGCCCGCCCTCGGCACCCGCCCCACGAAAGAACGACGGATGCCACGAGGCCCGGGCCCCGTGGCATCCGTCGTTCGACGAGAGCGCGTTACGGCGCCGTCGCTCCGGCGGCGATGTTGTCGTCGTAGTCGACGTCCTTCGTCTCCGGCGACAGCACGACGGCGATCAGGGTGAGCACGCCCATCCCCGACAGGTAGAGGCCGACCAGCCACGGGTTGCCGCCCCCTGCCGCCCAGAGCGCGACGGCGACGATGGGGGCGAGGGCCGCCCCGAGGATCGAGGAGACGTTGTAGGAGATGGCCGAGCCGGTGTACCGCGTGTTCGTGGGGAACAGTTCGGGCAGCACGGCGCCCATCGGTCCGAAGGTCGTGCCCATCAGCAGGAATCCGAACACGAGGAAGGCCTGCACGAGCGCGCCGGTGAACTTCGGGTCGGCCTGCGGCAGCAGGAACACCGAGAAGCTCAGGCCGAAGACGATGATCGCGATCGTCACGCCGATGAGCAGACGCTTGCGCCCGATGGCGTCGGCGACCGGACCCGACAGCATCGTGAAGACGCCGAAGAACACCACGCCGATGATCTGCATGATGACGAAGTCGGTGTACCCGAAGCCCAGGCCCGGCACGTAGGCAGCCGCGTCGAACGCGGTGCCGGCCTTCTCAGCGGCGGCGGCGGCGCCCTCGACGGTGGGCTTCGTGCCGTACGACAGCGTGAAGCTGGTCATCAGGTAGAACAGCACGTAGGTGGCGAGCATGATGAACGTGCCCAGCACCAGCTGCTTGCCGTTGCGGCGGACGACCTCGCCGAGCGGGAACTTGCGGATCGCACCGCTCTTCTCGGCCTTCGAGAACGACGTGCTCTCGACGAGCTTGAGGCGCACGTACAGGCCGACGATGACCATGATCGCCGAGAACAGGAACGGCACGCGCCAGCCCCAGGTGAGGAACTCCTCGGAGCGTTGGGCCGTGCCGTCGGGGTGCGGCAGCGCGAAGTTGATGACGAGGAACACCGTGTTGGCGATGATGAAGCCGATCGGGGCGCCCAACTGCGGGAACGTGCCGAACAGCGCGCGCTTTCCCTTCGGCGCGTTCTCGGTGGCGACGAGCGCCGCCCCCGACCACTCGCCGCCGAGCGCGAAGCCCTGCGCGAGGCGCATGACGAGCAGCAGGACGGCCGCCCAGACGCCGATCTCGTTGAACGTCGGCAGGCATCCGATCAGGAAGGTCGCGATACCCATCGTGAGAAGGGATGCCACGAGCGTCGCCTTGCGGCCGAACCGGTCGCCGAAGTGCCCGAACACGATGGCGCCGAGGGGACGCGCGACCATCGCGGCGCCGAAGACGCTGAACGACAGCAGCAGCGAGGTCGTCTCGTTGCCGGTGGGGAAGAAGAGCACCGGGAAGACGAGGACTGCGGCGGTGGCGTACGCGTAGAAGTCGTAGAACTCGATCGTCGTTCCGACGAGGCTCGCGGTGATGACACGCGAGCGGGGGTTCGCCGGTGCGGTGGTGGTGCGGGTGGAGGGGGATGACGTGGTCATGACTGCCTGACGGGAAGGTTCTTCGTTCGCGTCCGGGATGGGGCGCAGCGGTGGGGCGCAGCGATCACAGGGGTGGGAGTGAGGGAGCGCACGGCGGGAGCACCGGCGACGTCCCCGGGTGAGGGGCGTCTAGACATTCCAGTCTATGTGTGCGCTGAGCGTACGCAGGGCTCCGCCCGCGAGGGCGCCCTCTCACGCGAACGGGACTCAGCGCCAGATGACCGCGAGGCCTGCGTTCAGCAGGGTCAGGATGCCGACGGGCCAGAACAGCGCGGGCGACAGCGAACCGGTGCGCTTCTGACGAGCGGAGCCGATGCCGAGCAGAGCGCCGATCACGAGCAGCACCACGAGCTTGATGCCGATCTTGGCGTAGTTGAGATCGTGATCGATCCCCCACGGCGCCGACAGGATGAGACCCGTGAGCAGGGAGATGCCCAGCGCGTAGTTCATCAGCGGCGTCACGCGCACTCGCCGCGCGACGGCCTCGACCACCCATGCGCCGAAGAGCACGGCGAAGCCGACGAGATGCACGAGGACGATGACGTTACGCAGGGTCTCCATACCGTCAGGGTAGGGATGCCGCGTCCTCCCTCGCCAGCAAGGCGCACCTCAATCTCGAGTCGCGCTGCCCGCGCGCCACCGAACCCCGGACCGTGCTCGGTGTGCAGCGGAGCGTCCGCCGTAGCGGGGGCGCAGCCCGGACCGGGGCGCGGGATGTGNTCCGCCCCGCTGCACATTTCGCGCCCCGAAGCAGCGGCGCGCCCCGAAGCAGCGGTGCGCCGCGTGCGTCAGCCGCGCAGCTCCCGCAGCACGAGGGCGGTGCGGATCGCCGCGTCGGCGGCCTCCTCGCCCTTGTCCTCCTTCGAGCCCTCGAGCCCGGCACGGTCGAGGCCCTGCTGCTCGTCGTCGAGGGTCAGCACGCCGAATCCGACCGGCTTGCCCGTGTCGAGGGCGACGCGGGTCAGGCCGTCGGTCGCGGCCGACGAGACGAAGTCGAAGTGCGGCGTCCCACCCCGGATGATCACGCCGAGCGCGACCACGGCATCCGCCCCGCCGTCGAGGGCGGCCTTGGCCGCCACGGGCAGCTCGAACGAGCCCGGCACCCGCACGACGCGGTAGGTCGCCCCGGTGGCATCCAGCACGCGCTTCGCCCCGGCGATGAGGCCGTCGGTGATGACCTCGTGCCAGGTGCCGGCGATGACGACGACGTTCAGGTCGGAGGCGTCGACGCCGCCGGTCTCGGGTGCTCCACTGCCGGCCATCAGGCGCTCTCTTCCTTCGTGTGCGCGAGGGCGTCGCGCAGCTCGTCCGCGCCGATGATGTGGCCCATCCGGTCGCGCTTCGTCTCGAGGTACTGGTGGTTGTTGGGGCCGACGCCGACGAGGAGGGGCACCTGCTCGACGACGTCGAGGCCGAAGCCGCGCAGCTGCGCGACCTTGTCGGTGTTGTTCGTCAGCAGTCGCACCTTGTCGACCCCGAGATCGGCGAGGATGCCGGCGGCGGCGGCGTAATCGCGAGCGTCGGCGGGCAGGCCGAGGGCCAGGTTGGCATCCACCGTGTCCATCCCGCGCTCCTGCAGGTTGTACGCGCGCAGCTTGTTGATCAGTCCGATACCGCGGCCCTCGTGACCGCGCATGTAGATGACGATGCCGCCGTCGCGGTCGATCGTGTCGAGGGCGGCTTCGAGCTGCGGGCCGCATTCGCACTTCAGCGACCCGAAGGCCTCGCCGGTCAGGCACTCCGAGTGCACGCGCACGAGGGGTGCGCGCTCGGTGAGGTCGCCGGAGACCACCGCGAGGTGATCGGTGCCGGTGACGCGGTCCTTGTACGCGAGGAAGCGGAAGGTGCCGTGCGAGGTGGGCACGTTCGACTCCGCGCGCAGGCTCACCCGGCGACGCGCGGGGGTCGCCGCCGGCAGCGGATCGGTCTCGTTGAGGTAGGCGATGAGCTGCTCGATGGTGATCACCGGGATGCCGTCGCGTTCGCCGAGCTCGAAGAGTCCGGGCAGCCGCATCATGCTGCCGTCGTCGGCCACCACCTCGGCGATCGCGCCGACGGGCTCGAGACCCGCCAGCCGCATGAGGTCGACGGCGGCTTCGGTGTGCCCCGCGCGTTCGCGCACGCCGCCGTCGACGGCACGAAGGGGCAGCACGTGACCGGGGCGGATGAGGCTCGTGGGGACCGATTCCGCATCAGCCAGCACGTTGAGGGTGCGCGCGCGGTCGGCGGCGCTGATGCCGGTGGTGACACCGGACGCGGCATCTACGCTCACCGTGTAGGCGGTGCCGCGAGCGTCCTGGTTGACCTCGACCATGGGGGGCAGGTCGAGGCGGTCCGCCCACTCGCCCGGCATGGGGGCGCAGACGTAGCCGCTCGACCAGCGCACGGTCCAGGCGAGCCACTCGGGGGTCGCGAGCTGGGCCGAGAGGATGACGTCGCCCTCGTTCTCGCGGTTCTCGTCGTCGGCGACCAGGATCGGTCGCCCCTGACGCAGGGCCTCCAGGGCCTCGGGGATGGTGGACAGGCTCATGCGGAGCCCCTCTCGGTCGATGCGGCGGTGGCCGCGGGGTTCTCTGTCGTACGGAAGGCGAGCATGCGCTGCACGTGGCGCGCGAGGATGTCGGTCTCGAGGTTGACGGGCGTGCCGGCCTCGGCGCGGCCGAGCGTGGTGGCCGCGAGGGTCTCGGGGATGAGCGAGACCTCGAGCCACGGCTCCGCCTCGGCGGCGGGGCTGACAGCGCTGACGGTGAGCGAGACGCCGTCGATCGCGATCGAGCCCTTGTCGACGACGAGGGGAGCCAGGTGATGCGGGATGCCGACCCGGACGACGCTCCACTGGGCGCCGGGGCGCACCTCGCGCACGATCCCCGTGCCGTCGATGTGTCCCTGCACGATGTGTCCGCCCAGCCGTCCGTGGGCGGCGGTCGCACGTTCGAGGTTGACGGCTCGGCCCGGTGCCACATCGACGAGGGTCGACATGTCGAGGGTCTGCTTCATGACGTCGGCGGTGAACCAGTCGTCGCCCTGGTCGACGACGGTGAGGCAGACGCCGCTGACCGAGATCGAGTCACCGTGCCCGGCATCCGACACCGACAGCGGGGCGCGCAGCGTCAGCCGCACGCCGTCTCCCGAGGGCTCGACGGCGGTGACGGCGCCGATCTCTTCGACGATTCCGGTGAACATCAGGCGTCTCCTTCGTTCTCGCGCGCGGTCGCGCGGGCGGGTTCTGCGGCGGCGGTCCCGTCGTGCGCGCGGGACGGTTCCGGCGACGCGTGCGGGCCCTCGGTCTCGCGCGTCGACACGGGTCGCGCGACGATCAGCAGGTCGTCGCCGAGGTTCTCGAGGGATGCCACGGCCAACCGCCGCGCCTCATCGATGGTCGACACGCCCACGTCCCCGACGGCGAGACGAGACCCTCCGAGCAGGACCGGGGCGACGTAGACGAGCAGCTCATCGGCGAGCCCCGCCCGCACGAACGCGCTCGCGAGCGTCGGCCCGCCCTCGACGAACACTCGTTGCACGCCCTGCTCGGCGAGATCCGCGAGCACCGCGGGAAGGTCGTGGGTCGCGTAGAAGAGCGGCGCGCGGGGGTGGCGGCGCACGGCGGCATCCGGGGCCGTCTCGCTCTCGCCGATGATCACCGGAGTCGGTTGGGTCTCGAGCAGCGAGCCGTTGTCGGCGCGTGCGGTGAGCGCGGGATCGTCGGCCCGGACCGTGCCGGTGCCGACGACGATCGCGTCGGCGTGCGCGCGGCGGACGTGCACGTCGCGCCGCGCGGCCGGTCCCGTGATCCACTGGCTCGTTCCGTCGGCGGCGGCGGCTCGCCCATCGAGGCTCTGCGCCCACTTGACGGTGACGTGCGGGCGTCCGGTGCGCTGGAGCGCCATCCAGTCGCTGATCAGTTCGAGAGCGGCGACGGCATCGACGCCGCTCTCCACGTCGACGCCCGCACCGCGCAGGCGTTCGGCCCCACCGGCTGCGGCGTCGGTGGGGTCGTCGAGGGCGTAGACCACTCGCGCCACCCCGGCGTCGATGAGGGCTTGCGCGCACGGCCCCGTGCGACCGGTGTGATTGCACGGCTCGAGCGTGACGACGGCGGTGGTGCCGCGGGCGGCACCCGGTGCCAGCTGCGAGAGAGCGTCCACCTCCGCGTGCGGGGTGCCGGCGCCGCGGTGGAAACCTTCGGCCAGCACACCGCCGTCGGGGGAGAGGATGACCGCCCCGACCTGCGGGTTCAGCCCGCGCGGGCCGCGCCGGGCGAGCTGCAGCGCTCGCCGCACGGCGTCGATCTCGATGGCGGATGCCATTTCCCTGTCCTTCCCGCGGTGCCGGGGCAGGGCCAGCGGGAAGGCGCGACGCGCCGTCCGTGCTGCCTCCTATCCGGACTAGCGAGGGAGGAACCCTCGCATCACCGTCGGTTCCGGAATTCCACCGGATCGGCCCCACCGCTGGGCGGAGGGGTTCGCGGACTGTCACCGCCGGTTCGGATTCTCACCGACCCCGGAGCACGTTATTGCTCTTCGAAGTCTAGTCAACGCCGCGTCGGCGGTTTCATTCCCCGGAATGAACGGACACATGGCGAGCAGGCGAGGCGGGTCGACGGTGACGTCCGCCACGACGAATCCTGCGGGTGCGCAGCGCGCCCCGACGGGCGGCTCGGACCCGTCCTCTCGCGAGGCGCCCCGACGAGAAGGCTTCGAGATGAGAGCACCGCCCGCACGAACAAAGCCCCAAGCTATATCAAAGAATCCGCACCGCGTCACGTAGTTGAAACGTTCTGGCCCTATTCTGTCTGTCGGCGGGCTTTCTTATCACTCCGCCCTGAGTTCTTCGCGAGGGTAGAGGGAATGGCATTGAAGATTATTCGTCCCGCGGGCGCGATGGTGGCTGTCGCCGCCGTCCTGCTCGCCGGTGTGGTCGGCGCATCGCCGGCGTCGGCGGCCACGCGTCCCGCCGGTGACTACGTCATCGGGCTCGCCGACGGCGTGGACGCGGCTGCTCTCGCGGCCCGCTACGGCGTCGACGTGGACGATCGCTACACCGCTGCCCTGAACGGGTTCGCCGCGTCGCTCACGGCCGCCGAGGCCACCGCGCTGGCGAACGACCGCCGCGTCAGCATCCTCACCCCTGATGTCGAGGTCGAGGGCTTCGCGCAGATGGACACCCCCACCCCGAAAACGGTTCAGGCCGACGTGGCGCCGGTCAGCGCGGGCGACGGCGTGCAGACGCCCTGGACGGGCCCCGCGGTCGCCGTGATCGACTCGGGCGTCAACCCGCACATCGACTACAACCTCGTGAACGCGGTCAACTGCCTCGGCACGAGCGACGAGCGCGACGGCAACGGCCACGGGACCGGCGTATCGGGCTACATCGCCGCTTACGACAACAGCTTCGGCACGGTCGGGGTCGCCCCCGGTGCGCCGATCTACTCGGTCCGCGTGATGGATGCCAAGAACAAGGGCACGCTTTCCTCCGTGCTCTGCGGCGTCGACTGGGTCGTCAACAATGCAGCGACCTACAACATCAAGGTCGCCAACATGAGCCTCGGATTCGAGGGCGTCGACGATGGCAACTGCGGCTTCTCCAACAGTGACGCGCTTCACCAGTCGATCTGCAAGCTGACGTCTCAGGGAGTCGTCGTCGTCGCCGGAGCCGGAAACGGCGCCACCGACCTCGCCCGTGTTCTCCCCGGCGCGTACGACGAGGTGCTGGTGGCGACGAACATGGCCGACTACGACGGCAAGCCGGGTGGACTGGCAGCCAGCACCTGTGGCCTCTCCACCAAGGACGACACACCGTGGTTGAACACCAACTTCGCGGTGTCCGACGCCGACAAGGCCCACGTCCTGGCCGCGCCCGGCACCTGCCCCTACACGACGCTCAAGGGTGACCGCTTCGGATACATCCAGTCGGGCACGTCCATGGCGACCGCGGCTCTCAGCGGCGTCGTCCTGAACTGCTTCGCGACGGGCACCTGCTCCGGGATGACCACGTCGCAGGTCCACCGACAGCTCATCGCGCAGGCCTCTGCGGCCGACGCCAAGGGTCACACCTGGTTCGGCAGCCCCTCGGCCGCCGGCTCCTCGCCGAGCAAGTACTACGGCTACCTGGCGACCGTCGCCCCCACGGGTTCGGGGCCGGTTCCGACTCCCACCCCGACGCCGACTCCGACCGCTTCGCCGACGCCCACGGCGTCCCCGACGCCGACCGCTTCGCCGACCCCGTCGCCGACCCCGTCGCCGACGCCGACGCGCACGCCGACTCCCACGCCGACTCCCACCCCGACTCCCACCCCGACGCCGACGCCGTCGAAGGACACGACCGCTCCCACGACGTCGATCACCAGCCCGACCACGGGCTCGACGATCTCCGGACGTGGTGACATCGTCGCCTCGGCGAGCGACAACGTCGCGGTGACCGGTGTCAGCTTCTGGGCGGGCTCGACCAAGCTCGGCGATGCCGTGCGCGGCAGCGACGGCCTGTGGCGCACGACCCTCGACTCGAGCCAGTACCCGAAGGGCCGCTACCAGATCCGGTCGCGTGCCACGGACGCTGCGGGCAACATCGGGTGGAGCCCGATCGTGACGATCGCGATCTCCTGACCCACTGACGACGGCGGCGGGCGGCACTTCGGTGTCGCCCGCCGTCGTCGTTGGTTGTGCGTGAACACTCCGATCACGACGACGCGGGGCGCGTTGCGACCGCGAGCGGGGGCCCGACCCGGCGGGCTACTTCAGCAGGCGCGACAGGCGCCGGTCGGCCAGCAGCTTCCCGCCGGTCTGGCACGTGGCGCAGTACTCGAGGGAGTTGTCGGCGAAGAAGACGCTGCGCACCTCGTCGCCGCAGACCGGACACGCCTCGCCGCGTCGCCCGTGCACGCGCATGCCGCGGCGCTTGGCATCCTTCAGCTCCGCCGGGGGCTTGCCGCGGGCCGCATCGACGGCCTCGGAGAGTGTCGTCGTCATCGCCGTGAAGAGACGGTCCACGTCGTCGTCGGCAAGGGTGGCGGCGAGGGCGTAGGGTGACATCTTCGCCGCGTGCAGGATCTCGTCGGAATACGCGTTTCCGACACCGGCGATGATCGACTGGTCGCGCAGCACACCCTTGATCTGCGTCCTCCGCCCGGTGAGCAGAGCACCGAACTCCTCCCGGCCGAAATCGTCGGCGAGCGGGTCGGGGCCGAGGCGCGCAATGCCGGGCACTTCGTCGGGCGCGGTGACGGCGTACACCGCCAGCGACTTCTTCGTGCCCGCCTCGGTGAGATCGAAGCCCGAGCCGTCGTCGAAGCCGACGCGCAGGGCGATGGGGGTCTTGCCCGGCTTGATCAGCGTCGCGGGCAGGGCGTCGTACCAGCGGAGCCAACCCGCTTTGGCGAGGTGGAAGATCAGATGGATGCCGCCGTCGGTCGCGATGTCCACGAACTTGCCGTGACGATCGACTCCGGTGACCTGCGCGCCGACGAGATCGGACAAGGGCGGGGAGTACGTCTTGAGGGCGTTGATGGCCGACACGCTCGCCTTGTCGAACCGCACGCCCGCGAGCCGCACCCGCAGGAACTCGACGAGTCCTTCGACCTCTGGCATCTCCGGCATGCGCCCATGCTCCCACGCACCCCCGACATCCCGAGGCGGGCTTGCGCCTCCGGTGCGCACCTCCTCCGGCGCCGTGGGCCCGGACGGCGACACAATGCAGGAGTCGTGCCGTATCTCCCGCTCGGGCGAGAGCCGCGACCGGGGACCCGGCGTCCATTTCCTGCGTTGTGTTCGACCCCTCCCCGATTCCGGCTTCCCGGAAGCTGTCCACGAACTCGTCGATCCGCGCAGCGGGGGATGCGCGCGATCGATCATCGTCATGCGATGGAGAACGAACAGGCAGCGGGATTTCCGCTCGACTCGGTCATGTCGTACGCCGATCTGTGCGCGACCGGTGCGAGTCGCGCCGGCATCCGTGAAGCCCTCGCGGCGGGGGTCCTGCATCGCGCTCGGCGCGACGTGTACGTCGCCGGCGGAGTCCACGAAGCGGTCGTTGCGGCTCAACGTGTCGGCGGCCGACTGGACTGCATCTCGGCCGTCGGAGCGGCCGGGATCTTCGCTCTGGACCAGTCGCACCTGCACGTGCAGGTCGAGCCGACCCATTCGAGACTGCGTTCCCCGTCGTCGCGTCGCCAGCGCCTCAGCGGCGCATCGAACGTCGTCGTCCATTGGCGGAGCAGTGATCAGGGCGCCGCCCACTCCATTCCCCTCATGGAGGCATTGGCGCGCGCCATCCGGTGCCAGAGTCCGCGGGCGTCGATCGCGATGCTCGACAACGCGCTTCACCAGGGCCGCGTGACCGACGCGGACGTGCGCGAACTCTTCGCCGGTCTTCCCGCGAAGTATGCGGCCCTGCGGCCGCTTCTCGACGGTCGTGCCGAGGCGGGTTCCGAGAGCTTCGCGCGCTTACTCCTGCGACAACTGGGCTGTTCCGTGCAGGTGCAGGTATGGATCGACGGCGTCGGTCGTGTGGACCTCGTCGTCGACGGATGGATCGTCGTCGAGTGCGACAGCCGGGCACACCACGGCGGATGGGAAGCGCAGGAGCGCGACAGGCTGCGTGATCTTCTGCTCGCTGAGCGCGGGTATACCGTCGTTCGACCGACGGCGAGAATGATCTTCAGCAACCCCGACTTTCTGCGCCGTGCCGTCCAGGGCCTCAGATCCGCGCGCCGCTAGCGACATAACGCAGGAATCTTGCGCGCTGTGAGGCATCGCGGATGCCACCACGTCGTCAACAGCAGCCAGAACTCCTGCGTTGTGTCCAGCAAGGGACCCTTCAGCGGGATCGGCGCTGCGACGGGCGCGGCGCTTCGCAGATAGACACGACGCAGGAGAGACGGACGTCGGTCGCCGCCCGTCGGCATCGCGACGCGGTCGAGAGCGCGGTTCTCCTGCGTTGGGTCGGCGAGCGCGACGCGATCCTCGGGAACGGCGACGCCGCGTGACGCGGGCGGTCACGCGGCGTCGAACGATGCGAGTCAGCCGCGGCGGAGCAGCCCGATGCGGTCGTACACATCGGCGAGGGTCTTCTCGGCGACGGATGCCGCACGCTCGGCGTTGGTCGCCAGCACGCGGTCGAGTTCGGCGGGGTCGTCCAGAAGCTCGAGGGCGCGGTGTCGGACGGGCTCGAATTCGTTCACGACGACCTCGGCCAGGCCCTTCTTGAAGTCGCCGTAGCCGCGGCCCGCGTACTCGTCTTCGATGGCGGTGATCTCGCGGCCGGTGAGGGCCGAGTAGATGACGAGGAGGTTCGAGACGCCCGGCTTCTCGTCGCGATCGAATCGCACGACGCCCTCGGAGTCGGTGACCGCGCGCATGATCTTCTTGGCGCTCACCTTCGACTCGTCGAGCATCCACAGCACGCCCGCGTCGGACTCGGCCGACTTCGACATCTTCGAGGTCGGGTTCTGCAGATCGTAGATGCGGGCGGTCTCGCGCTGGATCATGGGCTTGGGCACCGTGAAGGTCTCGCCGAAGCGCTGGTTGAAGCGCTCCGCCAGGTCGCGGGTCAGCTCGATGTGCTGCTTCTGGTCGTCCCCGACGGGCACGACGTCGGTCTGGTACAGCAGGATGTCGGCCGCCATCAGCACCGGATAGGTGAACAGCCCGACGTTGGTGGCATCCGCGCCGTAGCGGGCCGACTTGTCTTTGAACTGGGTCATGCGTCCGGCCTCGCCGAAACCGGTGAGGGTCGACAGCACCCACTGCAGTTCCGCGTGCGCCGGCACGTGCGACTGCACGTAGAGCGTGGAGCGCGAGGGCTCGATGCCCGCGGCGATGTACTGCGCGGCGGTACGGCGAGTCTTCTCTCGGCGTTCGGCGGGGTCGCCGGGCTGCGTGAGGGCGTGCAGGTCGACGACAGAGAAGAAGGCGTCGTACTGGTCCTGCAACTCGCGCCATTGCAGCAGAGCCCCGATGTAGTTGCCGATCTGGAGGCTGTCGGCGGAGGGCTGCATTCCGGAGTAGAGGCGCTGCTGAGTCACGTCTCGATCCTAGGCGTCGCCGTGTGGCGGTCGCGGCACGTGCAGGTGTGCCCAGGGACGCGCGGTGCCGAAGATCGCGGTACGTGTGCGCGGCTGTACGGCAGCGGCCGGGCGGGGAATCGGTGAGGACCCACCCGGTCGGCCGAAGATGCGCTCCGTGACGCGCGATCGTCGTTGCGCCCGCCGACAGCGCGGCGTCCCGCCGGTCAGCGCCCGAGTGTGTAGTCGACGATCACGGGGGAGTGATCGCTCCAGCGCGTGTCGTAGGACGGCGCCCGGTCGACGCGGTAGGCCGTGACCCGCTCCGCCAATGCTGGGGTGGCGACGTGGTAGTCGATGCGCCAGCCGCTGTCGGTGTCGAACGCCTTGCCACGCATCGACCAGAACGTGTACGGCCCATCGACCTCGCCCATCTCGCGGCGGCCGACGTCTACCCACCCGAGCCCCGTGCCGACCGTTCCGTCGACGCCCTCGACCTTCTCGCCCGCGGGCCCGAAGAAGCGGTCGAAATAGGCGCGCTCGCGGGGCAGGAACCCCGCGTTCTTGCGATTGCCGCGCCAGTTCTTGATGTCGAGCTCACGGTGCCCGACATTCAGGTCGCCGAGGACCAGGGCGAGTTCGCGTTCGGACTTCAGGGTTGCGAGGCGCTGCTCCATGGCATCCAGGAAGAGCCACTTCGCGTCTTGCTTCGGAGTGTCGACCTCGCCGCTGTGCACGTAGGCGCTCACGATGGTGACCGTCTCACCGTCGATCTCGAAGTCGGTCTCGATCCATCGGCCGGACGCGTCGAGGGGCTCGGGGCCGAGATGGCTGCGCGTGTCGACGCCGGGCAGCCGGCTGATGATCGCGACGCCCGCGCGGCCCTTCTGCAGCGACTCGTCGTTGACGATCTGCCAGCCGGGGAGAGCCTCGGCGAGTTGCTCGGCGGTAGCACGGACCTCTTGCAGGGCGACGATGTCGGCGCCCGAGGCATCGAGCCATTCGGTCATGCCCTTGCGGACGGCGGCACGGATGCCGTTGACGTTGACGGAGACGATTCGCACAGAACGAGGCACCCCACGAGCGTAGCCCGCGCCTCGGACATCGCCGCGGGGAGGCGAACTCGACGGAACCACCGAGCACGCATCACCCCGCGGGCCGCCGGCCCGTGAGCGGCCGGTGACCGCGCGATGCTCAGTCGGGGAGAAGGGAGACCCGCCGAGGCGCCGGAACGTCGGCCTCCGCGCGCGCGAGCTGCTTCTCGGCCGCGCTGAGTCGCCGCTTCGCACGCCAGCGCAGGGGCCACCGCGACAGGGCGACCGCCTTCTCGGCCTCGCGCACGCCGACCTGCGCCGCGATGACGAGGGCCGCCTGTTCCATGGCGAGACGGTCCTCGGGGGAGCGCAGGGGAACGTCGCGGTCGCGCGCCGCCACCGCGATCCACGCCGCGGAGACGAGGATCACGATGCCGATGAAGCGGAACCACAACAAGAACCCGATGAGCACGGTGAACGTCGCGAGCAGCGGGTTCGAGGGCGTGTAGACGAAAAGGAAGCCCGCGGCGACCTGCAGAACGACCATCCCCGTCGCGCCGACGAGGGCCCCCGGCCACGCGCGTCGCCAGGTGAGGGTCGTGCCCGTGAGGAAGCGGAACAGGGACGCCAGGGCGAGGGTGTTCACACCGAACGCCACGACGAGTGAGATGATCCGAGCCCCTACCGACCAGCCGAGGGTCTCGCGGTCCCAGCCGATGAGCCCGAACACCAGGTCGACCGCACCGGTGGTGATCGAGCCCAGCAGGGCACCGACCAGCAGGGCGATGCCGAACAGGAGCGAGGCGACGAAATCGCGCGCCTTCAGCAGCACGTAGTTGCGCAGGTCGAAGGGGAGTCCGAAGGTGTCGCGCACCGCGCGACGGGTGAACGTGACGAACCCGATGGCCGTCCACACCACCACCACGACGGCGACGATGCCGGTGATGGTGAGCAGACGTCCGCTCTCCTGCGCGACGGCTTCGACCTGCTCGCGGTCGACGAGGCCGTTCTCGCTGATGATGCCCGGGATGTAGCTGTTGACGATGTGGATCAGACCGTCGATCGCGGTCTTGCTGCCGCCCAGCCAGATACCGACGCCGGCGAAGGCCAGGTACAGGGCCGAGAACACCGCGAACAGCCCCTGGTAGCTCATACCGGCGGCGAGCAGGAATCCATTGTGCTGCAGGAAGTGCCGCCACACGCGGATCGGGAACCACTGGGCGATCTTCGCCGCCCGGGCGATGGGATGATCGAGCCGCTCACGTACGGCCGTCTGGGCCGCCTCGAGCCGGCCGCGGAACGACGCGTCGTCGTCGCCCGCGGGGGCATCCTCGTCGCGCACCGCGGGCAGCGGCCGCGGGTCGTGGCGGTTCTCAGTCACCCGACGAGCCTAATGAATGGATGCCGCCCCTCGACGCGAGGGTGGAGCGGCGGAACGCCGAACGGCGGGGCGCCGGAGCGCACCCGCCGTTCGAGGGAGGAGAGGTCAGCGACCGCCGCGGAGGACGGCCTGCTTGACCTCGGCGATGGCCTTGGTGACCTCGATGCCGCGGGGGCACGCCTCGGTGCAGTTGAAGGTCGTGCGGCAGCGCCACACGCCCTCTTTGTCGTTGAGGATGTCGAGGCGCACGTCGCCCGCGTCGTCGCGCGAGTCGAAGATGAAGCGGTGCGCGTTGACGATCGCTGCAGGACCGAAGTACTGGCCGTCGGTCCAGAACACCGGGCACGACGAGGTGCACGCGGCGCACAGGATGCACTTGGTGGTGTCGTCGAAGACCTCGCGGTCGACGATCGACTGCACGCGCTCCTTGCCCGGCTCGGGCTTCGAGTTCGAGATCAGGAACGGCTGCACCTCGCGGTAGGAGGCGAAGAACGGCTCCATGTCGACGATCAGGTCCTTCTCGAGCGGCAGGCCCTTGATCGCCTCGACGTAGATCGGCTGCGAGATGTCGAGATCTTTGATCAGCGTCTTGCAGGCGAGACGGTTGCGGCCGTTGATGCGCATGGCATCCGATCCGCAGATGCCGTGTGCGCACGAACGGCGGAACGACAGCGAACCGTCGGTCTCCCACTTGATCTTGTGCAACGCGTCGAGCACGCGGTCCGTGGAATACAGCTCCACGTCATAGTCGACCCAGCGAGGCTCGTCGTCGACCTCGGGGTCGAAACGGCGGATGTTGAAGGTGACGAGGAACGACTGGATCCCGGTGTCTTCCGGCGTCTGCTCGACCTCGTCCGAGGTGTCCACTGAGCTCTCGGGTCCCTGAGCCTGTCGAAGGGCGGTGGATGCCATCTCAGTACTTCCTCTCCAGCGGCGGGTAGCGGAGCTCGCCGGCGTTGTTCTTGGTGAACACCACGGGCTTCCACCCGAGTTCGATGTGATCGGCGGGGTGCGACGAGTGGGGGTCTCCCGACAGGTACGCCATGGTGTGCTGCATGTACTTCTCGTCGTCGCGCGTGGGGAAGTCGTCGCGCATGTGACCGCCGCGGCTCTCTTCGCGGTTCTGCGCCGAGTAGACGACGACCTCGGCGAGGTCCAGGAGGAAACCGAGTTCGACGGCCTCGAGCAGGTCGGTGTTGAAGCGCTTGCCCTTGTCGTCGACGTGGATGTTCTTGTAGCGCTCGCGAAGGTCCGCGATCACGTCCATGACGTGGGCCAGCGACTCGTGCGTGCGGAACACCTGCGCGCCCTTGTCCATCTCGTCCTGCAGCGTCTTGCGCAGCACCGCGATGCGCTCCGTGCCGCTGTTGTTGCGCAGACCCTCGATGAGCCCGCGTACCTCGGCGGCGGGGTCTTCGGGCAGCGGCACGAAGTCGGCGGTCTTGACGTACTCGACGGCGTTGCGGCCGGCGCGCTTGCCGAAGACGTTGATGTCGAGCAGGGAGTTGGTCCCGAGGCGGTTCGAGCCGTGAACCGAGACGCAGGCGCACTCTCCGGCGGCGTAGAGCCCCGGAACGACCGTGTCGTTGTCGGCGAGCACCTCGGCCTTGATGTTGGTGGGGATGCCGCCCATCGCGTAGTGCGCGGTCGGCATGACCGGGACGGGCTCGACGACCGGGTCGACACCGAGGTAGGTGCGGGCGAACTCGGTGATGTCGGGGAGCTTGGTCTCGAGCACCTCCGCGCCCAGGTGCGTGCAGTCCAGCAGCACGTAGTCGCGGTGTGGTCCGGCGCCGCGGCCCTCGGCCACCTCCTGCACCATGCAGCGGGCGACGATGTCGCGGGGCGCCAGGTCTTTGATGGTGGGGGCGTAGCGCTCCATGAAGCGCTCACCGCTCGCGTTGCGCAGGATCGCGCCCTCGCCGCGCGCACCCTCGGTGAGCAGGATGCCGAGACCGGCGAGACCGGTCGGGTGGAACTGGAAGAACTCCATGTCCTCCAGCGGCAGGCCCTTGCGCCACACGATGCCGACACCGTCACCGGTGAGGGTGTGGGCGTTGGAGGTGGTCTTGAAGATCTTGCCGAAGCCGCCGGTCGCGAAGACCACGGCCTTGGACTGGAACACGTGCAGCTCGCCCGTGGCGAGGTCGTAGGCGACCACGCCCGCGACCTGCGTCTTGCCGGCGGCATCCTTCACCGTGATGAGGTCGAGCACGTAGAACTCGTTGAAGAAGTTGATGCCGAGCTTGACGCAGTTCTGGAACAGCGTCTGCAGGATCATGTGGCCGGTGCGGTCGGCGGCGTAGCACGCGCGGCGCACGGGGGTCTTGCCGTGGTCGGCGGTGTGGCCGCCGAAGCGGCGCTGGTCGATCTTGCCCTCGGGGGTGCGGTTGAACGGCAGGCCCATGTTCTCGAGGTCGATGACGGCGTCGATCGCCTCTTTGGCGAGGATCTCGGCGGCATCCTGGTCGACGAGGTAGTCGCCGCCCTTGATGGTGTCGAAGGTGTGCCACTCCCAGGAGTCCTCTTCGACGTTGGCGAGCGCCGCCGCCATGCCGCCCTGTGCCGCACCGGTGTGCGATCGCGTCGGGTACAGCTTCGAGATGACGGCGGTCTTCGCGCCGGGGCCGGCCTCGATGGCGGCGCGCATGCCCGCGCCGCCGGCGCCGACGATGACGACGTCGAACTGGTGGTAGTGGACGCCGTCCTTGACGACGGAGTCCGAAGAAGTCTGCGTGCTCAAGTGTGCGTTGCCTCTGCTGTCAGGGGGAAGAAGGGATGCCGTCGGCTCAGGCCGCCTGGCACGCGTCCCAGAGGGAGCTGCTCTCGGTCACACCGATGCAGGGGTCGAAGGTGAAGACGACGAGCGTGCCGAGCAGGATCAGGAAACCGGCCGACACCCAGAGCGACCCCACCAGGATCGAGCGGATGCGTGCGTTCGTGACGTAGTCGTTCACGATCGTGCGCATGCCGTTGGCGCCGTGGATCAGGGCGAGCCAGAGCATCAGCACGTCCCACCACTGCCAGAACGGCGAGGCCAGCTTGCCCGCGACGAAAGCGAAATCGATCTGGTGGATGCCGTCGTTCGTCATCAGGTTGACGAAGAGGTGTCCGAAGATCAGGACGATCAGCAGCACGCCGGAGGCGCGCATGTAGATCCATCCCCACTTCTCGAGGTTGGAGCCCTTCTTGCGGACGCTGGGCGTGCGCGGGGCGGGGATCGTGGCGGCTTCTTGGGCGACGGACATCAGTGGCTCCCGGTGACGGCGCTGAAGACGTTGATCAGGTGGCGGGGGGTGAAGCCGAGCATCGTGACGACCCACAGGCCCAGGACGCCCCACCACAGCTGACGCTGGTGGCGTGTGGCCCACGGCCAGAAGTCGACGAGGATGATGCGCAGCCCGTTAAACGCGTGATACGCGATCGCGCCGACCAGGGCCACCTCGCCGAGACCCATGATCGGGTTCTTGTACTGCGCGATGACGGCGTCGTACGCCTCGGGCGACACGCGGATGAGTGCCGTGTCGAGGATGTGCACGAGGAGGAAGAAGAAGATCGCCACACCGGTGATGCGGTGCAGGACCCAGGACCACATCCCCTCATGGCCGCGGTAGAGCGTGCCGCGGGGCCTCTTCGAAGTGGTCGTTTTCACTGACGGCGTGGCACGTGCTGGTGCTGACACGGTCGTCCTCCCTGATCGAACACGGTGTGGGGGCCGACACCGGCCCCGAGCGTCACACGGGCGCCCCTGAATACTACGTCCGGCCTGGGAAACCCGGGGATTAGGGAGGCCTAACACTCTCTCGACATCGAGATAAATCGGGGTGTCCGCGCGGCACCGTTTCACCCGGCTCGCAGGCGGCGGGGATGCCGGATGCGGGGCGATAAGGTCGAGCCATGTCAGACCGTGCTATCGACGACTTCTACGCCGTGATCCCCGCCGGAGGCATCGGCAGCCGCCTCTGGCCGCTCTCGAGGGCGGACGCCCCCAAGTTCCTCCACGACCTCACCGGCTCGGGCCAGACCCTGCTGCGCGACACGTGGGACCGTCTCGCCCCGCTCTCGGGCGAGGACCGCATCGCCGTCGTCACCGGACGCGCCCACCGCGCCGCCGTCGAGCGGGAGCTCCCGGGCGTGCCCGACCACAACGTCTTCCTCGAGTCCGAGCCGCGCGACTCATCCGCCGCGATCGGCCTCGCCGCCGCGATCCTCGTGCGCCGCGAGCCCGACGTCATCATCGGCTCCTTCGCCGCCGACCATGTCATCCGCCAGACCCGGCAGTTCGACTTCGCCGTGCGTCAGGCGGTCGCCGTCGCGCGCGCCGGATACATCTGCACCATCGGCATCCAGCCCTCCGAGGCGTCGGTGGGCTTCGGCTACATCAAGAAGGCCGACGAGCTCATCGTCGACGGCGCCCCCGAGGCGTACACGGTCGAGCGATTCGTCGAGAAGCCCGACCTCGACACGGCGAAGGAGTACTTCGCCGATCGCGCGTACCTGTGGAACGCCGGCATGTTCATCACCCGCGCCGACGTGCTGCTGGCCGAGCTCGCCGTCAACGAGCCCGAGCTGCACGCGGGACTGCTCGAGCTCGCCGCCGCCTGGGACGACCGCGAACTCCGCGGTCCCGCCGTCGACCGCATCTGGCCGGGGCTGAAGAAGATCGCCATCGACTATTCCGTCGCCGAGCCCGCCGCCGAGAAAGGACGCCTCGCCGTCATCCCCGGTCACTTCGACTGGGACGACGTGGGAGATTTCGCGAGCCTGTCCAAGCTCAACTCCTCGGGAGGGCGCAACGAGCTCGCCATCCTCGGCGAGGACGCGCGCGTGCTGTCGGACGCCTCCAGCGGCATCGTGGTCTCGCAGACCAAGCGCGTGATCAGCCTCATCGGCGTGCGCGACATCGTCGTGGTCGACACACCCGACGCGCTCCTGGTCACGACGACCGAGAACGCGCAGCGCGTGAAGGGTGTCGTCGACGCGCTGAAGCTGACGGGTCGCGGCGACGTGCTCTGAGAGACGTGCTCTGAGACCGGATGCCGCGCTGCGTGGCATCCGGTCCCGTTCGACTGTCACGTCGTGTGGCGGTCGGATCACGCGAGATTGCGTCTTTGTAACCATTGGCGCGCGGGGCGTCCCCCGACACGCAAGCGCGGCGACACAGTAGGTAACGTGACGGGATCGTCCCCCGAACCCGTTGGGGGCATCCGTCTTGGAGGACCATTCGTGAAGACCACGAAGAAGGCCGTCATCAGCGGCTTCGCCATGATCGGCGCCGCCGTGCTGCTCGCCGGTTGCGGTGCAGCACCCGAGAGCGCCGGTGGCGCGTCGGGCGCAGCCGGCGCGAGCGACTACCTGCCCTGCATGGTGTCGGACGCCGGTGGCTTCGACGACAAGTCGTTCAACCAGCTCGGTAAAGAGGGCGTCGACGCCGCTGCCACCGAACTCGGCTCGCAGACCCCCATCGAGGTCGAGTCGCAGGCCGAGACCGACTACGCCTCCAACCTGCAGAACCTCGTCGACCAGGGCTGCGACACGATCGTCACGGTCGGCTTCCTCCTCGCCCCCGCGGCGCTCGAGTCGGCCACGGCCAACCCCGACCTGCAGTACGTCTCCATCGACGACACCGTCGACAGCGATTTCGACGGCCAGACCGACGCGCCCAACATCAAGCCGATCATCTTCGACACCGCGCAGGCGGCCTACCTCGCCGGCTACCTGGCCGCGGGCACGTCGAAGACCGGCGTCGTCGGCACCTTCGGCGGCCTGAACATCCCGACCGTGAGCATCTTCATGGACGGCTTCGCGCAGGGCGTCGAGAAGTACAACACCGACAACGGCACGAGCGTGCGCGTCGTCGGTTGGGACCGCGCGGCGCAGGACGGCTCGTTCACCGGTGGATTCGAGGCGAACGACACCGCGCGTCAGACCGCGCAGGCGATCATCGACCAGAACGTCGACGTGCTCCTGCCCGTCGGCGGCCCGATCTACCAGTCGGCTGCCGTCGCCATCCGTGACGCCGGGCGCGAGATCGCCCTCGTCGGTGTCGACGCCGATGTCTATGAGACCGACCCGACCGTCGGCGACCTGCTGCTGACCTCGATCCTGAAGGGCATCGACGTCGGCACCAAGGACGCCATCGTCGCCGCCGGCAACGGCTCGTTCGACGCGGCGCCGTTCGTCGGCACGCTCGAGAACGAGGGCGTGGGCATCGCCGACTACCACGACTGGTCGGATCGGGTCCCCGCCGACCTCACGAGCAAGATCGAAGACCTCAAGGCTCAGATCATCGACGGTTCGATCTCCGTCGACTCGTACCTCGCCGGCTGAGGCGACGAACTCTCTCGGGGAGGCCGGCGTACGCCGGCCTCCCCTCCCTTTGGCCGGGGTTCTCCCTCCGCCGGCCGACCCCTCTCCAGGTCCGCTCACGAGGCGGCCCTTCCCGTCGGACGCCTGCCTCATCCGGCGTCGAGAACTTAGGATCGGGAACATGAAGCTCGAACTCCGCGGGATCACGAAAACTTTCGGGTCCCTGGTGGCGAACGACCACATCGACCTCACGGTGCACGCCGGTGAGATCCACTGCCTGCTCGGCGAGAACGGTGCCGGCAAGTCCACTCTGATGAACGTCCTGTACGGCCTCTACCAGGCCGATGGGGGAGAGATCCTGCTCGACGATGTCGTCCAGCACTTCTCGGGTCCCGGCGACGCCATGCGCTCCGGTATCGGCATGGTGCACCAGCACTTCATGCTCATCCCCGTCTTCACCGTCGCCGAGAACGTGATGCTCGGGCACGAGCCCACGAAAGCCGGTGGTCGCCTCGACATCGCCGCCGCGCGCGCCAAGGTCACGGAGATCTCCGACCGATTCGGGTTCGACGTCGATCCCGATGCCCTCGTCGACGACCTTCCGGTCGGGGTGCAGCAGCGGGTCGAGATCATCAAGGCTCTGTCGCGCGACGCGAAGGTGCTCGTGTTCGACGAGCCGACCGCGGTGCTCACACCGCAGGAGACTGACGAACTCATGACGATCATGCGCCAGCTGAAGGCCGCGGGCACCTCGATCGTCTTCATCACCCACAAGCTGCGCGAGGTGCGCGAGGTCGCGGACCGCATCACCGTCATCCGCCTCGGCAAGGTGGTCGGCGAGGCCGAACCCACCGCCTCCAACGCCGAGCTCGCCTCGCTCATGGTGGGCCGCGCGGTCGAACTCACGGTTCACAAAGACGCGCCGACGCTCGGAGACGTGGGTCTGTCCGTGAAGGGGCTGACCGTGGTCGACGCGATCGGCCAGGTCGTGGTCAACGACGTGAGCTTCGAAGTACGCCGTGGCGAGGTTCTCGCCATCGCGGGCGTCCAGGGCAACGGACAGACCGAGCTCACCGAGGCCCTCGTGGGCCTGCAGGAGCGCGTCGAGGGGTCGATCACGCTCGACGGCAAGGAACTCAGCGGGTCGACCGTGCGCACGGTGCTCGACGCGGGCGTCGGCTTCGTGCCCGAGGACCGGAAAGAGGACGGCCTCGTGGGCGAGTTCTCGATCGCCGAGAACCTCATGCTCGATCGTGCCGACGGTGCTCCCTTCGTCAAGGGTGGCGCGCTGCAGCTTTCGACTCTGGCCGATTTCGCGCGCGACAAGGTCGCCGAGTTCGACGTGCGCACGCCGTCGATCGAGACTCCCGTCGGACGCCTGTCCGGGGGTAATCAGCAGAAGGTCGTGCTGGCCCGCGAGCTCAGCCGCGATCTCCGGCTCTTCGTCGCCGCGCAGCCCACACGCGGAGTCGATGTGGGCTCGATCGAGTTCATCCACAAGCGAGTGGTCGAGACGCGCGACGCGGGCGTACCGGTGATCGTCGTGTCGACCGAGCTCGACGAGGTCACCGCGCTCGCCGATCGCATCATGGTGATGTACCGCGGCCGGGTCGTCGGCATCGTGCCCGGTGACACCACGCGCGATGTCCTCGGCTTGATGATGGCCGGCGAGACGCCCCACAACGAAGGAGTCGCCGCGTGAGCGATCCGCACAGCCCTCACGACCCGAGTGTCGCGCGCGCGGACCGCGCCGCCGAGGTCTCCGACCCGACATCCGTCGATGCCGCTCTCGCGGGGGCATCGGCGGTCGACTCCGCGGCCGGCGCGCGCGTCGTCGCCCCCGAGCCGCCGACGGAGGAGAACCGCTGGCGTCGCGCGCTGCGGGAGATCGCCACGGGCAACGCCATCATCTCCGTCCTCGCCGTGATCCTCGCGCTCCTGGTCGGAGCGGTCATGATCGCCGCGACCGACGAGAACGTGCAAGCGGCCTCGGGGTACTTCTTCGCCCGTCCCGGCGACACCCTGGTCGCGATCTGGCAGTCCGTGTCGGGCGCATACGCCTCGTTCTTCCAGGGCGCGATCTACAACTTCCGCCGCCCCGAGTTCGCCACCGGAATCCGTCCGCTCACCGAAACCCTGACGTTCGCGACCCCGCTCATCGCCGCGGGCCTCGGCGTCGCCCTGGCGTTCCGCGTCGGCATGTTCAACATCGGCGGCCGGGGGCAGATGCTCGTCGCCGCGGCGGCCGGCGGCTACGTCGCCTTCGCCTTCGACCTCCCGTGGGGCCTGCACACGCTCGTCGCACTGGTCGCGGGCATCGCGGCGGGCGCCCTGTGGGCCGGAATCGCGGGGCTTCTGAAGGCCCGTACGGGCGCCCACGAGGTGATCGTCACGATCATGCTCAACTATGTGGCGTTCTACCTCGTCTACTACCTGCTGAGAACTCCCGGTCTGCTGCAGGCGCCGGGGTCGAGCAACCCCACGACACCGGCGATGAAGGAGACCGCCGTCTTCCCCGACCTGTTCGGGCCCGCCTACAACCTGCACTTCGGGTTCGTCCTGTCGCTCGCGGCGGTCGTGCTGGTGTGGTGGATCCTGGAACGGTCGTCGCTGGGCTTCCGTTTCCGAGCGGTCGGTCTGAACCCGAATGCCGCCCGCGTGGCGGGCATCAACGTGAAGTCGATGTACGTCGTGGCGATGCTGATCTCGGGCGGACTCATCGGACTCGCCGGAGTCGACCAGGTGCTCGGCACCGTGACCACCGGCTTCTCCAGCGGCATCGACGCCGGCATCGGCTTCGACGCCATCACCGTGGCGCTGCTGGGCCGCTCCACCCCGGTCGGCGTGCTCGTGGCCGGCATCCTGTTCGGAGCGTTCAAGGCCGGCGGCTTCGCCATGCAGGCCGCGAACGGCGTCCCGATCGACATCGTGCTCGTCGTGCAGTCCCTCATCGTGCTGTTCATCGCCGCACCCCCGCTCGTGCGCGCCATCTTCCGTCTGCCCGCGCCCGGTGCGCGCGCGTCGAGGTCCCGCGCCGCCAAGAAGAAGGAGGCGGTCAAGTGAGCACCACCGCTCAGCATCACGGGGTGTCGCCGCAGCCGGAGGCGCTCGACAAGGCCGTGGTCATCAGTTGGAAAGCGCCGATCGTCTACGGCGTCATCACGGTGCTCGCCGTGGTGCTGTTCGTGGTCGCCCGCCAGGACGGCGACGCCGTGTTCCGCATCTCGAGCCCGGGGGAGTTCCTGCAGCTGCCCGAGGTGGTTCTCGGGGGAGTGGTCACCGGTGCCGTCTGCACCGTCCTGCTTGCGCTCATCACCGCCGCCAGCTTTCTGCTGGTGCGCGCGCACCGTCGCCCGCCGCTGTGGCTTGCCGTCATCTTCGCGCTGATCTTCATGATCGGCTTCCTTACGTGGGCCGCGGCCGGTGCGACCACGTCGGTCATCCCGTTGACGGGCCTGCTCGCCGGTGGCCTGAGCTTGTCTGTCCCACTGATCTTCGGCGCGATGGCCGGCGTGCTGAGCGAACGCGTGGGCGTGGTGAACATCGCGATCGAGGGCCAGCTCCTCGCGGGGGCCTTCACCTCGGCGATCGTCGCCACCGCGACAGGAAACCCCTTCATCGGGCTCCTCGCGGCCGGCGTCTCCGGCGTGCTCGTGTCGTTCGTCCTCGCGGCGTTCGCGATCAAGTACTTCGTCGATCAGGTCATCGTCGGCGTCGTGTTGAACGTGCTCGTGGTGGGGCTGACGAGCTTCCTGTTCTCGCAGCTGCTCGCGCCCAACGCGGCGACGCTGAACGCCCCGCCGCGTTTCCCGCGCCTGCCGATCCCTCTCCTCGCCGACATCCCCATCATCGGGCCGATGCTCTTCAACCAGACCGTCATCGTGTACCTCATGTACGTCACCGTGGCGCTGGTGTACGTGGGCCTGTTCCACACGCGCTGGGGTCTGCGCCTGCGCGCGGTGGGCGAGCACCCGCAGGCCGCCGACACGGTCGGTATCAACATCGCCAAGACCCGCTTCTGGAACGTGTCGCTCGGCGGCGCCATCGCCGGCCTCGGCGGCGCGTTCTTCACGCTCGGTTCCGTCGGCGCTTTCAACAAAGAGATGACCGCCGGCGCGGGGTACATCGCCCTCGCCGCCGTGATCTTCGGTCAGTGGGATCCGATTCGCGCCACGCTCGCGGCGCTCCTGTTCGGCTTCGCCTCCAACCTGCAGAACACGCTCGGCGTCATCGGATCTCCCGTGCCGAGCGAATTCATGCTGATGCTGCCGTACGTCGTGACGATCTTCGCGGTCGCCGGTCTCGTCGGAAAGGTCCGCGGGCCCGCGGCCGCCGGCAAACCATATATCAAGGGCTGATCCCGCCCGCTTCGCCTTCACGAGAGGACCCCTCACACCACGATGACCGACATCGACTGGGACGAACTCCGTTCCGCCGCGACGGACGCCATGCACCGCGCCTACGCGCCCTACTCCCGTTTCAAGGTGGGCGCCGCTGCGCTCGTCGCCGACGGCCGCATCGTCTCGGGGTGCAACGTCGAGAACGCCTCCTACGGGGTGACGCTGTGCGCCGAGTGCGGCCTGGTGTCCGAGCTGCACATGTCGGGCGGCGGCCAGCTGGTCGCGTTCGTCTGCGTCGACGGCGAGGGTCGCACGCTCATGCCGTGCGGGCGCTGCCGGCAGCTGCTGTTCGAGCACGCCATCCCCGGCATGCTGCTCGAGACGGTCAGCGGCATCCGGACCATCGACGAGGTCCTTCCCGACGCGTTCGGGCCCCGCGACCTCGAGGAGGCGGCACGGTGACCACGGTCCACCCGCACGACGCGGTCGAAATCATCCGCACCAAGCGCGACGGCGGCGCCGTCTCGGAGTCGGCTCTGCGCTGGCTCATCGAGCACTACACGAAGGGCTACGTCTCCGACGCGCAGATGGCCTCGTTCGCGATGGCGGTGCTGCTGCGCGGAATGGAGCGCGACGAGATCCGGGTCATGACGGATGCCATGATCGCCTCGGGCGAGCGCATGGACTTCTCGTCCCTCGGCAAGCCCACCGTCGACAAGCACTCGACCGGCGGCGTGGGCGACAAGATCACCCTGCCGCTGGCGCCCCTCGTGGCCGCCTTCGGTGTCGCCGTCCCGCAGCTGTCGGGGCGCGGTCTCGGCCACACCGGCGGCACGCTCGACAAGCTCGAGTCGATCCCCGGCTGGCGCGCGGCCCTGTCGAACGACGAGATCATGGCGCAGCTCGCCGACGTCGGTGCGGTCATCTGCGCCGCCGGCTCCGGCCTCGCCCCCGCCGACAAGAAGCTGTACGCGCTGCGCGATGTCACCGGCACCGTCGAGGCGATCCCGCTGATCGCGTCGAGCATCATGTCGAAGAAGATCGCCGAGGGCACCGACTCCCTCGTGCTCGACGTGAAGTTCGGCTCGGGCGCGTTCATGCAGGACATCGACCGGGCCCGTGAACTCGCCCGCACCATGGTGGCCCTCGGCACCGACTCGGGCGTGAACACGACGGCGCTCCTCACCGACATGAACACCCCGCTGGGTCTCGCGATCGGCAACGCCAACGAGGTCCGCGAATCGGTCGAGGTCCTCGCCGGCGGCGGTCCCGCCGACGTCGTGGAGCTGACCGTGGCTCTCGCGCGCGAGATGCTGACGCTCGCCGGCCAGCCCGACGCCGACGTCGAGGAGGCGCTGAAGGACGGGCGCGCGATGGACGTCTGGAAGCGCATGATCCGCGCTCAGGACGGCGATCCGGATGCCGCCCTCCCGGTGCCGCGCGAGACCCACACGGTCGTCGCCGAGCGGTCGGGCGTCGTCACCCGCATCGAGGCCCTGCCCTTCGGCATCGGTGCCTGGCGTCTCGGCGCCGGTCGCGCGCGCGCCGAAGACGCCGTGGTGCACGCCGCCGGTATCGACCTGCACGTCACGGTCGGCCAGTCGGTCACCGCCGGTCAGCCGCTTTTCACCCTCTCGGCCGACGACGGCGCCCGCTTCGACCGTGCCCTCGGCGCGGTCGACGGCGCCTGGGAGATCGGCGACGCGGCCCCCGCGGCATCCCCCCTCGTCCGCGAACGCATCACGGCGTGATGGCCGCTCAGCGAAGGAACACCATGGCATCCGACGACGTCCGCATCGGCGACCGGAAGGTGCGCGACCTGCCCAAGGTCTCGCTGCACGATCACCTCGACGGCGGGCTGCGCCCCCAGACGGTCCTCGAGCTCGCCGACGAGGTCGGTCTTGACCTCCCCGCGCGCGACGCGAAGGGCCTGGGCGCATGGTTCTCGGACCACATCGACGGCGGCTCGCTCGAGGACTACCTCGAGAAGTTCTCGGTCACCGTCGGGGTGATGCAGACCCGCGAGGGACTCGTGCGCACCGCGAAGGAGTTCGTCGAGGACCTCGCCGCCGACGGCGTCGTGTACGGCGAGGTGCGGTGGGCGCCCGAGCAGCACCTCACCCGCGGTCTCAGCCTCGACGACGTCGTGGATGCCGTGCAGGAGGGGATCGAGGCGGGCGAGGATGCCGCAGACGCCCGTGGACAGGACATCCGCGTCGGCCAGCTGCTCACCGCCCTCCGCCACAACGACAACGCGCGCGACATCGCCGAGCTCGCCGTCTCGTGGCGTGGGCGCGGGGTCGTGGGCTTCGACCTCGCCGGACCCGAGGACGGGTTTCTGCCGTCGGGCCACCGTGCGGCGTTCGACTACCTCGCCGAGCAGTTCTTCCCCACGACGGTGCACGCGGGCGAGGGTGCGGGTCTGGCATCCATCCGCTCCGCCCTGATCGACGGCCGCGCGCTGCGTCTCGGACACGGGGTGCGCATCGCCAATGACCTCGACGTGGTCTCCCGCGAGGGTGAGGAGGTGCAGGTCACCTTCGGCGACCTGGCCCGCTGGGTGCGCGATCGCGAGATCACCCTCGAGTTGTCGCCGACGTCGAACCTGCAGTCGGGGGCCGTCACGGCCTGGGGTGACACGATGGACGCCCACCCGTTCGACCTGCTGTACCAGCTCGACTTCTCGGTCACCGTGAACGTCGACAACCGCCTGATGAGCGCGACGACGCTCACCCGCGAGCTGGGTCTGCTGGCCCAGGCGTTCGACTACGACCTCGACGACCTCGAGGCGTTCCAGCTGAACGCCGCCGCCGGCGCGTTCCTGCCGGTGGAGGAGCGCGAGGAGCTCATCGAGATCATCTCCGACGGGTTCCAGCGCTGACGGTGAGGTAGCGCGGGCGCCGTACGTGTGCGGCGCGCCGGTCGTGCGTCATCCGAGTGTCCAGAACACCCGGACCGATTCTCGGAACGCCCGGGTGTTCTGGACACTCGAAGTCTCGGGCCTGGCGGGGCGGCGCGGCGGGGCGGCCAGGCGCGGGGCGGCGAGGCGCGGGGGCGCGGGCGGCGCATCTGACTCGAGTGTCCAGGGCACCCGGTTCCGTTCGCGGAACTTCCGGGTGTCCTGGACACTCAGGGCCTCGGTCCGCGGCGCCGCGGGCGGCGCTTATGACTCGAGTGTCCACGACACCCGGTTCCGTTCGCGGAACGTCCGGGTGTTCTGGACACTCAGGGCCTCGGGTCGGTGACCGTGTACCGCGTGCTCGGTCGCCCCGCGGTGGTGTAGTCGAGACTGCGCACGCACTCGCCGTCCTCGGCGAGGTGTTCGAGGTAGCGGCGGCAACTCACCCGCGACAGGCCGAGGTGGTCAGCGACCTCGCCCGCGCTGGCCGATCCCAATTCAGTCAGGGCGGTGCGTACCAGGTCGAGGGTCGGACGCGACAGCCCCTTCGGCAGGGGGCGCTTCGTCACGGGCCGCAGCACCGCGTCGACGCCCTGCTGGTCGAGCGAACCCGCGACCGCGGCGGAGGACCGCCGCTCGGCGAGGACGTCGTCGATCCGCGTGTGCAGCTCACCGGCGGTGAACGGCTTGACGAGGTAGTGCTGCACGCCCATCAGCCGGGCCGTGCGGACGGTGTCGACGTCTCGGGCCGCGGTCACCGCGATTACCTCGGGCTGCACCAACGTGCCGTCGGCGCGCACCGCGCGCAGGGCGTCGAGGCCCGAGAAGCCGGGCAGGTGCACGTCGAGCAGCACGAGGTCCGGCTGGAGCTCGGCCACTGCCGACACGGCATCCGGTCCGCTCCCCGCGGTCCCGACGAGCTCGCACGCGGGGTGCGCCGACACGAACCGGCCGTGAAGCGATGCCACGGCGGGGATGTCGTCGACGACGAGGACGCGCAGCATCATGACACCCTCTCGGCCACGGGGAGTGTCACCTCGAAGCGCGCGCCGCCGAGCGGGGACGCCTCGACCCGCGCGTCGCCGCCCCGACGCCGGGCCACCCGGCGAACGAGGGCGAGACCGATTCCGCGGGCACGGGCATTCGTGCCCTTCGTGCTCACGCCCTCGTCGAACACGTGCGCGCGCAGCGCGTCGGGCACCCCGGCACCGCTGTCGTCGACGCGCACGCGCACCGAGGACTCGGTGGCGTCCACCGTCACCCGCAACCGGTCACCGGGGCGACACGCTTCGAGGGCGTTGTCGACGAGGTTGCCGACCACGGTGATGAGGTCGCCGATCGACTCGGGCGGGGGAGTGCCGTGCGCGACGACCTCGAGAGCGACGTCGAGCTCACGGGACCGCGCGATCTTGACCGACAGCAGCGCGGTCAGCTCGCTCCCGAGGGCTGCGGCATCCGGTCCCGGATCCAGCGGTCCGCCCGGTCGCACCTGCGCGATGAACTCCCGGGCGTCGTCCCACGCGCCGAGCTCGAGCAGGCCGGACACCACGTGCAGCGAGTTGGCGAACTCGTGCGCCTGCGCGCGGAGTCCCTCGGTCAGCGACTGCTGCCCGTCCATGCTGCGCAGGGCCTCGTGGAGTTCGGTGTGGTCGCGCAGCAGCAGCGTGCCGCCCACCACGCGGCCCCGGTCGTCGCGCAGGCCGGTCGACCGCGCGATCACAGGGCGCTCGCCCGCCAGCACCAGGCGCCCCTCGGGTTCCCCGTCTTCCATGACCTGCAGGAGCGGCCCGTCGAGCGTCTCGTCGGCGCGGCGTCCGCTCAGCGCACCGCGACCGAGAAGGCGCTCGGCGGCGTCGTTGGCGCTGGTGACGATGCCGCGGTGGTCGACGCGGATCACGCCCTCACTGAGGCGGTGCAGCATCGTCTCGCGCTCGCCCACCAGTTCGGCGATCTCGTCGGGTTCGAGGCCCAGGATGCGGCGGCGGATGAGGGCCGCGACCCACGCGGCGCCGAACACCCCGGCGACGGCGGCGCCGCCGAAGGCGAGGAACAGGCCCGGCAGGCGCGACTGCAGATCGGCGGCCAGCTCGGACTCGAGCACGCCCACCGACACCGACCCGATCACGGGGGCGCTCTCATCGTCGCCGTCGGCGTAGACCGGCACCTTCACGCGGTACGACTCGCCCAGCGTCCCCGTCTCGGTGCCCGACCACACCTGTCCCGACAGGGGGATCGAGGGGTCTGTCGACACGCTCTCGCCGATGCGGTCGGGGTTGGGGTGCGACAGACGGATGCCGTCGAGGTCGGTCACCACGACATAGGTCAGCGCCGATGCCTCGCGGATGACCTCGGCCACGGGTTGGATCGCCACGGAAGGGTCGGGGTCGTCGAAGGCCTCGACGATGACGGGCAGCCGCGCGATCGACAGAGCCACCCCGACCATGCGCTCGCGATAGGAGTCGCGGATCGCGCTCTCCTGGATCCAGACGGTCACGATCCCCGCGCCCAGGGTCACGACGCACACGATCAGCGCCTGCAGCAGCAACAGCTGCAGCCTCAGCGACAGTGCTCGGACCACGGTTCATTCTCTCTCGCGGCCCGTGTCGGATGCAGGCCGGCGTGCGACCAATAGTTGCCGAAGTCGTCGTTAGTTGCACAAGCGCGACGGCCGACTTCGGTGCTGCCTACGGTGAGCCATCAGCGGGGAGGCGACGGTGCCTCCTCGAACTCGAAGAGGAGTACCGCGCATGCGTCGCACCACCATCGCCCTCGTCCCCCTGGCTGCGCTGTCGCTCGCGGCCCTCACCGGCTGCAACCCGCAGGGCGCGGGCGCCGGGGGAGCGGCCGCCTCCGACGACGCCGCCGCGATCGACTCGGTGAACATCGTCGTCCCCGCCGACCCGGGCGGCGGCTGGGACCAGACCGGTCGCGCCGTCTCGGACGTGCTCACCGGTGACGGCCTGGTCGGAACCGCCGCGGTCAGCAACGTCGGCGGCGCCGGCGGGACGGTCGGCCTCGCCTCGCTCGCGAACGAGCGCGACCCGTACACCCTCATGGTCACGGGCCTGGTGATGGTCGGTGCCGTCGAGACGAACGCCGCCGAGAACCGCATCGAGGACACCACCCCCATCGCCCGTCTCACGGAGGAGCCGCTCGTGGTGGTCGTGCCGGCGGCGAGCGAGTTCCAGACGCTCCAGGACCTCGTCGACGCGGTCGTCGAACGGGGCCAGGGTGTCACCATCACCGGCGGATCCGCCGGCGGCGCCGACCACATCCTCGCCGGACTCCTGCTCGAGGAGGCCGGTCTCACCGGCGCCGACATCACCGAGAAGCTCAACTACGTGCCCAACGCCGGTGGTGGCGAGGCCGTCTCGCTGCTGCTGGGCAACAACGCCGCGGCCGGCATCTCGGGCGTGGGCGAGTTCTCGGAGTACGTCGAATCGGGCGACCTGCGCGCCCTCGCCGTCTCGAGCGAGGAGGCCGCGACGCTGCTGCCCGACGTTCCCACCATGACCTCGGAGGGCTTCGACGTGGTCTACACGAACTGGCGCGGCCTGCTCGCCCCCGGCGGGATCAGCGAAGCGGATGCCGCGGGCCTCACCGCTCTGGTCACTGAGATGCACGAGTCGGGCGCGTGGAAGACCGTGCTCGAGGAGCGCGGCTGGACCGACGCCTTCCTGACGGGCGCGGAGTTCACCTCGTTCGTCGACGAGAACATCGTCGACGTGTCGGGGACCCTCAAGAACATCGGGTTGGTCTCGTGACGACCGTCGAATCACCGGGGGCGGACACCGTCCGCCCCCGGTGGGGTGCCGACCGGATCGGCAACACGATCTTCGCGGGCGTCGTCTTCGGTCTCGGCGTCTTCGCGCTGGTCGGAGCCTTCGCCATCCGCGTGCCCGCCGGGCAGGCGATCGGCCCGCAGGTGTTCCCCTTCGCCGTGGCCGTCATCCTGCTCGGCTCCGGAGCCGCGCTCCTGGTCTCGGCCCTTCGTGGCCGGGTGGCGCCGCGCGAAGAGGGCGAGGACATCGACCCGGATGCCAAGACCGACTGGTGGACGATCCTGAAGATCGTCGCCCTGATGGTCGCCGTCCTGCTGCTGCTCGAACTGCTCGGCTGGTGGATGGTCGCTGCCCTCCTGTTCGGCGGCGTCGCCTGGACCCTCGGGGCCAAGCGTCCCTGGGCGGCCTTCCTCGCCGGTCTCGTGATCGGCATCGGCACCCAGCTCCTCTTCGGAGAGGGCCTGGGCCTCTTCCTTCCTCGCGGGGCCGCCTTCGACTGGTGGTACGGCCCCGGACCCCTGTTCGGCTAGGAGACCGTCGACATGGATTCTGTCAACGCCCTCATGGAGGGCTTCGCCACCGCGCTGCAGCCGGAGTACCTGCTGTTCGCGCTGCTGGGCGTCGTCATCGGGACCGCGGTCGGCGTGCTCCCGGGCATCGGCCCGGCCATGACCGTGGCCCTGCTGCTGCCGCTGACTTACTCGCTGTCGCCGACGGCGGCCATCATCACCTTCGCGGGGATCTATTACGGCGGGATGTACGGCGGCTCGACCACCAGCATCCTGCTGAACACCCCGGGTGAATCGGCATCCGTCATCACCGCCATCGAGGGCAACAAGATGGCCAAGCTCGGTCGAGGCGCTGCGGCCCTGGCGACGGCGGCGATCGGCTCCTTCGTGGCCGGAACGATCGCCACGGCGTTGCTGACGCTGTTCGCGCCGATGCTCGCCCGCGTCGCGGTGAACCTCTCGCCCGCGGACTTCGTCGCCCTCATCGTGGTGGCCTTCATCACGGTGGGCGCGCTCCTCGGGTCGTCTCCCGCCCGCGGCCTCGCCTCGCTCGGGATCGGACTGCTCGTCGGTCTCATCGGCACCGAGGCGACCACCGGTCAGGCCCGTTACACGATGGGCGTGCTCGCGCTGTCGGACGGCGTGAGCGTCGTGCTGGTGGCGGTCGGACTGTTCGCGGTGGGCGAGACCCTCTATGTCGCCGCCCGCCTGCGGCACGGCCCCATCCCGGTGATCCCGGTCACGCGGGGCTGGCGCAACTGGATGACGCGCGAAGACTGGCGTCGGTCGTGGAAGCCCTGGCTGCGCGGCACCTTCATCGGCTTCCCGGTGGGGACGATCCCCGCCGGCGGCGCGGACGTGGCGACCTTCCTCTCATACGCGAGCGAGAAGAAGTTGTCGAAGAACAAGCAGCAGTTCGGTCGCGGCGCGATCGAGGGCGTCGCCGGCCCGGAAGCCGCGAACAACGCCGCGGCGGCGGGCGTGCTCGTGCCGCTGCTGACCCTGGGCCTGCCGACGACCGCGACCGCGGCCATCATCATCACGGCGTTCCAGTCGTACGGCATCCAGCCCGGTCCCCAGCTCTTCCAGAACCAGGGCGACCTGGTCTGGGCGCTGATCGCGAGCCTGTACATCGGCAACGTGCTGCTCATCGTGCTGAACCTGCCGCTGGCGGGACTATGGGTGAAGCTGCTGCAGATCCCGCGTCCGTACCTCTACGCCGGCATCCTCACCTTCGCTGTGCTCGGCGCCTACGCGGTGAGCTTCTCGACGCTCGACATCGTCATCCTGCTCATCGTCGGAGCGCTGGGGTACTTCATGCGACGCTTCGGCTTCCCGATCGCTCCTCTCATCGTGGGGCTGATCCTCGGCCCCATGGGCGAGCAGCAGCTGCGCAAGGCGCTGCAGCTGAGCCAGGGCAACGTCGCCGACCTCGTGCTGCACCCCTTCGCCGCGTCGGCGTACGTGGTGCTGGCGGTGTTCCTGGTCGTGGGCCTCTGGCTCAAGCGTCGCCAGAGCCGCTACGAGCGGGCCCTCGAGGCGTCGCTCGCCGCGACCGAGGGGCACCCGCAGGCCGCGGTCGACCACCTGTGGGAATCGGGAGAGCGTCCCACCGACGTGCGCACCGACACCATCCGCGCGGAGGTGGCCGCCGAGAAGGCCCGCGCTGCCCGGGAGGAACCGCCCCGCGAGTAATCGCGCCACCCGCCGCGGAATGCCCAGGACACCCCGGATGCCGAGCCACGGCATCCGGGGTGTCCTGGGCATCCGTGCGTTCAGGGATGCGACGGCGCCCGGTGCGCGGGCGTGGCGGCGGGGGGCCGGGTGCGCAGGACCGTGCCGCGCGGGGGCCGACCTGCCCACCAGACGTAGACGCCCGCGGCCAGGACGGAGGCGGCGAGGACGAAGATCCACCACGGGAACGCGGGGATGTCGGGGTGGGCACCCGCGCCGTCGATCTCGGACTGGGGAGTCGGGATGACGCGCTCGCCGGTCACGAGGATGCGGTGGCTGTTCACGCCGAGCGGCGTGCAGGTCACGAGGGTGACGAGGTCGCGACCGACGACCGGGGCGAGAGACTCGGTGTCCTCCGGTTCGACGACACGCGTGTCGACGACGCGATAGACGAGCACCTCGCCGAACACCTCGATGGTGAAGGTGTCGTCGAGGCCCACGCGGTCGAGGTGGGTGAACAGCTCGGCGGTCGCGAGTCCCCGGTGCGCGGTCAGCACCGAGTGAGTGGTCTCCCCGCCCACCGGGAGAGCGGTCCCCTCGAGGTGACCGACTCCCTCGTACAGCACCTGCTCGCTCGTGCCGTGATAGATGGGCAGGTCGACGTCGATGGCGGGGATCTTCAGCCGGGCCATGAGGCCCGCGGCATCCGATCGCAACTGTTCGGCGTAGTCGCTGGTCTGGTCGGGGGAGTTGGCCAGGGGGAGTCGTTCGTTGGCGGCGATCTCGGCTCCGCCGTCGATGAGACCGGAGTTGTACGCCCGGGCGGCGTCGAGCTGATCGGCGAGCGTGTCGGCGCCGAGGTCGCGGATCTGGTCGGAGTACCCGTCGATGACCTGGGACTGCACGTACTGGGCGAACCACGCGGCCACCGTCGGGTACATCAGCAGGCCCACCCCGGCGAGAGCGCCCAGCGCCAGCGCCAGGGAGACGAGAGAGAGCTTCCACCTCGGACGCCGCCGATCCCGTCGGAGCGGAGCGGACGAAGGGGACGACGGCGCGGCGTCTTGCCGCACCATCGTCCCCTCGGTCATGCGGTGATCCCTCAGGCCGGGGCCTGCACCGCGCGGGCGCGGCGACGCGACACGACGACAGCCGCGCCGACCATGGCGGTCAGCAGGGCAGCGCCGCCGACGCCGAACCACAGGCCGCCGTCGCCACCCGTGATGGGCAGGGCGAACGCGGGCACCTGGTTGTGCGCGAACTCGACGTAGTTGCGCACGGGCGCCGTGGTCGAGGTCGGGCCGGGCACGACCGCGGTCAGGATGCGGTCGGGCGAAGGCAGCTGGTACCCGGTCGGGGGGACCGTCTCGCGCACCCAGTAGCTGCCGGGGGTGATGATCGGGATGAGGACGTTGCCGTTGGCCCCGGTCGTCCAGGTGCTCTCGCCGTTGATGATGATCGGGTTGGCACCGTTGATGGCATCCTGCTCCGTGAGGAACACCTGGTAGACCGCCCCCGCGAGCGGCACGCGTGAACCGTTCGAGGTGGTGTACGCCGATACGGTGAGCTGACCGATCGGGGTGCTGCCGGTGACCTCCTCGGTGGAACCGTTGACGTTGGCGCGCGCGGTGTTGACGATCACGCCGCTGGCCGGGATGGCCGTCGCGCGCGTCAGCACGTTGAAGGTCACCGTTCCGCCCTGGAAGCCCGCGAGACGCGTGCGGCCGGCAGCGGTGAAGTCCAGGGTCAGGGTGCCCCCGGCGTTGGTGATCGTGTAGTCGGTTCCCTCGGTGAACGTCTGCGCGGCGCCGGCGGCGTTCGTGACCACGACGTTCGAGGGGACGACTCCCGCGGGAACGGTGGCCGCCGTCAGGTACGTCAGCTCCGACGGCAGGACGTCGGTGAGGGTGAACACGTCGATGGCGTCACCGGTCGCGAGCGTCGGGATCGACGAGGCGATGGCCCAGCGGATGAGGTCGGGATTGCGCTGCTCGACCGATCCGGCCGGAGCGGGCACGCGCGTCTTCGTCAGCTGGGTGACAGCGTTCTTCGGGTACACGTGCACGTCGTAGATCCACTGGTTGGCGGGCGAGCCGGCAGCTCCGGTGGGCGTCGGCAGCGTCACCAGGAACGGCGCCGCCGGGTTGGTGGCGGTGGCCGGGAGCTGGGTCTCGGTGATGAGGTACACGCCGATGGGCAGGCCGGTCGGGTACAGCGCCGGGTCGGGCGAGAACGTCGCGACACCGGCGGTGTTGGAGACCGACGACACGAAGCTCACCGTGTTGGGACGCTGAGCGGCCTGCGCCGGTGTGAGCGACGCCGCCTGCGTCCAGCCCGCGGCCGTGGTCAGGTCTACCCCCGACACGAGCGTCGCGGTGAACTGCGCCCCCGCCAGCGGGTCGGCCGGAGGGGTGGCCAGCTGCTGGCCCGTCGACGTCGGGTTCTGCGGCGTCGAGGGACCCAGGGCGTGCTTGTGCAGCGTCAGGGTGCGGTTGACGGTCGAGTCGATGTTGCCCGGCAGCGTCACAGCCGACGCCGGTGCGACGGCACCGACGGCGGTGAGGGCCCCGAGCGCGAGGACGCTCAAAACGGCGCCCGCTCTCTTGCGGATGGACATGGTGATTCCTCTCGGAAGGTGGAGTGTGATGCGGAAGGAGTGTGGTCGGCGGTATCGCGCGACGGGAGGGCTCACGTCGGAAGGCTCCCTCCCCGGCGTCGGCGATGGATCAGGGCGCCCGCGACGGTGAGGGCGAGCAGGAGGCCTCCGGCGATGACGAACGTGTCGGCGCCGACACCGCCCGTGAGGGGCAGGACCGGGCCCACGACCGGGGCGTTGACGAAGCGGTAGACGACGCTCTGTCCGGCGGCGGGGGCGGTGACGCTGCGACCGGTGACCGTGGTCCACGTGGAACCGTCGAGGCGTTCGAGGCGAAGCGTCAGATAGGCCAGCCGTGTGCCCGCGACGGTGGGCGCCTCCGACAGGGTGTAGCCGTGGCCCGGGCGCACCTCGAACGTGCTCGCCGCGTTGCCGGCGACGGGGTCGTACGCGGCGCCCACGCGGCTCTGCGTCGGCAACGACGTGCCGGCGAGGGCGGCGGGTGCGGCCGTGACGGTCCAAGTGGAGGGGACGAAGCCGGCGCTGGGGGCGGTGACGTCCTTGAGCACCGTCATGGTCGCGGTGGCGTTGGTGACCGTGCAGGTGACGGCGGCGCCCGTGCGCAGCGTCACATCGCCCACGGCCGTGACGGCGACGTCCGCCCCCGTCGACTCCACGCAGCGCCACGCCCCCACTTGGACGTAGGCGGCGTTCGTCCCGGTCTCGGCCAACCGGTAGGCGCGGGCGGGCGAGACGGGGACGTTCGTGGCCGCGGCGCTGCCCGTGCGGCCGGAGGGTCCCGCGAGCGCGCCGGTGGGGGCGGTCGCGGACAGCGTCCAATCGGTGGCGGGAGCCGAGCCCGACGAGACCGTCTTCACCAGGGTGAGAGACGTGATCGACTGATTGACGAGGGTGCACGCCACGACGGCCGAGGGCCCGACCCCGGTGATCGAGCCGCTGACCACGCCGCCCGCCGTCGTGAAGGTGACCGCGGTGGTCGTGCCGTTGACCGTGCATGTGCCGCTGACGAAGGAGAAGCGCGTCTGCTGCACCTCCGAGATCGTGAGGGTGGCACGGGATGCCGCCGAGCCGAACAGGACTCCCCACACGGCGTTGCCCGCGGCGTCGCTGGTCTGGCGCGGCGTCTCGCTGGGGAGCACGGTGGCGGTGCCGACGGTGGCGACGGCTGCGGTGCCCAGGCTCCAGCCGGCCGCGGGTGCCGACTGGCCGGTGGCGGGGTCGAGGATGCGTTTGGTCACCGTGACGGTGGCGACGGGTGCGGGGGCGTTGAAGAAGGTGCAGACGACGTTCGCGCCGAAGCGGTCGGGCATCGTGATGGTCGTGCTGGTGGCGCTGGCGGTCGCGATCCGGATGCCGTCCGTCCAACACTCCAGACGGACCGTGTAGGCGCCGATGGCCGACGTGGATCCTGTCGCCATCGTCTCCGATACCGTCAGCGTCGAGCCGATGGTCGCGGGGAAGGGGCCGACCTGTGCGGCCTGGCGCCCGGTGGTCGTCCCCGTGGTGGTCGCTGTGCCGAGGGTGCCGTTGGCGTCGGCGAGGGTGAGCTGGAACTGGTCGGTGGTCGCCGCCCTTCCGACGACGTTCTTCTGCACGGTCACCGTGCCGGGGCTGTTGCAACTGGCCAGGTCGGTCGAGGCGAAGTCGATGCGGGGGCTGCCCGAGACGCGCGTCCACGTGGTCGGGTCGAACTCGTAGGTGCTGGTGTTGCTCGACAGGTAGACCGTGCCGCGGGGCGAGAAGGCGATGCCGTTGACGCTGCCGAAGGTCGGTGTGGCATCCAGTCCGATCAGGGTGCGCGTCGTCGAGGTGCTGACGACGAGGGGGCCGCCGGTGGCACCGGCCAGGACGTCGGCGGTGACGGTGAAGATGGCGGCGCTGCTGGCGTTGTTGACCGTGGCGGCTCCCAGGATGTACAGGTTGCCCCGGTTGTCGAACGCCATGTCGCCGTTGCCATTGGGCGCGGAGCCGGCGCTGAACGAGCCGAGGTAGACGAAGCGGGATGCCGCGGGGGCGGACTCCGTGAAGCTCCACAGGTAGAAGGACCCGTTGTTGTACTTGCCGAAGAGATAGCGGCCGGTCGCGAGGTCGATGGCTCCGGCGACGATGCTGCCGCCGATGGCCGTGCCGGCGCGGTCCGCCGTGGTGTAGGCCGTGTTCGCGAGCGTCTCGAAGCCGCCGGTCGGCGACCATTTCAGCACGGATGAGACGTTCGCGGCATCGGTCGATCGGTTGAGGGCGTACGCACCGGTGCCGCCGGCGGCGACACCGAGCGAGTTCGCTCCGGTGACGTTGCTCCAGGTGCCGACGGTTGCCTGTCCGCCGCCTGCGCCGTCGGCCTGGACGAGCGCACCGTTCGTCGTGACGCCGTAGAACAGGCCGCTGTCGCAGAACAGGCGCGGCTGCTGCACCGTGTTGGTGAACGTGCAGACGACTTCGGCGCCGTCGTCCGCCGGCATGGTGAGCGCGCCCGAGCGCGAGCTGCCGGCCGCGACCACCGTTCCTTCACGGGTGCACTCGTACGAGCTCGCGTATCCGAGCGCGGCACCGGCGGTGGGCACCTCGGCGATCGTGTACGTGGCGCCGGACTCGACGATCTGACGCGACACCTGCGCCGGCTGCAGCCCGGTCGCGGTGCCGGTGGTCGTCGCCGACGCGACGACGGTGGTGCCGCTGCGCACCGAGAGGGTGAACTGGTCAGTGGACGCCAGGCGTGCGGGGAGGTTCTTGCGGACGGTGAGGCGGGAGGCGGGTGTGACCGTCAGGCTCGCGGCATCCGGAGCGACGAGAGGGGTGACGACGTTGCCGGGCACGTTGGTGTAAGTGCCCTCGGTGGATGCCACGACGTTCACCGTGATCGTGCAGGAGGACGCGCCGGTGGCCAGGTCGCCGCCGACGACGGAGATGCCGGAGGATCCGGCGAGAGCGGTGACGGCGAACGCTGTTCCGGTGACCTGGGCGCAGGTGCCGCCGACCGCGGGGGCGGGAGCGACGGTGAGGCCGGCGGGGAGCGTGTTCGAGAACGTCCAGTCGCTCTTGGCGATGGCGTCGGACGTGTTGGTGATCGTGTAGGTGAGCGTCGAGGCGGTTCCGACGGGGACACTCGCGGGGCCGAACGACCAGTCGAGGCTCGGGGTGACGTCGAGCACGCGCAGGTTGTCGACCCCGAAACCGCTGCCGGTGCCGGTGGTGGTGTTGGTCACGCGCACCTGGGCCGCGGCGATCTGCGCGGGCGTGAGGAGGGCGGCCGAGGTGCCCGTGAAGGTCGCGGCACGCGCCGACGTGGTGACCGCGGGGTCGAGCAGCCCGCCGGATGCCGTTTGCGTGGGGGATGTGTAGAAGACGTTGCCCGTGATCGTGCACGGGTTCACGGCGGTGGCGAAGGGAGCCAGCAACGTCGCGGCGCCCGAGAACAGGGAGACCGAGAGCGCCGGCGCGGCCGTGGTGCTGCAGGGCGCTGCTGCCGCGTCGAAGCGCAGCGTGTAGTACCGCGATCCGGCGGCGCTGATTCCGATTCCGCTTGCGCTCTGCGCCACGGTCGTGCTCGTGAGCGCCGCGTAGGGGAGGTTGACGAGCGCGTGGTTCGCGCGTGTCGTGACGGTCGAGCCGTTGGCGGGCGCCGTTGCGGTGGTCGAGCCCGTCGTGCCGGTGGCGACCTGGCCGAGGACGTCGGCGAGACGGCGGACCTCTCGCGCCGAGGCCGTCGACACGGGGATGTTCAACAGGGACTGGCTCGGGCAGAACTGCGCGTTCGGGTAGACCGCCGAATAGTTCACCAGTACGCCGGTGCAGCTGGTGCCGGTCGCCCACCCGGTAGAGACGGTGTACCGCCCGCTCGCGTAGGCGGTGATCGAGGTCGGGGTCGTGGTGTTCAGGCCCTGCTCGAAGGTTTCGATCCATGCCTCCGCGGGTGCCTCGGGAATCCCGGCCGCGAGGATGCCGACGCTCGAGCGGGCGACGCGCGCGTTCGAGGCGGGGGGTGCGCGTTCTCGGGTGTCGCCGGGGGTTTCGGCGGACGGGGGGATGGACGCCGTGATCTGGGGGCTCGCACGGGGCGACGGGGTAGCGGCGGTCCCCGCCGGGGGAGCGATGGGGTCGGGCGTGTCGTCACCGGGATCGGACGGGGACGGGCTCATTTCGACGGGTTCTACGCCGGGGGCCGGCGACGGCGTCGCAGCGCCGGATGCCGAGGGGGACGACGTTGCGGTCGGCGCAGAGGTGGGCACGGGCGAGCCGGCTGCCGGCGCGGACTCCGCGGGGGACGGCGTCGGGGTGGTGGTCGCGGAAGCGACGGCCGACGTCGCACCCGAACCCAGCAGCAGCGCCAGCACGGCCACCGCGGCGGCGGAGGCGGCGCGCGCGCGGGTGGGACGCGTGACGAAGCGACGGGACGAGAACATGGGCCTCTCGCGCGACGGACGGTGTCGCGTGGGGTGTCGGAATCAGGACGGAGCAGCTCGTCGAAAGAGCATGCGGCGAGCTATTCAATAATCCAGCATCCGTCGATTCATTGAGAGCCTCAGGGCCGGTATTTTTCAAACTATAGGGCAAGTAATCGGCTCGCGCGCATCCTTTTCGCACAGCGTCCGGAGCTTTCTTTTCGTGCCGCGATCATTCCCGAAAACCGCCCCGATCGTCGCTCGAAAGGCCGTGCAGGAGAGGGATCCGGCTCGCGGATCCCGGAGCCGAGGGGTCCGGGATTGCTCTACCCGGTGAGCGGGAACGGTCGGTCTCCGACTCTCGTCGAGTGTTCTTTCCCCGTTGTCGCGCCCGCGGGACAACGGACGTCGGCTTCGTGACGTCGGCGTGGAAGGCGGCCCCGGAAATCGACGGAGGGTTCACCGTGACGCCTCCGTGTCATCGCGTCGACGATGTCGCGCCGGCAGAGAGCAGCTTTCTCCGTCGCCCCCGTTCAGCTGCGCGGCAGGAACCCGCCCAGCTGCTCCGCGATCACGCGATCCACCTCAGCGGGGTCAGCGGTGGGAGTCCCGTCGCCGGGCTGCACACCGTACGACCCGAACGAGGCGTGCGAGGCGCCGGGGATCTCGACGAAGGTCGCCGTCGACGGCAGTTGCGCCTTGGCATCCGCGATCTTCTGCGGGGTGCTGAGGCCGTCCTCGGAGCCGGAGAGGCTCAGGACGGGCAGCTCGGATGCCGACAGGTCGTTCGCGCAGTACGAGGCGAACAGCACCAGAGCGTCGGCGTCGGAGGCCAGCTGGCACGCGCGCACACCACCGAGGGAGTGGCCGCCGACAGCCCAGCTGGTGACGTCGGGGGCGAGGTCGGTGAACGTCGACAGCGGCCGCGGATCGAAGAAGGCGAGGTTGAGCCACGGGCGGGTGATGACGACCGTGACACCGTCGTCGACGACCGTGTCGGCGAGGGTGGCGATGTACCCCTCGGCCTCGACCTTCGCACCCGGGATGAACACCAGGCCCTGGCCGGTCGCGCCGGCGGTGGGGGACAGGACGATGCCGGCGCCGTCGTCGGCGATCGTCAGCCCCGGGTTCTGTTCGACCTCAGCGAGCGGTCCGGGCTCGGCCCCCATGACCCCCACCTGGGTGTAGATCAGGATGCCGCCGGCCAGCAGCACCGCGAGGGCGCCGACGCCGCCGAGGACCCACCGTACCCACCGACGACGACGACGGGGTCGGGTCGCGGACGGGAGTTCACGGTCGGTCACGTTTCGAGCGTAACCCCCGAGGCCGCCGCGGCGATGGGCTTGCGGCCGGGGCCGGCGAACCCGCCCGACGGCGGGGGAGGCGGCCCGAACGACAGCGGCCCGAACCACAGCCGCCCGACGCGGCGCACTCGGCGACGCATCGGGCGGCTGTCGTGGGGGACGGGGCGGCTCAGTCGGCCAGCGCGGCCTTGCGGGCCTCGACGACCTCGACGATCCGCGCCGACAACGGGTGCGCCGCGTCGAGACCGGTCACCTCGGCCGTGAACGTGTCCGCGTCGAGTTCGCGCAGGAGACGCTGCAGCTCGACGGCCTGGGCGTCCTCGGCATCCGTGAACTCCAGGGCAGCGGCCATCGCCGCGACGAGCGCGTCGACGGGCAGGCCCCGCTCCACGGCCTCGGCGGCGGGACCGACGAAACGCTCGTGCCGAGAGAGCTTGCGCAGCGGCTGGCGACCGACGCGCCACACGGTGTCGGGGAGGGCGGCGTTACGGAAGCGGCGCAGGATCGTCGCGCGGTACTCGCCCTGCACCTGGGCGTCGAGCTCGTGCTTCTGCACGAGCAGTGCGCTGGTCTCCTCGAGCGCCGCCTCGACCTTGGCCGCGATCGCGGGATCGGCGAGGGCGTCCGAGATGCGCTCGATGCCCGCCTGCGCCCCGAAGTACGCGGTGGTGGCGTGTCCGGTGTTGACGGTGAACAGCTTGCGCTCGATGTAGGGCTCGAGGTCGTCGACGAAGTGCGCGCCGGGAATGTGCGGCGGGGTGTCGCCGAACGGGGCCCGCTCGATCGCCCACTCGTAGAAGGGCTCCACGGTGACGTCCACTCCGCCGACGGCCTGCGCCGGGACGATGCGGTCGACGGCGGTGTTGGCGAAGACGGCGCGGGATGCCAGGGCATCCCACGACTCGCCGGCGATGGCGACGATGTGCTCGCGCAGCTGGTCGGTCGCGCCGATCGCGTTCTCGCACGCCATGATCTGCAGTGGCGCGAGCGAGGGGTCGCGCAGCGCCAGGCCCGCGACGATGTGCGGGGCCACGAACTTCAGGATCGTCGGGCCGACGGCGGTGGTCACGACGTCGGCGGTGGCGATCTCGTCGACGAGGGCCTCGGCGTCCACGGAGCTGTCGATCGCCCGGAAACCGGTCACCTCTTTGTCGACGCCACCCTCGCCCACCTCGTGGACGGTGTACGACGAGGCGGAGTTGATCGCCGAGACCAGCGCGGCGGAGACATCGGAGAAGACGAGCTCGTAACCGCCCTCGTGAAGGAGGAGGCCGACGAAGCCACGACCGATGTTGCCGGCGCCGAAGTGGACGGCCTTCATGCGTTGACGGATCCGGAGAGGGCCTCGAAGAGCTCCTCGGGGGAGGAGGCGGCCTTCAGGCGTGCGACGTCGTCCTCTTCCGAGAAGAGGATGGCGATCTGCGACAGGATCTCGAGGTGCTCGTCGCCCTTGCCGGCGATACCGACGACGAAGCTCACGGGCTCGCCGCCCCAGTCGACGCCGCCGTCGTACCGGACGACGGACAGGCCGGAGGTGAGGATGGCCTGCTTGGTCTCGTTGGTGCCGTGGGGGATCGCGAGCTCGTTGCCCATGTAGGTCGACACGGTCTCTTCGCGCTGCTGCATGGCGGAGAAGTACTCGCCGGTGACGGAGCCCGCGGCCTGCAGCAGGTCGGCGGCCTCTTTCATCGCCTCCTCGCGGGTGGCGCTCCCGGGGTGGATGCGGACGGATTCGATGCGGAGGACGTTCGACATGGTTCTCGCCTTTCTCGTCGTGCTGTCCAGCCTCGCAAATGACGGGCCGGACGGGAAGGCGGAGGGGCCGGTGCTGACGCGCCGGCCCCTCCGTGATAGGGGTGTTACTTCGCTTCGTGCTGCTCGCGGACCATCTGCACGACCTCGTCGTACCGCGGCGAGTTCATGAAGTTGTCGACCGAGACGTGCACGGAGTCCGGCGACTGCGCCTTCGCGCGGTCGGTGAGCTGGTTCTGCGTGATGACCAGATCGGCGGAGCCGTCGAGGTTCGCGATCGCCTGGTTGGTGACCGTGACCCCGTCGATGCCGGCCTTCTTGATCTTGTTGCGCAGGACGCTCGCGCCCATGGCCGACGAGCCCATGCCGGCGTCGCAGGCGAAGACGATGTTGTTGAGCTGCTTCGTCGCGACACCGCCGCCGAGACCACCGAGGGCGCCCTCGACGTCGCGGTCGGCCGAGTCGGTGGTGCCCGAGCCGGTCGTGCCGGCCGCACGGGTGCGGAGGGCGCCGAGGGCGGAGGACTCCTTGCCCTTGTTGGCGGCGGTCTGATCGATCGCGGCCGCGAAGCTGTCGCCCTCGGCCTCGAGGTCGCGCTTGCGCGACGCCCGCAGGATGACACCCGCCACGAGGAAGGTGACGACAGCGGCGACGACCACCGACAGGTAGACGACCAGGAGGTTGGCGGGGCCGGCACCGATGGCGGCGACGGTCACGGCGATGATGCTGCCGGGAGCCGCGGGGAAGGCGAGGCCACCCTGGAAGATCATGTTCGTCGCGACACCCGAGGCGCCACCGGCGATCAGGGCGAGGATCGTCATGGGCTTCGCGAGGGCGTACGGGAAGTAGATCTCGTGGATGCCACCGAGGAACTGGATGATGATCGCACCCGGGGCGGAGGCCTTCGCCGCGCCGACACCGAAGAAGGTGAAGGCGAGCAGCAGACCGAGGCCGGGGCCGGGGTTGGCCTCGATGAGGAACAGGATCGACTTGCCGCTCTCCGCGGCCTGCTCGATGCCGAGCGGGGTGAACACACCGTGGTTGATGGCGTTGTTGAGGAACAGCACCTTCGCCGGCTCGACGATGATCGACAGCACGGGCAGCAGGTTGAACTGCACGAGGAATGCCACGATGCTGCCGAGGACCGCGCTGATGCCGAGGAACACCGGGCCGAAGGCGAAGAAGCCGACGATCGCGAGGACCATGCCGAGGATGCCGGCGGAGAAGTTGTTCACGAGCATCTCGAAGCCGGGGCGGATCTTTCCGTCCCACAGCTTGTCCATCTGCTTGGTGATCCAGGCCGCCAGCGGGCCCATGATCATCGCGCCGAGGAACATCGGGATGTTGGTGCCGACGATGACACCCATCACGGCGATCGTGGCGACCACGCCACCGCGGGCGCCGTAGACGATGCGTCCACCGGTGTTGGCGATGAGCAGCGGCAGCAGATAGGTGATCATGACGCTGACCAGGCCCACGTAGCCCTGGTAGGTGCTGCCGTCCTCGGTCGCGGTGAGCGCGGTCATGGCGCCCGGCCAGTTGATGACCGCCGCGTCGCCGCCGCCGCCGAGGATCTCGGCCACGGGGGCCCAGTGCCAGCCGAACGGGCTGTTCGCGCCGAAGAAGCCGGCGGGGATGAAGAGCATGGTGATGAAACCCCATGCGATGAATGCCGCGATGTTCGGCATGATCATGCCGGAGAGGAACGTTCCGAATCGCTGTACGGCGATCCGAGCCCCTCCCGGCTTCTTGGTGGCTGACGTCGTCGTCATTGCTGTGTCTCCTTGGTGTGGTGCGCGGCGGGGGCCGAGCGATGGGGGTGCGGCTTCCGCCGCGTTTCGACGGGGCGGCCGGAACCGCCCGGGGGTCTACGGGGTGGGAACGAGAGCGGACGCGGCCTGCGCCGCTTCCCGAGCGGATGCCGCGTCATCGGCGGACAGGGCTGCCTCGGCGATGCGGCGGGCATCGTCGAGAGTGTGGGTGAGCAGGCTCGCGCGCACGTCGGCGAGGGCCGTGGGGGCCATCGACAGCGTGGTGGCGCCGAGGCCCACGAGCACGACGGCGAGCAGCGGGTCGGCCGCGGCCTCGCCGCAGATGCCGACGGGCTTGCCGTTCGCGCGGCCCGCGGCCCCGACCTCGCGGATGAGACGCAGGACGGCCGGATGCCACGGGTCCTGGAACGACGCGACGGAGCCGAGCAGACGGTCGGCGGCGAGGGTGTACTGCGTCAGGTCGTTGGTGCCGATCGAGGCGAAGTCGGCGATCTGCAGGATACGATCCGCGAGCAGCGCTGAGGACGGCACCTCGACCATGACGCCGGTGGTCTTCAGGCCGTAGTCCTTCGCGAGGTCGGTGAAGTAGCGGGTCTCCTCGACCGTCGACACCATGGGCGCCATGACCCACAGGTCCGCGGGGCCGGCCTCGGACGCCCGGGTCGCGGCATCCGCTTCGGCGAGGGCCGTGAGCTGCTCGCGCAGGATGTCCTCGCTGGCCCGGAGGGCGCGCAGGCCCCGCAGGCCCAGCGCGGGGTTCTCCTCGTGCGCGTCGTTGAGGAAGGGCAGCGGCTTGTCGGCGCCGGCGTCGAGCACGCGCACGACGACCTTCTTGCCGGGGAAGGTGCTGAGCAGCTCGATGTAGGCGGCGCGCTGCTCTTCGACCGTGGGGGCGGAGCTGGAGCTGAGGAAGAGGAACTCGGTGCGGAACAGGCCCACGCCCTCTGCGCCGAGCTCGACCGCCTCGGCGGCACCGCCGGGCTTTCCGAGGTTGGCCAACAGGGGCACCTTCGTGCCGTCGGCGAGGGCGCCGTCGGTGATCGGGGCGGATGCCGCGGCGGCCCGCGACGCGGCACGGGTGAGCGCGCGCGCCTTCTCGTCGTCGGTCGGGTCGACGGTGACGACGCCCGCGGCGGCATCCACGATGACGGACTGCCCGTCGATGAGATCCTTGGCGCCGGCCGCACCCACGACCGCGACGATCGACTTCTCGCGGGCGAGGATCGCCGTGTGCGAGGTCGGTCCGCCCTCGGTGGTGACCAGCGCGAGCACCTTGTCGAGATCGAGCAGCGCCGTGTCGGCGGGGGCGAGATCCTTCGCGACCAGGACGAACGGGTGGCCGGGGTCGGGGATGCCGGGTGCGGCGACGCCCCGCAGGCGCGCGATCACGCGCTGGGCGACGTCGTCGAGGTCGGCCGCGCGCTCGCCGAGGTAGCCGCCGAGCGCGACGAGCTGCTCGCGGAACGAGGCGAAGGCGTCGTGCACGGCGAACTCGCCGGTCTTTCCCGCGGCCAGGCGCGAGTCGACCTCCGCCTCGAGGGTGGGGTCCTCGGCGATCATCGCCTGCGCTTCGAGCACGTCGCGCGCGGCACCGCCGGCTTGGGCTCCGCGGGCCTCGAGCTCGCGGGCGACAGCGGCGACGGCCTCGCGCACGCGGGCGGTCTCGTCCTCGACCGACAGGTCGCTCTTGGCGTCTTTCGGAGCGGGCAGAGGCTCCGCCATGCGCGCGATGGGTCCCTGGGCGACGCCCAGTCCGATTCCGACTCCCCGGAGTTCCGTCATGTTCCTGTGCTTCCTTTACTCGGCGTCGTGGTCGGTGGTCAGCAGTTCGCTGAGGCGATCGATTGTGGTCTCGGCGTTCGCGCCGTCGGCGGTGAGGGTGACGTAGTCGCCGTATTCCAGGCCGAGGGCGATGATGCCGAGGATGCTGGCCGCGTTGATCGGCTTGCCCGCGTCTTTCGCGATGGTCACGGGGATGCCGGAGTCCTTCGCCGCCTGCGCGAAGAGCTTCGCGGGGCGGGCGTGCAGGCCGTGCGACGATCCGATGCGGACGGTGCGGGTCAGGTGCGGCATGGGGTCCTTTCCGTCGATGTCAGATCGTGTCCGCGGGCTGGCGGACGCGCAGCGCCTCTTCGACCAGGGCGAGGGTTCGGGTGCCGGTGACGTCGGCGAAGACGTCATCGGGGAGCAGGACGACGGTGACGCCCCGGGTTTCGGCGGCGTCTCGGATGTGGGCGATCTCGGCGGCGAGGTGGGGTCCCACGAGCACGATGTCGGCGGTGTCGAGGTCGATCGGCAGGGAGCGCGAGGTACCCGCGGACGCGGAGTGGTCGAGTCCTCGCTCGAGCGCAGCACGACGGACGCGCTGCGCCACGAACGTGCTCGACGCACCCGCTCCACACACCACGAGGATCCTCATCGACCGGCCTTTCTTCCTCTTGATTGTCCGCACCCCGTTCTCAGGCGACAACCAGGTTCGTTTCCCACCCCCCGGAACATCGACGCCGTACACCGGCGCGGAACAGACGTCGACACCGTCGAACGCGGCGTCACCGGTCTGCGACGTGCTCACGGGCGTGCGTGAGCGATCGACGGACAGAAACGAAGAGGTCTTACCTTTGCCGAAAGAAGATGAGTTCTTTCGGGTAACGCGAACGTATGACGGGCGTGAATGAGTCCTAACGTCATGACATGGCCGGATCTTTCCTCTCTCCCGCCGTGAGCGATGCTGATTCCGTCGGCGGTCGCCGCGCGGTGTTCTTCGTCTCCGACAGCACCGGGATCACCGCGGAGACCCTCGGCAGTGCTCTCTTGGCGAACTTCCCCGACCGAGCTTTCGAGCGCCGCACGGTGCCGTTCGTCGGCACGGTGACCCCTGTCGACACGGTCGTGGAGTCGCTCCGTCTGGCCACCCGGGCCGGCCGGGGGCCCATCGTGTTCGCCACCGTGAAAGACGCCGGCATCCGACGACGTCTGGCCGCCGACGCCGCAGTGGTCATCGATCTGCTCGCCGGTCACCTCACCGAACTGGAGAGCGCCCTCGGCACCGCTGCCGAGACGCGCGCCGGGCAGTATCACGGCCTGGGCGACCTCGAACAGTACTTCGCCCGCATGCGCGCGGTGGAGTTCGCAATCGAGCACGACGACGGCCAGAGCCGTCGGGCGTTGGACAGCGCCGACGTGATCATCGTCGCGCCCTCGCGGTGCGGAAAGACGCCGACGACGATGTACCTCGCCCTGCACTACGGGCTCCTCGTCGCGAACTATCCGCTCACCGACGACGACTTCCCGACCGACGCGCTTCCGCCGACGGTGGCCCCGCATGCCGACCGATGCTTCGGTCTCACCACCACGGCCCTGCGTCTCAGCCAGGTGCGCCACGAACGCCGCCCCCACTCGACCTACGCCAGCCTCGCGCAGTGCACCCTCGAGATCCGCCGGGCCGAAGACCTCTACCGCCGAAACCGCATTCCCTTCCTCAGCTCCGCGACGCGCAGCGTCGAGGAGATGTCCGCCGTGATCCTGCAGTCGATGACGCTGCGGGACCGACAGAACGAAAGGCCCACCTCATGACCAACATCCTGCGCTTCGACGAGATCGGTATGGCCGATCTCGCCCAGGTCGGCGGCAAGAACGCCTCGCTCGGCGAGATGGTCTCGAACCTCGCCTCCGCGGGCATCCGCGTTCCCCCGGGGTTCGCGACGACCTCGGACGCCTTCGGGCGTTTCCTCGCGGAGGGTGGTCTGGACGCTCGCATCCGCGCGGCCGTCGAGGGCTTCGACGTCGACGACGTCGCCGCCCTCACGCAGCTCGGGGCGCGCGTGCGCGCCTGGATCGAGGACCAGCCCTTCCCGGCCGACCTCGAGGCCGACATCAGGGCGGCGTACGCCGCCCTCGTCGCCGGCGAATCCGATCCGGCTGCGGTGACCTGGGCCGTACGCTCCAGCGCGACCGCCGAAGACCTGCCCGACGCCTCCTTCGCCGGGCAGCAGGAGACGTTCCTCAACATCGGCGGGATCGAGAACATCCTGCACGCGGTGCGCCGGGTGTTCGCCTCGCTCTACAACGATCGGGCGATCGCGTACCGCGCCCACCACGGCTTCGACCATCACGAGGTCGCACTCTCGGCCGGCGTGCAGCGCATGGTGCGCTCGGACATCGGAGCGTCGGGCGTGATGTTCACCCTCGACACCGAGTCGGGCTTCGACGACGCGGTGTTCATCACCAGCTCGTACGGCCTGGGGGAGGCGGTCGTTCAAGGCGCGGTCAACCCCGACGAGTTCTACGTGTACAAGCCTGCGTTGCGCGCCGGTCGCGCCGCCATCCTCAAGCGTTCCGTCGGTGAGAAGGCCATCGCCATGCGCTACACCGACGGGCAGCACGTCGACGGCAGCACCGCTTTCCTCGAAGTGGATGCCGCCGAGCGCGGCTCGTTCTCGATCACCGACGCGGAGGTCGAGGAGCTCGGCCGCATCGCGCTCGTGATCGAGGAGCACTACGGCCGACCCATGGACATCGAGTGGGGCAAGGACGGAGTGGACGGTCGGCTGTACGTGCTGCAGGCGCGCCCCGAGACGGTCGTGTCGCGCCGCTCGGGGAACGTCCTCACCCGCTTCGTGCTCGCCGAGAGCGGCCCGGTGCTCGTGGAGGGACGCGCCATCGGCCAGCGCATCGGGGCAGGACGCGTGCGTGTGCTGAGCTCGATCGATCAGATGGCCGACTTCGCGCCGGGCGACGTGCTCGTGGCGGACATGACCGATCCCGACTGGGAGCCCATCATGAAGCGCGCCTCGGCGATCGTCACCGACCGCGGGGGGCGCACGTGCCACGCGGCGATCATCGCGCGCGAGCTCGGCATCCCCGCGGTGGTGGGGACGGGGGTCGCCACCTCGACCCTCGTCGACGGTCAGCCGGTGACCGTGTCGTGCGCCGAGGGGGACGACGGTCGGGTGTACGACGGCATCCTGCCCTTCACCGAGGAGACGACGGAACTGGACCGGATGCCGCAGGCCCCGGTCAAGGTGATGATGAACGTGGGGACTCCCGACCAGGCCTTCGCCTTCTCGCGGCTGCCGAACGCGGGGGTGGGGCTGGCGCGGCTGGAGTTCATCATCAACCGGCAGATCGGCATCCACCCGCGGGCGCTGCGGGAGCTCGATCGCCTCGAAGGCCGACTCGCCGACGATATCCGTGCGCGCATCTCGGCGTACCCGTCCCCGGAGGAGTTCTTCATCCAGCGCGTCGCCGAGGGCGTGTCGATGATCGCCGCCGCCTTCGCACCGGAGACGGTGATCGTGCGGCTGTCGGACTTCAAGTCCAACGAGTACGCGAACCTCATCGGCGGCACCCTGTACGAGCCCGAGGAGGAGAACCCGATGCTGGGCTACCGCGGCGCCGCGCGGTACGTCTCACCCGAGTTCCGCGCGTGCTTCGACATGGAGTGCGAGGCGCTGCGACGCGTCCGCGACGACATGGGCCTGACCAACGTGCAGATCATGGTGCCGTTCGTGCGTACCCTCGGCGAGGCGGCGGCCGTGATCGAGCTCCTGGCCGCCAACGGCCTGCGCCGTGGCGAGAACGGCCTGCGCGTGGTGATGATGTGCGAGCTGCCGGCGAACGCGATCCTCGCCGAGCGGTTCCTCGAATACTTCGACGGCTTCTCGATCGGCTCGAACGACATGACTCAGCTCACCCTGGGCCTGGACCGCGACTCGGCGCTCATGGCCTCCGCCTTCGACGAGCGCGACCCCGCCGTGCTGCACCTGCTCGGGATGGCGATCGACGCGTGCCACCGCCACGGCAAGTACGTCGGAATCTGCGGGCAGGGGCCGAGCGATCACCCCGATTTCGCCCAGTGGCTCGTCGCCCGCGGCATCCAGTCTCTGTCGTTGAACCCCGACACGGTCGTGGAGACGTGGCTCGCCCTGGCGGCGAACGAGCGATCGAAAGCCGAGATCCTGACGCAGGCGCACCTGTCGCGGCTCTGATGGAGGGGCTCCGGGCCGGGAGGTATCAGGGGAACGTCCCCCGGCCCGGAGGGCTCAAGAGACCGGCACGCGCCCGCGGCGCTGAGCGCGGGTCCGCGGTGTCTCCGACTCGGTTTCGGCGGCGGCCGCCTCGGCATCCGTCACCGTCGGGCGGCGTGGCCACCAGAACCTGTCGCCGGCGATGAAGGCCATCGCCGGGACGATGACGGTGCGCACGAGCAGGGTGTCGATCAGCACGCCGATGCACACGATGACGCCGATCTGGGTCAGCGTGATCAGCGGCAGCACCCCCAGCACCGCGAAGACGGCCGCGAGCAGGATGCCCGCGCTCGTGATGACGGCCCCCGTCGCCGCGAGGGCGCGGATCATGCCTCTCGTGGTGCCGAGGGTGCGACTCTCCTCCTGCGCGCGTGTGACGAGGAAGATGCTGTAGTCCACGCCCAGGGCGACGAGGAAGAGGAAGCTGAACAGCAGCACGTTCGTGTCGATCGCGGGGAAGCCGAACAGGGGCGTCTGGAACAGCCACCACGCGGCGCCGACGGCCGAGAAGAAGCTCGCGACGACTGCGACCAGCAGGAGCACGGGGGCCAGCAGAGAGCGCAGCAGGATCACGAGGACGAGGAACACGAGCGCGAGGATCAGGGGGATGAGCAGCGCCTGGTCTCGCTGCTGCGCTCCGGCCACGTCGAGGGCGCGCGCGTCGAGACCGCCCACGAGCGCGTCTCCGGATCCGATGCCGTCGAGGTCGGTGCGCAGCCGCTCGATCGTGGCGAAGGCCTCGGGGGTCTCGGCCGCCGACGACAGGGTCACGTCGATGCGCGCCCAGTCGTCGGTCTGCTCGGCGAGACGGACGCCGTCGACGCCCTCGGTTGCGGCTGCGGCCGTGGCGACCGCCTCGGCGTCGGCGACGGGTGCCACGACCGTCGCGGGCGACGTCGCACCGGCCGAGAACGCCTCGGCGAGCACCTCCTGTCCGCGCACGGCGTCGGGCTTCTGCACGAACCGGTCGTTCTGTGACAGTCCCGTCTGCACGAAGAGCATCCCGCTCGCCAGCGCGCCGAGGACGACCGCGCCGGTGAGAGCGACCACGACGGGACGTCGCGAGACCGCACGGCCGAGCCTGCCCCACGGGCTGCGGGAGATCGCGTCGGGCGAACCGAAGCGCGGCACGTAGGGCCAGAAGAGCCAGCGACCGAACAGCACGAGGGCGGCCGGCAGCACGAGCAGGGCGAACGCCATCGCCACCAGCACGCCGACCGCGCACGCCAGGCCCAGCGCGCGGTTGCCCGACAGCTCTCCGAGCAGCAGCGTCGCGAGGGCGAGCGCCACCGTCGAGCCGCTCGCGATGATCGCCGGGCCCGCGCCGCGCACCGCGCGCCGCATCGCTTCGCGACGGTCCGCGACGAGACGCAGTTCGTCTCGATAGCGCGCGATCAACAGCAGGGCGTAATTGGTGCCAGCGCCGAACACGAGGACCGACAGGATGCCGGTGACCGAGGCGTCGAGCTGCACCCCGACGAGCGCGGCGACGCGGCGGGCCGCGATGCCGGCCGATGCGTCGGCGGTGCCGATGACCACGAGCGGCACGAGCCACAGCCACGGGCTGCGGTAGGTGATGAGCAGGAGCACGGCGACGACGATCACGGTGGTCAGCAGCAGCGTGAAGTCGGCGCCGTCGAACACGGCCGCGATGTCGACCTCGAAGCCCTCGGGGCCGGTGAGGTAGGTGCGCACGCCGTCGAGGTCGGCCGAGGCCAGGTCGCGGATCTCGTTCGCCCGTTCGGTCTGGAGCTCGACATCGCTCTCGGGTGCCAGCGGGACGACGAGCAGGGCGACGGTGCCGTCTTCCGACACCTGCGCCGGGGGGAGGAAGCCGTCGGGGGTGAGGTCGGCGAGCTCTCCGAACGCCTTCTGCTGGATGGCGGCGACCGTCGCCGCCGGGAGGGCCTCGCCCTCGTCGGACGCGAAGACGACGAGGGCCGACGTCGTCTCGGCATCCGGGAAGGCGTCCAGCAGCGCGTCGACCTGCGCCGATTCGGCCGAACCGGGCAACCCGTTCGCCGGTGCCGTCTCGGATGACGTGCCCGAGCCGAGGACGAACAACGCCGAGACGGCCGCGAACGCCACGACCAGCACGATCCACGACGTACGGGCCGAGGTGAGCAGACGCAGGAGGCCGTCCATCCGACTCTTTCTCTCGATTTTCTATTATCTCGATTATCGAGACATAAGGAACGTACTGCATGTCGGCGTAGAGTGCCAGTCATGGAAGCGTCCATTCCTTCCACCGCCTCCCCGGCCCCCGAATCCCCGGTCGAGCCCGTGCCGTCGGTGCGCGTGCCGACCGCTCTCGTGCGCGAGCTTTTCACCGCCGGAGCCGGCTTCGAGAAGTCGCTGCAGCGCGAACTCGCGGTCAATCCGACGGGCTTGGATGCCATGGGGCATCTCGTGATGTCGGGCCCGCTCTCGCCGGGCGAACTGTCACGCCGACTCGACCTGACCACCGCCGCGACGACGGCCGCGATCGACCGCCTCGTCGAACTCGGTCACGTCACCCGGGCGCCGCACCCGACCGACCGCCGCAGCGTGCTGGTCGTGCCGACCGCGTCGTCCATCGAGCGGGCGATGGGCCATCTCGGGCCCATGATCGCGCGGGTGGACCGCGTCCTCGACGAGTTCAGCGACGCCGAGCAGGCCGTGATCGCCCGCTACCTCGAGCGGGTCGTGGCCACGTACGCCCCCGCGTCCGAGGAGGGAACGGCCGTTCGCTGAGGCCCGGGCTCACGCAGCGAACAGCACCGACGAGGCGCGGCGGATGTGGGCTTCGGTGACATCGGCGGCGCGGTCGGCGTCACCGGCGCGGATCGCCTGGAAGATCGCGTGGTGCTCGCTCTGGAGGAGCGCCGATTGGTCGCCCCAGTCGCTGTTGCGCTCGATCGCGTGTTGGAGGGGTACCCGCACCGCTTCGCGGATGGCGCCGGTGAGAGCCGCGGACAGGCTGCTGCCGGAGGCGTCGGCGATCGCCAGGTGAAAACGTGTGTCGGCTTCGTTGAAGGCCTGCCGGTCGCCGATCGCCGCGTCGCCCGCCGCCAGCGCGGCGACGAGGCGCGCGTGCGCCGCATCGTCGAGCCGGCGAGCGGCTGACGCGGCGCTCGCCCGTTCGAGGACGATCCGCGCCTCCGTGACGTCTTCGATGGTGAAGTTCGACAACGCCACGTGCAGGCGCAGGAAGCGGCTGAGCGCCTCGCGCGGGAGGGCCGCGACGAAGGTGCCGGCCGCGGCGCCCGCGCCCGGCTGGGAGCGAAGCACCCCTTGACTCTCGAGCACGCGCACGGCCTCGCGCACGCCAGCGCGGCTGACTTCGAGGTTCGCCGCCAGTTCGCGCTCCGGGGGGAGCGCGTCGCCGACCCGCAGTGCTCCGGAGAGGATGCGGTCCTCGATGACCTCGATGACGAGTTCGTGCGCGCGGGCCCGCTTGACGGGCGACCAGAGGCCGTTGTCGGTCTCGTCGGCCGAGGAGAGGGATGTCATGCGCCTACCGCCTTCGGAAGAGAGAGTGTTGACACCCTATCGGTCAGGCCGATACTGTGCGTTAGCGGTCTGACCTCTCAATGGTCCGACGCTTCGCAACGATGAAGTTCGAAGGAAGGCTCGTATGTACACCCCCGAACTCGCGCCGATCGGCGCCAGCATTGTGGTCTCCGCGCTCGTGGCGAGCCTGCCGTTCGTCACAGTCTTCGTGACCCTCGGCCTGCTGCGCTGGAAAGCGCACTGGGCCGGACTGTCCGGCCTCGGCGTGGCGCTGCTGGTAGCCGTCTTCGGCTACCGCATGCCGGTCGATCTCGCCGCCCTCTCAGCGACACAGGGATTCGTCTTCGGGCTGTTCCCGATCATGTGGATCGTGCTCAACGCCATCTGGCTCTACGAGCTCACGGTACGCAGCGGCCGGTTCGAAGACCTCCGGCTGGTCATCAACGCGCTCAGCGACGACCCGCGCATCCAGGCGATCATCATCGCCTTCGGTTTCGGCGGTCTGTTGGAGGCCCTCGCGGGCTTCGGTGCTCCCGTGGCGATCACGGGCGTCATGTTGATGGCCGTCGGCTTCACCCCGATGCGCGCCGCCGTGATCGTGCTCTTGGCCAACACCGCCCCGGTCGCCTTCGGCGCGGTCGGCACCCCGATCGTCACGGCCGGGAGCCTCACCGGCATCGACTATCACGAGATCGGCGCATATGTCGGGCACCAGACGCCCCTCGTCGCCCTGTTCGTGCCGTTCATCCTCGTGCTCATCGCCGACGGCTGGCGAGGGCTGAAGGAGACCTGGCCCGCCGCCCTCACCTTCGGCGTCGTCTTCTCCATCGCGCAGTGGGTCAGCGCCACGTGGATCTCGGTCGAGCTGACCGACATCGTGGCATCCCTGGCCGGCATCGCCGCAGCGGTCGTGCTCCTGCGCTTCTGGCAGCCGCGCGGCACCGCCGCCGCCCGCGAACGACTGCTCAAGGAGTGCACCGCGAGCCTGGTCGGTGCGAGCACGACCGCCGCGGGCGGTGGTGTCGGAACGACGGATGCCGAGGCGGCGGCCGATCGCCCGCGTCTGACGCCGCGCACGGTGTTCTTCGCGCTCTTCCCCTACCTGCTCGTCGTGGTGGTCTTCTCGCTGGCGAAGCTCTGGGAGCCGCTGAAGATGTTCCTCGTCGGCACCGACATCAAGATCGGCTGGCCGGGGCTGGACGGCAACATCCTCACCGCCGCGGGCAAGGTCGCCGGTTCCACGGTCTACACGTTCGCGTGGCTCTCCTCGGCGGGCAGCCTGCTGATCATCTGCGGCGTGGTCGTCGCCCTGGTGTACCGCCTTCCGCTGCGCGAGGCCGCTCGTTCCTGGTGGCAGACCCTGGTCAAGCTGCGCTTCTCGCTCCTGACCGTCGGGTCGGTCCTCGCACTCGCCTACGTCATGAACATGTCGGGGATGACGCTCACCATCGGTGCGTGGATCGCCGGGACGGGCGCTCTGTTCGCCTTCCTCTCGCCGATCCTGGGCTGGTTCGGCACGGCCGTCACCGGTTCCGACACCAGCGCGAACGCCCTCTTCGCGACGCTGCAGCAGAGCGCCGCGGTCCAGGCCGGCATCGACCCGACGCTGCTCGTGGCCGCCAACACCTCGGGCGGGGTCATCGGCAAGATGATCAGCCCCCAGAACCTCGCGATCGCCGCCACCGCGGTGGGTCTGGTCGGTCAGGAGGCGACGATCCTCCGGAAGGTCATCTGGTGGAGCCTCGGCATGCTCGTCGTGATGTGCCTGCTCGTGGGACTGCAGTCGTCGGTCCTGTCCTGGATGCTCCCGTAACCCTCTCCCCTGAAAGGCACGCCATGTCCGCTGTGACACGTCAGTTCCCCAACCCCGTCGAACTGCTCGAGCTCATGCAGTTCAAACGGCCCGACTTCAACGGCCGTCGCCGGCGCCTGAACGCCGCCCTCACGATCGGCGACCTCCGCGACATCGCCAAGCGCCGCACCCCGGCCGCCGCGTTCGACTACACCGACGGCGCCGCCGACAGCGAAGAGGGCCTCGCCCGAGCGCGTCAGGCCTTCGCCGACGTGGAATTCCGCCCGTCGATCCTGAGGGACGTATCCCACGTCGACACGAGCTGCCAGATCTTCGGAGGCTCCTCGGCGCTGCCCTTCGGCATCGCCCCGACGGGCTTCACGCGCCTCATGCAGACCGAGGGTGAGATCGCCGGGGCGGGAGCGGCGGGGGCCGCCGGCATCCCGTTCACGCTCTCGACGCTCGGGACGAGCTCGATCGAATCGGTGAAGGCGGCGAACCCGCACGGGCGCAATTGGTTCCAGCTGTACGTGATGAAGCAGCGCGGAATCTCGTACGGGCTCGTCGAGCGTGCGGCGGCGGCCGGCTTCGACACGTTGTTCTTCACCGTCGACACCCCCGTCGCCGGCGCCCGCCTGCGCGACAAGCGCAACGGCTTCTCCATCCCGCCCCAGCTCAGCGTCTCGACCATCGTCGACGCTCTGCCCCGGCCCTGGTGGTGGTGGGACTTCCTCACCACCCCCAAGCTCGAATTCGCTTCCCTGAGCGCCACCGGCGGGACCGTGGGCGAGTTGCTCAACTCCGCCATGGACCCGACGATCTCGTTCGACGACCTCGCCGAGATCCGAGCGCTGTGGCCCGGCAAACTCGTGATCAAGGGCGTGCAGAACGTCGAAGACTCCCGGCGCCTCGCCGATCTCGGCGTCGACGGGATCGTGCTCTCCAACCACGGCGGCCGCCAGCTCGACCGCGCGCCCGTGCCCTTCCACCTCCTCCCCGAGGTGGTCCGCGAGGTGGGCGCCGATACGGAGATCGCCATCGACACGGGCATTATGAACGGCGCCGACATCGTGGCATCCTTCGCCCTCGGTGCGAAGTTCACGCTCATCGGCCGCGCCTACCTGTACGGCCTCATGGCCGGAGGTCGTCAGGGTGTGGACCGCGCGATCGAGATCCTCTCCGACCAGGTCGTGCGCACGATGCAGCTGCTGCAGGTGACCTCGCTGGCCGAACTGACGCCCGGTCACGTCACGCAGCTCGAGCGTCTCGTGCCCCGCCGGGTCGCCGCGGAGGGCTCCGCCGCCCGCATCTGAGACGTCACCGGCCGGGCTCGTTCGAGGGAACGCGCCCGGCCGGTCTCGTCTTCCCCACCCGGATGTGCTGGCGCGCGGGGCCGGGGTCGTCCGCGTTCGGTGTCGTGAGGGCCGTGTCGCGCTCGTCCGGGTGTTCCCCCGCGGGGCGAGCCGGGTGCCCGCGGCGCCATGCGTGAGGGTCTCGTCGTGCCCGCCCGAGAGCGCGCGCGGGATCGGCCCCGTGCACACCGCCGGGTGCGCCGGCGTCCGCGCGGTGCGGCGCCGGAGTGGTAGAAGCCCGCCGCGCCCCGCGCCGTGACCGTGCACGCGTGGTTGGATAAAGAGGACGCTGCCCACCGGGGCGGTGCGGAGGACGGATCGTGACGACGAAGACTCGCCAAGACCGCCTCGTCGCCCTGCTGATGCGCGATGGTGAGTGGTCGACCGCGGCCTCTCTCGCCGATGCCCTCGGGGTCACTCCCCGCAGTGTCCGCTCCTACGTCACCGCGGTCAACGCCCGCGTTTCCGGGGGCGTGGCGATCGAGTCGGGTCCGCAGGGGTATCGTGCGGGAAGCAACGCCGCCGCCGCCCTGCGCACGATCAGCGGATCCGACGCGGGCACCCCCCGCGACCGCCTGCACACCCTCGTGCGCCGTCTGCTGGATGCCGCCGACGGCATCGACGTCTTCGACACGGCCGACTCGCTGCACGTCAGCCCCGCCACCCTCGAGGCCGACCTGTCGCGCGTGCGCGGGCTGCTCGGCGGCACCGAGCTGACCCTCGAGCGCTCGGCATCCACCGCCCGCTTGCGCGGGACCGAGGTGGCGCAACGGCGTCTGCTGTCGAAGCTCGCGCACGACGAGATGGATGCCGGCCTCTTCGACCTCGACGCGCTGCGGCGGACACTCGGGGAGCGATCGGTGGGAGCACGCGCCTTCGGACCGTTCAAGGCCGAGCTGGTGGCCGAACTCGGAGCCCTGGGCTACTACGTCAACGAGATCGGCATCGGCGACGTCGTCATGCACATCGCCATCGCCGCCGACCGCACCACCCGCGACCGGGCCCTCGGCTCTCCCGGCGGCGATTCCTCCGACGCCGCGGCCGCCGTCGTCACGCTGCTGGACCGCCTCACCCTCAAGCACATCGGCGTCCAACTGGGATCCGGAGATCTCCGCCACCTCGCGACCCTCGTGCTGACCCGGATCGTCGCCCCCGGCTCCCCGGGCGGCGACGACGTGCGCGCGCGCCTCGACCCGGCGGTGGAGGTCGCCGTGCGCCGGGTCGTGGGGAACGCGGCATCCGAGTTCCTCGTCGACATCGCCCACGACGACTTCATCCTGCGCCTCGCGCTGCACGTGCAGAACCTCCTCGCGCGCTCGCGGGAGCAGGCGTGGTCGCGCAATCCGCTGACGCGATCGCTCAAGTCGACGTACCCGATGATCTTCGAGGTCGCCGTGTACATCGCCAAGGGGCTGCAGGACGGCCTCGGCATCCCGATCCTCGACGACGAGATCGCCTACATCGCCATGCACGTCGGCGGCCGGCTCGAACGCAGTCGCCGGGCCGACCAGCTGCTGACGGCGACCATCGTGTGCCCCGGCTACTACGAGATGCAGGAGCTGCTGCGCTCGAGCGTCGACCGCTCCCTCGGGCAGGCGATCGAGGTCGTCGGCGTCGAGACGCGCATCGATCCGGCCTGGGATGCCATCGACACCGACCTCGTGCTCACCACGATCGACCCGCCGCGTCCGGGCGACCGCTTCGTGCGGATCCAGCCGTTCCTCACCGACGCCGACGTGGAGCGCGTACAGGCAGCGGCCGGTCGCATCCGCCGCGGGCGACGCCTGGCGCGTCTGCGGGCGGAGCTCGAGCGCTACTTCGCGCCCGAGGCGTTCGTGCGGGGCCTGGATGCCACGGACGGCGAGGCCGGCGTCATCCGGCGTCTGGGCGGGCTGCTCGTCTCGCAGGGGGTCATCGACGAGGACTACGTGCTGCGCGCCGTCGAGCGCGAGGCCATCTCGTCGACGGCGTTCACCGACGCGCTCGCCGTGCCGCATGCGATGGGCATGACCGCGACGAAGACGCGCATCGCCATCGGCATCGCCGACCCCTCGATCGCGTGGGGCGAGGGACGCGTGCAGGTGGTCGCGCTCGTGGCGTTCAGCGAGACCGACCGCGAGGCGTTCCAGACGGTGTTCGAGCAGTTCGTCGAGGTGTTCAGCGAGCGCGACAGCGTGCAGCGGATCGTGCGGCGGGCGACGTCGTTCCCGGCGTTCCTCGACGAGCTGGTCGCGGTGATCGACGGCTGACGGGCCCGGGACTACAGGCCGACGCCGGCGAGCTGGGGAGCGGCCCGCGACGGCACCCCCAGCACCCGCTCGATCGCGTCGACCGCCCGCGGCGCCGCGCGACCGTCGCCGTAGAGGTTCTGCGCCCGAGACATGCGTGCGTGCACTGCGGGATCGTCCAGCAGCGCGGAGAGCTCCGCCACGACCGCCTCACGACGGGTTCCGATGAGACGCGCCGCCCCGGCGGCGACCCCCTCGCCCCGTTCGGTCGTCTCGCGCACCACGAGCGCGGGTACGCCGAGGGCCGGTGCTTCCTCTTGCACACCCCCGGAATCGGTCACCGTGCAGTACGCCCGTCCGAGCAGGCGCCCGAACTGGGCGTAGGGGAGGGGCTCGCACAGCACGACCCGCTCGGCGCCGCCGATGGCCGCGCGCACCTCGGCGCGCACCTGCGGATTAGGATGCAGGGGGAGCACCGCCACCACGTCGGGACGAGCCGAGACGACCTCGGCGATCCCCGAGGCGATCCGCGCGAGGGGGCCGCCCCATGATTCGCGACGGTGCACCGTGACCAGCACGACCCGCATCGGCCCCGCGGCGATCTCCTCCATCGCGGGGTCCTGGAAGCGTTGCGGGTGGGTCTTCTGGCGGTGCAGGGCGTCGATGCCGGTGTTGCCGGTGATGACGATGTCGTCGGGGCGCACGCCCTCGGCGAGCAGGTTCCGCGCAGCGGCATCCGTCGGCGCCAAGTGAAGCGACGCCAAGGGGGCGATCAGGCGACGGTTGCCCTCTTCGGGGAAGGGCGAGCGCAGGTCGCCGGAGCGCAGGCCCGCCTCGAGATGGATGACACGGGCGCCGACGTAGTAGGCCGCGACCGCCGCGAGCGCGGCGCTGGCGGTGTCGCCCTGCACCACCACGGCATCCGGTGCTCCGCCGGCCCAGCGGGCTGACAGGGCCGCGAAGATCGTCGAGGTCGTCTCGGAGAGGGCGGCGCCGCGGCGGAACACGTCGAGGTCGGCGTCGGGGCGGATGCCGAAAGACGCGTTGATCTCGGCGACCATCTCGCGGTGCTGGCCGGTGACGGTCACGGTCGTGCGGATGCCGTCGCGACGCTGCAGCTCCGCGACGAGCGGCGCGCACTTGATCGCTTCGGGCCGCGTGCCGTAGACGACGTCGATCCAGGGAGGGGTCATCGGCTGCTCTCCTCGTTCGCGCGGGAATCGTCTGCGCGGGATCCCGCGGCGCGGGGCGCCTGCGTGCGGGAAGTCGCCGTGGGGGACGCCGCCGTGGGTGGTGACCCCGTTCGGGATGCCGTCGTGCGGGACGCTTCCGTGCGGGATGCCGCCGCGCGCGAAGACGTGCGGGATGCATCCGCGCCGGACGCCGCCCTGCGGGACGCCGCCGTCACCGCCGGCGCGGCCTCCGTAGCCCCCGGCGCCGAAATCTCCTCCGGCGCCGCAACCGCCGCCGGAAGGGTCCCGCCCGTCCGGGGCCCCGCCGGACGACCGACGCGTCCACGCTGCCCGGACTCCCGCAGCGAGATGCGCAGCAGCAGCACGATGGCGAGCACGAACCCGACGATGACGAACAACGACCCGACGTAGCGGTGCACGAGGTCGAATCCCTCGCGCCCGTAGGCGCCGTACGCCCAGGCGGCGGAGGCGAAGCGGACCATGTTGCAGAACACGGCGAGTCCGAGTCCGACGAGCAGCCCGATCCCGATGCGACCGGTCGGGGCGCGGGTGATGCCCGTGATCGCGACCGCGAGCAGAAGCAGGGGCACGGCGAGCACGGTGGTCGAGCACATCGTCGTGATGACCAGTCCCGTGACCTCCGGGGTGCCGATGCCGAACCAGACGATGGGTCCGGCGGCGACCGCGCGGCCGGGGGCGACGAGCCCGATGAACTCGCGCGCGAGGATCGCCTCGGCGGCACGTGTCGTCGCCTCGGTCGCGATGAGGGCCGCCGCGGCGATCGCCAGTGCTCCCGCGGTGGTCAGGCGGGCGATCCGGCCGCGTCGATCGCGGGCGTCCGCCCGTCCACGCCGCGCGCGCAGGGGCGCGACGGCGACGCTCATGACTCCACCGCCAGCAGCAGGCGTCCGGCCTCGGCGTTGCGGCGGGTCTTGGTCCACCCGCGCCGCCCGGTCATCATGCGGCCGAAGGCGCGCACCACGCAGATGTAGCTCTGGTACATGTACAGCCAATAGCCCAGGCCCCACAGCCCCGCGCGCCAGAGGGGATGCCGTTCCTCACGCGTGACGTACACCAGCGGCCAGAGGGCGAAGGGGAGGATGCCGGTGAGCACCCACAGCGGGATGATCCAGGTGGCGCCGGCCAGCCACCCGAACAGACCGCCCGGCGACAGGGCGCCGGACACGACCATGGCGATCGTGACGGTGGGCCACAGCACGAACCCGATCAGCTGGATGTAGGGGATGGCGAGGAAGTACGCCGCCTCCAACGCCCCGGCGTTGGTGAAGGTGCGCGACGCGTAGATCTTGGGCAGGTAGCGCGCGCACTGCAGGCCGCCCTGGCACCAGCGGGTGCGCTGGGTGAGCAGGCGCCGAGCCGAGGGCAGGGCCTCCTGCGACACCCACGTGTCGTGGGCGTACACGGTGCGGTAGCCGGCGAGCATGATGCGAAGGCCCACCTCGTAGTCCTCGAGCAGCGCGTCGCCCCACGGCACGCCCTGCTCGAAGGAGGCGGCGCGCAGCGCGCTGAGGCGGGTGAACTGCCCGTTGCCGCCGAGCCCCACGGACACCGTCCGCATGCGCAGCACCTGCATCGCCGCGATGGTCGTGCGGAACTCGATGTCCTGCATGCGGATGAGGTACCGCGCCCAGGCCTGTCCGAACCGGCCCTGCCCCGCGGCCGGCCGGGGGTCGTCGCGGTTGCTCATGCGCACCGCCACTTGCATCGCGCCCACGTCGGTCGAGCCGAAGGCTGCGGGCCCCGCCGCCTGGCGCAGGGCGTTCTCGGCCAAAGACCCGTCGGCGTCGAGGNCGCCGCGGTCACCGCGCAGGCCCCGCCACTCCGCTAACCGGGCATACGCGGCGTTCAGGGCGGCTCCCTTGCCCGAGCGGGCGTCGGGGAGCCGCCGGATCACGGCGTGCACCAGCGGATCCGTGTCGGCGAACCGGGCGACGATGTCGCCGGTGCCGTCGGTGCTGGCGTCGTCGATGATCCACAGGTGAACCGCCGGAAAGCGCTCGCGAGTCCTCCTGATCGTCTCGGCGATCACCGCCGCCTCGTCTCGACAGGGGATGAACGCGTGCCACTCGAACGCCGCCGGATCGCCCTCGACGGCGCCACGACGGCGGACGAAGGGGACGACGATCAGCGCCGTGTAGGTGAGGAACATCACCAGGAAGACGAAGGAGAGCGAGAAGAGGAACTCGAGCGCGTTCACGAGCGGGGGGTGTCCTCTCCGGATGCCAGGTCGACGGCATCCTGCGACCGATGACGCCGCGAGCGCCAGGCCAGCAGCCCGCCGATCACGGCCGCGCCGACCCCGACGACGGCGAGCGTCGCCGTCGGGGCCGCGTAGCCGGTGACCGCGAGGATGCCGACGGCACCGCCGCCCATCGCACCGTTGCGATACACGTGATCAGCCCTGGGCCGGTGCGGCCGCGTACTGGCTGCGGCGTCGCAGCATCACCGCGGCCACGATCACGGCCGCGAGACCGAACCCGCCACCGGCGAGCGCCAGCGATTCGGGCCCGGCGACGGGTACCGCCAGCTGGCCGGCGTTGGGGCCGACCGACGCGGTGGCCAGGTCGACGGTCGCGATCGCGCCCGCCGTGCCGAGGCCGACCCGCAGCGCCGTCTGGGTGAAGGTGCCGCCGTCCGTCGACTGCACGTTGACCTGCAGTTGCGCCAGTGCGGTGATCGCGTCACCGAGTGGGCCCTCGAGGCTGTCGGCGAGGCCGTCGAGTACCGGAACGATGACGCCCTGCGCGACGCCGAGAGCTGCTCCGAGCACCACGCCGCCCAGGCCGAGGTCGTCGACGCGGTCTTGAACGGCATCCAGGATCCCGTTCACCCCGTCGGAGATCCGCGTCACCACGGCCGCGGGTACGAACGACAGCAGGTCGGTGCCGGGCGCGAGCTCGTTGATGTCGGCGACTCCCGCCGCGGCGAGCAGGTCGTCCTCGGTCAGGGTGACGGTTCCCGAGGCGAACGGGTTGTCCAGGTCGAGACCGGCGACGGTCGCGGCCGCGAGCAACGTGTCGATCGCGGGGTTGAGGGTGTTCAGCACGCCCGAGACGAGGGTGCCGTTGACGACGACGCCGACATCGGCGACGACGTACTGCCCGGTCTGGGTCCCGTCGGTGGTGTTGAGAGCGGATGCCGCGAGCGTTCCGATGTTCACCTGGAGCCCCGCGAGGGCGTCGGCGCCGCCGACCGTGATGCTGGCCGAGTTCTCCGCGGAGGGATCGCCGACGCTGGAGGGCGTGACGGTGCCGACGCCGATGAGGCTCGGGGCTGCCGAGACCGCACCCGAGAACGCCGACGAGCTGCCGTCGTCATTCGCGCGGGCGTACTGACCGACCGCGCCGAGCTGGATGATGCCGTTGTCACCGAAGAGGTTGGTGGAACCCGCCTGCAGGGCGATGAGGCCGGCGATGGCTTCGGCGTCGAGGGGCTGGTCGACGATGACGTCGCCCGAGGCGTCGGTGTTGACGGCGTTCGCTCCGCGGAGGGCGACGACGGCGTCGAGGATGTCGGTGCCGAGAAGGGACGTCTGAACGAGACGGCCCGTGCCCTGCGACACGACGTCCGCGGGGGCGGCGTTCGCCGCCGTTGCGGGGACGAGGAGCGCTGCGACGGCGGCGGTGGCCCCGACGGCGCGCACGGTCCGCCATGTTCGGGCAGAGGTGTGTGGACGAATGGTCATGGATGCCTGCTTCCTGGATGGCCGCACACCTTCGAGCCCACCGCGGGCCGGATGGTGCGGTGCACAGTGAAGCTAGGCGCGGCGTCGAATCCGAGGCATCCGTGCCCCGTACGGAATCGAACTACTTAGGGAGCTCCTGTGAACTCCGTATGCCCCGTGCACTACTGATTCCGGGCCGAAACCTCGGGGCGGACACCGAGTTCGGTGTAGGAACGAGTCGGGGCCGCGTCCGAGGACGTGGAGAGTGCAGGGAGACACCGCATGGGTGCTGGTCGACCACTGACGGGCCGCGCGCGCGAGAAATGCATCGCGGCGGAGGCGTTGCGCGCGAAACGCAGCGTGCTGCTGACGGGGCCCGCGCGCAGCGGCCGTTCACGCCTGCTTGCGGCGATCGCCGAGGCGCAGTCGCGTCCGACGTTCCTGGTCGAGACGCGGGCCGGCGTCGTGACGGTGCGTTCGGGGATCTCCGATCGGCGTGTGCTCGTCGGCGCGGACGATGTCGCCGATGTGGTCGCGGACGTCGCCGCGCGCGAGGGGGTTCTCGTCGTCGACGACATCGATCTGCTTCCGGATGCCGCGGTGGCGGCCCTCGTCGACAACCTGGGCGCATCGGATGCCGTGCTCCTGGCGGCACTCGCTCCCCGGCACGAGGTCGCCCGCGGCTCGATCCACCGCTGGGAGCTGCTGCGACCGCTGGTGGAGGATGCGGACCGGCTGACCATCGCTGTGGCACCTCTGACTCTCGCGGAGACGACCGCCCTGGGTGATGCGCTGCGGGAGAACCGGCACGGGGTCGGACCCGCGGACGACGCGTGGATGATGGCGCTGCACCACCTCAGCGGGGGGAGTCCCGCGCTGGTCGACGAGCTGGTCGAGATGGCGGCCGCCCGCGGTCGGATGCACGCCGTGTGCCCGGTCGAGCCGTTCGCCGATCTGCTGCCCGGTGGCCTCGTCGACTCCCTCACGCGGATGCTGGCGCCCCTCGAGGCGCGCGACCGCCGCCTGCTCGGCATCCTGTTCGAGCTCGGCGCGATCCCCCTCCGCCACGTCGGGTCGGTCGTGCCCTCGGACGTCCTCGCCCGCCTGCACGACGGCAACCTCGTCGTCGGCTCGGTCGAGGAGGGGTCGGCCGCCGTGAGCCCGCTGCTGGCCCGGGTCGTCCAGGAGTCAGCGCCGCGCGAGGAGCACCTCGAGGAGCGTCGTGACATCGCCCACCGTCTTCTCGACCTCCTCCGCCACGGCGATGTGCTGACCCCCGCCGAAGAGGTGTTCTGCGCGCGTTTCACCGGAACGGTCGAGGTGGACGGTCCCCTCGCCGAGTCTCTATCGATCGTGCTGCCGCGCGCGGCGCTGTCGCTGGCGCGCTCGGGCGTGCCCCGCGACGCCCTCCCGGTGATCGCCCGCGTCCTCGACGACGGCCCCGACCTGCGCGCGACGGCCGCGCTGATCCTCACCCGCATCGCCCTCGAGGACTACGCCGAAGCCGAGCTCCTGCTGGACGTTCTTCCCGAGCCCGCCTCGGCGGCCGAACGCGAACTCGCCCTGCACGTGTACGTCCGGACCCTGTGCGCGACGTGCACGGGGCCGGACGCCGCCCGCGATCGCCTGCGGGCCCTCGCGGGCTGGGCGCCCGATGACGGCGACTGGCGCGTCCGCGTCGAGCAGGCGGTGGCGATGCTGTCGCTCCCGAACGGGGCCTCGTTCGCCGAGAGGGCGCCGTCGCCGCAGCCCGTCGATGCCGCTCGGCCCGACGCGGCCGTCGTCGGCGAGGCGCTCCAGGCGGCGCTCGCCGCGTCGCGCGGTGAGGCCGCCCGCGCGCGGGCCCTGCTGCGCGGTCGGCAGAAGACGCACGGGTGGGAGGTCGAGTCCGACCTCGCCCTGTTCCTCCTGCACGCCTCGACGATGGTGATGATCGGGGAGGACCTCGTCGTCGTCGAGGGTGCGACCAGGCGCCGCCTGCTGTCGGCGCGGTGGGCCGACCGTCAGGACGAGGTCGCCGTGCTCGCCCTTCTGGACGCGTCGGTGCAGCTTCTGCGCATGCGCCCCGAGGTCGCCGTCGCCAGCCTGCAGATCCCGCGCATCTCCCCGCCGGAGTCGTTGCGTATCTGGTTCGACGCGATTCGTGCCGTGGCCTTCATCGCGCGGGGCGATCTCGTGCACGCGGCCGAGGCGCTCGAACGGATCGACGCCGCCTCGACGGGCGGGGTGAACGGCGCCTTCCCGGTGCTGCGCGAGACGGTGTGCGCGCGGTTCGAGGTCGCGAACGGCCGACCGGATGCCGCTGCGGAGCGGGCGTCGCGCGCGATCTCGCTGGCCGAACGACGGATGCCGGTGCTCTTGCCCTCGCTGCTGCAGATCATGATGGACGCCGGTGTTCCCCTGTCGGAGGTCCGGGAGCGCGCGGTGGCGCTGGACGAGCGGTTCGATCTCGCGCCGGTGCGGGCGTTCGTCGCGGATCTGCACGAAGCCGTCCGCGTCGACGCTCGACCCGCGCTCGATCTGTTGACCGCGCGCGAGCGGGAGGTGGTCGATCTCGCCGTGACGGGCGCGTCGAACGCGCAGATCGCCCGTCGTCTGGGCCTGTCGGTGCGCACGGTCGAATCGCACCTGCATCACGCCCGTACACGCTTGGGCATGAGTCGCCAGGAGAGGTTCGGGCAGCCCGCGGACGCTGCCCGCCCGCTCGCCCATCGTTGACGGGGTCGTGACCTCGCGAGGCCGCTTCGCCGGGACGGATGCCGTGCCGCGGACGCACCCGCCCTCCGGCGGCGGTGCGGGAGCTCCGCGCGCCTGCCCGCCGGGCGGGTGCGGAAAGCCGCGCGCGTCCGCCCGCCCGCCGGGCGAGTGCGGAAAGCCCCGCGCGCGCGCCCGCCTACGCCGGTGCCGGAGGGTCGCCGCCCCGGTGCCGGAGGGTCGCCGCCGCGGTGCCGCCCGCCGCGGTCAGCGCACCCCGGCGAGCAACTCCTCCGCACCCGCGCGAAGCGCCTCGAGGCGGCGGCGGGCCTTCTTGGCCGAGGAGCCGCGCACGTCGAGGTACAGCTTGAGCTTCGGTTCGGTGCCGCTCGGACGCACGATGAGGCGGGATCCGCCGTCGAGCCACAGGCGCAGCACATCGCCCGGCGGCAGATCGTCGACGCCGGTGAGCAGGTCGTCGATCCGCGTGACCGCGGCGCCGCCGACGGTCGTGGGCGGCTGAGCGCGGAGGGAGGCCATGATCCCGGCGATCTCACTCACGTCGCTGACCCGGATCGAGATCTGGTCGCTCGCGAACGCGCCGAACGTGTCGCGGAACTCCTGCAGCAGGTCGGCGACCGTGCGCCCCTGCCCCCGTGCCTCGGCGGCCATGCCGAGCATCGCGACGGCGGCGGAGATGCCGTCCTTGTCGCGGACGGTGCGAGGGTTCACGAGGTAGCCGAGGGCCTCCTCGAAGCCGAACACGATCCCCGGCGCCCGCGAGATCCACTTGAAGCCCGTGAGAGTGGAGTGGAAGGCGAGACCGTAGTGCTCGGCGACCGCCTGGAGCCCGGGCGACGACACGAGCGAGCAGGCGAGGGATGCCGGGGCTCCGGCATCCGCGTCCGATGCGCCCTCCGACGAGCCGTCGCCGGACACGCCGTCGCGCGCCGAACCGTCGGGCGTGGAAGCGTGGAGCGCGGCGGCGGCTTCCCGAGCGGCGCGCCACCCGAGCAGCAGTCCGATCTCGTTGCCGGTGAGTCGGCGCCAGCCGCCGTCGGCGTCGGCGTCGGGGATGGCGACGGCGAGGCGGTCGGCATCCGGATCGTTGGCGATGACGAGCTCGGCGTCCGAGGTGCGCGCCGTCTCGAAGGCGAGGTCCATCGCGCCCGGTTCCTCCGGGTTGGGGAAGGCGACGGTGGGGAAGCGCCCGTCGGGGTCGATCTGCGCCTCCACCCGCGTGGGCGCGGGGTAGCCGGCAGCGGCGAGCACCCGCGAGACGGTCTCCCATCCCACGCCGTGCATCGCGGTGTAGACCCAGCGCAGGCCCTCAGCGCCCGCGGGTGCCGGGGCGATCGCGGCGGTGGCCGCGATGTAGGCGTCGACGAGCGACTCGGGGGCGTTGGCATAGCCGACCGAGCGGGGGAGCACGCTCACATTCCCCGCGTCGGCGATGCGCTGGATGTGGGCGGCGATCTCGGCGTCGGCGGGGGAAACGATCTGCGCGCCCTCGTCGGCGCCGCCGAGGTAGACCTTGTAGCCGTTGTCGTCGGGCGGGTTGTGGCTGGCGGTGACCATGACGCCGGCGTCGGCGCCGAGGTGGCGCACCGCGAAGGCGAGCACGGGGGTCGGCAGCATCCGCGGGAGCAGTACGGCATTCAGCCCGGCCCCCGCGAAGATCTCGGCCGAGTCGCGCGCGAACACGTCGGAGTTGCGCCGACCGTCGTAGCCGATGACGACGGTCGGGGCCGTCGATCCGGCGCGTTCGCCCAGGAAAGCGGCGAAACCGGCCGCGGCCTGGGCGACGAGCACCCGGTTCATGCGATTGGGGCCGGCGCCGAGCGCGCCGCGGAGGCCCGCTGTGCCGAACGCCAGGCGCGTGCGGAAGCGATCGGCGAGGTCGTCGGCCGCCGCGGCATCCCCGTCCTCCACGCGCGCGAGCAGAGCCGACAGCTCGTCGCGGGTCACGGCATCCGGATCCTGCGCCATCCACGCGCGGGCCGCATCCGCGAACGTGCCGGCGACGCCGGAGGGGTTCTCGCTCACAGCGCGCCGATCACGCGGGCGAGCAGCGCCGAGATGACGGGCTCGGCGTCTCGACCGGCCTCGAGCACCTCTTCGTGGCTGAGCGGGGTCTTCTGGATGCCGGCGGCCAGGTTCGTGATCAGCGAGAAGCCGAGGATCTCCATGCCCGCCTGGCGTGCGGCGATCGCCTCGAGGGCGGTCGACATGCCGACGATGTGGCCGCCGATGGCCTTGGCCATCTGCACCTCGGCCGGCGTCTCGTAGTGCGGGCCGCGGAACTGCGTGTAGACGCCCTCGTCGAGCGAGGGGTCGATCGACCGCGCGACGTCGCGGAGACGCTTCGAGTAGAGGTCGGTCAGGTCGATGAACGTCGCGCCCTCGAGCGGCGAGTCGGCCGTGAGGTTGATGTGGTCGCTGATCAGCACGGGTTGGCCGGGCTTCCACGTCTCGCGGATGCCACCGGCGCCGTTCGTCAGGATCATCGTGCGGGCGCCCGTCGCGGCGGCGGTGCGCACGCTGTGCACGACCCGGCGCACGCCGTGGCCCTCGTAGTAGTGCGTGCGCGCGCCGATGACGAGGACGTTCTTCCCGCCCGGGGTGCGGACGCTGCGGAGCGTGCCGACGTGCCCCTCGAGGGCGGGCTTCGAGAAGCCGGTGACCTCGGTGGCGGGGAACGACGCCGTCTCCTCCCCGATGAGCTCGGCGGCGCGCCCCCAGCCCGAGCCGAGGGTCACGGCGATGTCATGGTGCGCGACGCCCGAGAGGCGCGCGATGTCGGCCGCCGCGGTCGCGGCGACCTCGAAGGGGTCGATCGCCGGGTCGTCGAGCGGGTGAGAGATGCTGTGGGACATCCCCCCACTCTAGAAACTGCGGGCCCCGCGGGCCAGACGGCGACCCACTCGCGCCGCGTGTCGTGTCGGACGCCGCGCCCGGCGGGGTCGGCGCGGGCCGCCGCGCTGACAGAATGGATGCCATGGTGCAGAGCTTCGAGCGCAAGCAGTCCGTCGCGATCGTCGGCGGCGGCCCCGGCGGGTACGAGGCGGCCCTGTCGGCCGCGCAGCTCGGCGCCGACGTCACCCTCGTGGAGCGTGCGGGCGTCGGCGGCTCCGCCGTCATCACCGACGTGGTCCCCTCGAAGACCCTCATCGCCACGGCCGACGCCGCCGTGGCCATCCGCAACGCCAGCAGCCTGGGCGTGCAGTTGTTCGCCAAGGACGACCGCGGCAAGCCCCTGACCCCCGAGGTCGCGATCAACCTCGCCGCCGTCAACCAGCGCTTGCTCTCGCTCGCCCGGCAGCAGTCCGACGACATGCGCTCCTCCCTCCTCGACGCGGGGGTGCGGATCATCTCCGGCCACGGCCGTCTCGACGGATCCGGTGCCGTGGTCGTCTCGACCGAGGCCGGCGGCACCGATTTCGATCGCGTCGAGGCCGAGACCCTCGTCGTCTCGGTCGGCGCCTCGCCGCGAGAGCTCCCCTCGGCGCAGCCCGACGGCGAGCGCATCCTCACGTGGACGCAGCTCTACAACATGAAGTCCGTCCCCTCGCACCTGATCGTCGTCGGCTCGGGCGTCACGGGCGCGGAGTTCGCCTCGGCCTACATGAACCTCGGCGCGAAGGTCACGCTCGTCTCCAGCCGCGATCAGGTGCTCCCGGGTGAAGACCAGGATGCCGCGGCCGTCCTCGAGCGCGTCTTCCAGCGCGGCGGCATGACCCTGCTGTCGAAGGCACGCGCCGATTCGGTCGTGAACACCGGCGACGGCGTCGTGGTGACGCTCGCCGACGGTCGCACGATCGAGGGCAGCCACTGCCTCATGGCGGTGGGATCGATCCCCAACACCGCCGGCCTGGGGCTCGAGGAGGCGGGTGTGCAGATGACGGCCTCGGGTCACATCCGCGTGAACCGCGTAGCCCGCACCTCGGTGCCGAACATCTACGCCGCGGGCGATTGCACGAACTTCTATCCTCTGGCATCCGTCGCCTCGATGCAGGGGCGCCAGGCGATCTTCCACGCGCTCGGCGACATCGTCATCCCGCTCGAGACGCGTCGTATCACGGCGAACATCTTCACCGCACCCGAGATCGCCACCGTCGGTTTCAGCGAGCAGGACGTCACCGAGGGTCGCATCGCCGGCAAGGTGCGCAAGCTCCCGCTCTCGGCCAACCCGCGCGCGAAGATGCAGGGCATCACCGACGGCTTCGTCAAGCTCATCGCCCGTGAGGGCAGCGGCACCGTCATGGGCGGGGTGATCGTCGGCCCCAAGGCGTCGGAGCTCATCTACCCGATCGCGATCGCCGTGGAGCGTCGCCTCACCGTCGACCAGGTCGCCCGCGTCTTCGCGGTGTATCCGTCGCTGACCTCGAGCATCACCGACGCCGCCCGCGCGATGCACATCGTCGACCGCGACGATCCCGGCGAGGACTGAGCCGTCCGGATGCCGGCGCCCCCGGCATCCCCTTCCCCCGCCGCCCCGGCGCCGCCCGTGTCCGTCGCGCGAGAGACGCGTTCCGCGGACGGAAGCGTCGTGTCGGGGGCGTTCCGTCGTGCGGCAAGCGCGCTCCGCGGAGGAGGCGTCGTGTCGGGGCGTTCCGTCGTGCGGCAAGCGCGCTCCGCGGGAGGAGGCGTCGGGTGGGGGCGTTCGTTCGCGCGAGAAACGCGTTCTGCGGGAGTAAACGCGCTGTAGGGGCGTTTCTTCGCGCGGATGCCGTTTCTCGCGCGGGCGCCGCCGCCCTCCTCGTCGCGGCCGGTGGCCATGCGTACTTGGGCACTTGGTCGGGTGAGCTTCGTGCCGGCTTCTTCGCGAGGAACGCGTTCTGCGGGAGCACACGCGCTGTCGGGACGTTTCTTCGCGCGCATGCCGTTTCTCGCGCCGTCGTCGCCGTCAACGCGCCGCCGAGTCCGGTGGCCTTGTGCCCTTAGGCGCGTGGTCCGGTGAGCTTCGTGCCAGTTTCTTCGCGAGAAACGCGTTCTGCGGGAGCACACGCGCTGTAGGGGCGTTTCTTCGTGCGGATGCCGTTTCTCGCGCGGGCGCCGCCGCCCTCCTCGTCGCGGCCGGTGGCCCTGCGTACTTGTGCACTTGGTCCGGTGAGCTTCGTGCCGGCTTCTTCGCGAGGAACGCGTTCTGCGGGAGCACACGCGTTGTCGGGACGTTTCTTCGCGCGGATGCCGTTTCTCGCGCCGTCGTCGCCGTCAACGCGCCGCCGAGTCCGGTGGCCTTGTGCCCTTGGGCGCGTGGTCCGGTGAGCTTCGTGCCAGCTTCTTCGCGAGAAACGCGTTCTGCGGGAGCACACGCGTTATCGGGGCGTTTCTTCGCGCGGATGCCGTTTCTCACGCCGCACGCCGCACGCCGCCCACCTCACGCCGCACACCTCACGCCGCACGCCTCACGCCGTCCGCCGCACACCGGGCGAAGCCCGAGCCGCGCCGCAACCAACGACGGCGCCGCGCCCCCGAAAGGACGCGGCGCCGGACGTGTCACCCCGACGTCAGGTGATCAGCAGCAGCTGGTGACCGGCCGATACCGTCGTGCCGGCGGTGGCGTCGATCCCGCCGATCGTTCCGTCCTTGTGCGCCTGGATCGGCTGCTCCATCTTCATCGCCTCGAGCACGACCACGAGGTCGCCCTTGACGACCTGCTGGCCCTCCTCGACGGCGACCTTGACGATCGTCGCCTGCATGGGCGATTTCACCGCGTCTCCGGTGGCGCCGGCCGAGGGTGAGGCCGCGTGCGAGCGGCGCGACGGCGGGGCGGCCACCGGGCGGCCGACGGCGGGAGCCGCGGCCGTGATGCGATCGGGCAGGCTGACCTCGAGGCGCTTGCCGCCGACCTCGACGACCACCGTGTGGCGACCGGGGACCACTGCGGGGGCCTCGGGTTCGCCGTCCCACGCGGGGATGTCGTTGACGAACTCCGTCTCGATCCAGCGCGTGAAGACGCCGAAGTCGCCGTTCTCGGCGGTGAAGGCGGGGTCGCGCACGACCTTCCGGTGGAAGGGGAGCACGGTGGGCATGCCGGACACCTCGAACTCGTCGAGTGCACGGCGCGAGCGCTCGAGCGCCTCGGCGCGGTCACGGCCGGTGACGATGATCTTCGCCAGCAGCGAGTCGAACGCGCCCGAGACGCTGTCGCCTGCCGTGACGCCGGAGTCGAGGCGGATGCCGGGGCCGCCGAACGTCTTGAAGACGTGGATGGGGCCGGGCTGGGGGAGGAAGCCTCGGCCGGGGTCCTCGCCATTGATGCGGAACTCGATGGAGTGGCCGACGGGAGCAGGGTCGTCGTACCCGAGCTCTTCGCCCTCGGCGAGACGGAACTGCTCGCGCACGAGGTCGAGGCCGGTCACTTCTTCGGAGACGGGGTGCTCGACCTGGAGGCGCGTATTCACCTCGAGGAACGAGATGGTGCCGTCGGCGCCGATGAGGAACTCGCACGTGCCCGCACCGACGTAGCCGACCTCCTTGAGGATGGCCTTGGATGCCGAGTACAGCACGGCATTCTGCTCGTCGCTGAGGAACGGCGCCGGTGCCTCCTCGACGAGCTTCTGGTGACGGCGCTGCAGCGAGCAGTCGCGGGTCGACACGACGACGACGTTGCCCGCGGCATCCGCGAGGCACTGGGTCTCGACGTGGCGGGGCTTGTCGAGGTACTTCTCGACGAAGCACTCACCGCGGCCGAACGCGGCGACGGCCTCGCGGGTCGCCGACTCGAACATCTCGGCGACCTCGCCGAGTTCGCGCGCCACCTTGAGGCCGCGCCCGCCGCCGCCGTACGCGGCTTTGATGGCGATGGGAAGGCCCACCTGCTCGGCGAAGGCGATGACCTCGTCGGCGCCGGAGACGGGGCCGGGAGTGCCGGGGGCGAGCGGCGCTCCGACCTTCTCGGCGACGTGGCGAGCGGTGACCTTGTCGCCGAGGGCCTCGATCGCGTCGGGGGAGGGGCCGATCCACACCAGCCCCGCGGAGATCACCGCGCGGGCGAAATCGGCGTTCTCGGCGAGGAAGCCGTACCCGGGGTGCACCGCGTCGGCGCCGGCGCGGCGAGCGACCGAGAGGATCTTCTCGATGGACAGGTAGGTGTCGGCGCTGGTGGCGCCGTCGAGGGCGTATGCCTCGTCGGCCAGGCGTGTGTGCAGGGCGTCGCGGTCTTGATCGGCGTAGACGGCGACGGAGGCCTTACCCGAGTCACGGGCGGCGCGGATGACACGGACGGCGATCTCGCCGCGGTTGGCGACAAGGACCTTGGCGATCTTCGGCATCCTCCCAGCCTATCGAGGGGCCACCCCCGCCTTTTGACCCCACTCCACAAGAAAGGTCAGAAAACGTGTGCGGGAGTCTACGAACGATTCCACAGGTCGGTCCACGAACCCCCGAGCTCCCGCACGAGCCGACGGACCGTCGACAGCGACATCCCGACCACCGTGGAGGGGTCGCCCTCCACCCGTTCGATGAACGCCCCGCCGAGGCTGTCGACGGTGAAGGCGCCCGCCACGAGCAACGGCTCGCCGCTCGCGACGTAGGCCGCGATCTCGCGGTCGTCCACGTCGGATGCGAAGGTCACCGATGCCTCGGCGACCGCGTGCGCTTCGACGGGTTCGGCGCCGGGGGAGAGGCGGAACACGCTGTGACCCGAGTGCAGGATGCCGGTGCGCCCGCGCATCTGCCGCCACCGCTCGGTGGCGACCTCGGGGGTGTAGGGCTTGCCGAGGATCTCATCGCCGAGTTCGAACATCGAATCGCCCCCGATGACGAAGCCGTCGAACCCGCGGTCCTCGGCGCGCAGGCGCCGGGCCACGTCGTCGGCCTTGCGCCTCGCGAGCAGGAGCACGTGCTCCGCCGCGGGGAGTCGCCGCCCCTCGGCCGCTTCGACCTCGGCGATGACGGCCTCCTCGTCGACCTGCGGAGCGCGCGCTTCGGGCTCGATGCCCGCTTGCCGCAGCAGCATGAGACGGGCGGGAGAAGTGGATGCCAAGCACGCGCGCATGCGACAACGCTACCGATGTCGGGCCGCGACGTCGGCGGATGCCCGGGCGCGCCGGGGGAGGGTCGGAGGTGGCTCAGACTTGCGAAGCCGTCGTCGTCCGATGCGGCTCGGGGTCCTCGATCGTTCGGTCGGCGCGTCCGCACCCGACGGTCTCCCGGGTCGGATGTGTCAGGCTCGGGGGATGCACGACGGCGACCTCATCGAACTCGACATCACCGGCATCGCCCACGGCGGTGTCTTCGTCGGGCGGCACGAGGGACGCGTGGTGTTCGTCCCCGACACCCTGCCGGGGGAGCGCATCCGCGCGCGGCTCACCGACACCCGCAAGAAGGCGTTCTGGCGCGCCGACGCCGTCGAGGTGCTCGAGGCGGCACCCGAGCGGCGACCTCACGTCTGGAACGCCGCGGGCATCGACGTCGACCCCGGTCACCGCGTCGGCGGAGCGGAGTTCGGCCACATCGAGCTCGCCCACCAGCGCGGGCTGAAGGAGCGGGTCGTCCGCGAGGCGATCGAACGGGTCGGCCGACTGGAGCTGTCGGTCGACGTGCGTGCCGCGGGTACCGCAGAGCAGGGCGAATCGGCTGACGGCACCGGCTGGCGCACGCGGGTCAGCCTGCACGTCGACGCCGACGGTCGTGTCGGCGCGTACGCCGCCCGCACGCATCACGTCGTCGAGACGCCCGACCTGCCGTTGGCGACCGACGCCGTCGCGCGCGCGGCCGCCGAGCTGGGCGCCGGAGCGCGACCCGGCCGTATCGACCTCGTGCAGCCGGCCGATGGACGCGTGCGCGTCCTGCCGCGTCCGGACGGATCGCGTCCGAGCGGAGCGCCCGAGGTCTTGGAGGAACGCGTCGGCGACCGCGTGTTCCGCGTCGATGCGAGCGGGTTCTGGCAGGTGCACCGGCTCGCCGCGCGCACCTTGACCTCCGTCGTGTCGAGCGAGCTCACGGCATCGGTCGGCGGTCTCGACCCGGAGGCGACGCACCTCGACCTCTACGGAGGCGTCGGTCTGTTCGCCGCGACCCTCGGCGAGCTGGGCGGGCCGAGCACACGGGTTGTCAGCGTGGAGTCCGATCCCCTAGCGACGGAGCACGCCGGTGAGAACCTCGTCGACTGGGTCGGTGCGCGTGCCGAGACCGCGCGCGTCGACCGTTACATCGGTCGTCTGGCGGCCGACGCGTCCGAGCGCGAGCGCGAGCGCCTAGCTCGCGGCGTCATCCTGCTCGACCCGCCCCGCGCCGGGGCCGGGGCGCAGGTCGTCGAGGGCATCGCGGCGCTATCGCCGTCGGCGGTGGTGTACGTCGCCTGCGACCCGGTCGCCCTCGCGCGCGACCTCGCGACCTTCTCCGAGCTCGGTTATCGGGCGCACGACGGTATCCGCGGGATCGACCTGTTCCCGAACTCGCACCATGTCGAGGCCGTCGCGGTCCTGCGTCGCTGAGGCCGGGGGTCCTCGTTCTCCCGCACCGGCGGGGGCGGCGTGGATACGATGTGAGGATGACCAAAGTCGCTCTCATCGATGACCACGAGTCGGTTCGACTCGGGCTGGAGGCGGCCCTCGCGCGCACCGCGTCGACCGAGGTCGTCTTCTCGGGTGCCAACGTCGCCGCCTACCTCACCTGGCGGCGGGCCGCCGTGGCGTCGCCGGCCGATGTCGTCGTCCTCGATCTGACCCTCGGCGACGGCACGACCGTGTCGGAGAACGTCGACCGCGTCGTCCGCGACGGCTCGAGCGTCATCATCCATAGCGTCGCCGACCGCCCCGCCGCCGTGCGCGAAGCGCTCGCCGCGGGAGCCGCGGGTATCGTCAGCAAATCGTCACCGACGCACGAGGTGCTCGGAGCCATCGTCGCCGTCGCGCGCGGCGAGCTGATCGACAACGTCGAGTGGGCCAGTGCCGTGGAGGGCGACCGCGAGTTCGCCGATGCCCAGCTGTCGGCCCGCGAGCGCGAGGTGTTGCGACTGTACGCCGCCGGTCTTCCGCTGAAGGCCGTGGCCGAGCGACTCGGCGTGGCCTACTCCACCGCCAAGGAGAACATCACCCGAGTGCGGGTGAAGTACGTCGAGGTGGGTCGACCCGCCCCGACGAAGGTCGATCTGCTCCGACGCGCGATGGAAGACGGCATCCTGCACGATGCTCCCGACGGCGCTGCGCCGCATGGCTGACATCCGGAGGTCGGTTCTCGACGAGGCGTGGGGGCGCATTCCCCACACGCGCGAGACGCAGGCCGATCAGGGTTCCTTCACGCAGACACGCATCGAGCGGGTCATCACCCTGATCGTCGGATGCGGCTCCCTCGTCCTCGGCGCGCAGGCCCTCGCGGCGGCCCTGGGATCGCCCGACGAGGCGGCCGATTGGCACGTGCCGCTCGTCGTCATCGTCTTCGTACCGCTGACGGCGATGATCCTGGCGTGCCTCCTCGGCCGGTTCACGAGGGTCTTCGCGGGGATCTTCGCGATCGTGTTCGTCGTGACCCTCGCGCTGTGGCCGTGGGCGACGGCCGCGGGACCCGCGCCGACGGCCACCCAGGACCCGTGGGTGTTCTTCCTGGTGAACGTAGCGACGGTGGCGAGCATCGTCGCGTTCCCGATCGGCGTGCAGGTCGCGTGGACGATCGCGACTCCGGTCCTCTACGGCGTCGTCCGCCTGCTCCAGGCGGGGTACGCGGCGGATTTCATCGTGCCGGTCGCGCTCGACGTCTCGTTCGCGCTCATCCTCGGCAGCGTGCTGCTCACGCTCGGCTGGATGTACCGGTCCGTCGCCGCGAACGTCGACCAGGCGCGCGCGGCGGCCGTTGCCAGCTACGCCTCCGCTGCGGCGACGGCGGCGACCGAGTCCGAGCGGGTGGCGGTGGCCGCCCTCATGCACGACAGCGTGCTGGGGGCTCTGCTCGCCGCCGAACGCGCCTCGACCCCCCGCGAGCGCACGCTCGCCGTCAGCATGGCGCGCGAGGCGCTGACCCGTCTGGCCAACGCCGAGAAAGACGCTCAGGAGGGCAGCGACGAGCCCGTCCCCGCGTCGCGCCTCGCCGACGACATCGAGGCGGCCGCGAAGGAACTGGGGGTGGGGTTGAGCGTCATCCGTCAGCTCGACGACGACACCCCTCGCGTGCCGGGACGCGTGGCGCGGGCGCTCGTGCTCGCCGCGCTCCAGGCCGTCGCGAACGCCGTTCAGCACGCCGACGCGCAGGGACTCACGGTGCAGCTGATCGGGTCGGCATCGCCGGGCGGGGTGACGCTGCGCGTGCGGGACACGGGACCGGGTTTCGATATCACCTCGGTGGCGCCCGACCGCCTCGGCATCCGCGGGTCGATCCATGCCCGCCTCGCCGCGGTGGGCGGTCGCAGTGACATCGACTCGCACGCGGGGGGCACCATGGTGACCCTCGAGTGGGAGAGCGGGGACCGCTGGTGACCGTCCGCGCCATCCTGTCGTTCCTCGGTGTCGCCCTCACCGCGTACCTCGCCGCCCGTGGGCTGATCTGGACCTCGCCCGACACTGTCGTGCGCGGCTGGCTGATCGTCGCCGCCCTGGTCGCCTATCTGCCGGTGACGCTGTTGTGGATCTTCGCTCTCGGCGTCCGCGACCGCCCGAGCCCGGCTCCGGCCGCGGCTCCGCCGCGCGCACCGGCATGGCAGGTCGTGCTCGCACTGGTCGTGGCGGTGTTCGTCTCGAATGCGACGTTCCTCGCCGTGACCGAGGACGGGCGCACCGAGCCGTTCGTGACGTGGGTCATCGGGGCCATCGGCGCCCTCATGATGATCGTCATGGCGCGCCGGCGGCCCGTCGCCGCTTGGACGGGGATCGCGGTGCTCACGCTGTCGACGTCGCTGTGGCTCGGGCCCGTGCAGGCGATGAGCCTCGGCCTGATCGGCTCGATCGTCTGGGTGGCCGCAGCGCAGTTGGTCGTCTTCGCGCTCGATCGGGCGGCGACGGATGCCGAGCGGCTCGCCGAACTGCAGCAGGCGGCGTCGGCGTGGCAGGCGTCGCAGAGCGGGCGCCAGCGGGAGCGTCGCCTGCACGTGCAGCGTGCTCTGCAGACGGCGGGTCCGATCCTGTCGCTCACCATCGAGAACGGCGGCAATCTGCGTCCCTCCGATAAGGCGGCGGCACGTCGAGCCGAGGCGCGGCTGCGAGACGAGCTGCGCGGCAACCGTCTGCTCGACGACGAGGTGCGCGCCGAGCTCGACGCCGCGCGTTGCCGCGGAGCGGCCATCAGCCTGTTCGACGAGGGAGGTCTCGACGGCCTCGATGCGCGTGAGCTCGCCGAGGTGCGGCGGGAGCTCGCGAGCATCCTGCGCGAGTCGGTGTCGGAGCGCGTGATCATCCGCACGTCTCCTGACGAGCAGATCGCCGTCACCGTCGTGGGGCGCTCCAGCGGTGACACCGCGGCCGGCGACGACGACAACGTCGATCTCTGGCGCGAGATCCGCCGCCCGCGCTGAGCCGCCGTCGCGCCCGTCGGCCCGCCGCCCGAATGGGGTGCCCGCACGCCACGCGCCGTCGAGGTCCCCGAAAAGATGAGGGGTGAGGGGCGGCGATACGCCGACCCCTCACCCCTGGCGAACGGTTACCCGAAAACCGCCCGCAAGGCCGGATCCGGCTCGAAGAGCGGACCGACCGAACGCATGATGCGTTCCAGCTCCTCCAGTATTCGCGTCGTGCGTCCCGCCGTCTGTAGGTATTTCGGGGGACACGGCGCGCGGGTCTCAGCCGGTGAAGCCGTTCCACCCCGCCGCACGGTTCAGCGGCGTGCGCAGGCCACGGGCGTGGAGCTCCCACCGCGAACGGACGATGTCGTCGGGCACGGTCGCGCTCGCGGCTTCGCGGGCGTACTCCTCGCTGACCACGACGATCGCCGCGGCCAGCTCTTCCTCGGTGGGCGCACCGCGCACCACTTCCACCACGACCGGCGGAATGTCCCGGGCGTCGTCCGCGTCGCTCACAGCGGGATGTTCCCGTGCTTCTTGGCCGGCAGGCTCGCCCGCTTGTTGCGGAGGGCTCGCAGGGCCTTCGCGATCGATACGCGCGTCTGCGCGGGCTCGATGATCCCGTCGAGTTCGCCGCGCTCGGCGGCCAGGAACGGGGATGCCACGTTGTAGGTGTATTCGTTGGCGAGGCGCGTGCGCACGGCCGCGACGTCTTCGCCGGCCTCCTCGGCCCGCTTGATCTCGCCGCGGTAGAGGATGTTGACCGCGCCCTGACCGCCCATGACCGCGATCTCGGCCGTGGGCCAGGCGAGGTTGATGTCGGCGCCGAGCTGCTTGGAGCCCATGACGATGTACGCGCCGCCGTAGGCCTTGCGCAGGATCACGGTGACCAGCGGCACGGTGGCCTCGGCGTACGCGTAGAGCAGTTTCGCTCCGCGGCGGATGACGCCGGTCCACTCCTGGTCGGTGCCGGGGAGGTAGCCGGGCACGTCGACGAGCGTGACGATGGGGATCGAGAACGCGTCGCAGAAGCGCACGAAGCGGCTGGCCTTCTCACCCGCGTCGATGTTGAGGGTGCCGGCCATCTGCGAGGGCTGGTTGGCGATGATGCCCACCGTGCGGCCTTCGATGCGGCCGAAGCCGATCACGATGTTCGGCGCGAACAGCGGCTGCACCTCGAGGAACTCTCCGGCATCCACGATCCCGTCGATGACGGTGTGGATGTCGTAGGGCTGGTTGGGGGAGTCGGGGATGACGGTGTTCAGAGCGCGGTCGGCGTCGGTCGTCTCGAACTCGAACGGGGTGTCGTAGACGGGGATCTCGGCGAGGTTGTTGTCGGGGAGGTACCCGATCAGCCCGCGGGCGTAGTCGATCGCGTCGTCCTCGTCGTCGGCGAGGTAGTGCGCGACGCCGGAGCGGGTGTTGTGGGTGTGGGCTCCGCCGAGCTCCTCCATGCCCACGTCTTCGCCGGTGACGGTCTTGATCACGTCGGGGCCGGTGACGAACATCTGGCTGGTCTTGTCGACCATGATGACGAAGTCGGTGAGGGCGGGGGAGTACACCGCTCCGCCGGCGGCCGGGCCCATGATGATCGAGAGCTGCGGGATGACGCCCGACGCGGCGGTGTTCAGGCGGAAGATCTCGCCGTACTTGCCGAGGGCGACCACACCCTCCTGGATGCGCGCGCCGCCGGAGTCGAGGATGCCGATGATCGGGATGCCGCTGCGCAGCGCCAGCTCCATGACCTTGATGATCTTGTCGCCGGCGACCTCGCCGAGCGAACCGCCGAAGGTCGAGAAGTCCTGCGCGTACACCGCGACGGTGCGGCCGTGGATGGTGCCGGTGCCCGTGACGACGGAGTCGCCGTAGGGGCGGGACTTGTCCATGCCGAAGGCGGTGGTGCGGTGGCGCACGTACTCGTCGAGTTCGACGAACGAGCCCGGGTCGACCAGCATCTCGAGACGCTCGCGGGCGGTGAGCTTGCCCTTGGCGTGCTGCTTGGTGCGCGCGGCGGTTTCGGCGTCGACGACCGCTTCCTGGAACCTGTTGCGCAGGTCGGCGATCTTGCCGGCGGTCGTGTAGAGATCGGGCTGGTCGGTCACCCTTCCCACCCTAGCGACCGCACCGTCGCCCACGTTGGAGGGTGCGCACAAGCCAGAGCCGGAGAGGCTGTGACATCCGACCAGCGTCGGCGTACGCCTCCGAGACGATCCGGGCAAGTGGATGCCACCTCGCTCGAGCGTTCCCTAGGGTGTGGGCATGCCGATCCCCGCCGCCGGATACCCGCTGACCGCCGCCCACAGCCCCCGTGTCCAGGTCGTCGAGACCACCGACTCCACCAACGCCGACGTCGTCGCCGCGGTCGTCGCCGACCCCGCGGGCTGGCCGCATCTTGCGCTGCTCGTCACCGACGACCAGCGCGCGGGCCGCGGACGCCTCGACCGCACGTGGACCGCCCCGGCCGGAACGGCGCTCGCCGTCTCGGTCGTGGTGGACGCCACGATGATCCCGCCGGCCCTGCGGGGGTGGATCCCGCTCGCCGCGGGTGCCGCGATGACCCGCGCGGTGCGGCATCAGCTCACCGGCCATGGCGCGACGGCGGAGCTGAAGTGGCCGAACGACGTGCTCGTGGACGGGGGCAAGATCTGCGGCATCCTCGCCGAGGTCGTTCCCGGTGACGCCGACACCGTGGTGGTGGGGGCGGGGGTGAACACCCGGATGAGCCGCGCCGACCTCCCCGTGGCCACGGCGACGTCGTTCGCAGCCATCGGCGCCGCGTGCGACGACGACCGGCTGCTCGCCGACTACGTCGACGACCTCGGCAAGACCCTGGCCCGCCTGGCCCACGACGACGGGGAGCGCGTGCACGGCGAGATCGAGAAGCTGTGCGCCACGGTCGGCCGCGAGGTGTCGGTGTCGCTCCCCGACGGGTCGACGCTGCAGGGCACGGCCGTCCGGCTCGATGCCGACGGCCGTCTGGTCGTCGAGGTGGGCACGATCGAGACGGTCGTGTCGGCCGGGGACGTCGTCCACGTGCGCTGACGCGCCCCGCCCGCCACCCCGCGTGGCACGAAGCTTCCGTCCGCCTCACGCCGCACAATGGGAGGGTGAGTCAGCCCTCGACCCCGCTCGGACGCCCGCGGATGCCGGCACCGGGAGCGGCCGCGCCGGAACTGCGCATCGCGCGGCTGCGGTCGCACGCCCGGCGACTGTTCTGGTCGGCGCTCGTGCTGATCGGCGTATCGGGGGCGACGGCGTACTTCTACGACAACCTGCCGGCCCCGTACGAGAACTGGATGCTGTTGACGACGGCGGGCGGCCTCGTGCTGCTGCTGGTCGTGATCCCCTTCCTCTTCTGGCTCTCGCGCACGTGGACGATCACGACGAGGCGCGTGATCGAGCGCTCCGGACCTTTCGGCGCGAATCGCCGCGAGATCTCGCACGTGCGCGGCTACGCGATCCAGCTGCGTCGCGGCATCCTGCAGCGCATGTGGGGCGCGGGAACACTGACGCTGTCCAACGGCGTGGAACCCGCGCTGCGACTGAAGAACGTCCCGAACGCGGTCCTGGTGCACGAGACCCTCGTCGATCAGGTCGAGGTGAACCAGATCCTCGCCCACCGCGACTCGCAGACGTTCGGCTCGGGCTCCGTCGGCTTCTGACCCACGCGTCGGTCGACGCCCCCGACGAGGACACAACGCAGGAGTTGCGCTCCGCGCAGCCGTGACAACGGCTCATGCCGCGGTGCGCAGACACACATCTCCTGCGTTGTGTCCGCCTAGGCGTGCCGGCAGGCTCGACCCTCTCCCCGGTCGCCGCCGACAGAACGCAGGAAGACAGCCGGGTGAGGGCCGGCGTCTCGGCCCAGCCGGCCCGGGCGCGCAGGAAACTCCTGCGTTGTGTCGGGGGAGCGGCCGGCGCGCATCCCTCCCGGCTCGCGCCCCCGCGGCCATGCCGACAGAATGGATGCCGACGGAGGGAGCGGCATGGCGCTGCGAGTCGGAGTGGTCGGTGGCGGACAGTTGGCGCGGATGATGATCGCGCCCGCCGTCGAGCTCGGCGTCGAGATCCGTGTGCTCGCGGAGGGTGAGGGCATGTCCGCGGCGCTCGCCGCGACCGCCGTCGGCGACTACCGCGACGCCGACACCGTGCTGGCGTTCGCGCGCGACGTCGACGTCATCACCTTCGACCACGAACACGTGCCGCAGGACGTGCTCGCCGCCCTCGTCGACGCCGGTGTGGCGGTGCACCCCGGCCCGGCTCCCCTCGGCGTCGCGCAGGACAAGCTCGTCATGCGTGCGCGGATGGCCGAACTCGGTCTGCCGCAGCCCGACTGGGCCGCCGTGACCGACGCCGCCGAACTGCAGGACTTCCTCGACGCCCACGGCGGTCGCGCCGTGGTCAAGACCCCGCGCGGGGGGTACGACGGCAAGGGCGTGCGCGTCGTGTCGGCCGCGACCGAGGCCGACGACTGGTTCACGGCTCTCGCCGAAGACGCCGGCGGTGGGGCGCTGCTCGTCGAAGAGCTGGTCGACTTCACCCGCGAACTGGCGCAGCAGGTGGCACGCCGCCCGTCGGGAGACGTGCGGGCCTACCCGATCGTCGAGACCGTGCAGCGCGGGGGTGTGTGCGCCGAGGTGATCGCCCCGGCACCGCGTGCCGACGAGCGCGTGCAGCGCGTCGCCGCCGAGATCGGCGTCGCCGTGGCCGAGGGGCTCGGGGTCACCGGCATGCTCGCGGTGGAGCTGTTCGAGACGACCGACCAGCGCATCCTCATCAACGAGCTCGCCATGCGCCCCCACAACAGCGGCCACTGGACGCAGGACGGCGCCGTCACCAGCCAGTTCGAGCAGCACCTGCGCGCCGTCCTCGATCTGCCCCTCGGCTCGACGGATGCCGTCGCCCCGTGGGCGGTCATGATCAACGTTTTGGGCGGCCCCGCCGAGGGCGGCTTGGCCGAACGGTTCCCCGCGGCCATGGCCGCGCATCCCTCGGCCAAGATCCACACCTACGGCAAGGCGCCGCGCCCCGGTCGCAAGGTCGGGCACGTGAACGTCGTGGGCGACGACCTCGACGACGTCGTGTACGAAGCGCGGGGGGCTGCGTCGTTCTTCGACTGATCGTGTCGCGTGCCGTTCCGCGATCTTCCAGCGAGCGCGCCTAGCCTGGACCGGTGACCCGGCCGCTGCATTCTTCCGAGACGCCCGTGGTCGGCGTCGTCATGGGCTCCGACTCCGATTGGCGCGTGATGAGCGACGCGTCCCAGGTGCTGACGGAGTTCGGCATCCCGCACGAGGTCGAGGTGGTGTCCGCGCACCGAACACCGGACAAGCTCGTGCGTTACGGCCGTGAGGCACGTGCCCGCGGTCTTCGCGCGATCATCGCCGGCGCGGGCGGTGCCGCGCACCTGCCGGGCATGCTGGCATCCGTCACCGCCCTCCCCGTCATCGGCGTGCCGGTGCAGTTGGCCACGCTCGACGGATTGGATTCGTTGCTGAGCATCGTGCAGATGCCCGCGGGCATCCCGGTCGCCACCGTCTCGATCAACGGTGCCAAGAACGCCGGACTCCTCGCCGCGCGGATCCTCGGCAGCGCCGACCCCGAGCTCGCCGACCGCGTCGAGGCGTACGCGAAGGACCTGGAGTCGCAGGTCGAGGAGAAGAACCGGCGTCTCAAGGACTCCCTGTGACGCTCACCGCGGCTCGGCCCGGTGCGCCGGCTCGGGCCCTCGAATCGCGGCCTCTGCGCAATCCCGACGCCGCCTCGTCCGAGGTCATGACGCGTCGTGGCTGGTGGCTCGTGGTCATCAACTTCCTGATCCCCGGGTCGGCGCAAGTGCTCGCCGGCAGTCGACGGCTCGGACGCATCGGCCTCGGAGCCACATTGGCGATGTGGACCCTCCTCGCGCTCGGCGCCCTCGGGGCGCTGCTGTGGCCGACGGGGCTCTTCACGGTGGTCACCGGGTCGTTCTTCCCCGACTTCCTCTCGGCGCTCCGGCCGCTCCCGTTGACGCTGGTGCAGATCGCGCTGATCGCCTACATCGTGTTGTGGATCGTGCTCACCATCGACACGCTTCGGCTCGTGCGTCTGGTGCGCGTCGGACCGCTGTCACGGGTCGCCATGGCGATCGTGGCCGTGGGTCTGCTCGTGCTCTCCGGCTCCGGGGCCGCCTACGCCGCGCAGATCGCGGGGAGCACGCGCGACGCCCTGTCGTCGCTCTTCACCCAATCGGGGCCGATCGTGCCGCCGTCCGACGGGTACTACAACATCCTCCTCCTGGGCGCCGACTCCGGTGAGGGACGCGATTCGATGCGCTTCGACAGCATCTCGGTCGTGTCGGTCAACGCCGATACCGGCGCGACGACCATCACCGGCATCCCGCGCGACATGCCCCACTTCCCGTTCGCGCCCGGGCCGATGCAAGACAGGTATCCCGACGGTCACCAGGGGTACGCCGATCCCACCTGCGGGTGGGGGAGCGGCGTCAATCAGCTCCGCACCGAGGTCGAGGTCTGTCAGGACGGCAACGCGCTCTACCCCGACGCCGAGGCCAACGGCTCCGAGCCGGGCATCGAGGCGACGAAGGATGCCGCGGAGGGCATCCTCGGCATCCAGATCCCGTACTACGTGCTCATCGACATGAAGGGCTTCGCCGACGTGATCGACGCCCTCGGCGGCGTGGACATCACGGTGCAGGAGCGTCTGCCCAAGGGCGGGCCCGCCTACGACGGGCAGCCCGTCGACGACTGGGCGTTCGGCTGGATCGAGCCCGGCGCCCAGCACATGGACGGCGACACCGCCCAGTGGTACGCCCGGTCCCGGTACACCACGAGCGACTTCGACCGTATGCGGCGCCAGCGCGAGCTGCAGGAAGCTGTGCTCGCGCAGTTCACCCCCCAGGTTGTTCTGACACGCTTCCAGCAGGTCGCCGAGTCCACCACGAGCATCGTTCAGACGGACCTGCCGCAGGGCCTGATCGCGCCGACGCTGGTCGATCTCGCGCTGAAGGCGAAGGACCAGCCCATCAACACCCTCGAACTCACCCCCGAGGGCGGCGTCGACGAGTACGACCCGGATTACGCCCAGGTGCAGCAGATGGTGCGCGACGCCCTGCACCCGGCGACCGTGACCGAGGAGCCGGCCCCGTGACCGTGACCCTGCGCGTCGTGCTCGACCAGCTCGTCTCGCCGACCTCTCCCGATCTCGCCGAAGCGTCGGCCTCGCTCACCGAGGCCCTGATCGCCACAGCTCCCCGCGGATGCGACGTCTCGGCCATCGTCCCCGCCCCGGGCATCCCGGATGCGGCCGGGCTCGCCGGTCTCAGCTCCGAGACGCGCCTGGCCGTGCGGCGACGCGAGCTCGCGGCGTCGTGGCAGCTCGGCGTCGCCCCCGGCGTCGGCAAGGGCCTGATCCACTCTCCGACCGCGCTCGCGCCGCTCGTGCGGCACGACCGCGTCAACGAGACGCACCAGATCGTGGTCACCCTGTGGGAGCTGCGGGCGTGGGAGACGCCGGAGGAGCTGCCGAAGGCCGAGATCCTCGCCTGCCGTGCCCTGCTTTCACGCGTGACAAAGCACGCCGACGCTGTCATCGTCCCCACCCACGCGATGGCTGCGCGCCTGGCCGAGGTAGCCAAGAGCAAGCTGTCGAAGAAGGTGCGCGTGATCGGGGGAGCCCCCGCCGCGGGGCTCCGCGTGCCCTCGGATGCCGTGGGGCGCCTGCGTGCCCTCGACCTGCCGTCGTCGTTCCTCGCCCTCGCCGGAGGGGCGGCGGCATCCGACGCTCTCGCCGCAGGTTTTACCGCGGTCGTCACCGCGGGCTGGGACGGCGACGTGGTCGTGCTCGACGTGCCCGAGGGGGAAGAGCCCGCCGTCGCCGACATCGCCGCCGCCGCCGGCCTCGCCGAGGTGCGCGTGCACAGCCGCGGGTCCCTGGACCGGTGGGATCGCGCCGCCGTTCTCTCGCACGCCGCAGCCTTCATCGCGGCGTGCGGCCGCACCGACTGGCCGTGGCGCGCCGTCGACGCCCTCGCCGTCGGGCTGCCGATCGTCGCGGTCGACACCCCCGTGCACCGGGAGGTGCTCGCCGATGCCGCAGCCTACGCCGCCCCCGACGACCTCGGCGACGCGCTCTCCCGCGCCCTGGGCGAGGATGCCGAGCGGCTGCGCGTGCTCGCCGGCGACCGGGCGAAAGGCTTCGCGTGGAATTCCGCCGCCGACCGCGTGTGGGCGTTGCACGCGGAGCTGTGACGGGCGCCCACTGAACGGGGCTGGTCGTCCACCGCAATAAGCTCGTCACCATGACAGAGCGCGTCGGGATCGTCGTCCGGACCCGGCAGCGGCCGGAATTCCTCCGCAGGGCGCTCGTCGACATCGCGGCGCAGACGTACACCGGTTTCCGCGTCATCGTCGTGAACGACGGCGGAGACCCCGCCGAGGTCGATGCCGTCGTCGCCGCTTCCGGCGCGGCAGACGTGACCGTCCGTCACATCGCCGCCGGCGAAGGCGGACGCTGCGTCGCCGCCAACCTCGGCGTCCGCGACGCCGGGACGGAGTACGTCGTGCTGCACGACGACGACGACCGCTGGCATCCCGAATTCCTCGCCCGCACCGTGGCATGGCTCGACGCGAACCCCGTCGACGCCGCGGTCGCCGTACCCACGGAGATCGTCTACGAGGAGAACCGCGGGGGAGCGTGGGTCGAGGTGGGCCGAGCTCCCTTCTGGGCGGGAATGCAGCGCATCTCCCTCACCGAGATGCTCAGCGTCAACCGCGCGGTCCCGATCTCGGTGCTCTACCGGCGCGCCGTCCACGACGAGGTCGGGTGGTACGACGAGACCCTCGACGCGGTCGAGGACTGGGACCTCTATCTGCGCATCCTCCGGTCGGGCGGGATCGGTTTCCTCCCGGGCGAGCCGCTCGCCTTCTGGACTCAGAGACCGGATGCCACGGGCCTGGATGCCAACAGCATGTTCGCCCTCACCGAGGCCCACGCCGCGGACGACGCGCGCGTGCGCGATCGGGCGCTGGCGGAGTGGGTGCGCCGGGAGGGCGACGGGTTGCCCCTGTACCTCGCGTCGTTGCACGCGGCGACGGTCGAGCACATCGACGCGCGCATCGACCAGCTCGAGCGGACCCTGCGGGCGCGGATGCAGGACGATCTGCGTCGCGAAATCGACGCGCATCAGCCCGTCTTGTCGAGACTTCGGCGGCTGCGTCGGCGCCTGGGTCGCCGGTGACGAGAGCGCCGACTCCGGCGTGGCAGCGGACGTGGAGAGGCGACCCCTTCATAATGATCGCGTGATGCACCTCATCGACGCCGTCGTCCTCCGCCCCTCTCGGCGCTCCCGTGTCGTGCTCGCCGCGGCTGCCCTAGCAGGAGTCGTGACGCTCTCCGCCTGCGCGACCTCGAGCGGATCCGTGGCTCCTCCCTCGACTTCTTCGGCGTCCACGACGCCGTCTTCGATGCCGGCACCGACCGTCACGGCGTCCGTCCCCACCGTCACCGATTCTCCGAGTCCCACTGCGACCGTGGTCACCGACGAACCCTTCAACGGCCAGATCCTGATCGTGACGTCGGAGATCCGTGAGGGCCGGCTGGAGGTCACGGCGATGGTGCCGAAGGTGGCGGAGTCGGGAGGCGTGTGCACCCTCACCGTGCCGGCGACGGGAGCGAGCGTGACGACGGAGGCGAGCGAGGGCAAGGACGTCACGTACTGCGGGGTGATGTCGCTCGAAGCCACCGCACCCAGCGCGGATCTCGCGTTCATCGTGTCCTATGCGTCTGCGACGACACGGGCCGAATCGTCGCTCACGACGGTCGAGCCTGCCGCGTGACCCGCGCGACGGCCCTCGGTCGGCGCGCGGCGGCGTTCGTCGCCATCTGGGCGTGCGCCCTCGCAGTGCTCGTCGCCCTCCCCGCCACCGTTTCGCCGACATCCTCGGCGTCGGCCGCGAACGCCGCGGATTGGAACGCCGGCAACATCATCGATGACGCGGTCTTCTACGACAGCAACGCCATGACGTCGTCAGAGATCCAGGCGTTCATGGAGCGTCAGGTGCGCTCCTGCCAGTCGGGCTACACCTGCATCAAGGACTATCGCCAGAACACCGACAACAGGCCCGCCGACCGCTACTGCGACGGGTACACCGGGCGCGCGAACGAGAGCGCGTCGACGATCATCGACCGCGTCGCCCGCTCCTGCGGCATGAGCCAGAAGAGTCTGCTCGTCCTCCTGCAGAAAGAGCAGGGCCTCATCACCTCGACGTCGCCGTCGGCGTGGAACTACTCGGCCGCCACAGGACAGGGCTGCCCCGACACCGCCCCGTGCGACGCCTCGACCTCCGGCTTCTTCTACCAGGTGTACTACGCCGCGCGGCAATTCGAGATCTACCGGCTTTCGCCGACGTCCTGGGGTTACCAGGCGGGCAGATACAACAACATCCTCTACAACCCCAACGGCAACTGCGGAACCCAGCGCGTGTACATCGAGAACCAGGCGACGGCAGGGCTCTACATCTACACCCCCTACGTCCCGAACCAGGCGGCGCTGAACAACCTGTACGGTACGGGCGACGGCTGCTCGGCCTACGGCAACCGCAACTTCTGGCGCACGTTCACGGACTGGTTCGGTTCGACGCGGTATACGCCACCGCCACCGCAGTACGGTGTCGACCCCTCGATCGTCGCGATCGACGGTTCGGGGAACGTCTTCTCCTATCCGTTCGCGAACGGGTCCTGGGGTCAGCGGGTCCGAACGGCCGGAGGGATCGAGTCGGCCAGCCGGGTGCAGGCGGTCGGCGACTTCGACGGCGACCAGCGTCGCGACATGATCGTCGTATCGAGCGACCGGCGGGCGTCCCTCCGTCCGCTCGAAGAGAGAGGCGGCGATCCCGCGCCGCGCCGCCTCGGTGTCGATTGGTCGGATGCCGTCCACATCACCGCGGCGAGCGATGTGGACGGTGACGGCGTCCCCGACGTCTACACGACCGACACCGCCGGTCAGCTCCTGCTCTGGCGGGGCAATGGCTTCGGAGTCTTCGAATCCGCGCGGGTCGTCGGCAGCGGGTGGGTCGGATTCACCGCGGTGGTCGGCGGTGCGGACGTCACGGGGGACGGCAGACAAGACCTTCTGGGTCGCGATGCCTCGGGCGAGTTGTGGCTTTACCGAGGCGACGGCGCCGGCGGCTGGCAGCCGGGTCGAACCTCGCTGGGCACGGGCTGGGGGCAGATGACCTCGATCCTCATGCCGGGAGACTTCACCGGAGATCGTGTGGCGGATCTGCTCGCGGTCGACCAGGCAGGTTCTCTGTGGGCGTTCGCCGGCGACAACAACGGCCGGTTCACCCGATCCGCGGCACCGGTCGGCAGCGGCTGGTCGGCCATGACGGCCGTACTGAGCGAGGGGCCGCGCCCGGGATGGAAGAAGTCGTTCCCGGGGGGAGCGAATGATCTGACGGGGGACGCCCGTGCCGACGTCGTCGCGGTGTCCAAGACGGGGACCTTGAGTGTCTATCCCGGTGACGGGCGAGGCGGTTGGCAGGCTCCGATCAGCGTGTCCACGAGCTGGGGAAGCGGGACGGTCGTTCCGCTGGGTGACTTCGACGGCGATGGGAGGGCGGATCTCGCACGCGTCACCACCGCGGGGGCCTTCGAACTCTGGCGGGGGCGCGGGGGAGGTCGGTTCGCCCCGCCGGTCGTCATCGGCTCCGGGTGGCAGAACTTCAGCCTGATCACGGGAGGCATCGATTTCGACGGCGACCGCCGACTCGACGTCGTCGGCCGTGACGGTTCGGGAGCCCTGCGTCTGTACCGGGGAGACGGCGCCGGCGGTTGGCTCACGGGCGCGGCGATCCCCATCGGATCCGGCTGGTCGATCGTGGATTCGCTGTCGGCGGGTGGGGACATCGACGGAGACGGGAACAACGACCTTCTTGCACGCCGAACCGATGGCACCCTCTGGTCCTATGGAACGAACGGACAGGGAAATTGGGGACCCGTCCGTCAGATCGGTCAGGGGTGGAACGTGTTCTCACCCGTCTTCTCCGCGGGTGACTTCGACGGAGTCAGGGGAACCGACGTCATGGGGAGGGATGCCAAGGGCGACCTGTATCTCTACCGGGGCGACGGGTCCGGCGGGTGGTCCGGGAGCGCGCTCATCGGCATCGGATGGGAGGTGATGCGCGAGATTCGCTGATCGCGCATCCCCCGATTGGCGTCCTCACGACGCACGCGTGAGACTGAAGGGTCTGCATCGAGAAAGAGAGCACGCCCTCGTGACCACGACCGCGCTGAGGACTCGTTGGCGGGTGGTCGTCGACCGCTACGCCCGCTTCGTCGAACCCCGACCCGACGGGTTGCCCAACGCGCGCGTCGTGGGGTTCCCCCTGGGTCTGCTCGCGGTCGTTCTGGCGCTGCTCGTCGGCTTCGGAGTGACCGGATCCTCGACGGGGATCGTGCACTCCGAGGTCGAGACCGGGGCGGACTCGGCGCTCATCGCGGGCGAGCCGCAGGGAATCCGCAGCGACGAGTGGTTCGTTCAAACCTCCTGGGTGATCTCGCAGGTCGAGCAGGGCCTTCCGGCCCGCAACGAGACCTTTCCCGGGGGCATGGACGCGACGGTCCAGCACGACCTCCCGAACACGGACTGGTCGACCGCTCTACGACCTCACCTGTGGGGGTTCTTCGTCCTTCCGCTCGACCAGGCGATGGCGTTCAAATGGTGGTTCCCCGGCTTCGGGATCATGGCGGCCGGGTATCTACTGGCCGTCATCATGATGCCGAGACGGCCGGCCGCCGCTGCCGCCTTGGGAGTCGGGTTCTTCTTCTCCCCCTTCTTCCAGTGGTGGTACCTCTCGACGACGCTCTATCCGGCCGTATGGGCCTTCCTCGTCATCGCCACGGCCCTCTGGTGTCTGCGCTCGGAGCGCCGACGGGGCTCATGGGTGCTGGCCGCATTGACGGCGTGGTCCACCGCGGCTCTGGCCGTCGGCATCTACGTGCCGTTCATCGTCCCCGCGGTCGTCGTCGCGGCGGCGACCGTACTGGGAGCGGTATTGAGCCGCGACGTCTCGACGGCACCGCTGCTCGCGCGCGTACGCGCGCTCGTGCCGCTCCTGGTCGCCGGGGCGGTCGCGGGCGGTGTGATGGTCGTCTGGATGCTGACGCGATTGCCCACGATCCAAGCGTTCCTGGGGACGGTCTACCCGGGTGAACGCCTTCAGCAGGTAGGACAGGCCACCGCGGATCAGATCGCGGCCCTGTTCGCCGGTTTCCTCTCCTTCGACCTCGGCCGCAGCCGTGGGGCGCCGTTCGCAGTCAACCCCTCTGAAGCGTCGACGTTCCTGCTGCCGGGGCTGTTCTTGAGCGTGGTGCTGGTGTGGCTGACGATCGAGCGGAGGCGACGCGCGGGCTCCATCGACGGGATGGCGGTAGGCGCCCTCGTCGCGGGCGCCCTCATGCTCGCTTACCTCGTCGTCCCTGGCTGGGACGCCGTCGCCCACCTGCTCTTCCTCGACCGGACGACTTACTCGCGGATGACGATCGGTTTCGGCATCCTCAGCTTCGTCATCGTCCTGCTTGTCGTACGCGCCGCGGATGAACGAGCCGCCCGCACCTCCGAGGGACTCTCTCGGGTGGCGACGGTGTTGGCGCTCGCCGCCGCCATCGGGTCCGTCGTCTTCGTCCTCTGGCGGATCGATCGATTGATGGGCTGGGAGGCGTTCGTGGCGGGGACTCCTAAGCGCGTGCTGGCGGCCGGCCTGGTCCTGACGGGTCTCTTCATCTTCTCGGTCTGGGCGATCAGCCGTCGTCGGGTGGCGCTCGGAGCCCTGAGCCTGCTGGTCGTCTCGCTCATCGCCGGTCTGGGCGTGAACCCCCTCTATCGCGGCGTCCTCGACCTGCGGGAGACGGCGACGGTGGAAGCCGTCCAAGCCATCGACGCCCGTTCCCCGGGCACGTGGGTGGGCATCAACACCGACCTCGTTCCGACGATGATGCTCGTGGAGTCCGGTGTGACGGCGCTGAACGGCTTTCAAGGGGCGCCCCCGCGTGAGATGTGGGCCGAGATCGATCCCGAGGGTGACGAGGAGGAGGCGTGGAACCGGCTCGGAAACCTCTCGTGGACGCTGGGCGAGGGAGAGCCCGACCCGCGCAATCCGTTCCCCGACCAGATCCAGATGACGTTCGACGCGTGCAGCACCTTCGCGCAGACCCACGTCGACTGGGTGCTCAGCGAGACCCCCGTCGAATCGCCTTGCGTCGATCTCGTCGAGAGCATCCCTCAGGGGCCGACGGAGATGCGGATCTACGAAGTGATCGACGTCGGATGAGCGGTAAGCGGCCGCCCCGACGGGCGGCCGCTACGCGCTGGTGTACGCGGCGAGCTTCTGCGTCACCGGGGTGTCGCGTAGATGCGGCGTGCCGCTCAGATCGAGCACACTGTTGCGTGGTCGGGGGGCGACGACACCGCTCGCCTGGGCGAAGTACTCCTCCGTGGAGACTCCGGTGATCCGGTCGGGGTCGTGACCGGTGACCTTGAAGACGGCGCGGGCGACGTCGTACCACGTCATGGAGTCTCCGGTCCCCGTGACGTTGTGAACCCCGTAGGGCGCACCTTCGTCGAGGAACCGATGGATCGTCGCGGCGATGTCGTCCGTGAAGGTGAGTCGGCCGGTCTGGTCGTTCACGACGCGCGGGTCGATCCCGCGCTCGGCGAGGGATGCCATGGTGCGGACGAAGTTCGGGCCGTCCCCGATCACCCAGCTGGTGCGGATGATGTAGTGACGGGGGACGGTGGACACGATCGCGTCGCCCGCGGCCTTCGTCTGCCCGTACACGCCGAGCGGCGACAGTGCGTCCTGCGGCGCGTACGCACCGCTCTTCGTGCCGTCGAAGACGTAGTCGCTGGACACGTGCACGAGGGTGATGCCGTTGGCCGACGCGATTCGCGCCAGGGCGGCGACGGCGGTGACATTGGCCGCCCACGCCTCTTCACGCCCGCTCTCCGTCTCGGCGAGGTCGACCTTCGTGTACGCCGCGGCATTGATGATGGCCCCGTACTCGCGCCAGCGGCGGGCCGAGTCGAGGTCGGGGGAGGTGAGGTCGAGGTCGTCGCGTGCGGCGTACTCGATCCAGGGATGCTCGCCGAACTCCGCCCGAAGCGCGCGGCCGAGCTGTCCGTTCGCCCCGGTGACGAGGATCTTGCTCGGCGGCATGGGCACCACGTCGGCGAGCCGGGGGTGGTTCTTGTCCTTCGCGCTGATCTCGACCTCGGCGAGCGGGATGGGCCACTCGACGGCCACCGTCTCGTCGGCGAGGTTGAGGAACGTATACGTGGCGTCGGGTGACCAGTGGTCGTTCACGAGGTAGGTGTACGCGGTGTCGGGCTCGAGCGTCTGGTAGGAGTTGCCGACGCCGCGCGGCACGAAGATCGCGGTCGAGGGGTCGAGTTCGGCGGTGAACACTGCGCCGAAAGTTTCGCCTTCGCGCAGATCCACCCACGCGCCGAAGATCCGGCCGGTCGCCACCGAGACGTACTTGTCCCACGGTTCGGCGTGGATGCCGCGAGTGGTGCCCACAGCGTCGTTGAACGAGATGTTGTTCTGGACCGGGCCGAAATCGGGCAGGTCGATCCCGGCGGCGGTCATCTTCTCGCGCTGCCAGTTCTCCTTGAACCACCCGCGCGCGTCTCCGTGGACGGGCAGGTCCAGCACGACGAGTCCTGGGATCGGAGTCTCTCGGGCGGACAAGCCCTTGCCGAAGGCGATCGACATCGTCACTGCCCCTTGCTGGCGTAGAAGGCCTCGACGCCGTCTTTGGCGGGCGCCCACCAGGATTCGTTGTCGCGGTACCAGTCGATGGTGGCGGCGAGGCCGGACTCGAAGTCGCCGTAGGTGGGCGTCCAGCCGAGCTCGGTGCGCAGCTTCGTGGAGTCGATGGCGTACCGGAGGTCGTGACCCGGCCGGTCCGTGACGAGGTCGTAGGCATCGGTCGGCTGCCCGGTGATCTGCAGGATCAGCTCGACGACGCTCTTGTTGTCCTTCTCGCCGTCGGCGCCGATGAGGTACGTCTCACCGATCACGCCCTTGTCGAGGATGGTGAGGACGGCAGAAGAGTGGTCGTCTGCGTGGATCCAGTCGCGGACGTTCTCTCCCTTGCCGTAGAGCTTCGGGCGAATGCCGCGTAGCACGTTGGTGATCTGGCGGGGGATGAACTTCTCGACGTGCTGGTACGGGCCGTAGTTGTTGGAGCAGTTGCTGATGGTCGCCCGCACTCCGAACGATCTCACCCAGGCGCGCACCAGCAGGTCGGAGCCGGCCTTGGTCGAGGAGTAGGGCGAGGACGGGTTGTACGGGGTCTGCTCGGTGAAGCGCGCTGGGTCGTCGAGCTCGAGGTCGCCGTACACCTCGTCCGTGGAGATGTGGTGGAACCGCACGTCGTGGCGGCGCGCGGCCTCCAGCAGCGTGTACGTGCCGATGATGTTGGTGTCCAGGAAGGGGCGCGGGTCGTGCAGGGAGTTGTCGTTGTGCGACTCCGCGGCGTAGTGCACCACGGCGTCTGCCTCGGCGACGAGCGGATCCACCACCTCGGCGTCGGCGATGTCGCCCACGACCAGGCGTACCCGGTCTTCGGGGAGTCCGGCCAGCGACAGTTCGTTGCCCGCGTAGGTGAGCTTGTCGAGCACCGTCACCGTGTGGTCGGTGTGGGCGATGACGTGGTGCACGAAATTGGAACCGATGAAACCGGCGCCACCGGTGACGAGAAGTCGACTCATGCCGTCCAGATTAGCGGGGCGGACGACCCCGCCCTGGAGGTGCTGGATTGGTGACGGCCTCGTGATGGGGGAAACTTGTCCTCATGCGCGGAATCATTCTGGCGGGCGGCACGGGCTCGCGACTTCATCCCATCACGCTGGGCATCTCAAAGCAGCTCGTGCCCGTCTATGACAAGCCGATGATCTACTACCCGCTGTCGACTCTGATCCTCGCGGGCATCCGCGACATCCTCATCATCACGACGCCGCAGGACTCGGAGCAGTTCCAACGTCTGCTGGGCGACGGATCGCGTTTCGGCATCTCCCTGACGTACAAGGTGCAGCCGTCGCCGGACGGTCTCGCTCAGGCCTTCCTCCTGGGTGAGGATCACATCGGCTCGGAGTCCGTCGCCCTCGTACTCGGTGACAACATCTTCTACGGCCAGGGGATGGGGACCCGCCTGAGGCAGTACACCGACCTCGACGGCGGCGTTGTGTTCGGGTACCAGGTGGCCGACCCCACGGCGTACGGCGTCGTGGAGTTCGACGCCGACGGTCGCGTCGTCTCGCTCGAAGAGAAGCCGGAGCACCCGAAGAGCAGCTATGCCGTGCCGGGGCTGTACTTCTACGACAACGACGTGATCGAGATCGCCCGCGGTCTGAAGCCGTCGCCGCGCGGCGAGCTCGAGATCACCGACGTCAACCGCACCTACCTGGAGCAGGGGCGGTTGCGCGTCGAGCTCCTGCCGCGGGGGACCGCGTGGCTCGACACCGGGACGTTCGACTCCTTGAGCGAGGCTACGGAGTTCATCCGGACCGTCGAGAAGCGGCAGGGTCTGTCCATCGGCTGCCCGGAGGAGGTGGCGTGGCGCATGGGGTTCCTCTCAGACGAAGAACTGCGCGATCGCGCGGAACCGCTCGTGAAGAGCGGCTATGGTCGATACCTCCTGAGCGCCCTTGCCAATGGCGCCGACCGCTGACGCCGTGCGGGTGGTGCCCGCGGCCCCCCGGGAGCCGATAGGCCCCGAGAACCGCGCGGTCGTCTTCGGTATCCGCGCCACCGGCAGGCTTGAGGGCACGACCGTCCTCGCCCTCGAGGCGCTGCGAGCGATCGCTGCTCGCACGGTTCTGGTTCACCCCGGTTCTCTCACCTCCGACGCACGGGCGCGCCTCGACGGACTGGTCGACCACGTGGTCGAGACGGGCGACGACGGGTTCTCGTCGGACGCGTACGCCCTGGCGGTCGACGAGGTGCGTCGGCTCGACGCCGGCGTCGCCGAGATCGTCCTGACGGGCGACTCCTGGTTCGGGCCGGTGGCGGAGCTGACCTCCGTCGTCGACCGCATGGCGGGGACCGACGCGGACGTCTGGGACATGCTGCCCCCCGCCCCGCCCCGCGAGGCCTTCCCCGAGGAGGGATTCCCCGCCATCGAAGATCGGCCGTGGTTCTTCCTCGCGGCTCGACGGCGCTTCTTCGACAGCGATGCGTGGCGGCAGTGGTGGTCGGGTCCGACCGCGGCGCCGGATCGCGAACGCCGGATCCTCGCACACGCCGAACGCGCGGGCTTCGCCCACGCGCGCGCCTTCGACACGGCGCACCTCCACGCGCATGACCCGGGTCTGTTCGCTCCGGAGGATCTCCTGGAGATGGGCGTGCCCTTCGTGGATCGCGCCGTCCTCACGAGCTACCCGCCCTTCCTCGATCGGTTCGCCGTCATCGGGCAGGAGATCGCGGAGATGATGGGGGAGCGGGGGTACCCCCTCGGCGTGCTGCGATCGAGTCTTGCGTCATCGGTACCGCCGAAGGCGCTGAACACCAACCTGGGCCTTCTGTCGGTGCTCTCCGACGAGGCAGTGGAACCCGACGCCGGGTCGACGCTCTCCATCGCCGTGGTGGTGCACGTCAGCGACGTCGACGAGATCGACGACATCCTCCGACGGCTGCGGTTCCTCCCGCCCGGGGCGTCGGTGTTCGTCACGACGACCGAGGGTGTGACGGCGGCGCGACTCGAGCGCCTCCTCGAAGCCTGGGCGGCGACCAACGATCACACGTACGAACTGCGAGTGACCCCCCAGAGCCCGGGCCGTGACATGGCGGACTTCTTCGTCGGATGCCGCGACGTCATCCAGTCCGACACCTACGACCTCCTCGTCAAGGTCCACATGCGTCGCGCGCCGTGGAAGACGATGAACCGCCTGCGATACTTCCGCCGGTACCAGCTGGACAACCTGTTGAGCAGCCCGGGGTACGTCCGGAACGTCCTGGCTCTGTTCGACCGCGAGCCCGAGCTCGGTCTCGTCTTCCCTCCGATGATCCACATCGGTTACGCGACGATGGGACGCGGCTGGGCGATGCTTCAGCCGCACGCCGAGCGTCTCGCGAAGCGGCTCGGGATCCGCGTCCCCCTCGACACCGTCTCCCCCCTCGCCCCGTACGGAGGCATGTGGGTGGGGCGTCCGGCCGCTTTCCGCGTGATGATGCAACGCCGATGGACGTTCGCTGATTACGACTGGAAGCACCAGCGTCGTTTCGGTCACCTCGCGCACCTGCAGGAGCGTCTCGTGAGCGCCGCTGCCGCTGAGGCGGGCTACACGTCGCGCACGGTCCTGAACCATGCGCACGCCGAGATCGGCTACACCGCCCTCGAGTACAAAGTCGACCAGATGTTCTCGACGACTCGCGGATGGCCGGTCGAGCAGATCCGCTTCCTCCACCGCGCGGGGTACACCGGCTACGGCGGCACCGTCGCCCTCCTGCGCATGTACCTGCGCACGAACCACCCGCGCGTGGCCGATTCGTTCCGCCCGTTCTACCGCCTCGCCCTGCGCGGGCACGGCGTACTGGCGGCGGGTCAACGGGTCGCGTCGCGCCTGCGGAGCGAGCGCGGCGAGAAGCAACGAGAGGCAGCATCGTGAAGACCGCGGAGCTCATCGGCGACTGGACCCGTCCGGCCGACACCTTCCCCGACGACGGCAAGCGCCTGCTGATCTACGTCGTCTACGACCGTCGCGGCGAGGTCGGCGACTTCGTGGCCTATGCGCTGGAGCACATGCGCGCGTTCTGCGACACGATCGTGGTCGTGTCCAACGGTCCGCTGACGGCACACGGGCGCGAACGTCTCGAGGGCCTCGGCGACATGGTGCTGGAGCGTCCCAACGAGGGATACGACATCTGGGGCTACAAGCACGGCCTGGACGTGATGGCGGACCGCCTCGACGAGTTCGACGAACTGCTCCTGGTCAACGACACGTGGTTCGGCCCCATCCGTCCGTTCACGCCGCTGTTCGAGCGGATGAACGCGCACCCCCTCCATTTCTGGGGGATGACCGATCACCTTCGCGTGGAACCCCACCCCTTCACGCACGACGGGTATCTGCCCTACCACCTTCAGTCGTACTGGGTCGCGGTCCGGCGGCGCATGTTCCAGTCGCCCGAGTGGACCGCGTACTGGCGCGATCTACCGCGGATGACGAGTTATTCCGACGCCGTGACGCTCCACGAGGGAGTCTTCACCGAACATTTCACCCAGCAGGGGTTCTCGGGTGAGGTGGCGTTTCCGACCCTCACCGACAAGATCGAGAACCATGCCGTCCTCTATGCCGAGCAGCTGATCGACGCGGGCTGTCCGACGCTGAAGCGACGTCCGTTCTTCCAGTGGCCCGTCTTCCTCGACCGGGTCGCGGTCGTGGGCAAGTGGACGCTCGAGGCGGTGGAGCGCAACGGCTACCCCGTCGAGATGATCCTCGACGACCTGGCGCGCAACGTGGAACCGCGCGTACTGAACGCGGACGCCGCGCTTCTGCGCGCGCTGTCGCCGACCGACGACGGCTACGACCCGGCGGCACCGCTTCGCACGGCCGTGTTCGCCCACATCTTCTACGTCGAGATGACGGAGGAGATCGTGCGCCGTGCCGGCTACCTCCCCGGGCAGCCCGACCTGATCGTCACCACCCCCGACGCCGACCGCGCGCGTGCGATCGAGGAGATCATCGCTCAGCTCGGCTTCGCCGGTCGCACCGAGGTGCGGGTGGTGGCTTCGAACAACGGGCGCGACCAGGCCGCCTTCCTCATCGGATGCCGCGACATCCTGCTGTCGGACGCCTACGACCTGATCGTCAAGATCCACTCGAAGAAGACGCCGCAGGACGGAGCGAACGTCGGGCGGCACTTCCGCCGTCAGCAGTTCGAGAATCTTCTGGCCGGGCCTCACGAGGCGGCGAACATCGTCGCGCTCTTCCAACAGCGGCCCGGGCTCGGTCTCGCCTTCCCGCCCACCATCCACCTCGGACATCCCACGATGGGACACGGCTGGTGGGACAACCGGCCGGGTGTGGAGAAACTGTGTCGCGAGCTCGGGATCCGCGTCCCGCTCGACGAGGTATCGCCTCTCGCTCCGTTCGGATCGATGTTCTTCGCGCGCCCCCAGGCATTGCGTCTGCTCGTGGAGCGCGAGTGGAGCTACGACGACTTCGGCGGGGCCGAGGCGTATGTCGACGGGGGATTGGCCCACGTGCTCGAGCGCATGCCCGTCTACGCGGCGGGCGAGCTCGGCTTCCACGTGATGACCATCGCCACCCCGCAGTATCTGGCGAAGAGCTACACCGCGCTGGACTACAACCTCGACCAGATGTCGGCGACGATGCCGGAGGACACGCAGCATCAGATCGAGTTCCTCCGACGCGCGGGTTACATCGGCTGGGGGCGCCTGCGCGACTTCGTCGACATGTGGGTGCGTCTGCACCGCCCGGGGGCGGCGGAGCGCGTCGACCGCGTCTTCGCCCGCACGGAGGATGCACGCGGCCGGTTGTGGCGTGCACGGCAGCGTCTGCTTCGTCGCTGAGCACAGACGTCCCGCAGGAACCCACCACTAGAATCGAACCCCATGCCCAGTCCTTCACCCTCCGGGGACAACGCGCGCTTCGCACGGCTCGCAGAAATGCCGATGCGGTCCGTCGGCGTCACTCCCGGTCTCGGGTTCGCGTCTCTGTGGACGACCCTGCGCGAAATCTTCTCGCGCCGCGAGATGCTCGATCTCCTGGTCAAGCGCGACATCAAAGCTCGCTACAAGGACTCGGCCCTCGGGTTCGTCTGGGCACTCATCCGCCCGCTCATCCTCCTGGGCATCTACTTCGTCGTGCTCGGGCAGTTCCTCGGCGCGGCTCGTGGCATCCCTGATTTCGCGATCTTCATCTTCACCGGCTTGACGGTGATGAGCTTGTTCCAGGAGATCGCCGTGGGCGGCACCGGGTCGATCATCGCCAACGGCGGGGTCGTGAAGAAGGTCTACATGCCGAGGGAGATCTTCCCGCTCGCGGCGACCGGATCAGCGATCTTCAACTTCGCGATACAGCTCGCGGTCCTGCTGGTCGCCACGCTCATCGCGGGGAAGCCTCCGCTGCACTGGGAGCTCGTCTACGCCGTGCCTTCGCTGGCGATCATCCTCGTGTACGGGCTCGCCTTCGCTTTCTTCTTCTCCGCGGTGAACGTGTATCTCCGCGATGTGCAGTACCTGGTCGAGGTCGTCACGATGCTGCTCATGTGGCTCTCGCCGGTGCTCTACGCCTGGCAGATGGCCAGCCAGATCATCGCCAACCCGGTCTTGCTCGAGGTGTACACGAACAACCCGCTGACCCTGGCGGTCCTGGGCTTCCAGCGCGCCTTCTGGGTTGCGGGCGACACGTTGGCCCAACCGTCCGGCCTCGTCCTGCGCATGAGCGTCGCCCTGCTCATAGGCCTGGTGCTTCTGGTGCTGAGCCACCGCGTCTTCGTCCGACTGCAGGGCAACTTCGCCCAGGAACTGTGACAGGTATGTCTTTCGACGTCGTCCCGGCGCCACCGCGCCCAGAAGTCATCACCCTCACCGATGTCTCGAAGCGGTTCGTCGTGCGCAAAGACACGTCCATCAAAGAGCGCATCGTCACCCTCGGTCGCGCCGGGCGACGGCACCGGCAGAATTTCTGGGCTCTCAGCGACGTGAGCCTCGACATCCGTGCGGGGAACACGATCGGGCTCATCGGGCACAACGGATCGGGTAAGAGTACGCTCCTCAAAGTCATCGGCGGCATCATCCAGCCGACGTCGGGCGACGTCCGCCAGCGCGGACGCGTCGCGGCCCTGATCGAGCTGGGTGCGGGTTTCCACCCCGACCTCACCGGACGCGAGAACGTCTACCTGAACGCATCGGTCCTGGGACTCAGCCGCGAAGAGACCCGTGCCAGCTTCGACGCGATCCTCGACTTCTCCGGGGTGGGCGACTTCATCGACACCCAGGTCAAGTTCTACAGCTCGGGAATGTTCGTGCGGCTCGCGTTCGCGATCGCCGTGCACACCGACCCCGACATCCTGCTCGTGGACGAGGTTCTGGCGGTCGGGGACGAGCAGTTCCAGCGCAAGTGCCTGGACAAGATCAAAGAGTTCCAGCGGCAGGGGCGGACCATCATCATCGTCTCGCACGCGCTCGATCAGATCGAGGAACTCTGCGACCGCGTGATCCTCATGGACAAGGGCCGCGTCGCCTTCGACGGTCTCGCGGAGGCGGCGGTCGAGCGTTTCCGCGAGCTGCTCGAACAGGGCTCCGGCAAGGTCTCCGCCCGGCCGGAGCAGGTGACCCGGGCCGCGGAGATCGTGTCCGTCGACGTCCGGGCCGCCGACGGCCGTCGCTCCAACGATTTCCGCACGGGCGAATCCTTCCGTGTGGTCGTCACCGTGGAGGCGATGCGACGGCTCGACGAATGGGCGCTCGGCTTCAGCATTGACACGGCGTCCGGGGTGCTGGCGCTCGCGTCGAACACGACGATGCTCGGCACCTCGCCGGCCCCGCTGAGCGAGGGGGAGACCGCCACCATCGTCATCGACGTCGACGGAGCGCAGTTCAACCCGGGCAGCTACTGGGTCAACGCCAACCTGCATGGCATCAGCGAGTCCACCTCGCACGCCGTCACCCAGGGTGCCGAGTTCACGATCCACGGAAAGTCCGACTCCCTCGGCTCCGTGCCCGCGGGGGTTCGTTTCCACTGAACCTTCGAGTCCTCGTGAGAGTCGACCGGCATGCCTCGCGTATGACTTCGCGAAGGCCCGGGGGTGAAGGCCCGGCGGGTTCGTCCACAGGGACGGTACGCGCGCAGCGGTACAATGGTTCTCCGTGACTTCCGATCCCGCCCACGCACCGTTGCGAACACCGGCCCGCGTCGATCCGTCCGCCGATGTGACGGGCGCCACCATCGGAGCGGGCTCTTCCGTCTGGCATCTCGCGCAGGTTCGTGAGGGCGCGACGATCGGACGGGACTGCGTCATCGGCCGCGGCGTCTACATCGGTTCGGGCGTCTCCGTCGGTGACGGATGCAAGATCCAGAACTACGCGCTGGTGTACGAGCCGGCTCTGCTCGAGCAGGGGGTCTTCGTCGGTCCAGCCGTGGTGTTCACGAACGACACCTATCCCCGCGCCGTCAATCCGGACGGGTCGCCCAAATCCGCGTCCGACTGGACGCCGGTCGGAGTCACGGTCAGGGAAGGGGCGTCGATCGGCGCACGAGCGACGTGCGTCGCCCCGGTCGTCATCGGTCGCTGGGCGACCGTCGCCGCGGGCGCCGTCGTCACGAAGGACGTACCCGATTTCGCGCTCGTCGCCGGAGTTCCGGCGCGACGCATCGGATGGGTCGGCCCCGCCGGCCTTCCCCTCGAGAAGCAGAGCGACGCGTGGGTGTGCCCTCGCACCGGTTCCCGCTTCGTCGAGTCCGACGGCACACTCAAGGAGGAATCTCGTGCCTGACCTCATTCCCGCTGCTAAGCCCCTCATCGGCGACGACGAGCGGGCTGCCGTCGACCGCGTGCTGCGTAGCGGCATGATCGCCCAAGGTCCGGAGGTGGCCGCCTTCGAACGCGAGTTCGCCGATCACTTCGTCGAGGGCCGTGAGACGGTCGCTGTGAACTCGGGGACGTCCGGTCTGCACCTGGGGTTGCTGGCCTGCGGGATCGGCCCCGGAGACGAGGTCATCGTCCCGTCGTTCACCTTCGCCGCCACCGGCAACTCGGTCGCCCTCACCGGGGCGACCCCGGTGTTCGCCGACATCGACCCGCTCAGCTTCACCCTCGACACCGCCAGCGTCGAGGCGGCCATCACTCCGCGTACGCGCGCGATCATGCCCGTGCACCTCTACGGTCATCCCGCCGACATGCTCGGGTTGGGTGCCCTGGCTGATCGCCACGGGCTGATGCTCTTCGAGGATGCCGCGCAGGCGCACGGCGCCGCGCTGCACGACCGCCCGGTCGGCACGTTCGGCTCGTTCACCATGTTCTCCCTTTATCCGACGAAGAACATGACGAGCGGGGAGGGCGGCATGGTGACGGCCGCGACACCCGAGATCGCCCGCTCCCTGCGGCTCCTGCGCAATCAGGGTATGGAGCGGCAGTACGAGAACGAGATCGTGGGTTTCAACGCCCGAATGACCGACCTGCACGCCGCCATCGGACGCGTGCAGCTGACCAAGGTCGACGCCTGGACGCAGAAGAGGCGCGCGAACGCGGCTTTCCTCGACGAGCATCTCCGCGGTGTCGCAACCCCCGTCGTGGCCGAGGGCGCACATCACGTCTACCATCAGTACACGGTCCGCATCCCGGAGGACCGCGACGGGTTCGTGACGGCTCTGCGAGACGAGCATCAGGTGGGCAGCGGCGTGTACTACCCGATTCCCAATCACCGTCTCCCGTCGCTCGCGGAGTACGCGCCCGGGCTCGATCTTCCCGAAACAGAGGGCGCGGCGCGCGAAGTGGTCTCGCTGCCCGTGCATCCGTCTCTGAGTCACGACGATCTGGAGCGCATCGTCGCCGCGGTCGCAGCCGTCGCCGGAGCGGGAGCGTGAGCGCCGTGTTGCGCGCCGGTCTTCTCGGACTGGGGATGATGGGCCGTCACCACGCCCGTCTGCTGCGCGAGATCGACGGCGTCGAGCTGGTCGCCGTGGCAGACCCGGCGGGCGACCCGCACGGTGTCGCGGGCGATCTCACGGTGCTGCCCGATGTCGATGCGCTCGCGGCCGCCGGCCTCGACATCGCGGTGGTCGCCGTCCCGACGCGTTTCCACGCCGCGGCGGCCGGAGCGCTCGCGGAAGCGGACGTGAACGTGCTCGTCGAGAAGCCCATCGCCGACAGCTCCGAGGAGGGACAGGCGCTCGCCGATCTCTTCGAGTCGCGCGGTCTGGTGGGAGCCGTCGGACACGTGGAACGGTTCAACCCGGCTCTGCAGCAGCTGCGGGCTCGACTCGCAGAAGGCGAGATCGGCGAGGTCTATCAGATCGCCACCCGCCGCCAGAGCACGTTCCCGGCACGTATCGGCGACGTCGGCGTGGCGAAGGACCTCGCCACCCACGACATCGATCTCACGGCGTGGGTCGCGCAGTCGAGGTATGCCGCGGTGTCCGCCCAGACGGCTTTCCAGAGCGGTCGATCCTTCGAGGACATGATCGCCATCTCCGGTCGTCTCACCGACGGCGCCGTGGTCAACCACCTCATCAACTGGCTGAGCCCGATGAAGGAGCGCGTCACCGTCGTCACCGGTGAGCGCGGGACTTTCATCGCCGACACCGCGACTGCCGACCTGACCCTGCATCGCAATGGCACCGCAGCACTGGAGTGGGAGTCGGTCTCCACGTTCCGGGGAGTCTCCGAGGGCGACGTCACGCGGTTCGCCTTCCCCAAGCGTGAGCCTTTGCGAGCGGAGCTCGAGGCGTTCCGCGATGCCGTGAACGGTGAGACCACGACGCTGTCGACGATGCGCGAGGCCGTTCACGTGCTGCGGGTCGTCGAGGCCTCGCTGCAGTCCGCCGGCGACGAGGGCCGTCTCGTCCGTACGTCGGAAGCGGCGGCCGTCGTCTGACACCGACGATCGAGAAGGCCTCCGGAGCGCTGAGCGCTGCGGAGGCCTTCTTCTTGTTTCCGAGCGTCAGCGTGCGACGAACGGCGCATGCTCCGGCGTCGAGGGCGTCGCCTGGATGTCGAGTTGCAGAGCGCTGATGAGCAGCTGCGTCCCCAACATGAGCGGGAGTGCCGCCAACATCACCGTCGCCGCTGTCGCGATGACGGATCCGAGGATCTGGAAGAACAGCCACACAGTGACGATCAGTCCGAAACCGAGGAACAGCAGCCCGAGGAACAACAACAGGGCGATAGGCGAGAACGACCACAGGACGTAGCGGTACCAGATGCGGTGCCAGAAGCCGACCGTCAGACGATGGAGGAGCTCTGGGATCACCTTGCCGAGCCGGATGCTGGACACCTCGTCGCCGTACACGGCAGGGATCGGGACATCGACCGCGGACACCTGAAGGATGTTGAGGTGGATCAGCAGATCGTTCTCGAAGCTGTACCTCTTGGCCACCCGTTCGAGGGGAACTCGCCGCAGGGCCTCGGACCGGATGGCGGTGTACCCGTTCTGCGGATCGAAGAGGTTCCAGTAGCCCGAGGACAGCTTGGTGATGAACGACAGGGCGATGTTGCCGAACACGCGGTATCCGGGCATTCCGGTGAAGGACTCGGGGGAGTAGAAGCGATTCGCCTTCGCGAAGCCGTAGCCGTCCTCGACGACCCTGTCGAGCAGGGCGGGGAGGTACTCCGGGTCCATCTGCGCGTCCCCGGCCATGATGACGTTGACGTCGCTGCCGAGCTCGAGTGCGGCGCGGTGGCCGGTGATGATCGCTCCTCCGACGCCCTGGTTGACCTCGTGGCGGATGAGCGTGACGCGACCGTCGTCCGCTCGGCCGACCGCGCCGCTGGTGTCGTCGGGACTGCAGTCGTCGACGATGACGATGTGGTCGACGAATGCCGGCATGGTCTCGATGACCCGGGCGATCATCTTCTCTTCCTTGTACGCGGGGACGACCGCGGCGACGATTGCGCCTTTATACATGCGTCGGGGAACCTTTCGGACGGGCGAACACCCAGTGGCGGTAGGCGAAGTAGTTGCCCACGGTGGTGATGGCTACGGCGACGATCTTGCCCACCACCCATGACCACCCGAGCGAATCGGCGAGGGCGACGACCCCGGTCGTGAGGACGGTGTTGGCGGCAACGAGCAGGGCGTAGCGGACGACGCTCGGAGCGACGGCGTCGCTCGCGCGGAAGGCGAACAGGCGCTGCAGCGTGTACGTCACGACGAAGCTCGCGAGGAACGCCGTGGGCGTCGCGATCGCAAGGGGGACACCGGCCACGTCGTAGAGCAGGAAGAGGAGTCCGAAGTCGAACGCGAACGAGAGTCCGCCCATGACGAGGTAACGGACGAGACTCGACGACCAGAGACCGGAGAGGACCCCGCCGCGTGACGAGGGGGTCTCCGAGGGCATGGATTCTATTCTGCCAGCCTCGCCGTGTCGTCAGAGACGCCGTCCGAACGCGTTCGACGAGCCTCCACGGCGGCGTCGAGAAGCGTGCGAGCGCGAGCGTCGAAGGAATGCTCGGCCCTCACGCGTGCCGCGATGGCATCGAGTTGCGGCGGCGGGGGGAAGACGTCGTCCAGGTCGCCGGAGAGGATGTCGATGAGCTCGGGGACCGTGTCCCACGTGCGCACGGCTCCCGCGAACAGGTCGTCGATCCCCTCGACGCGGTCGCTGATCGCGCGCCCGCCCGCCGCCACCACATCGAACAGGCGATTACCGACGAAGCCGCGCTCCTGCATGGCGGGCCAATGGTCGTTGAGCACAGCGCCCGCCGCCTCGTACAGCGCGGGGAGCTCTTCGTTCGCGATCCCCGTCGCGCGGATGCGGGATGCCGGGATCCAGCCGCGCCAATCCGGCCCGATCACGTCGACCGGGATGCCGGCACGGATGGGTTCCACGATGGAGGGGCGCAGGATGCCGCGGGCCGTGCCGACGAAGAGGATGTCGCCGTTGCGCTCCCGTCCGGCGGGGCGGAAGCGCGTGGCATCCGTGCACTGCAGGAGGGGCTCGATGCGTGTACCGAACTCGGCGCCGGCCGCCCGGGCCCAGGGAGCGGAGGCGGCGAAGACGCGGTCGAAACCCCGGGTGTCGGCCGCGACGATCTCGTCGGGGTGGCTGATGATCCACAGCAGTGAGACGCCGTGCGGGGAGGGCTCGAGGGGCTCCGGTCCGCGCAGGGCGACGGTGACGTCGTCGAGATGGCGCGTGGAGCGGTTGCGCGCGGCATAGGAGTCGATCACGACCTCCTGGCCGAGGCGGCGCAGGGCCGAGGCGAGCGCGCGGGCGAAGTGGGTGTCGCCCCACCCCTCGGCGCGCGGCCCCACCGGTGTCGCGGTGCGTAGGGCCCACCGCAGGACCGGGACGGTGGTGCCGTCGCCCAGGACGACCGATCGCCGGGGCCGACGGAGGCGGGGGTGCGGCCCGTGGGTGACGCGTTCCCACCCGGCGCGTTGCAGCAGGTCGTCGGCGTGGGCGTCGTCGGGGCGGGGGAGAGGCGGGCTGCCGACCACCGAGCGCGTCCGGGACTCGATGTCGAGCGCGACGACGGCGGAGCCGGTCAGCGCGGAGGCGGGATCCGCACCCGCGAGCGGTGCGTCGATGTCGGCGCGGCGGGTCGCGAAGGTGGAACCGGCGAGTGCCGGCACCCTGAGTGAGACCTCGTCGCCGAACGGTGCGAGGTCCTCGACGGGATGGCCGGCGAGGAATCGTTCTCCTCCGGCCGATCCGACCGCGGCGAGGGTGCCGTCGCCGTCTCGCCACACGGGGCCGACGTGTGTACGGTCGGGCGCCGACTCCACGCGGGCGGCGAGGCGCTCGGCATCCTCGGCGGTGAGTGTCTCATTGGGTCCGCGGACGACGACGACCTCCGCCAGGGAGGTGCGGACGAGCTCGTCGATCGCGCGGCTGGGGTCGTCGTGACGACGGCGGCTGATGCGAACCCGCGGGCTCCCGGCCGACAGCAGAGACGCCAGCATCCAATCCTCGGTGCGGTCGTCCATGACGGCGATGGCGACGCCCTGACCGGGGGTGGCAGCGAAGGCGACAGCCTCCGCGAGAGACTCGTCGAAGTCCCATTCGTCCGGACCGAGGGCCATGATCATCTCGCGCGCGAGTGGGACACCCCCGGGGGTCGCCGCCACTTCTCCGCCTCGTCGTGCGTGCGCGGTCGCGTCGACGATGACCTGCGCCAGCCTCGGCCAGCCGGTCGCGGACGGTATGGCGTCCGGACCGAAGGGGAGGGAGTGCGTGTGGCGACCGCGCCACGCGTGTCCGAGGGGCCCACCGGGACTCTCCCACGCGTCAGGATGCGCTTCGCCGTACGCGACGGCATCCCACAGAGGGCTCACCTGGAGCCCGCGGGGATCTGCCACGAGATAGGCGTAGAGGGCGGGCACCCGCCACGCCTCGGGCAGATGGTCGCCGACCGCCGTGTCGACGAAGAGCGGAGAGAGCCGAAGGCCCCGTCGGTAACCCCCTCGGACGTACAGCCGAACGGCGGCGGCCTCGCTCAGCGGGCGGCCGACCTGAGCGCTCACGTAGTCGAGATCGACCACGCCGGCCCGGCGGATGACGCGAGCCCACCAGACGAGGTCGGCGCGGGCGACGAGGGGCCGCAGAAGGGGGAGGTCGCGCGCGGCGCGCACGCGCGAGCGGAGAGCGGACAGCACCCTTCGACTATAGGCAGGCCTCGCGGGCGTCGATGATCCGGTGCGGACCGCCTCGCGCCCGCCTACGCCGACGCGAGCACGCCGCGGAAGTAGTCGATCGTGCGCTCGAGACCCGGGCGCAGGGCGATCGTGGGCTCCCATCCGAGCTCGCGGCGCGCCAGGTCGATGTTGGGCTGGCGCTGCTTCGGGTCGTCTTGGGGGAGCGGTCGGTGCTCGATCTGCGACGAGCTGCCCGTGATCTCGAGCACCGCGTTGGCGAGTTCGAGCATCGTGAACTCGCCCGGGTTGCCCACGTTGATGGGACCGGTGACCTCGTGGCCGGTGTTCATGAGGCGGATCATGCCGTCGACGAGGTCGTCGACGAAGCAGAACGATCGCGTCTGCGACCCGTCGCCGTAGATGGTGATGGGTTCGCCGCGCAGCGCCTGCACGATGAAGTTCGACACCACGCGACCGTCGTTCGGGTGCATGCGCGGACCGTAGGTGTTGAAGATGCGGATGACCTTGATCGACAGGTCGTGCTGACGCCGGTAGTCGAAGAACAGGGTCTCTGCCGCGCGCTTGCCCTCGTCGTAGCAGGAGCGCGTGCCTATGGGGTTGACGTTGCCCCAGTAGTCCTCGGTCTGCGGGTGCACGGCCGGGTCGCCGTAGACCTCCGAGGTGGACGCCTGGAGGATGGGAACACGCAGGCGCTTGGCGAGGCCCAACATGTTGATGGCGCCCATCACGCTGGTCTTGGTCGTCTGCACGGGGTCGTGCTGATAGTGCACGGGGGAGGCCGGGCAGGCCAGGTTGTAGATCTGGTCGACCTCGACGTAGAGCGGGAACGTCACGTCGTGGCGCATGAGCTCGAATCGCGGGTTCTCGAAGAGGTGCTCGACATTGCGGCGGGACCCCGTGAAGAAGTTGTCGACGCAGATGACCTCATTGCCCTCGGCGAGGAGGCGTTCCGACAGATGGGACCCGATGAAGCCGGCTCCGCCGGTGATCAGAACACGTGATGGCACGCCTTCAGCCTAACAGCGGGGCCGAATCGCCCCCGCGGGTCACCGCGTCGCCGACACCATGCGCGCCTGACCGAAGGTGCGCCCAAGGGCACCCTCGAGGCGTCCCACGAACATCGGCCACCCATCGAGCGCGGTGATCGGCTTCGGGTTGCGGACGCCGTACAGGAGGCCGGCGACGGTGAAGGCGGCGCGCCACCACAGCGGGTATCCGTGCTTCGCGAACGCGTGGCCCGTGCCCCGGCCGTAGGCACGGAGTTTGCGACGACGTTCCGACGCCTTCAATCCGAAGCCGGTGGAGATCCCGTCGACGTGGACGGCGGCGGGGAGCCAGCGGAAGTCCTTCTCCAGCGAGGGGTCGTGCGCCTCAGCGCGCAGCAGGAGATCCGTACCCTCCGCGACCTGCCAGGGAGTGGCCGAGCCCGGACCCATGTTCTCGTCGAACCCGCCGACGGCGTCGAAGAGGGAGCGGCGCAGGAGGATGCCCATCTCGATGACCGACCAGACGTTGTATCTGTCCAGGGGCGTCCCCGGCGCGGGCAAGGTCGTCTTGGGTCCTCGCTCATCCCACGAGGTGAAGCCGCCTGCGCGGAATCGCGGGTCGTCGACGGCGGCGTGCAGCGCGGCCACGGTGCCGGCCGGATAGGTGGTGTTGTCATTGGGGAAGGTGACCACCATGTCGCCGGCCGGGAGCGCGGCGACGCCGGTGTTCCGACCGAGAGAGGCACCCCGGCCGGAGGTGGTGGCGGTGACGGCGACCCCCCGCGCCGCATACTCCGCGGCGAGGGCGGCGACGTCGTCCTGCGCCCCCTGTGCGACGAGCACGACATGATCGCCGTCGTGGAGTTGATCCTCGAGTGAGGAGAGGAGGGACCGGAGCGGGTCGAGCCGTCCCAGGGTGGTCACGACGAAGCCGATGTTCATGGGGTCCTCTCGGATCACGGGAGTGCGTTGACGGCGGGGTAGGCGGGTCGGGGCGCCGCGGCGCCCAGTCGCCAGCCGGCGCGGACGTAGGCGGCGCCTCGACGATCACCGCGCGCCAGGGTCAGCAGGACTTTCGCGCTCAGACGCGCGAGGCCCGTCACGGTCGTCGCGCCGCCGTGCAGAGCGAGGAAGTGGCGGAACGCCTGACTCGAGTAAGCCATGATGCGTGAACCGGCGCGCGAGTGCGACGAGGAGACCGCGTGGGTGAGCTCGGCATCCGCCACCTCGGCGAAGCCGATGCCGACAGAGCGCAGACGGAAGCCGAACTCCACGTCTTCCCAGTACATGAAGAATCGCTCGTCGAGCAGGCCGGCGGTCTCGAGCGTTTCGCGCCGTATCAGCACGCACGCCCAGGTGAGGAAGTCGGGTTGCTCTCCGGTCCGCGGCTGACGGATCCCCCAGGTGAGGCGGTTGACGATCCCGCCCGCCGAGAATCGCTGACCGTCGGGCGTCACGATCCTCGGGCCGACGACGCCGAGCGCCGGATCGGTGTTCAGGGCATCCCGCAGGAGTTCGATGTCGGCCGGGGGAAGGGTCGCATCATTGTTCATGACCAGCAACTGTTGGATCGCCTCGTCGGCGAGAAGTACCGTCATCCCGGCGTTGACTCCGACGGCGAAACCCGTGTTGGCCTCCAGCTCGACGAACTCGATGCGCGGGTCGGGGGCGAACGCCGCGCGAATGGTGCCGTCCGCTTCGTTGTCGACGACCACGACACGCGTGATCGAGGGGGAGCTGAGCAGACCCGTCACGCACTCGACCGTCTGGACGCGGTCGCGCCACGTGAGAACGACGGCGCCGACGCGGGGCGCGGCGGCCGGGGTGGTGGGGGTCATGCGGTGCGGTCCTGTTCTTCGGGGGCCGGGGGAGGGGTGAGTTCTCGCATCACGATCGCGCAGGGGCGCCACAGGAGCACGGTCGCCAGCGCCTCGGTGAGCGCGTATCCGAGCGCGGCGCCCAAGGGGCCGATGGCGATCGCCAGCGCGATCATCGTGGGGACGCCGATCGCGGTCGCGACGAGCGTAGCGCGCATCACCGTGGGTGCCCTGTTCGCGGGGAACAGGACGTGGCGGGTCATGGAGGTGCGTAGCGACAGGAACGCGAAGACGAGTCCCATGGCCACGAGCAGGTCGACGCCGGCGGCGGCGGACTCGCCGAACATGAACAGGCTCACCCACGGGCCGAGGGTGGCCAGCACGAGTGCTCCGAGGACTCCGAATGCGGCATGAGTCGTCAGGGCCACGCGCAGACGTCGCCGGCGATCGGCTCCGCCGCCCTCACCCACCCAGCTCTGGAAGGCGCTCGCGAGGGTGAAGGGCAGCACGCTGCCCAGCTTGAACATCTTGTCGGCCGACGCGTATCCGGCCGCGGCAGACGGCAGGGCGGTGACGTTCACGAGCGGGGCGGGGACGCTCGAATACGCGCTGAGGGCGGCGTCGTTCACGGCGACGGGCAGTCCCAGGCGCAGCAGTCCCGGGATCTCGCGGGCGGGCGGCCACGAGCCGGGATTCGCACGCAGGAGCCGCGCGCTGAACAGGAAGGTTCCCCCCAGAGTGACGATGATCCCCGCGACCGGGTAGAGCTCGACGATCCCGGTGAGCAGGATCGCGCCCGCGGCGAGGGCCGTCGCCACCACGCGTGGGACGGCGTCGTAGACGATGATCGTGCGCGGGTCGCCCACGCCCGCGCAGTACCAGGTGAACGTCAGGGCTATCAGCGCGCCTTGGACGCCCATCAGCACGGTGAGCAGTTCCGAGCCGGGGGAGGCGACCAGCCAGCACGCGAGGGCGAGAAGCGGAAGGACGATGGCCGCCAGCAGCAGGCGCACGACGATCGAGTCCCGATACAGCCGGGCGCGTCGTGCGTCGTCCGCGGCGATCGAGATGAGGGCCGGGCCGACGGCCGTCCAGCCGTAGCCGATGGCGATGGCGGCGAAAGTGCCGATCGCCTCCCCCGCGATCGCGCTCGCCCACCCCCCGTCTCCCGCCAGACGGGCGATGAGGGGCAGGACCAGCAGGGGGGAGATTGCCGCGATGGCGGGAACCACCATGAAACCCAGAAGGCGACCTTTGAGGGGAGCCGGCTGCGCGATGTCGCTCATCGCGTCCGCCGCGCACGGTCCGACAGCACGGCGGCCGTCGCCGAGGCGGCGTCGTCCCAGGTGAAGCGCGACGCCCAGGCTCGGGCGGAGGCCCGCTCGGCGTCATCCGGCGGGCTCGCGACGGCTGCGGTGATCGCGAGGCCGAAGGCGGTGGCATCCGTCGCGTCGGCGTAACGGGCCGACTCGCCACCGACTTCGCGCAACACGGCGACGTCGTTGGCGAGCACGGGCACGTTCCGCCGGAACGCGTCGACCACGGGGAGCCCGAAGCCCTCGACCATCGACGGACAGACGTAGAGCTCGGCGACCTGGTACAACGCCTCGAGCTGGGCGTCGCTGACCCAGCCGGGCAGCACCACGTCGGACTCGAGACCGAGACGGGCGACGTCGTCGGCCAACGGGTCGGGNGCCCGCGATGACCGCCGCCGGGCGCTCGCCGGCGGGGATGGTCGCGAGGGCCTCCAGCAGGCCGCGGAAGTTCTTGTGCGGCATCCGATTGCCGACGCTGAGGACCATCGGTCGTCCGGTGGGAAGGGCGAGGGGCGTCAGGATGCCGCGGGGATCGATGACGGGCCGCGGGTCGGCGCTGCCGTTGTGCACGACCGTGATGCGCTCGCGCGCCACTCCGAGGTGGCGTTCGATGCTCGCCGCCGCAGCGTGCGAGACGGTCAGCACACGGTCGGCCGTCCGGGCGGATCGGCGCATGAGCAGCGAGGTCACCGCGCGCTGGGCGCGTTCGGCGAGGCCGCCGGGCACTTCGTCGTAGATGGCATCGTGCACGGTCACCACGCGCGGCACACCGCGGAGGATCGGACCGAAGTTCGCCGGTGCCCAGACCAGATCGGCGCGCGCCCGACGAGCGAGCAGGTCGGTCCCCGTGACGGCCCCCGCGGCCCACGTCGCCGGATCCGCGCCGACCCACGGGAGTGTCTGCACGTGGCCGGGGAAGAACGCCCGCACCGCCTCCGCGCCCACGCGGCCCGTCACGGCGGCGAAGCGCACGTGCGGCAGACGGTCGGCCAGACGGGGCAGGAGTTCGCGGACGTAGGTCTCGGTGCCCCCGCGAGAGCCGGTGAAACCGAGCAGATCGACGAGGATGCGTCGCTCGGCCATCAGCTCTCGATGACGGCTTCGGGGCGCTGTTCGCGCCGGGGCGTGGTCAGCACGCCCGAGAAGAAGCTCATCATGACCGTCTGGAAGCCGAGGATGATCAGGAGTGCGCTCGGGAGGGCGATACGTACCGCCTGCGCGGCGTTCTGCGTGCCGAAGTCGATCGCGCCCCACACGATCACCTGCACGACGCCGATGACCACGCCGAGGACGAACAGTCCGACGCCGATCAACAGGCCGCGCTCGGCCGACCACTTGGCCACGATGCGACGGTATCTCTCACTCGTCGGCAGGAACCCCTCCTGCGTGGCGTAGAGCTTCGTCAGCCAGAAGAACAGGAGCGATTGGAACCCGGTCACGCACAGCGCGCTGGCGTACACCATCGTCGTCACGTCGAACCCGACCCCGCCGACGTTCACGCCGCCGAAGGCGAGCACACCCACGATCAGGGCACCGAGGAAGAAGGCCACCAGGCCCGGGTAGACGAACAACCAGCGGGGGGCGAACAGCAGCAGGAAGCGCAGGTGGCGCCAGCCGTCGTGCCAGCTGCGCAGGTGCGGCGGGCGGGAGCGGCCGTCCTTCTTCAGCGTCGTCGGCACCTCTTCGATGCGGAAGCGGGCGAGCGAGGCGCGCACGACCATCTCGGAGGCGAACTCCATACCCGTCGTCTGCAGGTCGAGCTCGCGGATGCGGGCACGGTTGAAGCCGCGCAGACCGCAGTGGAAGTCGCGGATCCCGGGACGGAAGAACAGCTCGCCGATGAACGACAGCACCGGGTTGCCGAGGTACTTGTGCAGCGGGGGCATGGCACCGGGCTCGATGCCGCCGCGGAAGCGGTTGCCCATCACGAGGTCGGCGCCGGCGCGAAGGCGCTCCACGAACGGCTCGAGGTTCTCGAAGTCGTAGCTGTCGTCGGCATCCGCCATGATGACGTACCGGCCGTGGGCGGTGTCGATGCCGTTGATGAGCGCCGCCCCGTATCCGCGACGCGGGGCGTGCGAGACGCGGGCGCCCAGACGCTCGGCGATGGCCTGCGACCCGTCGGTGCTCCCGTTGTCGGAGATGAGGACCTCGCCCCGGATGCCGCTGCGCTGCAAGAACCCCTGCGCCTTGCGGATGCACACCTCCAGCGTCTCGGCCTCGTTCAGGCAGGGCATGAGGATCGTCAGTTCGACGTCCGTGGGGGCGGGAGTGGTCACGGGCTGTCTTCTTTCGTCTTCACCGCGGCGGGGCTCGGCAGCGGCAGTGCCGAGAGGATCCCTTCCACGGTGCGGCGGATGGTGCGAGTGCCGACGGCGGTGTCGTACCAGGCGCGCGAGGAGCGGCGCAGGTCGTCACCGCCGTCGACGACGTCCCGGATGGCCCGGGCGAGGTCGGCGGATCGGATGGTGGGCGAGACGACACCGTTGACGCCGTCGTCGATGAGTTCGGTCGCGGCGTTGCCCTCGTCGGCGACGAGGACGACCGGGGTGCCGTGGGCGTTGGCCTCGACGACGACGAGACCGTAGCCCTCACGTCGGGACGGGTTGGCGAGGGCCACGGCTCCGTGCAGCAGCCGGTCGAGTTCGGCATCCGACACGAAACCGGGGAAGTCGGTCCAGGACTCGCCGCCGACGCGCCGGACCTCGGTGCGGATGGCGTCGGAGCTCGGCCCCGTGCCCAGGATGACGAGCCGGAGGTCGGGAATGTGCTCGCGGGCGGCCGCGACGGCCGCGGGGAGCACCTCGACACGCTTGTCGGGGATGTGGCGACCGGCGTAGAGCACGTAGGGCGGGTTCGCCGCGGGGGAGGGGGCGGCCACCTCGACAGCACCGTCGATCAATCCGGGGCTCACCACGGGCGGTCGGCGGAGCCCTTCGCGACGCAGGCGGGTCGCGGAGAGCTGGGAGTGGCAGGTCGCCAGCGGGGTGATCGCGATGGCGGCACGCTGCAGCACCCAGGCGATCGTGCCCGTGATCGAGCCCGAGTACTCGACCCACTGCCGGCGGTGCCACACCTCGAGGTAGTCGACGACGAGCTTCGTCCCCGAGCCGAGCAGCGCGAGACGCGCGGCGAAGACGTTGAAGATCGGCAGGCCGCTGACGATGACGGCGGCGTAGCGACGACGGCGGCGGAGCAGGCTGCCGAAGAGCGACGCGGCATAACGGAGGGCGGCCGGGATGCGCCGGACTCCCCGCGCGTCGTAGAGGGACAGACGGGGAGCGATGGGCACGATCCGGAAGCGATCTTCCGTCGGCGTCGGACCGTCCCACTGCACGGATGTCAGGTAGTCGACATCGAAGCCGAGGTCGCCGAGCACATCCGCCGATGCGCGGTACTGGCGCTCGCCGCCGCCCGTCGTGAAGGGGAAGAGGCAGTCGTAGGCGACGGCGATCGTCGAGGAGCGCGCCACGGTCAGCACCCCTCGATGCGGAAGAGCCGCGCGTTCGGGCCCTCGGAGTCCACGAGCTTCAAGTGCGTGCCGGGTGAGAGGTCTTGAATGCCGTCGTAGGCGGCGGCGCCGGCGGGGTCGATCACGTCTTGGCGGCCGAAATCCAGGACGTAGTCGATGCCGATGTCGTCGACCGCCTGGCACACGGCCGGGTCGGAATCCACGTTCCGCAGATTCGCGTTGAGGAAGAGCTGATCCGGAGACGGCGAACCGAAGATGTGTCGCTGAGTCACCTCGCGGCCCGCGAAGGCCAGAGCCAGCGAGGTTCCGGTGCGGGGGCTTCCGGTGATGAGGGCGTCGGGAGGCGTCTCCTCCGGGAGGCGTTCCAGCAGCGCCTCCTCGTCGGACGACAGGATCAGAGAGCTGTCGGTGTAGGCGTACGCCTCGCGGACCTGCACCAGGGCGATTCGCACGTTCGGCCCGACAGCGACCGAGAAGATCGCCAGAACTCCCACCGCGGCGGCCACGGGCATGATCCACCTCGGGAGCCGACGTGTCGATGCCCGGTCGAGGGCGAAATCGACGAGCGCGAGGGCGCCCAGTGTGGCCACGGGGATCGCGACGAGCGGCAGGAGCGCAGCCAGTCGGTTGGAGTCGTTGTACCAGGGATTCGTGAGGAACTGCCGAAGCGGATGGTCGATGCGCAGGCCTGATGCGACGACGAAGAGGAGGACGGCAACGGCGAAGGGTGCGAGCATCGGCAGCCAGCGTGGTCGACGTATGACGGTGATCAAGCCCGTGACGAGGAGGATCGTCACAAGCACGGTCGGGGTGAATCCCCGGGGTGCGGCGAACAATCCCTCGCCCAGAGCCTGCGCCGTCTGCTGCCACGGGCTCCATCCGGAGTGCTCGGCGCCCGTGCGGAAGATGGTCAGCGTCGCGACGAGAGCGACGCCGAGACCGACCGTTGCAGCGACCAACGCGACGATCGACGCGCGTGTCCGTTCGGTTGCGGCCGCGATCGCGAGTGTCGTGATGACGACAGCGGCGGCGAAGAACAGCAGGCTGAGGAAGGCGTTCGGGTGGCCGAGGAATGTGCCTCCGGCGAGGAGCGCGATGAGCAGGGCCGAGCGCACCCACGCCGGTGCACCGCGTTCCGTCAGCGCCGTCACGACCGCGGCCAGCGCCGCAGGCACCATCGCGTACCCGACGAGGTTGGGGTAGAGGACGCCCCAGTTGAAGAACAGCGCCGGAAAGGCGCCGAAACCGGTCGACAGAGCCGCCGCGACGACGAACGCCGTGCGTCGCTGGGCGAAGAAGGCGCCGGTCAACGCCATGGCGGATGCCGGCCAGAGGATCGACACGATCGCGAGATTCGCGCCGTTCACCGCAACCGGGACCGTCGCTCCCGTCAGCTCGGCACCGAGAGTCGTGAGCGAGTGCCAGGCGTGCGGATAGAACCCGATATCCGAGGTCGCACCGATCTGGAAGGGGGAGGAGTTGCCGGTCTTCAGCGCGAGGCCGATCGCGTTCAGATGGACGATGTTGTCGAACCGCTGGGCGATGTTGTCCGGCGAACCGAAGGCGCGTGCGAAGAAGACGGCACTGACCACGGCGGTTGCGGCCAGGGACAGCAGGGCGACGAGTGCGGTGCGCCGCCCCGCGGGGGGAGCGTCGGCACCAGCCGAGCGGCGCAGAAGCAGAGCCACCCCGACCACCAGCACCGTCACCAGCACGACGGGAACGAGATTCCACGTCAGTCCGATGAGCGGAGCGATGGTCGATGCGACGGCGGCGAGCGTGGTGGAGATCGCCGGCGCCAGAAGAAGACGCTGGGGGCTGCGCCAGCCCCAGCCGGCGACGACGACCGCGGCGCCGGGGATGATCAGAACGGCCGCGACCACGAGGTACGACGGAATCGCGCTGATCCAATCACCCATGCAGTTACGTCCCCATCCGCCGCTTTTCGACACGTCATCGTATCGGACGGTCACTGCGCGGCCGCTGAGCGCCGCCCCGGTGCTCGCAGGTGCCGCGGGTACTATTGAGCGCTGTGCCCGTAGGGTGCTCCCTGTTCTTGACGTGAAAGTCGTGTGCGCTCTATGGATCTCCTCATCGTCGGTTCGGGCTTCTTCGGCCTCACCATCGCGGAGCGCGCGGCCGCCGCCGGCCGCAAGGTGACCGTCATCGACCGCCGTCACCACATCGGTGGAAACGCCTACTCGGCGGACGAGCCCGAGACCGGCATCGAGGTGCACCAGTACGGTGCTCACCTCTTCCACACCTCCAACCCGACCGTGTGGGAGTACGTCAACCGCTTCACGCAGTTCACGAACTACGTGCACCGCGTCTACACGACGCACAAGAACGTCGTGTTCCCCCTTCCGATCAACCTCGGCACGATCAACCAGTTCTTCCAGGCGGCGTACACGCCCGACCAGGCGCGGGCGCTCGTGCAGAAGCTGGCGGGGGAGTTCGACGCGAAGGATGCCGCGAACCTCGAGGAGAAGGGCATCGCCCTCATCGGACGCCCGCTGTACGAGGCGTTCATCCGCGACTACACCGCGAAGCAGTGGCAGACAGACCCGAAAGACCTGCCCGCCGAGGTCATCTCCCGTCTGCCCGTGCGCTACACCTACGACAACCGCTACTTCAATGACACGTGGGAGGGCCTGCCCGTCGACGGGTACACCGCGTGGCTGGAGCGGATGGCGGATCACCCGAACATCGAGGTGAAGCTGTCGACCGACTACTTCGACGAGTCGCAGCCGCTGAACAAGAAGTCCACCGTCGGTCAGGTGCCCGTGGTGTACACCGGCCCGGTCGACCGGTACTTCGACTACGCCGAGGGCGAGCTGTCGTGGCGCACGCTCGACTTCGAGCAGGAGGTGCTGCCGATCGGCGACTTCCAGGGCACGAGCGTCATGAACTACGCGGATGCCGAGGTGCCGTACACGCGCATCCACGAGTTCAAGCATTTCCACCCCGAGCGTGCCGATCGCTATCCGACCGACAAGACCGTCGTCGTCCGCGAGTACTCGCGGTTCGCCACGCGCGCCGACGAGCCGTATTACCCGGTGAACACCGCCGACGACCGCACCGGCCTGCTCGCGTACCGCGAGCTCGCCAAGGGCGAGCGCGACGTGCACTTCGGCGGGCGCCTGGGCACCTACCAGTACCTCGACATGCACATGGCGATCGGTGCGGCGCTCTCGATGTGGAACAACCAGCTCGCGTGATGCCCTCGTGCATCTGACCCTCGGGTCCCACACCCTGTCGGCGAGCGCTGATCAGGCGGACGAGGGGCGCTGGGCGTACCGGCCCGACATCGACGGGCTGCGCGCCGTCGCCATCCTGCTGGTCGTCTCGTACCACGTGTGGTTCGGCCGGGTGTCGGGCGGCGTCGACGTCTTCCTGATGCTGTCGGCGTTCTTCCTGACCCGCGGATTCGTCCGGAGGATGCCGGGACCGACGCCCATCCGCCCCGTTCCGCACCTGCTCGGGGTCTTCCGCCGGCTGCTCCCGGCGGCGGCCGTGACCCTCGTCGGCATCCTGGTCGTGGTATGGGCGGTCTACCCCGAGACCTCCTGGCGCGCCGTGTGGGAGCAGACCTGGGCTTCGCTCACGTACACGCAGAACTGGCTGCTGGCGGCGGATGCCGTGGATTACTACGCGCGAACGCAGGCGACGAGTCCGCTCCAGCACTTCTGGTCGATGTCGGTGCAGGGCCAGGCGTTCGTGCTGTGGATCGCGCTGCTGGGGCTGTGCCAGGTCGTTGTCCGGCGGTGGGGGTTCTCACCGGACCGAGTCGTCGGCTCGGTGTTCGGAGCGGTATTCACCCTGTCGTTCGCCTATTCGGTCGCGCGGACAGCGTCCGCGCAGCAGGTGGCGTACTTCGACACCGGAGCGCGCCTGTGGGAATTCGCCGCCGGCTCCTTGCTCGTGGTGGTTCTTCCCCACCTCCGTCTGGGCCCGACCGCCCGAGCCGTCGTCGGCTGGGCGGGGATGGCGGGACTCCTCGTCTTGGGCATGATCCTCGACGTCCGTGGGGGGTTCCCCGGTTTCCTCGCCCTCTGGCCGGTGCTGTGCGCGGTCGCCATCGTCGCTTCCGGCACGGGGGAGAGCCGTCACGGACCGGCGCGCCTGCTGGCATCCCGTCCCCTGCGCGCCGTGGGCCGCGACGCCTACGCGCTCTACCTGGTGCATTGGCCGATCCTGGTGACGTTCCTCGTCGTCAACGATCGCACCGAAGTCGGGCTCGCCGGTGGTCTCGGGATCGTCCTTCTGTCGCTGATGCTCGCGCGGGCGCTGACGTGGGCCGTGGACCGACCGGTGCGGGCGTGGCGCCGGGCGGATCCGTCTCCCCTCGTGCCGATCGCCGTGCTCGCCGCGGCCGCCGCGGTGGTCGCGCTGCCGGTCGGCGCGTGGCAGACCACGACCTGGATGAAGGAGCGCGCGGTCGAGGCGCGCGAGCAGATCACGAATCCCGGGGCCGCGGTGCTGCGCGAGCCCGCTCTCGCGGACGTTCCGCAGGACGCGCCGATGCTGCCGGTTCCGACGCTGCTCGACGCCGAATGGACCCAGCTCGACCGCGAATGCACCGGGGAGTGGGCCACCGGCAGCGAGGAACTGCACGGCACGTGTTCCGAGACCACGCACACCGCACGGGCGCGTCACACCGTGGTGGTCATCGGCGACTCGCACGCTCAGCAGATCACGGCCGCCCTGCTCCCCTCTGCGGAGGCGAACGGCTGGGGCGTCGTCTTCCTCATCAAGGGCGGGTGCTCGATGGGCCTCGACGAGCCCGGTATGGACGAGCTGTGCGACTCCTGGCGCGCGGCCGCGGTCGACCTCGTCGAACGGGTGCAGCCGGATGCCGTCCTGACGGTCGTCACGCGCTCCGATGCCGGCGAGGACGACGAGCGGGTGCGCCCGGGCGTCGACCGTTTCGTCGACCGGATGAGCGCCGCGGGCATCGAGGTGCTGGGTGTGCGAGACAACCCGCGATTCGCTTTCGACATGTTCGGCTGCGTGGTCGGCGCCGCTGATCCCCTCGATTGCGCCGTGCCCCGCTCGGCCTCCCTCGCCGACAGCAATCCCGCCGCCGCCCTCGAGCGGCCCGGGGTGCGTCTCATCGACCTGACCCCGTGGATCTGTCCCGACGATCTGTGCGTGGGCGTGATCGGCAACGTCGCGGTCTACCGCGACGACAACCACCTCACTCGGATGTACGCGCGCACCCTCGGCCCGTCGCTCGCGGAGCAGCTCCCCTCGGGGCTCGGTTGAGGAAACCTCGCGATCAGACGACCGGCTGGGATCGCTCCAGCGGAGGCATCGGCTTCCACGAGTCGTCGCGCGAGATCGCGCGTCCGTCACGGAGCCCGCGGAACAGATGGCTGGTACCGCTGATCTTGCGCTCCACGACGACGAGGCGGATGAGCTCTTTCACGAACGTCAAGACCGTCCCCGCGGTGAAGGGCAGAGCGCGGTACTCACCGAGCGCGCGGTAGTACTTCTGCAGGTACGCGCGGTTGCGCATGATGTAGTACCGGTACGCGTCGCTCGAGGCGTTCATGTGGCGGATGCCCATGTCCCACTGCTTGATCTCGCGGGTGCGGCGCAGCACGAACTCGTCGACGATGACCGACGGCGTCTCGCGTGAGGCGAGCCAGCCGTAGAGCTGGTCGTCCCAGTAGATGAAGAAGCGGGGGTCGGGCAGTCCGATCTTCGCCACGATGTCGCGGTGGATGAACATGCCTTCGAAGCAGCCCGAGTTCATCGGCTTGAAGCCCGAGTCGTCGAACGCCGCGGGCGCGTAGGGGATCGGGATCGCCATCGACTCGGCGATGCGGTACTGCCAGTAGAACTCGCTGCCGTCGTAGTCGTAGCGGCGACCCTGGATGCTGCGGAACCGCGGGGCCCATCTCCCCATGCGCGCAAGACCGTCTGCGACGACCTCCACGTCGTCGTCCATGAGCCACATCCACTCGGAGCCGAGGTCGTAGGCGACCCGCACGCCCTCGCTGAATCCGCCCGATCCACCGGTGTTGGTGTCGAGACGACGGTAGACGAGCTCGGTGGGCAGGCGATCGCGGAACGACTCCACGACAGCGGTGGTGTCGTCGGTCGAGGCGTTGTCGATAATCACGAGACGCCCCGGGGCGGGCGACATGCGCTCGATGCTCTCGAGCAGACGCGTGAGGAGGTGCGTGCGGTTGTAGGTGACGACGACGATGGTCGCGGTCGTGGGGTCGAACGTGCTCACGAGAGCTCCTCGAAGGTCGCGCGCCACTGCTGTTCGGAGACGAGGTCGGGCAACGCGCGTCGGTACTGACGGGACAGGCGCGGCCACTCGCGCTGCAGACGGCGGTGCAGCCGCCAGCTGTCGACGAGCATGCGGCGGAACTGCGCGCGATCGCGCGTGTAGATGTTCTTGCCCGAACCGTCCGCGGCGCTCACCAGCGCGCTGTCGTAGAGGGGCACGCGCCACCAGTGCGCGTCGCCCTTGCCGAACTCGACCTCGGGCTGGGCGAGGTTCTCGGGCTTCGGGGTGTGGATCCAGTGCGAGATGAGCGTGCGCGCGGTGAAGGTGCGCAGCGCGACACCGGTCGGACTGTCGAACTCGTTCTTCTTGAGCCGCTTGAAGACCTGGCGACCGTGGCGCGAGCGCAACGGCACCCCCGAGTCCTTGTGCACCACCGTTTCGGGATGCTTCTTGGCGACCGTGCGCGCCTCGGGCATGGCCGTCGCGAGCCCGCGGCGCATGTGCTCGGGGCCCGAGAGGACGTCGCGCAACGCGCGGTGGCGCAACTCGACCGGGTAGTACTGCATCATCATGAGGTGCTTCAGGTCGACGCGGCGGCTGTGGCGGATCAGGGTGCCGCCCATCGGTGCGCGCGAATGCAACAGGCCCGCCACGATGCGGTTGCGGGCGTGGAAGTACGCCTGCCAGTCGATCGAGTCGTCCTTGCCGATCCACGACACGTGCCAGAGCGCGACGCCCGGCATGGAGACGGTGGGGTACCCGGCATCCCGCGCCCGGACGCAGAACTCGGCGTCATCCCACTTGATGAAGGCCGGCAACGACAGGCCGATCTCGCGGAGGATGCTGGTGGGGATGAGACACATCCACCAGCCGTTGTAGTCGGCGTCGAGTCGCATGTGCAGCAACGGCGACTGGCGCAGATTCGCGACGCTGAAGTCGTGGGGGAGGCGCTCCTGGAACAGGGCCCGCCACATGAACGGCGCGTCGTCGACGACCTCGGCCCACGCGTGCAGCTTGGGCCGATCGAGCAGGTCGAACATGTGCGCGCCCACGATGGTCGGGACCGACGCGTAGCGGCCGAACACAACCGACCGACGGATGGACTCCGGTTCGATGCGCACGTCGTCGTCGAGGAGCTGCACGAAATCACTGCCCTCGCGCGCGAGGGTCTCGACCATGGCACGGGCGAAGCCGCCCGACCCCCCGAGGTTGGGCTGGCGGATCACCTGGAGCGTCTCACCGAGTCGTTCGGCGACGGCGGGGTAGGCGTCCTGAGCCTCGACGAGGTCGGTGCCCTGGTCGATGATGAAGACGCGGTCGACGACATCGAGCACGTCGGGGGCGTCGGCGAGGGCCGCCAGGGTCTCGACGCAGTAGTCGGGTTTGTTGTACGTCGTGACGCCGATGCTGGCCTTACCGCCCCGCACGGGCTCCCGCTCGGTGGTCCATTCGGCGCCCTCGAAGATGGCGTCGGTGGTGTCGGCTGCGACGTCGAACCAGATCCAGCCTCCGTCGCTGTACTGGTCGAGCACGAGATCGAACGAGCTGGCCGTCGCCTGGCCGCGTACCTCGCGCGTCTCGATGCGCTGCTTGGTGCCGCCGCCGTTCGAGCGGTAGACGAGGATCGTGGCATCCCCGCTCGTACGCACGGTCAGGCGCACCTGCCGCACGGCCGTCCAGTGCTGCCAGTAGGACGCGGGGAACGCGTTGAAGTACGTGCCGAACGACACCCGGCGTCCCGCGACGATGCGGGCGCGGTGGCGATCGAGGATGTTCGCCAACTGGGCGACGTTGGTGACCCGGACCGGTTCTTCGTCGATCGTGGACCACGTCTCGGGGTCGACGTACAGAGGGAGAAGATCCGGATCGCGGTCGAGCGGGAGGACGGCGTTCTGCAGGGTGTACGTCACGAAGAGATCTTTCGTCTAGGCGCAGCGGCCGCGGACGGCCAGCGGGAAGTCTACCCGGCGCTCTCCGCGCGACCCTGGACGGCCGCCGACGCTCACGAGTCCTGCGGACGGCCGTTCTCGACCGAGGCGCTGATCTCACCGGCGCCGTGACCGACGATCGGGGTCTGTTTGATCTTGGAGCCGAACAGCACGACGAACATCCACCCCCACAGCAGCAGTGGTCCGGACTCGGTAAGTCCCTGGACGACCAGCAGCGCGCCGACCAGCGTCGGCAGGAGCGTCAGCGGCGAGTACGGACGGTCGTCGCGCAGGTCCCAGCGGGGACGGTCGACGGCGAAGAACCACGAGCGCCAGACGTAGGCGAAGAAGACGAGGGCGAGCAGCACCACGCCCACGACGCCGAGCTGCAGGTAGGCGTCGAGCCACATGCTGTGGGCCTGCACGACCGTCTGGTCGTGGTCGACGATCCAGCCGTCGATGAGCGGCTCCGTGGGGATCCACGGCGTCGAGAATCCCCAGCCGACGAGCGGGCGCTGACCCGCGCGCGCCAGCACGTCCGCCCAGATGCCCTCGCGTCCGAGCAGGTCGGCTCCCCGGCCGAGCACGCCGAACACCGCCTCGCGTCCGAGCCACAGGGCGGTGCCGAAGCCCAGACCGATCGCCGCGTAGAGCAGGTACCAGCGTGTGCGCTCGCCGGGACGGCGGGCGGTACGCATGACGAGGACGGTGCCCAGGACGAGCGCGACGAAGCCGGCGGCGATGAACGCGGTGGCGGAACCGGCGCGCACGAAGAGGAAGCCGGCCACGAGGGTCCAGGGGATCAGCAACGCGCGGCGCGGGGCTCCCGACGCCATCCGGACGCCGAACACGATGATGGCCACGAGCATGGCCGCGGCGAGCAGATTCGCGTCGCCGAAGAGGCCCTGGATGCGTCCGCCGTCGAAGAGGTTGTCGCGCGACCAGTAGAAGATCGGGTCCACGCGCTCGGACGGCACGACGAAACCGGGGAGCAGGGGTCCGCGCACGAGCAGGGACACCGCCACCTCGAAGAGCAGCGAGAGCCCCACGACCCACTTCGCCGCCGAGGCGACGGCGCGCACGACGTCGCGCCACGTGAGCACGGCCCCCACGAACAGGCCCTGGAACGTCGTGATGACGAGCAGGAGCCAGGTGAGGACGGATGCCGCGGGCCAGGCGCTCCACGCGATCGACGCCATCGCCCAGCCCAGGTACGCGAACGCCAGCCAGGGCAGACGCCGGACGGCCATCGGCGGACGGGTCACGACCCAGATCACGGCGGAGACGACGGCGGAGGCCACCGCGACCACGGCCGCCACGACGGCGCCGGCGGCGTTGACGAGTCCCACGCCCCCGAGGGCGAGCAGGATGACGAGAACGCACCACGCCCGCAGCAGCAGGTGCCCCGTCGTCTCGCGCGGGGGCGCCGTCGGCAGCGCCGACACGGGGTGATTCGTGTACATCGCCATGATGGGTTCAGGCTACCCGTCGGCATCCGGCCGCGTTCGGTGCTCGCACTATGCTGACGCCCGTGCTTGTTGCGATCTCGAATACGCCCCGCGACTACGCCTGGGGCAGCCCGACGCTCATCGCCGACCTGGAGGGACGCGAGCCCAGCGGCGCCCCGGAGGCGGAGATCTGGTTCGGCGATCACCCGGGTTCGCCCGCCGTGGTGCACGACGGCGGCGACCGGACGCTCGACGCGTGGTTGCCCGCCGTCGCGGACGACCTCGACGTGCCCGCGAAGCTGCCCTACCTGTTGAAGCTCCTCGCCGCCGGGGCGCCGCTGTCGATCCAGGTGCACCCCTCCAAGGAGCAGGCCGTCGAGGGCTTCGCCCGGGAAGAGGGTGCGGGGATCCCGCGCGACGCGGGATCGCGCAACTACAAGGACGACAATCACAAGCCCGAGGTGATCGTGGCGTTGAGCGACACCTTCACCGCGCTCGCAGGCCTTCGCGACATCGCGCGCACCCGCGCCCTGGTCGACGCCCTCGGTGATGCGCCCGCCGTCGCGACGCTCCGCGCGCACCTGGCAGCGGACGACGCCTCCGAAGCGCTGCGCGCGACCCTCGGCTGGCTGCTCGGCGGGGCCGACGCGGGGCAGATCGCGCAGATCGTGGATGCCGCGGCATCCGCCGAGTCCGCCACCTTCGCCGCCGAGCTGGAACTGACCCGTTCGCTGCACACGGCCTACCCGGCCGATCCCGGGATCGTCGTCGCGCTGCTGATGAACCTCGTGGAGCTGCGCCGCGGCGAGGCGATCTTCGTCCCCGCCGGCGTTCTGCACGCCTACGTCGCGGGGTTGGGCGTGGAGATCATGGCGGCGAGCGACAACGTGCTGCGCGGCGGCCTCACGCCCAAGCACATCGACGTGGACGAACTGCTCTCGCTCGTCGACTTCCGTCCTGCGGAGCCGCCTTTCCTGCGCCCGACGCCGGTCGGGGACGCCGAGCTGTTCGCCCCCGGCATCGCCGACTTCGCGCTGGGGCACCTCGCCGAGGGCGCCCCGGCGCGTCTCGACCTGCGCGGCGTGGCGATCGCCCTCGGCGTGACGGGGTCGTCGACGCTGACCGGTGCCTCCGGTGCAGCGATCACCCTCGCCGCCGGCGAGGCGGCGCTGATCACGCCCGACGAGTCGCCCGTGTCGAGCGATGGCGCCGGTGAGGTCTTCGTCGCCATGCCGGGGGAGTGACCGCGACACGCCGGAGCGCGTCCTGAAGGTTCACGTCGGCCTTGAGGGTTTACCATCCGCGACTTGACCAATCCGAATCACACGGGTGTAATTATCTCTACGCGCAAGCCGCGTCATGGGGGCTCGAACGAGGGGGAGGATGATATGGCGACGTCGCAGTACCGGTCCGGTGTTCCGGACAACTGGTTCGTAGACCCGGTCGACCTCGGTGTTCCCGGCGTTCGCCGTGACATCGACGCCACCGAAGAGAACACCCTCGCGTGGCAGACCGACGCGCTCTGCTCGCAGACCGACCCCGAGGCCTTCTTCCCCGAGAAGGGCGGATCGACGCGCGACGCCAAGCGCATCTGCACCTCGTGCGACGTCAAGAGCGAGTGCCTCGAGTACGCCCTGCAGAACGACGAGCGCTTCGGCATCTGGGGCGGCCTCAGCGAGCGCGAGCGCCGCAAGCTCAAGCGTCGCGCCTGAGCCGCGCGCGTACCCGCTACGCGTGGGGGCGATCCGACGGCCGACGGCGCGGCGTCCGCGATCGTGAGAAGGCGGACTTAGGCTGATCCGCGTCATGCCCGACCGTGTACACGCCATCCTCGTCGTGCGTCCCGAAGGACGCACCCCCGCGGCGAACCATCTTCAGCGCACTCTCGCAGCTCTCGATGCGCAGACCCGTCGCGTCGACGCCCTCACCATCGTGCTGTGCGGCCCCGACGCCGAGCTCACTCGGCTGGCCGCCGGGTCGGGAGCCGAGGGCGTCATCACGGCATCGGCCGGGACCTCCTTCGCCGCGGCCACGGCGCTGGCCACCCCCCGTCTGACGGGCGACACGGTCTGGCTCCTGGCGCAGGACACCGCCCCGGATCCCGACGCGCTCGAGCGCCTCGCGGGTGCCCTCGAACTCTCCCCGCCGCTCGTGGTCGCCGCCCCCAAGCTCGTCGACTGGGACGACCGCGACGTCATCCGCTCGCTGGGCGTGAGCATGAACCGGTACGGCGCCACCGTCGACCTCGTCGCCGGCGAACTCGACCAGGGGCAACGCGACCGCGCTTCCGACGTCCTCGGCGCCGACGTCCGCGGAGTCCTCGTGCGGCGCGACGCGTGGACCGCGCTCGGCGGACTCGATCCCGCCCTCGGCGGTGCCGACGAGGGCCTCGACCTGGGAGTGCGCGCACGACTGGGCGCGCGCCTGGTCGCCGTGGTCCCCACCGCCCGCGTCGCCGTCGCCGGTGACGGTGTCGCGGCCATGGCCCGCGGTCGCCGCCGCGCGCGCCGCCGCGCGTTCGCGACCCGCACGGCGCAACTGCACCGTCGTCTCGTGTACGCCCCCGCCCCGGCCGTCCCCCTGCACTGGCTGTCGTTCCTGCCCCTCGCCCTGTGGCGGACCTTCGTGCACCTGGTGACGAAGGTTCCGCACCGGGTGCTTCCCGAGTGGGGGGCGACGCTGCTGGTGATGGCGCGGCCGACCGCCGTCGCCCGGGCGCGGCGGCGCATCCGCACGGTCCGGAGCGTCGGATGGTCTCGGATCGCGCCGCTGCGCGTCTCGCGCGCCGAGATGCGCGTGCGCTGGCAGGGCGACGTGGGCGATCCCGACGCCCCCGTCCGCAGCGAATTGAAGTTCTTCGTCGGGGGCGGCGCCTGGGTGGTCCTGGGCGCGCTCGCCGTCTCGGTGGCGCTGTTCGCCCCCCTGCTGGCGTGGCCGGTGCTCGGTGGCGGCGCGCTCGCCCCTCTCCGGGCGAACGTCGCCCAGCTCTGGCAGGACGCGGCCTGGGGGCAGCGCCCCCTCGGACTGGATGCCATCGGTCCCGCCGACCCGTTCGCAGCGCTCGTGGCGCTGGTGGGAACCCTGTCGCCCGGCGATCCGTCGCGGGCGTTCGTCGTGCTCTGGGTTCTCGCGCTCCCGCTCGCGGTGCTGGGCGGGTGGTTCGCCGCCACGCGTGTCACCGAGTCGTCGCTGCTGCGCATCGTGGCGGCGATCGCCTGGGCGCTCGCCCCGACCTTCCTCGCCGCGCTCGTCGAGGGGCGCCCCGCGGGGGTGCTGCTGCACCTGCTGCTGCCGTGGCTGTTCTGCGCCGCGAGCGTCGCGCACCGCTCCTGGGCGCCGGCCGGGGCGGCATCCATCCTGCTCGTCGCGGTGCTCGCCTGCGCGCCGTCCCTGGCGCCCGCGGCGGTCGTGCTGTGGTGCGCAGCCCTCGTGGTCGTCGCCCTCGTCGCCGGCCGCGGCATCGCCCGCGTGGTGTGGCTCGTGATCCCGTCCGCGGTGATCTTCGCTCCGCTCGTCTGGACCCAGGTGCGAGCGGGTAACGCCTGGGGTCTGCTCGCCGACCCCGGCGTGCCGTTCGCGGGTGCCGAGGTCTCGCCCGATCCGCTCGGCCGGGCGCTGCTGGCTGCGGGGTTCCCCACCTCCGACCCGGGCGGGTGGGCGAGTCTGCTCGGTCACCCCGTGTGGTGGGTGGGCCTGCTCGTGGCTCCTCTCGCGCTTCTCGCCGTGCTGTCGGTGCTCACGGCGCGGTGGATCACGGCATCCGGGCTCATCGTCATCGCGGTTGCGGGTCTCGCCACCGCCTTCGCCGCCGTCGGCGTCGCCGTGTCGTTCGACGACTCCGCCGCCGCGGTGCCGCTCTGGGCCGGCTCCGGCCTGAGCCTGGCGTGGGTGGGTCTGGTCGGCGCGGCCGTCGTCGCCCTGGATGCCGGCATCCCCCACCGTGTCCGGGCACTTCGTCCGATCGGCGCGCTCGCGGCGGTGCTCGCGCTCGCGGTGGCCGTGGCCCCCGCGCTCACCGCTCAGCTCGCCGACGGCGCCGCACCGCGCACCGTGCTGACGAACGGGCCCGTCTCCACCCTCCCCGCCTTCGTCGCCGCGGAGGGGCGCGGCTCGCTCGCGATCGGCACGCTCGTGCTCGACCCCCGTGACGACGGACTGCGCGTCGAGGTGGTCTGGGGCGGGAGCGCCACGCTGTCCGGTCAGAGCACGGTCGAGGCCACACGCACCTCCGCCGATGACCAGCAACGCGAACTCGCCGCCCTCGCCGCCGACCTGGTGTCGCCGTCGACCGACGACGCCGTGGCGCGGCTCGCGCAGCGGGGCATCGGTTTCGTCCTGCTGTCATCGGCACCGTCGGCCCAGAATGACGTCGTGCTCGGCGACCGGCTGAGCGCTGCCACTTCTCTCGACCAGCGCGATCTGCTCGACCCCGTGGGGACGACCTCGCGCGGGGACCTGTGGCGCGTGAACACCGACATCATCCCCCGCCCGGCCCTGGACGACCACCGGGCGACCTTGCAGCGGCTCGTCGCTCTGGGCTCGCTCGGCGTGCTGGTGATCGCGCTGCTGCTCGCGGTTCCCACCGCCGCCTCGCGCCGCATCGCACGGCGCACCCCGCGCATCGTCGGACCGACTCCGAGAGGTTCGCGATGAGTGAGCGCCGTCTCGCCCGTTACGCCGCCACGAGCGCGCGCCTGATCGCCGGAGCGGCCATCGCCGCGGCCGCCGTCGTCGGCACGGTCGCCGCGATCGCGGTGCCCTGGCCGCAGTACACGGCGCAACCGGTGCGCCTGCAGACGACTCCGACGCCCAGCGACACCGTGCTGGCCTGCGACGGTCCGCTGCTGGCGCTCGGGCGCAGCGCCGACGCTGCGGGCAGCCTCAGCGCCGCCGCCCCGTCCGACATCGTGAGCGGACCCGCCGATGCCGGTGCGATCACGAGCGCGCTCGGCGGGGCGACGGGAGCCGCCGACGGCGACGCCCCCGTCCTGCGCNCGCGAGGGGGTCTCGACCTCGATCGCTGCGGCGACGTCGGCCACCGCATCCTCCGACGATCTCGTCGGCTTCGCGGCATCCGCCTGCCGCGCGCCGCTGGCGGAGTCGTGGCTGGTGGGCGGTGCGACCACGACGGGCGCGAACGACCTCATCGAGTTGGCCAACCCCGGCAGCGTGCCCGCGACGGTGCAGCTGTCGGCGTACGGCTCGCAGGGCGTGTCGACGCCGCCGAGCGGTCAGAACATCGTCATCGCGGCCGGCGAACGTCGCATCGTGCCCCTGGCGGGACTGCTGCTGGGGGAGGAGAGCCCCGTCGTGCGGGTGGTCTCATCGGGCGCCCCCGTGCACGCGGCGCTGCAGACGAGTGTGACCCGGGTGCTGCTTCCCGGCGGTGTCGACCAGGTGGCCCCGACCGCGCAGGCCGACACGAGCCTGGTGATGCCGGGGGTGCGGGTCATCGCGACCGGGGTGGGCCAAGCCGGAACCGTCCTGCGCCTCTTGGCGCCGGGTGCAGACGCCTCCGCCACCGTCACCCTCGTCCCGGTGGATGCCGCCACCCCCGCCCCCGCCGCCTTCGACATCCCGCTGACGGCCGGACTCCCCACCGCCGTCGACCTGACCGGCAACGCCGCCGGGGTGTACACGGTCGAGGTGTCGGCCACCGCTCCCGTCGTGGGTGCGACGTGGTCGACGACGGGCTTCGGAGAGGGCGCCGACTTCGCCTGGTACGCCGCGGCCCCGGAGATCGCCGACCCGAGCGTCGTCGCCGTGGCCCCCGGCTCGGGGGCGGCGGTCGTGCTCGCGGCCGGGACGAGCGACGCGAGCGTCACCCTCACCCCCGTCGAGGGCGGGGACCCCGTGTCGACCACCGTCGCTGCCGGTTCGAGCGCGGCGCTGTCGGTCGCAGCGGGTGTGTTCCGCCTCGAGACGACCGCGCCCGTGCACGCCGCCGTCACGTACGCCGGTGCGTCGGCGCTGGCGTCGTACCCGCTCTGGCCCGCCGATGCGGCGGCGTCGGCGGTCACCGTCCTGCCCTGATCGGCTGAGGCGGCCCACACCGGATCACGGATGCCGCGGGTGACGGCGATGTGCTCCGGATCCGGTCATCCCCTCGCACGAGGACGGCTCAGAAGAAGCGGAACCGCTCCGGCCCGAGGTCCCAGGGGTCGCGGTCGAGGTACTCGGCGGCCGCGCGGAACACGGCTCCCTCGATCATCATGCGACGGTGCAGATCGTCGTCCTGGTGCGGGTGCCCCAGGCGTTCGATGGGGACGCGGTAGAGGATGATGCGCTTCTGCTCCCGCAGAACCGTCCAGCGCGGGATGCCGTCGGCCGAGGCGGGGGGCATGACGCCGATCTCGAACGACACCTCGCGCAGGTCGGTCCAGGCCGAGCGCAGGAACTCGGCGGCCGTGCTCACCGCGATGTCGAACCTCTCGACGCGCGTGTCGATCGGGGGCAGCGGGGGGCGTACCACCGGGCTGCGGTTCTCACGCCCGTGCCGCCCGTGACGCGATGGGCGGGCGACCGGCCGCGCTTCGCGGGATCGGCGACGCATCATGCGCCCATCCTACGTTCGCCGGTGGGCGGGGACTGCGGTCGGCGTGTCCGGCGGTCTTCGATGCCCGTGGTCCGCGGCTCGAAGGCAGACGGATCGCCTCGGTTGCGGGCGGATGCCGCGGGACGGGGCGTCGCGCGTCGCGCGTCGTGCACAACGGCAGGGCAGGTGGCGTCACGCCGGAGATCTGGCATCCGGAGTCGGCGTGCCGGGCACGGGGCCCGTCGTTGTGCCTCGCGTGTGGAGCGACGGGCGCGGGAGCGGACGGACTGACGTGCGTGCCGATGGATGCCGGGTGAGTACGCCGTCTTCGGCGTGCGGCAGCTGCCGGCGCGGTGAGCCGGGCTTCGGCGCGGCGCGGAGGCGGCGGGGGAGGTGCTGGCTAGGCTGACCCGCGATGCGCGACAGACTCTGCTCGAAGGTGGGATGCGCCCGCGAGGCGATGAGCACCCTCACCTACGACTACGGCGACCAGATGGCGGCCCTCGGCCCCATGGGTCCCGCCGGTGACCCCCACGCGCACGACCTGTGCGCGATCCACGCCGACAGGCTGTCGGTGCCCAAGGGCTGGGTCGTCGTGCGCCACGAGACGCTGCGCACCTGATCCTCGCGCGGGCGCTGCCCCGATGGTGTCATCGGGGTGCGGGGCACGTTCCGCCGTCTGGGGCGTGGGAACCCCGCCTCGAACGGCGGAATCCGCCCCGCCCCGTCGGTGAGGCCCCGGCGCGGATCACGCCTGCTCGGTGAGCGCCGCGGCCCGGGAGTTCTCGAGCACGAGCGCGCGGTATTCGCGGTCGCGCCGCACGGCCGACACCGCACGGACGAACGTCTCGGCATCCACGGAGGGGTGGGGCGAGACGAAGGGGCGCACGGCTTCGGCGAGGGATGCCGCGACGCGGGCCCTCGCGGCCGGCTCCAGGGCATCGGCCCCGCGCACGAACTGCGACATGCGCGCGGCGAGACGATCCGGCAGGCGCGTGATGTCGGCGATCTCGGCCCAGGGCTCCAGACCGGGCGGCACTCCAGGAGCCGCGGGAGGCAGAGGACGTGTGCGCGTGCGTTCGCTCGCGGTACCGGCGAGAAGGTCGCCGAGGCGTTGCGCGCGGGGTGTGAAGATGCCAACGACGGCAGCGATGGCGCCCAGGGTGAACCACAGCTCGAGCACCCCCACCAACGCGCGGATGAAGGCCTGGCGGAAACCCGCGGCGCCGCCGTCGGTCCGCACGATACGGGCCCCCACGGCCAGGCGGCCGAGACTGCGCCCTCGAGACAGTGTCTCGACAGTCGTGGGCAGCACCACCATGACGATCACGAACAGCGAGATGACGCCGATGCCGGTCGCCGACTCCGGCAGGGTTCCCGCTCCGATCATCCAGAGCAGGAGCAGCGCGCAGCCCACCAGCACGGCCGCACCGACGAGGAAGTCGATGACGGCTCCGACCGCACGCAGGAAGAAGCCGACCGGCTGGACGTCGAGGGCGACGGCCTCGCCGGTGAGGGTTTCGTCCGCGTTCATGTGCACCACGGTCACCGGGGCGGCGGGGGTCGGAGGCAGAGCCATGCGTACAGTTGACCACATGGATCTCGACGCCCTCACGGCTGCCCGTCGGGACGAGTGGGCTCGCCTCGATGAGCTCGGGCGCACGCGGCATCTGAGCGGCTCCGAGGTCGACGAACTCGTCACCCGCTATCGCGCCGCTTCAGCCGATCTCGCCGACATCAAGACGTCGGCGGGGCGGACGCCCCAGGGCGATCACGTCTCGATCCTGCTGGCGCGCACTCGTCTGCGCCTCACCGGCGTCCGCGAGAACGTGCTCAAGCAACTGCCCCGCTTCTTCCTGCTGCAGCTGCCGGCGGCCCTCTACCGGGTGCGGTGGATGACGCTGGCGGTCACTGTGTTCTTCCTCCTGGTGTCGACGCTGGTGGCCCTGTGGATCTCGGGCGATCCCGCCGCGATCGCCGCGCTCGGCGCGCAGAGCGATCTGCAGAACTACGCCGACGAGCAGTTCGTGGACTACTACCGCAAGAATCCGAACGCGATCTTCGCGGGGACGGTCTGGACCAACAACGCCTGGATCGCGGCGCAGTGCGTGATGTTCGGGGTGACCGGGGTGTGGCCGGTGATGGTCATCATGCAGAACGCCGTGGGCGTGGGCCAGTCGGCCGCGATCATGATCGCCTTCGACCGCGCCGACGTGTTCTTCCAGTTCATCCTTCCCCATGGCCTGTTGGAACTCATGTGCATCTTCGTGGCCGGAGCGGCAGGGCTGCAGATCTTCTGGGCGTGGGTCGCGCCCGGCCGTCGCACGCGCGGCGAGGCCCTCGCCGCTGCCGGTCGCTCGCTCGCGACGGTGGCGGTGGGCCTCGTCTTCGCGCTCGCGCTGTCGGGCGTCGTCGAGGGATTCGTGACTCCGCGCGACTGGCCGTGGCCGATCAAGATCGCCATCGGCGCGGCGGCGCTGGGAGTCTTCCTCTCCTACATGCTGTGGCTGGGTGGACGGGCCGCGCGGGCCGGTGAGACGGGTGACGTCACGGAGTACGAAGCGGGGACCCCGACGCTGACGGCCGGGTGAACGGCATCCGGTATTCCGATCGTTCCTCGGCGTGTCATTTTTGATTCAATCAAAATTGGATAGGCTCGGGGCATGCTCGACAGTCGACCGGACGCTCCCGCGGATGCCCTCATCCGCGGGGCGGGCCTGCGGGTGACGGCGACGCGAATCGCCGTACTCGAGGCCCTCCGCGCCCGGCCGCACGCCACCGCGGACGACGTCTACGACGGGATCCGCGGCACCCTTCCCGGCACCAGTAAGCAATCCGTGTACAACGCCCTCGGCGACTTCGCCGACGCGGGTCTCGCCCGCCGCATCGAACCGGCCGGTCACTCCGGCACGTTCGAACTGCGCGTCGGCGACAACCACCACCACGTGGTGTGCACCGGATGCGGACGCATCGACGACGTGGACTGCGTCGTCGGCGCGGCGCCGTGCCTGCACATGCCGGAGGGGAGCGGCTTCGTCATCGAAACCGCCGAGGTGACGTTCTGGGGCGTGTGCCCCGACTGCCGAGCCGAGTCCGAAGCCGAAAAACCGAGAGGATCCCGATGAGCGACACTCTGAACGGATGCCCCGTCTTCCACGACGGCGCCGCCCCCGACGACAACCGACTGCCGGTGGGCGAAGCCCCCGCCGACAGCGAGCCCGCCGGCGCCCTGCCGCACCCGACCCAGGGGTCGGCCAACCGCGTGTGGTGGCCCGAGTCCCTGAACGTGAAGATCCTGGCGAAGAACAACGTGCTGCGCGACCCGCTCGACGACGACTTCGACTACCGCGCCGCTTTCGAGGCCCTCGACCTGGATGCCGTGAAGAAGGACCTGCAGGCCGTCATGACGACCTCGCAGGACTGGTGGCCCGCCGACTTCGGTCACTACGGCCCCCTCATGATCCGCATGGCGTGGCACAGCGCCGGCACGTACCGCGTGACCGATGGTCGCGGCGGTTCGGGCTCGGGCATGCAGCGCTTCGCGCCGCTGAACAGCTGGCCCGACAACGTCAACCTCGACAAGGCGCGCCGGCTGCTCTGGCCCGTCAAGAAGAAGTACGGCCAGTCGATCTCGTGGGCCGACCTCATGATCCTCGCCGGCAACGTCGCGCTGGAGGACATGGGCTTCCCGACCTTCGGCTTCGCCGGCGGCCGCACCGACGTCTGGGAGCCCGACGACGACGTGTACTGGGGCCCCGAGACCACGTGGCTCGGCGACGAGCGGTACACCGGCAACCGCGAGCTCGAGCGCCCGCTCGCGGCCGTCCAGATGGGTCTGATCTACGTCAACCCCGAGGGCCCCAACGGCAACCCCGACCCGCAGCTGTCGGCCCACGACATCCGCGAGACGTTCGGCCGCATGGCCATGAACGACGAGGAGACCGTCGCCCTCATCGCCGGTGGCCACACCTTCGGCAAGACCCACGGTGCGGCGAGCGATTCGCACGTGGGCGTGAACCCCGAGGCCGCCGACATCAACGACCAGGGCCTGGGCTGGAAGAACAGCCACGGCACCGGCAAGGGCGACGACACCATCACCAGTGGTCTCGAGGTCACGTGGACCTACCACCCCACCCGCTGGGACAACGAGTTCTTCCACATCCTCTTCGCCTACGAGTGGGAGCTCTTCCAGAGCCCCGCGGGCGCCCACCAGTGGCGTCCGAAGAACGGCGGGGGAGCCGACATGGTGCCCGAGGCGCACTCCGACGGCCGCCGCGAGCCCCGCATGCTCACGAGCGACCTGGCACTGCGCGTCGACCCTGCGTACGAGAAGATCTCGCGGCGTTTCGCCGAAGACCCCGCCGCGTTCCAGGACGCCTTCGCGCGCGCCTGGTTCAAGCTGACCCACCGCGACATGGGCCCGCGCGAGCGCTACCTCGGCTCCGAGGTCCCCGCCGAGGTGCTCGTCTGGCAGGACCCCGTGCCCGCGGTCGACCACCCGCTGATCGACGCGGCCGATGCCGCGGCGCTCAAGCAGCAGATCCTCGACAGCGGCCTCACGGTTCAGCAGCTCGTCACCACGACGTGGGCCGCGGCATCCACGTTCCGCGGGAGCGACAAGCGCGGTGGCGTGAACGGCGCGCGCATCCGTCTCGAGCCGCAGAAGAGCTGGACGGTCAACAACCCCGAGCAGCTGGCATCCGTGCTCGAGGTGCTCGAGGGCGTCAAGGCCGCCTTCGACGCGCAGGGCGAGAAGAAGGTCTCGATCGCCGACCTGCTCGTGCTCGCCGGCAACGCCGGTGTCGAGCAGGCCGCGCTCGCCGGTGGCGTCGAGGTGGAGGTGCCTTTCACCCCCGGCCGCACCGACGCCTCGCAGGAGCAGACCGAGATCGAGTCGTTCCGCTGGCTCGAGCCGATCGCCGACGGCTTCCGCAACTACGCCTCTCGCGAGGCGCGGCTGCCCGCCGAGTTCCTGCTGCTCGACAAGGCCAACCTGCTCACGCTCACCGCTCCCGAGATGACCGTGCTGGTCGGCGGCCTCCGCGCGATCGGCGCGAACTGGGACGGCAGCGACTGGGGTGTGTTCACCGACACCCCCGGCGCGCTGACGAACGACGTCTTCGCGAACCTCCTCGACCTCGGCACGACGTGGAAGCCGCTCGACAGCGGCAAGCACGCCTTCGAGGGCACCAAGGACGGCTCGGGCGAGAAGGTCGGCATCGGCACGCGCGTCGACCTGGTGTTCTCGTCGAACTCCGAACTGCGCGCACTCGCCGAGGTCTACGCCTCGGACGACGCGAAGGAGAAGTTCGTCCGCGACTTCGTCGCCGCCTGGCGCAAGGTCACCGAACTCGACCGGTTCGACCTGGTCTGAGTGCGACCCGCCGCGGCGCGGTCGTCGCGGCATCCGGAAGGCCCGTCCCTCACGTGGGACGGGCCTTTTCGGCGTTGCGGGGTGCGGCGCGGCGGTGGCGCGGATCATGGCGTGCGGCGTGCGGCGTGCGGCGTGCGGGGTGCGGGGTGCGGCGTGCGGCGTGCGGGGTGCGGGGTGCGGCGTGCGTTGGTCGCCGGTGTTGTGGTCGTGAGAAACGCGTCTCGCGGCGAGAAACAACGTGATGGGGCGTTTCTTCGTGTGGATCGCGTTTCTCGCGTCGGGTTGGGGCGGTGCGGGGCCGGTCGCGGTTGCCGGTGTTGTGG
>NZ_JBQEOS010000002.1:0-237288 GCF_052045385.1 Microbacterium sp. 22296 | reverse complement strand
CGCGTCGGGTTGGGGCGGTGCGGGGCCGGTCGCGGTTGCCGGTGTTGTGGTCGTGAGAAACGCGTCTCGCGGCGAGAAACAACGTGATGGGGCGTTTGTCAGTGTGGATCGCGTTTCTCGCGGCGAGAAACAACGTGACGGGGCGTTTCTTCGTGTGGATCGCGTTTCTCGCGTCGGGTTGGGGCGGTGCGGGGCCGGTCGCGGTTGCCGGTGTTGTGGTCGTGAGAAACGCGTCTCGCGGCGAGAAACGACGTGACGGGGCGTTTCTTCGTGTGGATCGCGTTTCTCGCGGGAGGCGGAGGCGGGGGCGGGTCGCGCGCGCCGAGGCGGCGGAGGGCGAGGAGCGAGGGGGCGGGCGGTACGACCGCGCAGCGCGGGCGTCAGGCGAGCGACAGGCGGCGCAGGCCCTCGTCCAGCGACACCGCGGGGGTCCAGCGCAGATCGCGGCGGATCTCGGTCTGGTCGAACCAGTGCGCGGTCGACAGCTGCTCGGCGAGGAAGCGGGTCATCGGCGGCTCGTCCTCGCCCGGACGCACGGCCCAGACGCGCTCCACCAGGGCACCGGCCGCGCGCGCCAGCCCCGCGGGCACGCTGAAGCTCGGCGGCGTGACACCCGAGGCTCGGCAGATCCCGGCGAGCAGGTCGCCGACCGGGCGCGGTTCGCCGTTCGTCAGCACGTAGGCGCGTCCGCTGACGTCGTCGACGCGGGCGAGGGCGGCGGCGATCCCGGATGCCGCATTGTCGACGTAGGTGGAGTCGATGAGCGCCGTGCCGCCGTTCAGCAGGGGCAGACGGCCCCGGCGAGCGCGGTCGACGATGCGCGCGATGAGCTGGGTGTCGCCCGGGCCCCACACCAGGTGCGGGCGGATCGCGACGAGGGCAGTGCCCGCGACCGCGCGGGAGAGCGCGAGCAGCTCGGCCTCGGCCTTCGTCCGGGCGTATTCGCCGTGCGCGGCATCCGGATCGGCGGGCTCGGCGCCGACGCCCGCGAGCGCGTGGCCGGCGTGCGCCACCGACGGCGACGACACGTGCACGATGCGCGACACGCCGGCTGCGGCTGCGGCGTCGAGGAGCGTGCGCGTGCCCTCGACGTTGACCGCACGGAACTGAGCGGGGTCTCCCGCGAGCGACACTTTCGCCGCCAGGTGCACGACGCCGTCGACGCCGTCGAGGGCGGATGCCACGGCATCCGGATCGGTCACGGAACCGAGACGATCCTCGGCGCCCTCCACGCCGGAGGGGCGGCGCTGGAGGGTGCGGACGGAGTGTCCGGCCTCCTGCAGGGCGCGCACGACCGCACCGCCGAGGAAACCGGACGCGCCGGTGGCGAGCACTCTCACGGTGCCGTCGGATTCTCGCCCGACAGGAGGCGATCCGCCCACGCCGCGACGCGGGTGCGATCGATCTTCGAGTTGTGGCGGATGTCGGTGGGGAGGGTCGGTACCACCAGCACGGCCGCCAGCCGCTGCCGGGTCGAGGCACGAACGGCGTCGGTCAGGGCGGGGGATGCCAGTCCGGGGCGTCGTGTGCCGGCCTCGACGACGGCGACGACGACCTGCCGGCCGACGGGTCCGACCCCCACGGCCGCGGCGCGAGCGACGGCGTCGACGGTCTCGGCATCCTGCTCGATGCCGACCGGGGTCACGGGACCGTCGGCGGTGGTGATGACGTGGGGGAGTCGCCCCTCGACCCAGAGGCGTCCGTCGGAGTCGAGGTGACCGACGTCACCGGTGCGGTGCCACCGATCGGGGAGGCCTCGGCGCGCTTCGCGGTCGGTGAGGTAGAGCCGGAAGTAGCCGCGCTTGAGGTGGGGAGCGGAGATGACGATCTCGCCGGTCACCCCGGTGTCGGTCGTCGGCTCTCCGGTGGCACGGCCGTCGGCGTCGATCGCCGAGATGCGCACCTGGCCCGTGCCGAGCGGGCGGCCGACGCAGACACCGCGGTCACCCGCGACCCGCTCGATCTCGGGCAGAGTGACGTCGGCGACCAGCAAGCATTCGGTCATGCCGTACGGGGTGTGCGCGACGGCGTTCGGCATGAGTCGCTGCGCACGGCGGAGCAGGTCGATGCCGACCGGGGCGCCGGTGGAGAGGAACGTCTCGACGCGCTCGAGCGCTGCGCGGTCATCGGCGCCGAGACCGGATGCCGTGGCGACGACGTTCGCGACGGCGGCGGGCGAGAGGAAGACCATGCGCGCGTCGGAGGCCCGCACGGCCGCGGCGACGGCTGCGGCGGTGAGGGTGCGCGGGGCCGAGACGTCCATGTCGGGTGTCGCCGAGCGCGTGCCCAGCGCCGGGCCGAGCAGCGCGAAGGGCGCGAACCCTGTGACGAGACCCGTGTCGGCGGTGACGTCGAAGTGCGCGGCGAGGGTGTCGCGCAGTGCGGTGAGCTGCGCGTGCGTGTAGACGACGCCCTTGGCAGGCCCCGTGGAGCCGGACGTGAACAGCACGGCCGCATCGGCGTCGGGCGCGGGTGCGGCGGGGAGGACGCGACCCCGCCCGGCGCGGGCCAGGTCGGACAGGCTCGCGTCCACGCCCAGGGCACGCGAAGCCGCGACGGGGAGGGAGGCGGCCGAGATGCGGCGGCCGGGCCAGCCGAGCGCGCGTGCGGCGGCGAGTCCCGCGACCTCGCCGATGACGACGTCGGGCACGGCACCGCGCACCGCGCGCGACAGACCCCGGATGCCGAGACCCCGGTCGGCCACGACGACGACGGCGCCGATGCGCAGGCACGCGTACAGTGCGGCGGTGAGGGTGGGGCCGGGCTGCACGAGAAGGGAGACGCGGTCTCCCGCGCGGACGCCGGACGCGTCGAGGCCGGCGGCGATCTCGTCGACGCGGGTGGCGAGCTGCCGCCAGCTCACGCGGAGGGGCCCGCCGTCGCGGGAGGTGCTCATGTCGATGACGGCGACGTCGTCGTCGTCGCGGCGGGCGTCGAGGGCGTCCCAGAGGGAGCCGGCGGCGGTGTCCCCGCCGGTGAACTCAGCGGTCCGGTCCGTGTCGCGCATCTGCGTCCCCGCGGCGGTCTCGGCGTCCGCTCGGGCTCGCGCCTCCGCCCGGCGTTCCGCCGCGGCCGCGCGACGGGTGCCGACCGCGGGGACCACGGCATCCACGACCTTCTCGTCGAGCCAGTCGAGCACGACGTCGGCGTAGGGCCGCTCTTCGGCGATCAGATGTCCGGCGCCCTCGAAGCGATGCACGTCGGCGTGGGGCAGGCGGTCGGTGAGGTCGTCGAGGTGTCCCTCGCCGAACACGGGATCCTTGGGGCCGCGGAGGAGGAGCGCGGGCACGTCGAGTCGCCGAAGCCCCGCCGACATGCGACGCAGGGCCGGGGTGCTCTCGTCGGCAGCCGTGGCGGGGATGTCGGCCACGAAGCCGCCGATCCCGCGGCGGCGGGCGATGGTGGCGTACGGCGCGCGGAAGGCGGAGCGCACAGCGGGGTCGAGATCGGCCAGTGCGAGCGTGGTGTCGAGGAACGCAGTCGTCCCGGTCGTCCCGGCGGCGAGCAGACCACGGGCGGTCGCCACGCGCAACGCGAACGGCAGTGGCGCGCCGTCGGGGTGGTGCACGGCGGTGTTCAAGGCGATGACGGCGGCGAGACGGTCGCGGTTCTCGACGGCCCACCCGAGCGAGACCGGCCCTCCCCAGTCGTGTCCGATCGTCACGACCGGACCCGGGATGCCGAGCTCGTCGACGAGCGCGCCGAGATCGGCGATGCGCTGGGCGAGGGTGCGCCGCACCCCCGAGCGCTCCGAGAAGCCCATCTCGAGCTGATCGACGGCGACGACCCGCCACGCGGTGCGGCCCGCCTCCGCGCGCTGCAGCGAAGTGCTCACCAGCGCGCGCCAGAGGTACGACCAGGTGGGGTTTCCGTGGACGGCGACGATCGTGCCGACGGGGGCGATGCCGCGTTCGGCGAGGGCGTCGCCGGTGTCGAGGACATGCCAGGTGCGGGTGGCGTGCGCATCGGCGGCGACGCCGTCGACCGCGACGAGGCGCGACAGGGCCGGGTCGAGACCGGGAAGGCCCACCGGGGGCAGGGTCGCGCCGGGGGCGGTGACCTTCACCAGGCCAGCTCCAGCATGCCGGTGTTCAACCCGGAGCCCACTCCCATCAACAGGACGCGGTCGCCCCGGCGCAGCGTCTTCTGCTCGGCGGCAAGGGTGATGGGGATGGAGGCCGGTCCCACATTGCCCAGGGTGGGGTAGGTGACCGGTACGCGACCGCGGTCGAGCTTTGCGGCTCGGACGATCGCCGAGGTGTGCACGGAGGAGACCTGGTGCGTGATGTAGCGGTCCATGCCCATCCACGAGAATTCGTCCTTCGCCTCCTTCCACGCGGACACGACCAGGTCGAGCCCGCCCTTCAGCAGCGCCTTGGCGTCGGTGAACATCCCGTCGACGCTTCCGACGCAGAGGTCGTAGAACTGCGTGGCAGCGCGCGTCACGCCGCCGACGATGCGGTGACCTTCTGGATGGTCGCTCGCGCGACCGAGCACGGCGGCGGCGGCGCCCGAACCCAACGTCAGCGACGCGAACTCCTGCATGAAGGCGTCGCGGTCGAGGTCTTCGCGCACGAGACGGTTGATGGTGTTGACCTGGATCTCGTCGGCATCCTCACCGTTGACGATCAGGGCGTACTTGACCTGGCCTGACTGGATCATGCCCGCGGCCAGGCTCATGCCGTTGATGAATCCGAGGCAGGCGTTGGCGACGTCGAAGTTGATCGCCGAGCTCGGCAGGCCCAGACCGTGGTGAAGGCGCACGGCCACCGACGGCTCGAGGTGCTTGCGGGTGACCGAGGTGTTGATGATCAGGCCGACCTCACTGGGGTCGACTCCCGCCTCGGCGAGGGCCTGCTTGCCCGCGGCGATCGTCGCCTCGTCGGACGACTCGCCCTCGGCCCAGTTGCGGCGTTCGTTGACGCCCGCGACGCGGCGCAGGAGTCCGGGCTTGAGCTTGAGGCGCTCCAGCGCCGGGGCCAGCCGCGCCTCGATGTCGTCGGACGTCGTCACGCGGCTGGGCAGGACGCTCGCCACCGAAACGAGGGCCACATCGTCGAAGTGCGTGGTGGCATTACCTGGCAAGAGAGCTCCCGCATCCTGTGCGTTGACGGCGCAGCCGGGCACGGAGGGACGCGCAGACGGCTCGAAGATTACCCCTCAGGATAAGCCGCGACGTATGTCGCGGGCTGCATGGGGGCTGAACGTGCTACAGCCGGCCCGCTGCCTTGAGCGCGAGATAGCGATCGGCGACGAGGGGCGGCAGGTCGTCCGCCGACGCCGACACCGCATCGCCGCCCGCGCGCACCACCGCGTCGCGCACGCGCTCGGCGTCGTGTCGAGCACGCTCCACGGCCGCGGCGGCGTACACGTCGGCGGCATCCCGGTGCGCCGGCGTCTCGCCCGGACCGTCCGTCGCCGTGGCCACCAGCAACCGCGACCGTGCGGCGACGGCGGGCAACGACGCGAGGAAGGCGCGCGCGGCCTCGGGGTCGTCGGCCGCGGTGAGCAGCACGACCAGGGCCGGGCGCACCGACAAACCGCGCACCTGAGCGAATGCGGCATCCCAGTCGGTGTCGATCAGCTGCGGGTCGACCGGGCACATGGCATCCACCAGGGCGGGAAGCAGCTGCGGACCGTCGACCCGCGTGACGCGGGCGCGGGTGACGCGGTCGAACATCAGCAGGTGCACGTGATCGCCGGCGCGCGTCGCGAGCACCGAGAGCAGCAGCGCGGACTCCATCGCGGCGTCCAGGCGCACCCCGTCGCCCACCCGCGCCGCGGCCGTGCGCCCGGTGTCGATGACGATGACGACGTGCCGGTCGCGCTCCGGTCGCCACGTGCGGAGCATCGTCGTCCCTGCGCGCGCGGTGGCCCGCCAGTCGATGGAGCGCACGTCGTCGCCGCGGACGTACTCCCGCAGACTGTCGAACTCGGTTCCCTGTCCGCGCACCTGCAGCGTGGTGTTGCCGTCGAGCTCCCGGAGCCGGGCGAGACGTGAGGGCAGGTGCCGCCGGGAGGTGAACGGCGGCAGCACCCGCAGGCGAGCGGGGGCGTCGATCACCGCCTGCCGGCCGGCGAGGCCCAGCGGCCCCACCGAACGCACGACGACGAACGCGCTGCGCAGTTCGCCCCGGCGACGGGGGAGCAGCGAGAGGGGAGCTCCCCGTCGCTCACCCGGGGGGACGGTGAGGCTCTGCCGCCCCGAGGGTGCGCCCGCTGTCGGCTGCCACGCGTCACGCACCCGCGCCCGCAACAGGCGCGTGCCGAGATTGCGCACCCGGAGTTCTCCCGCGACCGGTTCGTCTCGTAGCGCTCGCTCCGGCAGCGTCCGCGTGATCTCCACGCGGCGTGCGTCGGCGGCCGCGGCCGTATCGACGGCGCCCAGCACGGCGCAGAGCGCCACCCAGCCGCCCGCGGCGGTCCACGCCGGCACCCCCGCGCTGCTCAGCAGCACGAGGGGAACGACGCCGAGGGCGACGAGCAGGGCGAGCCGGCCGGTGACGAACATCAGATGGGGACGCGGGTCTGCTGCAGCACGGAGGTGAGGATGGCATCCACCGAGACGCCCTCGATCTCGGCTTCGGGACGCAGGCGGATGCGGTGGCGCCAGACGGGTACGAGCATCGTCTGCACGTGGTCGGGAGTGATCGCGGGGTACCCGCCGAGCCACGCCCACGCCTTGGCGGCGGCCAGCAGTCCCGTCGTCGCGCGGGGGCTGACGCCCAGCAGCACCGAGGGGCTGTGCCGGGTGGCACGGGCGAGGTCGACGACGTACCCGAGGAGGTCGTCGTCGACGGCGACGGATGCCGCGGCGCGCTGCGCGGCGAGGATCTCGTCGGCCGTGACCACGGCGTGCACCCCGGCGTCATCCAGGCGACGGGGGTCGAAACCGCTCGCATGCCGACGCAGCACGTCGACCTCGGCGTCGCGCCCGGGCAGGTCGACGACGAGCTTGAGCAGGAAGCGGTCGAGCTGCGCCTCGGGGAGCGTGTACGTGCCCTCGTGCTCGATGGGGTTCTGGGTCGCCGCGACCAGGAAGGGGTCGGGGAGGGCCCGGCTCTCGCCGTCGGACGACACCTGCCGCTCCTCCATCGCCTCCAGGAGCGCCGCCTGGGTCTTGGGGGGCGTGCGGTTGATCTCGTCGGCCAGCAGCACGTGGGTGAAGACGGGGCCCGGCCGGAAATCGAATCCCCCGGCGCGGGGGTCGTAGACGAGCGACCCCGTGACGTCTCCCGGCATGAGGTCGGGCGTGAACTGCACGCGTCGCGTGTCGAGGCCCAGGGCTCGGCTGAAGGAGCGCACGAGCAGCGTCTTGGCCACGCCGGGGACGCCCTCGAGCAGGACGTGCCCGCGCGAGAGAAGGGCGATGAGAAGCCCGGTGACCGTGCCGTCCTGCCCGACCACGGCTTTGCCCACCTCGAGTCGCACGCGGTGCAGGGACTCGCGCAGGGTCGCGTGGTCGTCGGCGACCCGGGCCTGGGCACGCGTCGTGGCGGGAGCGTCGAGAGGGCCGGGGACCGCGGCCGGGGACGAGGGGGCGGGCCAGGCCGGGTTCTGGGGGCTGTCGGTCATCGTGTGGTCCCTTCGGTTCGGACGGCGGCGCGCACGCTCGCCTCGAGGTCGCGGAGTCGGTCGGCGGCCGCGACGAGGTCGCGGTCGGTGCGGGGCTGATCGTCGATGAGGATGCCGTGCACCCGGGCGCGGTCGGCGCCCAGGCGTGCGGCGACCGCGTCGGCGACGTCGTCGGGGGCGCTGCGCGGCGACAGCCCGAGCAGCCGTTCGAGGCGCGTGCGCGCGGCTCGTCGCAGCTCGTCGAGGGCGTGCGGCGCATCGCGCGCCGTGGCGTAGAGACGAGCGCGGCCCTCGGTCGTCTCGTTCGCCCGCACCGTGACCGGCAGACGTTCGGTCACGAGGGGACCGAAGCGTCGTCCGCGCCAGATCGCGGCGACGAGGGTGGCGACGATGAGCAACAGGATGCCGGGGGTGACCCAGGGCGGGGTGAGATCGGTGAGGGTCGGGGCGTCGGCCGCGCGGTCGGCGTCGGCGGGGGAGGGCATGTACCAGACGAGCGTGTCGGTCCGGCCGAGCGCTGCGAGGGCGAGGGCGGCGTTGCCGTCACGGGGGAGGGCGGTGTTGGTCAGCGTCACGAGGGCGTCGAGAGCGGTGACCGTGCGGTCCGCCGTCTCGAGGGTGAGGAGTGCGAACTCGCCGCCGACGGGGAAGCAGCCGACGACGTCGTCGCCCGGTGTCATGAGTTCGCCGACGCGCGCGGTGCCGGCGTTGGACGCGGCGGCCGGGGAGCAGTCCGCGGCCACGGCCCGATCGTCGGCGAATCCGCCGAGGCGGGAGCCGTTCAGGAGCACATCGAGTGCGCGCGTACGCGGTTCGAGCAGGACGACGTGGCGCGCTCGGTCGGTCAGATCCCGCAGCGCGTCGTCGGACAGCATGGGGGCGTCGCGCATCGCGAGGGTCGCCTCGCCGGCGGCCAGCGCCCTCTCGGCGGCCGGGCGATCGCGCGCCACGATCACCCGGACGCCCTGTTGCTCGAGGACGCGCACGACGGCGCGGGCTCCGTCGGGTCCGGCGGACTCGGGGTCGAGGGACGCGCGTTGGGTGTACCCGCCGTACACCAGGGTGCCGCCGACGAGCGCGACCAGGAGCAGCGCCACCGCCAGTCCGATCCAGCCCAGGGCCCCGCGCCGCCGGGAGCGCAGGGATGTCGCGGCGACGGTCACGACGCGGCCGCCGGGGTCGGGCGTGTGCGCACGGCCTGTTCGTCGAGCTCGGCGATCTCGCGGTAGCGCTCGGCGGAGCCGGGCCGGCGCAGGTATCGCACGTCGTCGAAGATCTCGGCCGCCTCGTGGAGGGGTGATGCGAGGGGCGGGAGGGCGGTAGCTGCTTCGCGACAGAACGCGCGCACCGTCGCTCCCGGCGGCGGGTCGACGAGACCGCGCTCGGTGAGTCCGCGGGCGAAGGCGCGGAAGCGCAGCACGATCGCTTCATCCCAGTCGGCGCGTGCGGCGGCCCGGGCGGCGTCGGCGCGCAGGTCGTCGGCCGACCGGACGTCGTCCTCGTCGAAGAGAGCGTGAGCGGGCCGGCTCGCGCGCGACACGGGTCGGGGTCGTCCCCAGATGAGGACCGCGACCACGATCAGGGCGGCGATGACGATGGCGAGGACGATGAGCGCGGACGGGCCCCATCCGGAGGTGTCGGGCACGCGCAGCAGGTCGCCGAGGAATCGACCCACCGCCTGGGCGATGCGGTCGATGACGTTCGGCTCCGCCGCCTGGTACGCCGGATCGGACAGCTCCCGTTCCGCCCATTCCCGAGCTTCGTCGGGGTCGGGCAGCAGGGGGACGGCTGCCGCGAGCGCGGCGGGGGATATCACGCGTCGCCGCTCGACCCGGGTGCGGCCCAGGTGGTGGGGGTCGCTCTTGCGGTCTCGGATCGTGTCGAAGGCGTGTCGGGGCGATCGGTCGCGGAGGGGGCCGGGTCGCCCGCCTCGTCGCGCGACCGCCGGTCGTCGACAGGCCTCCCAGCCGGCGCGGGGTATCCCGGCTGGAGGCCGAACGGCGGCTGTGCGTACCCCTGCTGCCCGCCCGGCGCCGGGTACCCCTGCTGCGCGTATCCCTGCTGCCCGCCCGGCGCCGGATATCCCTGCTGCGCGTATCCCTGCTGCCCGCTCGGCGCCGGGTACCTCTGCTGCGCGTATCCCTGCTGCCCGCTCGGCGCCGGGTACCCCTGCTGCGCGTATCCCTGCTGCCCACCCGGCACTCCGTACACCAGCTGTCCGCCGATCGCCCCGTGGGGCACGGGCGCGGGCCGAGCGACCACCCGTCCGACACCGACCAGATAGGGGTCGTCGAGCTCGGTCGCTCCGGCGTCGCGCGCTTCGACGTAGGTCTGCAGGTCGTGATCGAGCGCTTCGACGCGCATGCGGGCGTCGACGTAGACGAGCGCCGCCGACGTCGATTGCACGACGAGCGCGATGCACTGCACGAGCAGGACGCCGAACTGACCGATGACCTGCACGACGATCAGGCCGACGAAGGCGCCGGTGTCGGTCTCGCCGGTCGGGGCGATGATGACCGGTACGAGGCTTCCGACCAGGCTGAAGGGGATCGAGATGATCTGGGCGACGATGCTGAACGCGATAGAGATCACGATGAACACGCCCAGCGTGGACCAGAACCGTCCGCGCGTCAGCCGCCACGAACGCCCGATCGCACGGAACACCGGGGCACGCTCGAGGATGATCGCCGACGGCACGAGATAGAGCTTCGCGGCGAGCCAGAGCGACAGCACGATGAGTCCGAGCACCGCCAGGACGCCGAACAGGATGCCGAGCCACAGCACCGACATCACCAACAGGGTGACGATGCCCGCCAGCACACCGATCGCGACGACGGTGGCGAGGACGGTGAAGGCGCTGTAGCCGATCAGGCGCCACACGACGGGCTTCACGCGCGCCCACACGGCCCGCAGCGTCGGCTTCTCGGCGACGACGGCGTGCGCGACCTCGGCGACGACCACGCCCTGCACGATGACGCTCAGCGCCCCCGTCGCCACACCCAGCACGAGGGCCGTGGCGCCGGTGAGCACGACCGAACCCGCCAGGATGGCGTCGAAGTCGTCGCTACCCGGGGCGACGGTGTCGAGGCGCGTGAAGCTCGCGACCGCCGCGGCGGCGACGGCCGCGGTGAGCACGATGTAGGCCACGGCCTGGGTGAGGAGTGCGAAGCCCAGCAGCACCTTCGGGTTGTGGCGCAGAGCGACGAAGGAGCGGCCGAGGATCGTGCCGAAGCCGTAGGGGTGCAGGGGCACGATGCCGGGGCGGGATGCCGGAGTCCAGGCGGGGTACGCGGTCACGGTGGCGCCTCCTCGTCACATGGCGGTCTGTTCATCGTGTCACACACCCCCGACACGCTCGCCTCTCGTGCAGGCAGGTCGACTACTCTCGATGGGACATGCCCCCACCGGGGCGTCCTGCCCGTTTCCGAGCGGGTCCGAGCTGGAAGACGTACACCCGAATGACTTCACGGATCCTCGTTGTCGACGACGACACCGCGCTGGCCGAGATGATCGGCATCGTGCTGCGTACCGAGGGATTCGACACCGTCTTCTGCGCCGACGGTGCGCAGGCCGTGGACGCCTGGCGCACCGAGCGCCCCGACCTCATCCTCCTCGACCTCATGCTGCCCGGGGTCGACGGCATCGAGATCTGCACGCGGGTGCGCGCTGAGTCCGGCGTTCCGATCATCATGCTGACGGCGCGCACCGACACCGCCGACGTGGTGAAGGGGCTCGAGTCGGGCGCCGACGACTACATCATGAAACCCTTCAACCCGAAGGAGCTCGTCGCCCGCATCCGCACGCGCCTGCGGCCGGTCCAGGCGGCGGCCGACGAGACCCTGCGGATCGGGGACCTGACCGTCGACGTCGCCGCACACGAGGTGCGCCGAGGCGACGCGCCGATCGCGCTGACCCCGCTGGAGTTCGAACTCCTCGTCGCGCTCGCCGAGAAGCCGCAACAGGTCTTCTCCCGCGAGATGCTGCTCGAGCAGGTGTGGGGCTACCACTACAAGGCCGATACGCGTCTGGTGAACGTGCACGTGCAGCGCCTGCGCGCCAAGATCGAGGCCGACCCCGACAATCCGCGGATCGTGACCACCGTGCGCGGCGTGGGATACCGCGCCGGCGCGGTGGCCTGAGCACCTCATGACGGGGGCGGTCCGCACCCTCCCGCCTCAGCCGCGCAGCATCCGCGACTGGCGTCTCGCCCGTGACCGCCTGCGCACGCTCTGGCGCCGATCCCTGCGCTTCCGCACGATCCTCATCACCGTCACGCTGACGGCGGTGACGATCCTCGCGACGTGTCTGGCGATGGCGCTCGTCATCCAGAACGAGCTCTTCACCGCGCGGAAGGACCAGGTGCTCCTCGAGGCGCAGCGCGCCACGGCTGCGGCGCAGGCGACCCTCGACGCCGCGGTGGACTCGACCGACCCGGCCGCCGCCCAGACCCTGATGAACGGCATCGCGACCCGCCTGTCGCAGCAGTCCTCCAGCGACCTCATCGCGCTCTACCGCATCGGCCCGCCGTCCCCCTTGGCTCCGCAGCCGTTCATCTCACCCGCGTTCGAGTCGAATCTGGTCACCGAGGCGCTGCGCACGCAGGTGCAGTCGAGCCCCGACCTGCAGTGGTGGCAGTCGGTCGCGCTGCCCTCCGACGGAGGCCGCGAGGTCCCCGGCATCCTGGTCGGACACCAACTCCGTTTCCCCGCCTCCGACGGCGTCGATTCGTACGAGCTGTACATGGGGTACGACCTCGTCAGCGCCTCGCAGACGCTCTCCTTCGTTCAAGTGCTGCTGTGGGTGGTGGGACTCGTCCTGGTCGTGCTGATCGGCGCGATCGCCTGGTTCGTCCTCCGCTCGGTGACCACCCCGATCGCGGATGCCGCAGAGACCAGCGCGAAGCTCGCGGCGGGCGACCTGGGTGTGCGGTTGCCGGTGCGCGGCGAAGACGAGCTGGCCACGCTGAACCGCTCCTTCAACGCGATGGCTGACAGCATCGAATCGCAGATCAAGGAACTCGCCGATCTCTCGCTCGTGCAGCAGCGTTTCGTCTCCGACGTCTCGCACGAACTGCGCACGCCCCTGACCACGATCAAGCTCGCCGCCGACATGATCAACGACCAGCGCGAGGAGTTCGACCCGGTGACGGGTCGCGCTGCGGAGCTGCTGCACGCGCAGGTACAGCGCTTCGAGGTGCTGCTGACCGACCTGCTCGAGATCAGCCGGTACGACGCGGGGTCGGTGCAGCTCGAGCTCGAGCCGACCAGTCTCGCTCACCTCGCCGAGGACGTCATCCTCTCGATGGAGCAGTTGGCCGAGGGGCACGGTTCCGATGTGCGGCTCGTCGCCCCCGGCGGCTACACCCCGGTCGACATGGACGCCCGTCGCGTGCGCCGCATCGTGCGCAACCTCCTCGGCAACGCCATCGAGCACGGCGAGGGGCGTCCGATCGTCGTCTCGGTCGACAGTGATCGGGATGCCATCGCCCTCGGCGTGCGCGACTTCGGCCTGGGCATGCGCGGTGACGACGTCGAGCGCGTGTTCGACCGATTCTGGCGCGCGGACCCGTCGCGGGTACGCACCATCGGCGGCACGGGCCTGGGGCTCTCGATCGCGCTGGGCGACGCGCGCCTGCACGGCGGCACCCTCGCGGTGTGGTCAGAACTCGGTCGCGGGTCGAATTTCGTGCTGACCCTGCCGCGCACCGGCAGGCCGGTGACCGGCTCGCCCCTTCCCCTCGAACCCGACGACGAGCAAGGGGGCGCGCTCGAGGCGCTCGGCCTCACGCAGCCCATCTCGACCCGTCCCGGAGTCAGGAGGACGTCATGAGGCGCGCCCTCGCTCTCGTCAGCCTCGCCCTCGTGCTCGCCCTCGCCGCGTGCACGGGCCTGCCCACCACCGGTTACGTCAATCCGGGCCGCGGGCCGCAGTCCGACGACACCCAGGCTTTCGCGTTCGTCCCCGACGGCCCGCAGGACGATGCCACGCCCACCGAGATCGTGGAGGGGTTCCTGCGAGCCGGTTCCGGTCCCGCCGACGACTGGGCGACCGCGAAGCTCTTCCTCGCCGCGGGTACGCAGTGGGACCCGCGGGCCCGTGTGACGATCGACCGCCTGGCCGACCGCCGTGCGACGGCCGCCGCCGACGGCACCTCGGTTGCGGTGTCCGTGATGGCGACCGCCGGAGTGGACGCCGACGGCGCCTACGCCCCCGCCGCGTCGGGCACGGCCGAGACCCTTTCGTTCACCCTCGCGCGGATCGACGACCAGTGGCGCATCACCGCCGCCCCCGACGGGGTCGTGCTGTACGAAGAGGTGTTCCCGACCGTCTATCAGCCGGCATCCATCGCCTACTTCGACCCCACGTACAGCTTCATCGTGCCGGACGTCCGCTGGTTCCCCCGCGCCCTGGTCGCCAGCCGGGTGGCCACCGCGCTCGTCGACGGGCAGCCCAGCACATGGCTCGCGGGTGCGGTGGCGTCCGCGTTCCCTGACGAACTGTCGCTCGTGGGGCGCTCGGTCACCCTGTCGCAGAACGGCGTGGCGCAGGTGCAGTTGCCGCGGGCGGCGCTGAGCCTCGACCGCACGCGGCTCGACCGCATGCAGACCCAGCTCGCACGCAGTCTCGCCACGGCGGGGATCAGCGACGTGCAGATGACCGTCGAGGGCACTCCCATCACGGCCACCGAGGTGCCGGTGCGCGTCACACGCGTCGATCCCTCGCCGGCGGTGCTGACCTCGATCGGCCTGTTCGGCTCGCTCACGGGTGACACGGTCGAGCCCATCGACGGCCTCTCCGACGCCGTCGAGTCGCTGGCGCCCTCCTCGATCGAGCTCGAGGCCGATCGCAGCCTCGCCGCGATCCGGACGCAGCAGGGGTCGGTCGCGAGTGCGCTCGCCGATGGGCGCACGTTCCTCCTCGATGATCGTCCTGGCCTCATCGCCCCCTCGATCGACGCGGAGGGGGCCATCTGGAGCGTTCCCGCGGCGGCGCCCACGCAGATGCGGGCCATCACGGCCGAGGGTGTTCCGCGCGACGTCGGCAACGCCTGGCCGGATGCTGCGGAGATCACCGCCATGCAGATCTCACGCGACGGCACGCGCATCGCCGCCGTCGTGACCGTCTCGGGCGTGCGCGAGGTGTGGGTCGCCGGCATCCAGCGCACCAACGGCGACATCGACCTGGGCCCGCCTCACGTGCTGTCGTTCTCGCAGCCGGGGGCGTTCGACCTCGCGTGGCTCGACGACACCACCATCGGCGTGCTCTCCAGCGTCGACGGCGTCAGCACCCTGCACGAGCTCGGCGTGGGCGGGCGCGGTACCGACTCGGTCGCGCCGGAGGGCACCCGCACGTTGGCTGCGGGCAGTACGAGCGTCCGCGTGCTCGACGACCAGGGACGCCTGTTCAGCCGCCGCGGAAGCTCCTGGACGCTCGTGGCCTCCGGCATCCGTGTTCTCGCGGCGCAGCAGGGCACCACTTCCTGACGCTCCTCCCCAGGGGTCGGGCGTCCACCGACCCCGCGTCCGGCCCACCGAGCCGGGGCCGGGCGCGGAAGGCTCGCCGTATGGCCCTCCTCGTCCCGATCGCGTCCGCTCTGCGCGACGCCCTCACGTTCTGGCTGCCGCTCGCGTGCGCGGGGTGCGACGATCCCGACGTGTCGTTGTGCGACGGATGCCGTGGCCACCTGGCTCCGCGGCCGTCGCGGAGCTCGCGCGAGCCCGATCTGACCGTCGTGAGCGCACTGCCCTTCGAGGGCGTCCCCGCCCGGGTCATCCGGGCGTTCAAGGAGGAGGGGCGTACGGCGTTGGCGCGCGACCTCGCCCCCGCGTTGGCCGCGGCGCTGGCGGCATCCGGTCCCTCGGGGGCGACGGTCACGACGGTGCCCTCGTCGCGTGCGGCGTTCCGCCGACGTGGCTATCGCCCGGTCGAGGTGCTGGTGCGGCGGACGGGTCGGCGCCCCGAGCGTCTGCTGCGACTGCGTCGAGCACCCGCTGATCAGCGTGGACTCGATGGTCGGGCGCGTCGCGAGAACGTCCGCGACGTGTTCGCGGTCCGTGGCCTGGTGAGCGGGCCGGTCGTGGTGGTCGACGATGTGGTCACGACGGGTGCGACGTTGGCCGAAGCGGTTCGTGCCCTGCGCGCGGCGGGCGCCACCGATGTGCGGGTCGTTGCCCTGGCGCACACTCCGCGTCGCGGGCGATCCGCAGGTGAACCGGAGGTGATTCGCACGTGACAGGGCGGTGGCCGCCCACTAGCGTAAGGATGACTGAAGGCGACGGACGTTCCGCCCTTAGACCGGGCGGAACCCGGAACAAGGAGGTCACTGATGGACACCAACATCGTCGGCGTGGGAGTCGGTATCACCGATCGATTCCGCACCGTGGTTGAAGAGAAGGTCAGTCGAATCGAGCACCTGGCGCCCCGCGCCGGAGCGCTCGAGGTCAAGGTGACGCATCGGGCCTATCGCAATGGCCGCATGGAAGACGACACGGTCGAACTCACCCTCGACGGCAAGGGCCCGATCGTTCGCGCGGAGGCGACGGACGTCGATAAGTTCGCAGCCCTCGACCTCGCCGTCGACAAGATCTCGGAGCAGGTGCGCCGAGCCAAAGACAAGCGCATCGACGCGCGCAACCACCCTCGTGGGGCCAAGTTCGAGAAGGGCACCGGCGAGCTCTCGGGCATCGACGTCGAGCCGGCCTCCGTCGACGTGCTGCGTGCCGTCGCCACCGGATCCATCCCGGTTCAGGCTGAAGGCGCAGCGGACGAGGAGGACTACTCGCCCGTCGTCATCCGCCAGAAGGAGTTCGCCGCCGAGTGGATGACGGTCGAAGACGCTGTCGACCGCATGGAACTCGTCGGCCACGACTTCTTCCTCTTCATCGACGCACGCACCGATCACCCGAGCGTCGTCTACCGCCGCAAGGGATGGGACTACGGCGTGATCGCCCTCGCCACGCAGGCTGCGCCGGCGGTCCCGGCGGCATCCTGACACCCGCACGAACACGACGCCCCCGTCCGGAAGGACGGGGGCGTCGTGTCTGCAGGGGCGGTGTGCGCGCGCCCGCGCTCAGCCGTCGAAGATGTCGCCGAGCAGCGAGCCGATGACGAGGCCGCCGAGCATGCCGCCGACCATGTTGCCGCCGCCCATACCCCCGCCGCGGCCGCCCATCCCGCCGCGACCGTAGCCGTTGCCGCCCCATTCGTCGGGCCGCGACTGCTCGATGTCGCGCTGGGCGATCTGGAGCGACTCGGAGGCTAGAGCGCCCGCGCGCCGCGCGGTGGCGAGTACCGTCTCGCGCTGGTCCTCGCTCACCGGGCCGAGGGGAAGACCGGCGCGCAGGCGCTCGGCCTCGACGAAGCGCGTGCGCGCATCGGCGCCGATCCACCCGCGATGGCCGGTGATCAGGCCGCGGGCGACCGCGAGCTGACGATCGGCGTCGTCGATCGCGTGCTCGACCTGCTCCTGCGAGGGCACCGGGCGGGCGGCGCGCTCTCGCGCGAGATCGAGGTCGGCGTTCGCTTGGCGCAGCGACGACAGGGCCGCGAAGGGGTCGCTGCGGGTACCGGATGCCGGCAGCGCGGTGAGCGCTGCCTGCAGGGTCGACATGGCGGCGATCACCGCGGGGGTCTGCGCCTCGCGGCGCGCTTCGACGAGATCGTTGCGGGAGTCGTCCACGACGGCGGCGAGAGTCGACTCGGCGCGCAGTGCCTCGATCTCGAAGGTGTCCACGGCATCCAGAAGGGACTCGGCGCGGCGGACCGCCTCGGTGGCCGCCTCGAGTGCGACCGAGGCCTGCTCGCGCTGGCCGGCCTCGCGGCGACGCTCGGAGACGGATGCGGTGTGCACGGCGAAGTCGAGGAGCTGCTCGATCTCTTCGGGGTTGCCGCCGATCTGCGCGAGCGCCGAGTCGCTGTATCGACGCGAGAGGCGCTCGACGACGTCGCGGGCGTTCGGGATGCGCTCCTGCAGACGTTCGCGGTCGGCGCGCACGCGGGCGAGCGTCTCGGGGGCGCGGCGCACGGCGTCGATCTTGGGCTGCAGAACCTGCGTGCGCTCCTCGAGGAGGTCCTCGGCCCACTGGGAGAGCTGCACGATGCGCGCGTTGCGCGTTCGCAACTCCTCCTTGGTATCCGGAATCTCGTCGTGGTTGAGCTGATGCAACTGGAAGGCCTCGGCGAGGTGGGTGCGCACGGAGTCGAGGGCGGCGGCGAGGTCTTCGGTGGCCTTGTCGCCCAGCTCTGCCCGCGCGAAATCGAGCTCGTCCGAGGTGAGACGCACCCGCTCGTCTGCGGCGACGATCGCCAGCTCGGCCCGTCGAGCCAGATCCGCGTCGGCCGCGTCTTGCTCTTCGCGCTTCCTCTTACCCCAGAAACCCGCCATGGCTCGATCCTAAGCGGCGGGTTCGTGCCCGTCGCCGTGTGTTCGCTGCGGGCGCGCAACCCGGCCGAGGGATTGCGGCTGCTTCGCAGGTCACGAACCGGTAACACGGATACCATGGCCACGTATGCCTGTTCGCAGGCCGGCGCCCATGCGGGCGTCGCACCCGACAGATGGAGATTCTTCGTGGCAAATCCGCTCGAGAGACTGCTGCGCGCCGGTGAAGGCCGCGTCCTGCGTCGCCTACAGGGCGTCGTCAAGGCGACCGGAGCGCTCGAAGAGGACTACGAGCAGCTCACCGACGACGAGCTGCGCAACGAGACCGTCGAGCTCCGTGCCCGTTTCGAGGCCGGCGAGACGCTCGACCAGCTCATGCCCGAGGCGTTCGCCGCCGTCCGCGAGGCGGCCAAGCGCACCCTTGGCCAGCGCCCCTACGACGTCCAGATCATGGGCGGCGCCGCTCTGCACCTCGGCAACATCGCCGAGATGAAGACCGGTGAGGGAAAGACGCTGACCGCGGCTCTCCCTGCTTACCTCAACGCCATCGCCGGCAAGGGCGTGCACGTCATCACCGTGAACGACTTCCTCGCCAGCTACCAGTCGGAGCTCATGGGCCGCGTCTACCGTGCGCTCGGAATGACGACGGGCACCGTCGTCTCGGGCCAGACGCCCGAGGTGCGCCGTGAGCAGTACGAGGCCGACATCAGTTACGGCACGAACAACGAGTTCGGCTTCGACTACCTGCGAGACAACATGGCGTGGCGCAAGGAAGACCTCGTGCAGCGCGGCCACTTCTACGCCATCGTCGACGAGGTCGACTCGATCCTCATCGACGAGGCACGCACCCCGCTCATCATCTCGGGACCGGCATCCGGTGAGGCCAACCGCTGGTTCGCAGAGTTCGCCAAGCTCGCCCGCACCCTCGAGGCCGGCGTCGACTACGAGGTCGACGAGAAGAAGCGCACCATCGGTGTCCTGGAGCCCGGTATCGAAAAGGTCGAAGACTACCTCGGCATCGACAACCTCTACGAGTCGGCCAACACGCCGCTCATCTCGTTCCTCAACAACTCGATCAAGTCGATCGCGCTGTTCAAGCGCGACACCGACTACGTCGTCATGAACGACGAGGTCATGATCGTCGACGAGCACACCGGTCGCATCCTGGTCGGGCGCCGCTACAACGAGGGAATCCACCAGGCCATCGAGGCGAAGGAGGGCGTGCCGGTCAAGGCCGAGAATCAGACCCTCGCCACCGTCACCCTGCAGAACTACTTCCGCCTGTACGACAAGCTCTCGGGCATGACCGGTACCGCCGAGACCGAGGCGGCCGAGTTCATGTCGACCTACAAGCTCGGCGTGGTGCCCATCCCCACCAACAAGCCGATGATCCGCAAGGACCAGTCCGACCTCGTCTACAAGAACGAGACGGCCAAGTTCGCCCAGGTCGTCGAAGACATCGTCGAGCGCCACGCGAAGGGCCAGCCCGTCTTGGTCGGCACGACGAGTGTCGAGAAGAGCGAGTACCTCTCGCGTCTGCTCGCGAAGAAGGGCGTGCGCCACGAGGTGCTCAACGCCAAGAACCACGCCCGGGAGGCCGAGATCGTCGCCCGTGCCGGGCGCCTCGGCGCCGTGACGGTCGCCACCAACATGGCCGGTCGTGGAACCGACATCATGCTCGGCGGCAACGCCGAGTTCCTCGCCGTGCAGGAGATGAAGGCGAAGAACCTCGACCCGGTCGAAACGCCCGAGGCCTACGAGTCCGAGTGGGACACGGTCTACCAGTCCATGCGCGACACCGTCGCCGAAGAGGCCGCCAAGGTCACCGAGGCGGGTGGCCTCTACGTGCTCGGCACCGAGCGTCACGAGTCGCGTCGCATCGACAATCAGCTGCGCGGTCGTTCGGGCCGTCAGGGCGACCCCGGTGAGAGCCGGTTCTACCTCTCGCTCACCGACGACCTCATGCGCCTGTTCCAGTCCGGGGCCGCCGAGGCGATCCTCGCGCGCACCAACTTCCCCGACGACGTCGCGATCGAGTCGGGCCTCGTGTCCCGCGCGATCAAGAGCGCGCAGTCGCAGGTCGAGGCGCGCAACGCCGAGATGCGCAAGAACGTCCTCAAGTACGACGACGTGCTGAACCGTCAGCGCGAGGCGATCTACGCCGACCGTCGTCACATGCTGCAGGGCGACGACATCGCCGACCGCGTGCAGCACTTCATCGAAGACGCCATCACCGCGGTGATCGACGATCACACCGGCTCGGGCCACACCGAGTCGTGGGACTTCGACGCGCTCTGGACCGAACTGAAGACGATGTACCCGGTGAGCGTCACGATCGACGAGGTCGTGGCCGAGGCCGGAGGCAGCAAGGGCCGCATCACCCCGGAGGGCCTCAAGCGCGAGATCATCTCCGACGCCCGGATCGCGTACGAGAATCGCGAGCAGCAGCTCGGCGAGCAGGCGTTGCGCGAACTGGAGCGACGTGTCGTGCTGCAGGTGCTCGACCGCCGGTGGCGCGAGCACCTCTACGAGATGGACTACCTCAAGGACGGCATCGGCCTGCGTGCCATGGCCCAGCGCGACCCTCTGATCGAGTACCAGCGCGAGGGCTACCAGATGTTCCAGTCGATGATGGGGCAGATCAAGGAGGAGTCGGTCGGCTTCCTCTACAACCTCGAGGTCGAGGTTCGAAAGGTCGACGGCGACGAAGCGCAGGTCGAGGCGAAGGGCCTCACCCCGACCCCCGTCGAGACGCAGCGTCTGGAGTACTCTGCCGCGAACGACGCGGGCGAGGTCGAGGTGCGTAACGACCGCGGTCAGGTGCAGCAGGCCGCGACCAACCGCCTACGTGAGGCGGCACAGCCCGCAGCCCCCGCCGCAGAGCCCGTGCCCACCGGTGCGCGCGGGGCGTTCGGGCAGCGCACCGACGCCGTGGACGAGTCCGCCGCGTCGAACCGCGCCGACCGTCGCGCCGCGAAGAAGAAGTAACGAACGAACACCGGATGCCGTGCCTCGATCACCGGGGCACGGCATCCGTCGTTCGCGATGAGCGACGCGTGGTCCACTCGGTGTCGATTGGCCCGCTGAGGCCGGGGATATCCTGAACCGATGAGCCCGCTACGCCCCCTCGATCAGTCGTCGAAGCTGAAAGACGTCCTCTACGAGATCCGGGGGGAGGCCCTCGTCGAGGCCGACCGACTCGAGGCCGAGGGGCACTCGATCCTCAAGCTCAACACCGGCAACCCGGCGGTCTTCGGATTCGAGGCACCGCACCAGATCGTGCGCGACATGATCGCCTCGGTGCCGAACGCGCACGGCTACAGCGACAGCCGCGGCATCCTGTCCGCTCGTCGGGCCGTCGTCTCGCGGTACGAGCAGGAGCCCGGCTTCCCGCACCTCGACCCCGATCACGTGTTCCTCGGCAACGGGGTGTCCGAACTCATCACGATGACGATGCAGGCGCTCCTCGACGAGGGCGACGAGGTGCTCATCCCCGCACCCGACTACCCGCTGTGGACGGCCATGACGAGCCTCGGCGGGGGCACCCCGGTGCACTACCTCTGCGACGAATCGCGAGAGTGGCAGCCCGACCTGGACGACATCCGGTCGAAGGTCACGCCCCGCACGAAGGCGATCGTGGTGATCAACCCCAACAACCCCACCGGCGCGGTCTACTCGCGCGAGGTGCTCGAGGGGATCGCGGCGATCGCCCGGGAGAACTCGCTCCTGATCCTGGCCGACGAGATCTACGATCGCATCCTCTTCGACGACGCGGTGCACATCCCGATGGCCACGATCGCGCCCGACCTGCTGTGCCTGACCTACAACGGCCTCTCCAAGACGTATCGGGTCGCGGGCTACCGATCGGGATGGCTGGCCATCACCGGTCCGAAGGACCACGCGCAGGGGTTCCTCCACGGCATCAACCTGCTGGCATCCACTCGGCTGTGCCCCAACGTTCCGGCGCAGTTCGCGGTGCAGGCGGCGCTGTCGGGCGTACAGTCCATCGATGCGCTCATCGCCCCCTCCGGCCGTCTCCACGAGCAGAGGGATGCCGCGTGGCAGGGCCTCGAAGCGATTCCGGGCGTCTCGTGCGTGATGCCCCGCGGTGCCCTCTACGCCTTCCCGCGCTTCGATCCCGAGGTGTACGAGATCCCCGACGACGGTCAGTTCGTCCGCGACTTCCTGCTGGCGGAACACGTGCTGCTCGTGCAGGGTTCGGGTTTCAACTGGCCGGCGACCGACCACGTGCGCATCGTGACGCTGCCGGAGGCGCGCGTGATCTCGGACGCCATCGAGCGGCTGGGGAACTTCCTGTCGTCTTGGAAGCCCTGAACTGCGAGGCCGCTCAGCTCCTGACCCCGACGCTTCACGCGCGAACCCGAGGGCGAGTCCGCACCCGTCTCCGTTTCGCCGTCTTCGACGTCGCATGAGGGTGCCGGTCGACGCGACGAGCCTCATCTTCACAGCAGGCCCAGCGACGTGACCCGCCACCGGCCGTCGAGCCCCTCGAGGCGCAGGGCGACGGCGCGGGTGCGCAGTCGCGTCGACGCGGTCACGGTGGCTTCGACGACGTGATCGGCGGGGGACGAGAGGTGCACGCTCTGGATGATGTGCGTCGCCCGGGGTGCGGGCATTCCGCGGGCGCTGCGCGCGCGGGCGGCGAGGCCGGCTCGGACGACGACCGTGCGATAGACGTCTTCCGACAACCACCGGGCGAGCTGGTCGACCTCCCGCACTCCCGCGAGCACCTCGAGAACACCGCGGACGATGTTGAGCGTGAAGGTCTCCGCGGACGGCAGCTCGGTGGCCGAGGTCTTCTGCCGGCCGAAGAACTCCTCCGACCGGGAGGCGGCCGCGAGCGAGCGTCGCGTCGGGCTCGAGACGGTGTGGACGTGCGGCTGTGACATGGTTCCCTCCGAGGAATGGTGCGTGAAGCGAGCGGGGGGTGACGTCGAGAGTAGGGCAGCGGTGAGTCGGCGAGCCCGAGCGATCGGGGCGCCTGTGGAGGATGCCGGGTCGGTTCGAGGTGGTGAGAAGCTGTCGCCGTGCCGACGAGAGGCCGACGCCGACTGGCGGCCCCTCCGCGCCGACGGGTCGGCCGCGATCGAGGAGGATCCGCGCCATGACGGGCGTCGCGGGCGATCGCGCCGTCGCGGACCGGGCGCATCGCGACCGAGCGGCGGGAGCGGATCCGGGGTCGAGGTGCCGCCTTGCCGAGCGATTCGAGGCCGACCGGGATGGAGGCTCACAGACAGGACGGGAGGTCGTGGACGGGACCAGAAATCAACAGGAGAAGGCCCCGCTCTCACGATGTCCACCGTTCGGGGGAGGCATCGCGCTCACCCGCTCCCGGAAAGAGCGGACGATCGGCTCCGGGATGCCGGCCGCGCGACCGTCTCCCGGTTCGCCCCACCCCGATTCCGCCCCGCCGGGCACTTCACCCCCGACGGCTCAGCGGCTCTCCCTCGGTGGCTCCGGGAGGGGGCTGTGCCGACCCTCTCCCCTAGGCTGGGAGGGTGTCGACACTCAGTGAACTCGTCTACGCCCAGGGCCGCTCCAGCGAGGCGGACGTCGAGTGGCTGCACCGCCTGGCCGGAGACGGACAACTGCTCGCCGATCTCGCCTTCGCCGACATCGTGATCTGGGTTCCCACCCCCGACGACTCCTTCGTCGCCGTCGCGCACACGCGGCCCGGGGGAGCGGCCACCCTGTTCTACCGCGACATCGTCGGCGACCGGGTGCGACCGCAGTGGCGCACGCAGGTGCGGGACGCCTTTCAGAGTGGACGCATCGTCGACTCGGCATCCCCGGACTGGTTCGAGGAGACGCCCACACGCGTGCGCGCGGTGCCGATCGTGCGCGAGCTCTCGCGGGAGGGTGCGGCGGTCACCACCGTCGGCGTGCTGACCCGCCACACCAATCTGGGCGAGACGCGCACGCCGTCGCGTCAGCAGATCACGTTCAACGACTGCGCCGACGATGTCTTCCGCATGATCTCGTCGGCCGAGTTCCCCGATCTCGCGGCTCCGACGGCTCCACGCCGTGGCGCCCCTCGCGCCTCGGACGGGCTCATCCGCCTCGATGTCGACGGCATCACGACCTTCGCGAGCCCCAACGCGCTCTCGGCATTCAACCGCATGGGTTTCGACGACGAGCTCGAGGGCGAGTCGCTGGCCGAGGTGACGGCTCGTATCCTCCCCGCCAAGCGTCAGGACGTCGACGAGTCGCTCCCCGTCGTCGTCAGCGGCCGCGCACCATGGCGTGCCGACATGGAGGCGCGGGGTGTGCAGGTGTCGCTGCGCACGATCCCCCTCCGCGATCGTGGGAACCGCATCGGCGCGATCGTGCTCAGCCGCGACGTCACCGAGATCCGCCACCAGGAGCAGGAGCTCATCACCAAGGACGCGACGATCCGCGAGATCCATCACCGCGTCAAGAACAACCTGCAGACGGTCGCCTCGCTGCTGCGCATCCAGGCGCGCCGCACGCACTCCGACGAGGCGAGGGACGCCCTCACCCAGGCCATGCGCCGAGTGTCGGCCATCGCGGTCGTCCACGACACCCTTTCGGAGGGTCTCGCCCAGAACGTCGATTTCGACGACGTCTTCGCCCGCGTCCTGAAGCTCGTCGCCGAGGTGGCGGCGGCCCCGAACACCCGCGCGCGCACGCGCTCGACGGGCCAGTTCGGCACCCTTCCGAGCCAGTTCGCGACCCCGCTCGCCCTCGCCCTCACCGAGCTCGTCACCAATGCCGTCGAGCACGGACTGGCCGGCCAAGAGGGAGACGTGGAGATCGCGGCGGAGCGCACGGGGGAGATGCTCGAGGTCAGCGTCCGAGACACCGGTGTGGGCCTGCCCGAGGGTCAGGTCGGGCGGGGACTCGGCACGCAGATCGTGCGCACGCTGATCCAGGGCGAGCTCGGCGGAACGATCGACTGGCACACTCTTATGGGCAGCGGGACCGAGGTCACCATCGAGATCCCGCTGCGCTACATCGGCGGCGCCTCGGCCTGAGCCGGGGCTCTTCGAACCGGCGAGTAGGCGCGAGAAACGGCATCCGCAGGTGAAAACGCGACATCGCGGCGTTTCCGCCCGCCGATCGCGTTTCTCGTTGCATGGCCGGGCACGTCGCGGGCCGCGCGCGCGACCCCGCCGNGCGCGGATTGCGTTCCGCGCGGCACGACCCCGAGGGTCGCCTTTCTCCTCGTATGACCGGGCAGCTCGCGGTTCCGGGCGGCGCGACCCCGCGGATCGCTTCCTCGCCGTGCGCCTCCGTGGATCGCGCTTGATCGCGGCGCACGAAGCTCTTCGGGTCCGCACGGTCGGCGCTCCGGCGGTCGCGGAACACGAAGAAGCCCACCCCCGCGGGGGTGGGCTTCTTCGGACGACGGATGCCGTGGTGTCAGGAGGCGCGGCGAGCGCGAGCGGCGCGGCGCTTGAGGGCACGGCGCTCGTCTTCGCTCAGGCCGCCCCACACGCCCGAGTCCTGGCCGGATTCGAGGGCGTACTGCAGGCAGACCTCGGTGACGGTGCAGCGTGCGCAGACCGACTTGGCCTTCTCGATCTGGTCGACCGCGGGGCCGGTGTTACCGACGGGGAAGAACAGCTCGGGGTCGACTGTCAGGCAGGCTGCTTTGTCGCGCCAATCCATAGGGGTGCTCCTTGTAACAGAAATTTCGGTCGATTCGGCACCGGCTATCGGGTCCGGTACCCTGGTGGGAACGCGAGCGATTGCTCGCCCCACTTCGCTGTGGGAGCACACGGCTTGTTCCATGCTCCCATAGCGATTCCGCCTGATCAAGAGGTAACCGGCAGGTTTCCGGATCGTAACGGGCCAGCGGCGCCCTTCGGAGGGTTTCGGATGCCGATTCGACTCGCGGCCGCCGCGCTGCTCGGGCTCGAGGCTTTCGGCATCCTGGCCCTCGCCGGCTGGCAGGTCGTCGCGCTGATCGGCGGCGACACCGACTCGGTGGCGAGCTCGATCGCGCTGATCGTCCTGACGGTCATCGGCGCGGCGATCGTCGGCGCGTTCGGCGTCGGAACGGCGCGCGACGCCTCCGCCGCGCGTTCAGGCGGCATCGTGACGCAGCTGCTGATCCTGTCGGTCGCCATCGGCGCCGTCACGGGGGAATGGGCGGCCCCTACGGTCGCCCTGCTCATCGCCCTCCCGGCTGTGGTCGGACTGGTCCTGCTCGTGCTGGCCGTGCGGCGCGCCGCGCCGCGGCGTCGCGATCACGACTGACCCCCCCCGCGGCCTTCACGCGACGACCCCGCCGACCGCGGATGCGGCGGGCGGGGTCGGCACCGTGGAGTCAGACGGCCGCGAGGCCGAGGGTCTTGCGCAGACGCGCGACGTGACCGGTGGCCTTGACGTTGTAGAGCGCCTCGACGATCTTGCCGTCTTCGTCGACGACGAAGGTCGAGCGCAGCACACCGGTGACGGTCTTGCCGTAGTTCTGCTTCTCACCCCAGGCGCCGTACGCCTCGTGCACGGTGTGCTCGGGGTCGCTCAGCAGGGGGAAGGTGAGGCCGTCGCTGTCGCGGAACGCCCTCAGCTTCTCGGGGGTGTCGCGAGAGAGACCGAGGACGGTGTATCCGGCTCCCTGCAGCGAGGCCAGGCTGTCGCGGAAGTCGCACGCCTGCGTCGTGCAGCCGGGCGTCTGGGCGGCCGGATAGAAGTACAGGATCACGCGGCGGCCGCGGAAGTCGCTCAGCGAGACGGGGTGCTCGTCTTGGTCGAGCAGAGTGAATTCGGGGGCGGTGTCGCCCTTGTCGAGGTTCGTCACCCCTCCAGCCTAGAACGCTCGATCGCCTGGAACGTCGTCAACAGCCGGTGCAGCGAGTCGAGGCGCGCCTCGGCTCCGGGACCCAGGCGACCGGATGCCACGGCCTCGGCGATCGCGCAGTCCGGCGCATCGGGCAAGTGGGTGCAGCCGCGCGGGCAGTCTTCGGCCGCCTCGGCGAGGTCGGTGAAGGCTCCGAGGACGTGAGCCGGGTCGACGTGGCCGAGGCCGAACGAGCGTACGCCCGGGGTGTCGATGACCCAGCCCGATCCGGCGGGTCCCCGATAGCGCAGGGAGACGGCCGACGACGACGTGTGCCGCCCCCGGCCGGTCACCACGTTGACGTGCCCGATCGCGCGCTCCGAGCCGGTCAGCGCGTTGACGAGCGTGGACTTCCCCACGCCGGAGTGTCCGACGAAGACGGTGGAGTGCCCGGCGATGGCTTCGCCGATCTCGTCCAACGGCATGGCCCCCTGTGCGCTGGTGAAGACGCGCAGGTCGATGCCGGCGAAGTGCGAGAGGAACTCGGCCGGATCGGCCAGGTCGGTCTTCGTCACCACGAGCAGCGGACGGATGCCGGCGTCGAGGGCGGCGACGAGGTAGCGGTCGACGAGCCGCTCTCGGGGTTCGGGGTCGGCTGCGGCGACCACGATCAGCATCTGGTCGGCGTTGGCGACGATGACCCGCTCGACCTGGTCGGTGTCGTCGGCACTGCGGCGCAGAAGGGACGTGCGCTCCTCGATGCCGACGATGCGACCGAGCGTGCCCTCGCCGCCGGTCAGGTCGCCGACGACCCGTGCGCGGTCGCCGTTGACGATCGGCTGCTTGCGGAGCTCGCGCGCGCGGGTCGCGAGCATGCGGTGCTCATCGGGTCCGTCCTCGTCGACGAGCACGGTGTAGCGCCCGCGGTCGACTCCCAGGACGCGGGCGATCCGCGCGTCGGCGTGGGCCGGTCGACGCTTGGTGCGGGGCCGATTCGCCTTGGGGTTCGGCCGCGACCGGATCGACGACTCGTCGTAGGCGAGATCGTCGTCGTCGTCATCGTCGGCGAGCCAGCTCACGGGTGTGTCCCGCTCACGCGTTCACCGAGGCGTCGGTGCCGAGCATGGCGTGCCAGAGTGCGGCGAACTGCGGGAGGGTCTTGGCCGTCGTCCCGATGTCGTCGACCTGCACGCCCGGGACGCGGAGTCCGATGAGGGCGCCGGTGGTCGCCATGCGGTGGTCGTGATGGGCCTGCCACACGCCGCTGTGCAGGGGACGGGGGACGATGCGGATGCCGTCGTCGAGTTCGTGGGCTTCGCCGCCGAGGGAGCGGAAGTTGCCCACCAGGGCGGCGATGCGGTCGGTCTCGTGCCCGCGGATGTGCCCGATGCCGTGCAAGGTCGTGGGCCCGTCGGCGAAAGCCGCCAGACCGAAGAGCGTGGGAGCGAGTTCCCCCGCGGCGGAGAGGTCGAGTTCGACCCCCAGGATGCCGTCGTCTCCGGCAGCGACGGTGAGGGCGCCGCCGCGACGGCTGACGCGCGCACCCATCTCGGCGAGGATGTCGACCAGGAGCGCGCCGGGCTGCGTGCTGTGCAGAGGCCAGCCCGTGACCGTGACCGAGCCGCCCGCGACCATGGCCGCGGCCAGGAACGGCGAGGCATTGGAGAGGTCGGGCTCGATCGCGATGTCCTTGGCCCGGACCGGCCCCGCGGGGACGATCCACTCGCCCGGAGCCGGTCGCTCCACGTGGACGGCGCGGTGGGCGAGCGCCTCGACGGTCATGTCGATGTGCGGGACGCTCGGGAGCCGCGAGCCGACGTGGCGCAGCCGCAGGCCCACATCGAAGCGGGGAGCGGCCAGGAGCAGCCCCGAGACGAACTGACTCGACTGGCTCGCATCGATCTCGACCTCGCCGCCGCGCACGTGACCGTGACCGCGGACCGAGAAGGGAAGGGCCCAGTGGCCGCCGTCGTCGATGTCGACACCCACATCGCGCAGGGCCCGGATCATCGCGCCCATCGGGCGGTGCAGGGCGCTTTCGTGCGCCGTGACGTGGACGTCGCCTCGCGCGAAGCCCGCCAGCGGGGTGACGAAGCGCATCACGGTGCCCGCTTGACCGCAGTCGACGGTCGTTCCGCCGAGGAGCGACGCCGGGGGAGTGACCAGCAGGTCGGGCCCGAAGGGGGAGTCGGTGTCGATCTCGTCGATGCCCACACCCAGCGCCCGCAGGGCGTCGATCATGCGGGCCGAATCGTCGGAGTGCAGGGGGGCGTGCAGCGTGCCCGGGCCGTCGGCGATCGCGGCGAGCACGAGTTCGCGATTGGTCAGCGACTTCGAACCCGGCACGGTGACCGTGGCATCCACGGGACCGGCGGCGACAGGCGCGCCCCAGGCGCCGCGAGGCGTGGCGGCGGAAGGGGAATACCCGAGCGGATTCATCGGTTCCTAGCCTACTGAAAGGGGACGACACGTGACCGCACTTCTCGAGCGCGACAGCTCGCCCGCGCGCATCTCGGCGGCCTTCGACATGCCCGACGTAGACTGGCGCGCGATGGACGACACCGCAGAAGCGGGCTCGCAGGTCGAGCCTCGCGCACAGTTCGAAGAGCAGGCTCTGCCCTTCATGGACCAGCTCTATGCCGCGGCGATGCGCATGACGCGCAATCCCGCCGATGCGGCAGATCTCGTGCAGGAGACCTTCGTGAAGGCCTTCGGTTCGTGGGCGTCGTTCACGCAGGGGACGAACCTCAAAGCCTGGCTCTACCGCATCCTGACGAACACGTACATCAACACGTATCGCAAGAAGCAGCGCGAGCCGTACCAGAGCGCCATCGACGACCTCGAGGACTGGCAGCTCGGCGGAGCCGAGTCGACCACCGCGAGCAGCGCCCGTTCGGCCGAGGCCGAAGCGATCGACCACATGCCGGCATCCGTCGTCAAGGACGCCCTGCAGTCGATCCCCGAGGATTTCCGGATGGCGGTGTACCTCGCCGACGTCGAGGGCTTCGCGTACCAGGAGATCGCCGACATCATGAAGACTCCGATCGGCACGGTCATGAGCCGTCTGCACCGCGGCCGGCGGCTGCTGCGCGACCTGCTGTCGGACTACGCCAAGGAGCGCGGCATCACGGCCGCGACGGGAGAGAAGAAATGAGCGACTGCGGCTGCGACAAGGCACGGCGCGACCTGGAGGAGTACCTCCGCAACGAGGTCTGCAAGACCGAGGCGCGTGACATCCGTCAACACCTCGAGAACTGCCCCGGATGCCAGGATGAGGCGCTGGTGGCGCGCACCCTGACCGACGTCGTGGCGCGAGCGTGCAAAGAGACCGCCCCCGACGAACTGCGCGACCAGGTGCTCGCGCGCCTGCGGGCGATCCAAGCCACGCACTGACCCGCTCGGCGACGCCGGTGGGTGTCGGAGGGGCTCCGTAGGCTGTGGTCATGGCATCCATCGACCACATGACGCTGCCCCTCGACCGTTTTTCCGCCGATGAGCTCTCGGCCTCCGGGTTGGACTATGCGCGGGTGGATGCCGACGGCGACGCGTATCGTCCGTTCCAGCGGGCCGTGGCGCGAGGATTCCTCGGCGGGGAGCCGACGGACGACGAAGCCGAGAACGCACGCATGACGTTGCGCACCCGCCGGCTCACCGCGGTCTACGACCGGCACGGAGCGGAGCCGGGAGTTCCCGTGGGCACGGTCGACTCGTGGGCGACCGAGCTCACCACCTCGCCGGGGCGACAGACCGACCTCTGGGCCATCAGTGCCGTGACCGTGTCGCCGACGCACCGTCGTCGCGGGATCGCCCGGGCGATGCTGGGTGGCGAGCTGCGCACGGCGGCGGCCGCCGGCTTCGCCCTCGCGGGTCTGACGGTGACCGAGGCGACCATCTACGGCCGCTGGGGCTTCTCGCCGGCCACGTGGGCGTCCGACGTCGAGATCGACACCACCCGCGCCCGGTGGACGGGTCCGACCCCCGACGGACGCCTCGACTTCGTGCCGCGCGAGGGCCTCGCCGACAGGATCGGGGCGGTCCACGAGCGCGTGCGTCGGCAGCGCCCCGGATCGGTGCCCGGGTGGGACGGACGCTGGCGAGGGGTCGCCGGCGTGGCGCCCGGAGACAAGCAGGGCGAGAAGGTGCGTGCCGTGGTGTACCGCGACACCGAGGGCGTCGAGCGCGGCGTCGTCGCGTACACGATCGCCGATCGTGACGATTTCGCCGCGCACGACCTCGACGTTCGAGCGCTGTTCGCGGAGTCGCCCGACGCTTACGCCGCCCTGTGGAGATTCGTGATCGAGCACGACCTGGTCGGCACGGTGAAGGCCTCGCTCCAGGCACCCGTCCCGCCCGTCCAGTGGATGGTCGCCGACCGCCGCGCGGTCACGGCGACACTGACCGATCATCAGTGGCTGCGGATCCTCGACGTGCCGCGTGCCCTCGCCTCGCGGGCCTACTCCGCACCCCTGCGGGTCGCGATGCGCGTCACCGACCCGCTCGGGTTCGCCGACGGCGCGTGGCGCGTGACCATCGGCGACGAGGGCGAGGCCGTGGTCGAGACCATCGCCGACGACGACTCGGTCGACGTCGAGATGACCGTCAACGCGCTCGGTTCCCTCCTGCTCGGAGGCGCGCGCGCCACCGACCTGGCCGCGGCGGGGATCGCCTCGGGGCACCCCGGTGACCTCGCGGCGATCGACCGTTCCTTTGCGTCATCTATGACTCCGCTTCTCGACATCTGGTACTGATGCCCACCGCCCTGCTTTGCTCATAGGCTTTCGCCGATGTCCGAAACAGCACCAGCCGAGCCCGGCGCGCAGACGCCCTCGCGCCTGCGGGCGGTGGGTCCCTACCTCCGCGGATACCTCGCCCGCAATCCGGTCGCCGTGGTCGTCGCCGTCGTCGTGCTCGCCGCGGCAGCGGCGACCGGATCGCTCTGGAACGAAGCGGGAGCCCTTTCCTGGGGCGCAGGTCCCCTCGCCACGTTCGCGAGCGGTCGCTGGTGGACGCTGTTCACCGCACTCGTCGTGCCGGATTCGGCGGTGGACGCGGTCGCATCCGCGCTGCTCGCCCTCACCGTGCTCGCCTACGGAGAGCGTCTGCTGGGGTCTCGCCGCACAGCCCTGCTGTTGGCGGCGACGGGACTCGCGGGGCTGCTCGTGGGCATCGGCCTGCACGCCGCGGCCTGGACGGTGACGGACCTCCGACCCGTCGTGGCGGCCGAGGTGCCCGTCCTCGACCCGACGACGCCCATCGCTGGCGCGGTCATGGCGGCCTCGGCGTTCGCGACCACCCTGTGGCGGCGGCGACTGCGCCTGGTGGGCTTCGCCCTGCTCGCCCTTTTCGCCCTCTACGCCGGCGACGCCGACTCCTGGTACCGCCTCACGGCCGCGGCGATCGGCCTCGGCCTCGGCGCCGTCCTCGCGCGGGGGCGCGAGCGGCGGTCGTGGCACCGCAGCTCCACGAGGGAGAGTCGCACGCTGCTCGCGCTGCTGGTGGCGGTGGTCGGCAGCGGGCCGATCGTCGCTCTGGTCAGCGGCGGCGGACGTGGCCCGCTCTCCCTCGTCGTCGACGCCTACACGCAGTACGACGACGAGGTGCTCGCGCAGTGCGGAACGGTGGCGGCGTCGGTGTGCGACGAGCAGGTCGCCCTCCTCATGACGCGCGGCGCGGGACCGGCATTGCTGGCCATCACGCCGCTCGTCCTGCTGCTGGTCGCGGCGTGGGGGCTGCGACAGGGGCGGCGCGCGGCCTGGGTCGTCGCGGTGTTCGTGCTCGTGGCATCCGGGGTACTTCCTCTCGTCTCGCTCGCCGACGGTCGACTGCGCATCGACCCCTGGGTCGACGGCAGCGGTGCGGAGTACGTCCTGTGGGCGATCGCGAGCGTCGTCATCCCGCTCGTACTCGCCGCGGCGCTGGTCGTCGCCCGTGCGCGGTTCTCGGTGCGCGCGACGCCGAAGGCCGCGAAGACCGTGGCGGTCGCGATCGCCCTGGCGTTCCTCGTCTGCGCGACGACGCTCTTCGTCGTCGAGGCCATCGGAAAACGCGCGTTCGACCGCGACGTCTCCTTCCTCGAGCTTCTGTCGGTGACATTGCGACGCTTCCTGCCGCCCGCCTTCACCCACCCGGGAGGTTCGACCGCGTTCCCCCACAGCGGCCCGGCCCTGTTCGCGTATCAGTGGATCGGCGTGCTGTTCTGGATCATCGTGGTGGCATCGATCCTGTGGCTGTTCCGCCGCGTGCAGCGCCCCGACGCGACGGACGAGGGCCGCTACCGCGAACTGCTGCGTCGCGGCAGCGACACCCTCGGGTTCCTGGGCACCTGGGCCGGCAACCGCCACTGGTACTCGGAAGACGGAGAGTGCGCGGTCGCCTACCGGCTCTCCGGCGACGTCGCGCTCGCGGTCGCCGACCCCCTCGCACCAGCGGGGCGCCGCCTCGAGGCGCTGAGGGGCTTCACCGACTTCTGCGTCGAGCACGGGTGGATCCCCGCGTTCTACAGCGTGCACGCCGATACGCTGCGCGACCTCGTCGAACTCGGGTGGAGGCATGTGCCGGTCGGCGTCGAGACCGTGATGGATCTGCCGGGGCTCACCTTCGCCGGCAAGACCTGGCAGAAGGTACGCCAGCCGCTCACCCGCGCCGAGCGAGAGGGCTACACGGCCGTCTGGTCGCGCTGGCACGAGCTCACCGTGTCGCAGGCGTCGCAGGTCGTCGCCATCGACGAGGAGTGGGTCGCCGACCGGGCCCTCCCCGAGATGGGCTTCACGCTCGGGTCCCTCGACGAGCTGCGCGACCGTGACGTACGGCTCCTGCTGGCGGTGGGTCCCGACGAGCGCATCGAGGCGGTCACGAGCTGGATGCCGAGCTGGACCGACGGCGAGATCACGGGGTGGACCCTCGACTTCATGCGACGCCGCACCGACGGCCCCAACGGGATGATGGAGTTCCTCATCGCCAAGGCCGCCCTGCAGCTGCAGGAGGAGGGAGCCACGGTGCTGAGCCTGTCGGGTGCCCCGCTCGCCGACGACCCCGACGAGGCGGTGGAGGGCGACCCCGCACCGTTGCGGGCCCTGCTGCGCTGGCTCGCCGAGGTGCTGGAGCCGGCGTACGGCTTCGCGTCGTTGTTCCGTTTCAAGGGCAAGTTCCGCCCGCGGTACCGTTCGCTGGCCCTGGCGTACCGCGACCCGCTGCAGTTGCCGGGCATCGGGGCGGCCGTCGGACGCGCCTACCTGCCCGACGCCTCGCGTCGCGAGATGGTCGCGCTGGCGCGGACAGCGTGGGAGGGGCGGCGGTGAACAAGTTCATCCTGTCGTTCGAGCTGATCGACTCTCCGCTGCTGCTCATCAGCGCGGGTGTCGCCCTCCTCGGACTGATCGCCGTGATCGCGTGGCCGCACCGCCGAGTCGTGCTCACGCTGTCGATCGGAGCCGCGGCGGGGGTCGTGATGTTCGTGGTCGCGAAGATCCTCGAAGCGATGGACACGTTCCAGGGCCCGCTGCCGGGCACGGCGATCTGGTGGGCGTCCGGGGCGATCGCCGCCCTCGCCGTCGGTGTCGTCGGCATCTTCCGCAGCCCCGGGGCGCGCCGGGTCGCGGGCGTCGTCACGGTCCTTTCGGCGCTTCTCGCGGGCATCCTCGGTGTCAACACCGCCTACGGCGTGACGCACAACCTCGCCGCGATCCTCGGCGTGCAGGCACTGGACCCGGCCTCGTTGCCGCAGCAGGGCGCGGCCGCCGGTGATCCCTCGACGCTGTACCAGACGTGGCAGCCGCCGGCCGACATGCCCGCGACGGGATCGGTGAGTGCGCTGACCGGCAGCACCAAGATCCCCACGGGGCAGTTCGCGGCGCGTGACGCGTCGCTGTACCTTCCCCCCGCGGCCCAGGTCGCGAATCCGCCGGCCCTGCCCCTGCTGGTGTTCATGATGGGTCAGCCGGGGTCGCCCGACCCCACCCCCTTGGCGAAGGCTCTCGACGCGTTCGCCGCCGCGAACAAGGGCCTCGCCCCGATCGCCATCGTGGTCGACCAGCTCAGCGCGCCCGACCTCGACCCCACGTGCGTCGATTCCGCGAAGTACGGAGCAGTGGCGACGTACATCAACCAGCTCGTGCCGCAGTGGGCCGAGAAGAACCTCAACATCGTCACGGACCACCGGTATTGGACGATCGGCGGCTTCTCGAACGGAGGGTCGTGCGCGGCGATGTACGGCGCGCGGTACCCCGACACCTGGGGACAGATGCTCGACGTGATGGGCAACGAGTTCCCGGGCTCGGAGCATGTGGCTCAGACCGTCGCCGACGTGTACAACGGCGATGCGGCCGCCTTCCAGGCCGACAAGCCGTCCGTGATCATGGGCGCCGCGCCCGCCGGAACCTATACGGGGCACACGGCGATCTTCACCTGGGGCAGCGCCGACACCATTTACGGCCCCGGGCAGCTGTCCAACTCCCAGGCAGCCGATGCGGCGGGCTTCACGACCCTGACGTACGTCGTGGAGGGGGGCGGGCACACGGGCGAGACGCTCGACGCGAGCCTGGCCTGGGCGATCCCGGCTCTCGCGCCCGCGCTCGGGCTGGCCGCGCCGCCCTCCTGACCGACGGAGGTGCCCGGAGCCGTCATCACCCGTGGCGGTGCAGGGCCGAGACGCGACGTCGAAGTGACGAGAGGCCCGGTCGATATGTCGACCGGGCCTCTCGTGGCGAGGGAATCAGCTCCCGAGCGCTTCCTTCATGATCGCGGCGTGCTCGTTGGCGTGGACCTTCGGCGAACCGGTCGCCGTGGATGCGGCGGCCGCGCGCGAGATGCGGCGGACCGGGCGACCACCCAGCTGGTCGGCGACCTCGAGGGCGATGAACGGCCACGCGCCCTGGTTCTCGGGCTCGTCCTGCACCCAGACCAGTTCGGCGTCCGGATACTGCGCGAGAACCTTCTTGAGCTCGTCGATCGGGGCGGGGTAGTACTGCTCGACCCGCACGAGGGCGATCTCGGGGTTGGGGTTCTTGTCGAGCTCGGCGCGCAGGTCCCAGTGGATCTTGCCGGCGTGCAGGAGCACGCGCTTCACGGCACTGCGGTCGATGCCGCGGTCGTCGTCGAGCACGGGCTCGAATCGGCCCTCGAGGAAGTCCTCGACCGGGCTCGTCGCGCCGCGCAGACGCAGCATGGCCTTGGGCGTGAACACGATCAGCGGGCGGCGCGGGCGCTGATAGGCCTGACGGCGCAGGAGGTGGAAGTACGACGCGGGGGTCGACGGGCGCGCGACGATCATGTTGTCTTGCGCGCACATCTGCAGATAACGCTCGATGCGTGCCGACGAGTGGTCGGGCCCCTGGCCCTCGTAGCCGTGGGGGAGCAGCAGGACGACGCTCGACTGCTGCGCCCACTTCTGGTCGGCCGACGAGATGAACTCATCGATGACCGACTGGGCGCCGTTCGCGAAGTCGCCGAACTGGGCCTCCCACAGCACGAGCGCGTCGGGGCGCTCCACCGAGTAGCCGTACTCGAACGCCATGGCCGCGTACTCGCTGAGCAGCGAGTCGTAGACCCAGAAGCGTCCCTGGTTCTCGCTCAGGTTCGCCAGCGGCAGCCACTCCTGACCGTTGCTGCGGTCGTGCAGCACCGAGTGACGCTGCACGAAGGTGCCACGCCGCGAGTCCTGCCCGGCGAGACGCACCGGGGTGCCCTCCATCAGCACGGAGCCGAAGGCGAGCAGTTCGCCGAACGCCCAGTCGATGTTGCCGTTGCGGCTCATGTCGAGACGCTTGTCCAGCAGCTGCTGCAGCTTGGTGTGCACCGTGAAGCCGTCGGGCTTGTTCACGAAGGCATCGCCGATGTGCTGCACGACCTCACGCGACACTCCGGTCGTCTCGGGCGCGCCCACGGCCGGCTCGTCGCTCGCGTCGACGGTCACGACCGGGTTCGTACCCGTCTCGGCCTCGTGCGTGTCGGCGAACGCCACCTCGAGGCGGTTCTGGAAGTCCTGCTTCGCCTGTTCGTACTCGTCTTCGGTGATGTCACCGCGGCCGACGAGCGACTCGGTGTACAAACGGCGGACGGAGCGCTTCGCCTCGATGAGGTTCGTCATCAGCGGCTGCGTCATCGACGGGTCGTCGCCCTCGTTGTGGCCGCGGCGGCGGTAGCAGACGAGGTCGATGACGATGTCGCGGTGGAACTCTTCGCGGTACTGGAAGGCGAGCTCGGCCGCGCGGACGACGGCCTCGGGGTCGTCTCCGTTCACGTGCAGGATCGGCGCCTGGATCGTCTTGGCAACATCCGTGGCGTACACCGAGGTGCGCGCGTCGTTGGGCGTGGTGGTGAAGCCGACCTGGTTGTTGACCACGACGTGGATCGTGCCCCCGGTGCGGTAGCCGCGCAGCTGCGACATCTGCAGCGTCTCGACGACGACGCCCTGGCCCGCGAACGCGGCGTCGCCGTGCACGAGGATGGGCAGCCAAGAGAAGGTGCCGATGGGCTTGCGATCCTGCTTGGCGCGGACGATGCCCTCGAGCACGCCGTCGACGGTCTCGAGGTGCGAGGGGTTGGCCGCGAGGTACACGGGCAGCTCATCGCCGGCGTCGCCGACGAAGGTGCCCTCGGTGCCGAGGTGGTACTTCACGTCGCCCGAGCCGCGCTTGCTGCCGATGGCGACCGCGCCCTCGAACTCCCGGAAGACGTGGCCGTAGGTCTTGCCCGCGATGTTCGTGAGCACGTTCAGGCGACCGCGGTGGGCCATGCCGATCGCGGCCCCGTCGAGGCCGGCCGTGGCCGCGCCCTGCAGGATCTGGTCGAGCAGCGGGATCAGCGACTCGCCGCCTTCGAGGCTGAAGCGCTTCTGACCGACGTACTTCGTCTGGAGGAACGTCTCGAACGCCTCGGCCTGGTTGAGCTTCGACAGGATGCGCAGCTGCTCATCGTGGCCGGGCTTGGTGTACTTGACCTCGACGTTGCGCTGGAACCACTGGCGCTGCAGCGGGTCCTGGATGTGCATGTACTCCAGCCCCAGGGTGCGGCAGTACGAGTCGCGCAGCACGCCGAGGATGTCGCGGAGCTTGGCGACGCGCTTGCCGCCGAGACCGCCGGTGACGAATTCGCGGTCGAGGTCCCAGAACGTCAGGCCGTGCTGCTCGATCTCGAGGTCGGGGTGCGTGCGCTGGACGTACTCGAGCGGGTCGATGTCTGCCATGAGGTGGCCGCGCACGCGGAAGGAGTTGATGAGCTCCTGCACGCGGGCGCTCTTGTCGATGCGCTCGGAGATGTCGACGCTGATGTCGGCCGCCCAGTGGATCGGGGCGTACGGGATGCGCAGGGCCGAGAAGATGTCGTCGTAGAAGCCGCGCTGCCCGATGAGCAGCTCATGCACCTTCTTGAGGAACTCGCCCGAGCCCGCACCCTGGATGACGCGGTGGTCGTAGGTGCTGGTCAGGGTGATCGTCTTGCCGATCGCCAGTTCGTTGAGGGTCTTCTCGCTCGCGCCCTGGAACTCGGCCGGGTAGTCGAGCGCACCGGCGCCGATGATCGCGCCCTGACCGCGCATGAGGCGCGGGACGGAGTGGACCGTTCCGATGCCGCCGGGGTTGGTCAGCGAGACCGTCGTGCCCTGGAAGTCGCCGGGGGTGAGCTTGTTGCCGCGGGCCCGCCGCACGAGGTCTTCATAGGACGCGAGGAACTCGCCGAACGTGAGCGTGTCGGCGCGCTTGATGCTCGGCACCAGCAGCGCACGCGAGCCGTCGGGCTTGGGCATGTCGATCGCGATGCCGAGGTTGACGTGCGCGGGCGCCACCACCGACGGCTTGCCGTCGATCTCGGCGTAGTACACGTTCTGGCTCGGGAACTCCTTGAGCGCCTGGATCAACGCCCAGCCGATGAGGTGCGTGAAGCTGACCTTGCCGCCGCGCGTGCGGGACATGTGGTTGTTGATGACGATGCGGTTGTCGATCATCAGCTTCGCGGGGATGGTGCGCACGCTCGTGGCGGTGGGCACCGTCAGGGAGTCGTCCATGTTGGACGCCAGCGCCTTCGGCATGCCCTTCAGGACCGTCACGCGATCTTCTTCGGTGCTCTCGGAGCTCGCCGAGGGCACGGCGTTCGGCGCCTGTGCCGGGATCGGCTGCGGCTTCGCCGGCTTCGCGGTGGTGCGAGCCACCGGCGCCTGGCCGACGATCGGGATCGGGGCTGTCACGGGCTTCGGCTCGGATGCCGACGGCGCCGGGGGCGCCGAGGGCGGGGGAGCGGCGGCGGACGACCCGTCGACGACCGGGTGGTACGCCTCCAGGATCGGCCACCAGGCCTTGTCTACGGAGTGCTTGTCGACTTTGAACTGTTCGTAGAGTTCGTCTACGAGCCACTCGTTCGCGCCGAACTCGCCCTCGCTCGAAGTACCGACGCCCGTCACCTGGCTCGACACAGTCGATCGCCTGCTTTCCTCGATGAAGATTCCTGTGGATGCATAGACGTCGCCGTCTGCGCTCGAGCCAGCCTAGCCGAGGTTGCCGTGGGCAGCCCGGGCCTTTACGGGGCCTTTACTTTCACATCCCTCACGGTCGTTCGTCCGGATGGTGTGGTGAGGTGGATGTCATGGAGTTCTCCGGCGCCCAGCCCGATGTCGACCTGACGTATTCGGACGTGTTCCTCGTCCCCCGTCATTCCGAGGTGCGCAGCCGCCTCGATGTGGATCTCGCCCCCGCCGACGGGAGCGGGGCGACCCTGCCGCTGGTCTCGTCCAACATGAACTCGGTGACCGGGACGCGGCTCGCCGCGGCCCTCGCCCGTCGGGGCGGGCTCGGCGTCCTCCCGCAGGATCTCGCCCTGCCCGACCTGCTCGACGCGGTCGAGTGGGTCAAGTCGCGGCCGGTCGCCTGGGACGCGCCCCTCGTGCTGCCTCCCGGTGCGACGGTGGCCGAGGCGCGCCTGCTCTTGCCGCCGGTGGCCGGTCACGGCATCGTCGTCGCCGAGACCCGTGAGGACGGCGTCGTCGACCTCGCGGACTTCCGCGGCATCGTGCCCGCCCCTCGCCTGGCGACGGCGCTTCTGGATGCCACTCTCGGCGATATCACGCGCGGCGAGACGCCGGTGATCGAGGCGCACCGCGTGGGCGACCCGCGGACGGTGTTCGCGCTCATCGAGCAGTCCGGCACCGACGTCGTCGCGGTCGTCGACGGGGATCGGGTGGTGGGGACCATCTCGCAGCGCACTGCCTTGCGCGACTCGGTCTACCGCCCGGGAGTCGACGCGGACGGACGGCTCATCGTCGCCGCGGCCGTCGGCATCAACGGCGACGTCGCCGGCAAGGCGCGAGCGCTCGCGGATGCCGGCGTCGACGTCCTCGTCGTCGACACCGCCCACGGGCACCAGGCGCAGATGCTGAGTGCGCTCGGCGAGGTGGCGGCTCTCGACCTCGGCATCCCGATCGCCGCCGGCAACGTGGTGACCGCCGAAGGGGTGCGGGATCTGACCGACGCGGGCGCGACCATCCTCAAGGTCGGGGTGGGACCGGGCGCCATGTGCACGACGCGCATGATGACCGCGGTGGGGCGCCCGCAGTTCTCCGCGGTGCTGGAGACGGCGGAGGCTGCGCGCAGGGCGGGCGCGCACGTGTGGGCCGACGGCGGCGTGCGCTACCCCCGGGACGTCGCTCTGGCGCTGGCCGCGGGTGCCGCATCCGTCATGATCGGGTCGTGGTTCGCCGGCACGATCGAGTCTCCCGGCCGGCTCCGGACCGACGACGCGGGCCTGCTCTACAAGGAGTCGTGGGGCATGGCATCCACCAAGGCGGTGCAGGGCCGATTCGGGCGCCTCGATCCGTTCGAGCGCGCGCGCAAGGAACTGTTCGCCGAGGGGATCTCCTCGTCGCGCATCTACCTCGACCCGCAGCGACCGGGCCTCGAAGACCTCCTCGACATGATCACCTCGGGGGTTCGCTCCTCGTTCACCTACGCGGGAGCGTCCACCGTCGCCCAGTTCCACGAGCGCGCCCGGGTGGGACTGCAGTCCGCGGCCGGGTACGAAGAGGGGAAGGCGCTCCCCGTCAGCTGGTGACCAGTCCCGCCGTGGCGACGTCGGCCTCGAGGGTGATACACGCGCCCAGTTGCACCGAGAGGTCGAGGTCTTCCCCTGCCGCGCGAGCTGCGCGTCGGGGGTCCGCGGGGAACAGTCCCGCACGTCGTCCGTCCCACAGGGCTTCGGCGTTGCGGTGCACGAGATCGCGCGCGGTGCGGGACACGGCGCGGTGCTCGTCGTCGGCCCCGTCGTCGGCGAACCACACCGCGGCCTCCGCGAGATAGCGCGCCAGAATGCCGGCGAACAGCCCCCCGTCACCGCCGCCCGCCGACGGGAAGAGTCCTCCATCGGCCGCGCACCAGCGCGCGACGGCGTGGACCAGCGATGCCGCTCGCGCCTCGTGCGCCTCCCGGGCGTCGGCATCGGGGGCGCCCTCGGCCAGCGCGAGAGCGGAACCGATCGCCACACCCTGGTTGTAGGTCCACAGTTCGGGGCGCACCGCGCCCCGCTCGACGCCGTCGCGCACCAACCCCGTGGTCGGGTCGTCGAGGGTGGCTGCGACCCACGCGTCGAGGTCGACCGCTGATCCCCGGCGCGCGGACCACGCCAGCGCGATCGCCGCGGGCCCATTGGCGGGGGCGTTGTAGAGCGCACTGCCGACCGCCCAGGGCAGCGCCCCGACCACGGGGTCGACGGCCTCGTCGAGCCGCCGGACGAGACGGTCGATGCGTCGGTCGTGGAGGTCGTACCTCTGCAACGCGAGGGTCATCCAGGCGACGTCGTCGTAGAACGGGGTGGTCCAGCGGCCGAGCGTGCGCAGAGCGATGCCGCGATGGAGAGCGCGCAGGAGCCGCCTGCGGCGGGGATCGGGCCGGTGCTCGTCCGCGTCGCGCAGAACGTGGAGCAGGTGCGCGTGCCACCAGTAGTGCCATGTGCGCGAGCCCGCGACCTCCGACGTCGCGGCGTGCGCCCACGCGACCGGCCCGTAGCGGTGGACGAAGCGACGGACCACGGTCGATTCGGCCGCCATGGCCCGCGCCTGCGCCGCAGATATCGCATCCATCCCCCCATCCTCCACAGGTCGTCCCGCGCCGGGGATACGGGTGCCGCTCCCTCCTGCCTGCCATAGAATCATCGGCACGATGGACGACCCTCCCAGTTGTAGACCCGAGCCCCGAGACCCTGCTTCCGCCGAGCGATCGAGCGGAGGTGACGACTGATGGAATTCGTCATGCTGGGCGTGGGGCTTCTGCTCACGGTGGGCACCGGACTCTTCGTCGCGAGCGAGTTCGCCCTCGTCAACCTCGACCGTGCCGACCTCGAGGCGCGCCGCGACGCGGGCGAGTCGCGGCTCTCCCTCACCATCGACGCGTTGCGCATCACTTCGACCCACTTGTCGAGCGCACAGCTGGGCATCACGCTGACCACGCTCCTGACCGGGTACACCATGGAACCGGCGATCTCGAGCCTGCTGCGTCCCGTCTTCCAGGCGTGGGGACTGCCCGAGGCGCTGATCGTCTCGCTCGCCGCGGTCATCGGCGTCGCCGTCGCCACGGTGCTCTCGATGATCCTGGGCGAGCTGGTCCCGAAGAATTTCGCGCTCGCCATCCCGCGGCAGACCGCGAAGCTCGTCATCCCGTTCCAGGTGGCCTTCACCGCGGTGTTCAAGCCCGCGATCGTCGTGCTCAACGGCAGCGCGAACGGTGTGCTGCGCGCCATGGGCGTCGAACCCAAGGAAGAGCTGTCGGGTGCACGATCGGCCGAGGAGCTGTCGAGCCTCGTCCGTCGCTCCGCGAACGCCGGGATGCTCGAGAAGGACACCGCGTCGCTCCTGGATCGCAGCCTGACCTTCTCGCGCCTCAGCGCGGCCGACGTCATGACCCCCCGCCCGAGCGTGCACGCGCTCGCCGCGGGCGATCCCGCCGACGATGTCGTGCAGCTCGCGCGACGCACCGGCCACAGCCGCTTCCCCGTCTACGACGAGTCGATGGACGACATCGTCGGCGTGGTCCACCTCAAGGCGGCCATCGGCGTACCCCGCGAGAAGCGCGGTGAGGTGCCGGTGGCGGCGCTGTCGACCGAGCCCCTGCGCGTGCCCGAAACCGTCCACCTCGACACCCTCGTCTCGGAACTGCGCTCGCGGGGCTACCAGATGGCGATCGTCGTCGACGAATACGGCGGTACCGCCGGTGTCGTCACCCTCGAAGACCTCGTCGAGGAGATCGTCGGCGAGGTGCTCGACGAACACGACCGCTCGCGCGCCGGCGTGGTGCGCTCGGCGGCATCCCTCACCTTCCCCGGCGACCTGCGACCCGACGAGGTGCTCGACCGCGCCGGAGTCCGGGTGCCCGAGGGCGAGGTCTATGACACCGTCGGCGGATTCATCATGGCCGCACTCGAGCGCATCCCCGTCGTCGGCGACACCGTCGAGCTCGACGACGGCATCCTCGCCGTCCAGCGCATGGACGGCCGCCGGGTCGATCGGGTGCAGTACACCCCCACCCCGCAGGAGCAGAACGTCGACGACCTCGTCCGCGCGGCGAAGGGCGGTGATCAGTGATGAGCGACTGGGCCGGAATCGCCTGGCTGGTGGTGCTCCTCATCGCCAACGCCTTCTTCGTCGGAGCGGAGTTCGCCGTCATCTCGGCGCGCCGCTCGCAGATCGAGCCGCACGCCGACCGCGGGTCGCGCGCGGCCAAGACCGCGCTGTACGCCATGGAACACGCCACGCTCATGCTGGCGACGTGTCAGCTCGGCATCACGATCTGCTCGTTGCTGATCCTGAACGTGTCGGAGCCGGCGATCCACCACCTGCTGGCCGGTCCCCTCGGGCTCACCGGGCTCCCCGAGGCGGCGGTCGACATCGCATCCTTCATCGTCGCGCTGCTGATCGTGTCGTACCTGCACGTCGTGTTCGGCGAGATGGTGCCCAAGAACCTCGCGTTCTCGCTGCCCGACCGTGCGGTGCTCATGCTGGCCCCGCCCCTGGTGGCGGTGTCGAAGGCGTTCTACCCGATCATCGTCGCTCTGAACTGGACGGCGAACCATGTGCTGCGCCTGTTCCGGGTCGAGCCGAAAGACGAGGCCGCCTCGACCTACACGCTCGACGAGGTCGCCACGATCGTGACGCAGTCGCGTCGCGAGGGCGTGCTCGACGATTCCGCCGGCACGGTCCGCGCGGTGGTCGAGTTCACCGAGAAGAAGGCCGCCGACATCGCGGTGCCGATGGGCGCGCTGGTCACGCTGCCCGAGACGACGACGCCGGCCGAGATCGAGCGCGCCGTCGCGCAGCACGGGTATTCGCGCTATGTCATCGTCGATGAGACGGGCAACCCGACGGGCTACGTGCACCTGAAAGACGTGTTGCGTGCGGCGGAGGGGTCGGATGCCGACATGCTCCGCCCCATTCCGGGAAAGCGCATCCACCACATGGTGTCGGTGCTGGAGACCACGGATCTCGAAGACGCGCTCGCCCTCATGCGCCGTTCCGGCCGCCACCTCGCGCAGGTGCGCGACGAGCGCGGAGACGTCAAGGCGGTGCTGTTCCTCGAGGACGTCATCGAAGAACTCGTCGGCGAAGTGCAGGACGCCACCGAGCGTCGCCGTTTCGTGTGACACGCACGAACCGGATGCCACGCGGTCCCGGCCTCGTGGCATCCGGTGTCCTGCGTCTCGGGGTGCCGGAGGAACCTCAACCGCGCCGCCCGCGCGGCGGGAGGAGACCTCAGTACGCCCGCAGGTACTGCGCCGGGGCGGGCGAGTCCGCACCCAGGACGGCCGCCGCGCGGAGGGCGTAGTGAGGGTCGCGCAGCCATTCGCGCGCCGACATGACGGCGTCGGCGCGGCCGTCGGCGACGATCTGCTCTCCGAACGTCGGGTCGTCGATCATGCCCACGGCGCTCACGAGCAGTCCGGTCTCGCGGCGGACCGTCTCGGCGTAGTCGACCTGGTAGCCGGGCCCCGGGACGATCTTCTGATGGGGCACGAGCCCGCCGCTGGAGACATCGATGAGGTCGGCGCCCGCGGCGGCCACGAGCCGGGCCGCGGCGACGGTGTCGGCGACGTCCCATCCGCCCTCCGCGGCGTCGGTCGCGGAGAAGCGTACGAACAGGGCGGCGTCGGGAGCGGCTGAGCGAACGGCCTCGGTCACCCGCACGAGCAGACGGACCCGGTTCTCGAACGATCCCCCGTACGCGTCGGTGCGGTGGTTCGTCAGCGGAGAGAGGAACTGGTGCAGCAGGTAGCCGTGGGCGGCGTGCACCTCGACCACCTCGAACCCGGCGCGGACGGCGCGGCGCGCGGCATGCGCGAAGTCGTCCACCACGTCGTCGATCGCGGCCTCGTCCAGGGCCACCGGCTCGGCGTACGAGCCGTAGGCGATCGCGGACGGGCCGACGGTGGTCCATCCGCCCGCGCCCCGGGCGACGGATCCGCGCTCCCCGGAGAGCGGCGAGGTCGTCGAGGCCTTCCGGCCGGCATGACTCAGCTGCACGCCCGCGACGGCGCCGCGGGAGCGCACCGCCGCCACGATCGGCGCCCACGCCTCGGCTTGGGCGTCGTTCCACATGCCCGCGTCGTCGGGCGAGATGCGCCCTTCGGGTGAGATCGCGCTCGCCTCGGCGATCACCAGTCCGGCGCCGCCCGCGGCGAACTGCGCGAGGTGCACGTGATGCCAGTCGTTCGGGACGCCGTCGACCGCGCTGTACTGACACATCGGCGACACCCACAGTCGATTGCGCAACTCGATACCGCGGATGGACAGGGGTGTGAAGAGGGCGCTCACGGGGGCCTTTCGCGTTCTAGGGTGACGCCATGACGGCGAAGGAATGGAGCGGGCCGGATGCCGCCCGCGCACTGCGGAGGCCAACCGCGGACGACGACAAGTATTCCCGCGGCGTCGTGGGGATGCGAACGGGGTCCACCCGGTATCCGGGCGCCGCGGTGCTCGGTGTCGAAGCGGCGTGGCGGACCGGCACGGGGATGGTCCGCTACCTCGGTCCTGCGCGCGCGCAGGACCTCGTGCTGCAGCGTCGCCCCGAGACGGTCACCGCCGACGGTCGTGTGCAGGCGTGGGTGATCGGATCGGGAACGGATGCCACCGAGCGCGCTGCCACCGAGACGGCGGCGCTTCGCGGCATCCTGGGTGGCGACGTGCCGGTCGTCGTCGACGCCGGGGCGCTGGACCTCGTGCCGGGGGCCACGGCGTCGGTCATCGTCACTCCGCACGCGCGTGAACTGACGCGCCTGCGGCGCGCTCTCGGTTTGAGCGACCTTTCGACGACGGACGACGACGCACGCGAGCGGGCGGCGCTTGAGACAGCGGACGCGTTCGGCGGTGTCGTGCTCCTGAAAGGGGCGGCGACCATCGTGGCTGCGGCGGGGGGATGGAGTCGTCGGGTGTCGACGGGGACGCCGTGGCTCGCCACCGCGGGCACCGGCGACGTGCTGGGCGGAGTCCTCGGGGCGGTCACGGCCGGGTCCGTCGCCGACGGACGCACCGACGTGGAGCAGCTCGCGGCGTGCGCGGCGACGGCGGCGTGGCTGCACGGTCGCGCCGGTATGGTGGCGTCCCTGGCCCACGGGGACGGGGGCGGTCCGATCGCCGCACTCGACGTCGCCGATGCGCTGCCCGGCGTCGTCGCCGCCCTGCTCGGGGACTCGATCGCATAACGTTCGCGCGCTCCTCGCCCGTCGTGACGCGCGAACGCCCGGCCGTCGGCGGGGGCACTCAGACGGCCCCGTTTAGGATTACCCGGTGCTGAGGCGTGTCGTTCCCCTGTTGATCGCGTTCGTCGCCGTGCACGTCGTGGTGGCGGTGCTGGGCTATCAACAGCCCAACGAGCCCATGGGCGACGTGTACCTGGTGTACGAGCCGTGGTCGCGGTGCGCCCTTTTCGGTGGGGTCGACGTGGCGTCCTGCACGCGCAGCGACACCTGGCAGTGGCCCGGAATCACCGAGAAGTGGATCTACCCGCAGCTCGCCTTCCTGCCGATGACGTTCGCGTGGGTGTTCGCGTGGGCGATCAGCTACACCCCGGCGTGGGCGCTGACGGTGTCGTTGTTCAACCTCGTCGCCTTCCTGGTGCTCCTGGGCGACGCGCGTTCGCGCGGACGCGTGATCGCGGCGTGGTTCTGGCTCGCGGCGATCCTGCTGATCGGGCCGGTCGGCCTCTACCGCATCGACGGCATCACCGTGCCCCTGGCCCTCCTCGGCGGTATCTGGATGCTGCGTCGACCGTTCCTGGCATCCGTGCTGCTGTCGATCGCCGTGTGGATGAAGGTGTGGCCGGCGGCGATCCTCGCGGCGGGTCTCGTCGCCATCCGTCGCCGCCTCGCACTCGTCTGGGGGGCGGTGGCCGTGTCGCTCGCGACGATCATCCCCGTCGTGGCCCTGGGCGGTGCCCCCTTCGTCTTCGGATTCGTGGGCGATCAGACCTCGCGCGGCATTCAGATGGAGGCGCCTGTGGGCGGCCTCTACATGTTCCTCGCCGCCTTCTACGTTCCCGGCAGCGAGGTGTACTACGACGGCGACGTGCTCACCTTCCAGGTGACCGGTCCGGGCGCCGAGCCCCTCATCGCGGCGATGACGCCCATCATGCTGCTCGTGATGGCGGGCGTAGCGGCGGTCGGGGTGTGGAAACTGCGCCACGGCGCGACCTTCCTGAGTCTCTTCCCACCCCTGTCGCTCGCGCTGGTCACCGCCTTCATCGCCCTGAACAAGGTGGGATCCCCCCAGTACTACGTGTGGCTGTTCGCGCCCGTCGCGCTCGGTCTGATGCTCGACCGACGCCGGTGGTACGCCTTCGCCGGGATGACGCTGGTGATCGCCGGTCTGACGCAGTGGATGTACCCGCTGCTGTACGACGGCCTGATGGCGACGCACCCCAACCCGTTCCCGGTGGTCGTGCTCGAGGTGCGCAACCTCCTCGCGCTGGTGCTGCTGGTATGGGCCGTGGTGCGTGTCGTGAAGGCGCCCGTCGGACGCGTGCGCCCGCCCGCGGGCCTGCGGGAGATCGTCACCGGTCGCAAGCCCGTGCCGCCGCGGGTGCCCGCGGGACGGTGACCGCCGCGGTCGGTCGGTGTTCTCCGCCCGGCCTCGGTCTCGCTGGGCTCCCGCGGGCACCGTAGCCTGGGGGCATGCTCATCGCTTTCTCGGTCGCTCCCTCCGGCAACGGTTCCGCCTCGGCGGAGAACCCCGATGGGTCGGTGCACGACGCCGTCGCCGCGGCGGTCGCGGTCGTGCGCGCGTCGGGTCTGCCGCACCGCACCAGCTCGATGTTCACCGAGATCGAGGGGGAGTGGGACGAGGTGTTCGCCGTCGTGAAAGCCGCGACGGATGCCGTGCTGCCCTACGGATCGCGCGTGTCGCTGGTGCTGAAGGCCGATATCCGACCGGGTCGTACGGGCGAGATCGACGGCAAGGTCGAGCGCCTCGAGGAGGCGTTGGAGCGCCGGGCCGACTGAGGCTTTCTCCTGCATCGGCCGAGCGCTGGACGGCGTCGTCCGGCGGGATGTCGTGCGTCGGCGATCGCTCGGCGAGGTGAGATCCGGCGTGTCCGCGCGGTGGGGGAGAGCCCGCCCTTCGGGCGTCCTATGCGGGAGGGGCCGGCGATGCCGCAGTACGCGAAGAACACTCTCGAAACGATTCGACCAGACCGCCGCGCGCCCCCTACACTCGACGGGTGACCTCTTCGACGACCTCGAGAGGTGCGGCGATGCGGGCGCTCCTTTCTCTCGCCATCGGCAGTTTCGGCATCGGCATGACCGAGTTCGTGGTGATGGGCCTGCTGCCCAACATCGCTCGCGAACTCGTCCCCGGCACGTGGGCGGCCTCGCCCGACGACGCCATCGCCCAGGCGGGCTGGCTGATCTCGCTCTATGCCCTCGGCGTCGTCGTCGGCGCCCCCACGATCGCCGGATCCGTCGCGCGCTTCCCGCGACACCGCGTGATGATCGTGCTGGCCGCCGCGCTGGCCTTCTTCACCCTGCTGACGGTCATCGCCCCCACGTTCGAGCTCGTCGCGGCATCCCGCTTCCTCGCCGGACTCCCGCACGGCGCCTATTTCGGCATCGGCGCCCTCGTGGCCGCGGACGCCCTCGGTCCCGGAAACCGCGCCAAGGGCGTCGCCTTCGTGCTCACCGGTCTCACGATCGCCAACGTCGTCGGCGTGCCGCTGGGCACCCTGCTCGGCCAGCAGGTCGGCTGGCGCGCGGCGTTCGCGGTCGTCACCGCTATCTTCCTGCTGGCGACCGTCTGCATCGCTCTGTTCGTGCCGACGCACCCCGGCTCGCCGGGTCGTCGCCTGCGCGATGAGCTGAGGGTGTTCCGCATCGGGCAGGTGTGGTTCGCGTTGGGGATCGGCGCGGTGGGTTTCGGCGGGTTCTTCGCGATGTACAGCTACATCGCGCCCATGATCACCGACGTCGCCGGGCAGCCGGAGTGGAGTGTCTCCCTCGTCCTCGTGCTGGTGGGGATCGGCATGACCATCGGCAACGTCGTGGGGGGCACGTTGGCCGACAAGGACCTGCGCTTCTGGCTCCGGGTCGGGCTCGTCGCCCTGGCCGCGGCATCCGTCGGCCTCGCCCTGACCGCCGGGTGGATCGTCAGCCTCGTCCTGTTCGCGTTCCTCGTCGCGTTCTGCGGCGCGGCGTTGAGCCCGGCGATCCAGACCCGCCTGATGGACGTCGCCGAAGACAACCAGTCCATCGCCGCCGCCCTGAATCACTCGGCGCTGAACATCGGCAACAGTCTCGGGGCGTTCCTGGGCGGCCTCGCGATCGCCGCGGGACTCGGTCTCGTCGCCCCCGCCTGGGTGGGCGCCGTGCTCGCCCTGGGCGGGCTCGTCGTCGCCGTCGTGTCGTATCGCATCGAGGACCGCAGCGGCCGTCACCCCGAACACCGGATGCCGGCCGTCGAGGCGGCGCAGACGGCGATCACCGGTTCGATTCCGACGCAGCGCTGAGCGGCGCGCCGCATCCCGCGGGCTCTGGATGCCGAGGCCCGGCGTCCGGGATCGTCAGGTGGCGAGGAGGCGACGCAGGTGCGTGGCGACGGCCGCGGTCTCGATGAGGAAGCCGTCGTGTCCGAAATCGCTGGAGAGCACGACGGCGTCGTTCCCGTCGAGGGTTCGCGGGATGCCGCGCGCGATCCGATGCTGGCCGTCGATGGGGAAGAGACGGTCGCTGTCGATCCCGAGCACGAGGGTCGTGGCGGTGACGCGCGCCAGCGCGTCTTCGACGCCCTCGCGGTCGCGCCCGACGTCGTGCGAATTCATGGCCTCGACCAGGGTGAGGTAGCTGTTGGCGTCGAAGCGACGGGTGAACTTGTTGCCGTGGAAGTCGAGGTACGATTCCACGGCGAAGCGTCCGCCTCGGCCCAAGGGGCTCACCCCCGACTGCCACGAGCGCTGGAAACGCTGGTTCAGTTCGGTCGGGCTGCGGTAGTTCAGCAGCGCCATGCGGCGGGCGAGAGCCAACCCGCGGTGCGGTCCGTCGCCGTCGCCGGCGTCGTAGTACTCGCCGCCCGCGAAGCGCGGGTCCACCCGGATGGTGTCGAGTTGCACCGAGTTGAGGGCGATCTGGTCGGCCGTGGTGACCGGCGGGGCCGACAGGATGGCCGCGCGCGCGACCCGGTCGGGGTGACCGACCGCCCATTCGAGCGCGTGCATCCCGCCCATCGACCCGCCGACGACCGCGAACCACCGCTCGACGCCGAGCTCGTCGGCGAGCGACGCCTGCGCGCTCACCTGGTCGCGGATGGTCAGGTAGGGGAATCGCGACGCCCACTCGTATCCGTCGGGCGCGATGCTGGCCGGGCCCGTCGACCCCTGGCATCCGCCCAGCATGTTGGGGGCGACGACGAAGAAACGATCGGTGTCGATCGCGGCGCCGGGGCCGACGAGGTCGCTCCACCACCCGGCGGTGGGATGCCCGGGGCCGGCGGCGCCGCGCACGTGGCTGTCACCGGTCAGGGCGTGGAGGATGAGCACCGCGTTATCGCGTGCGGGGGAGAGCTCTCCCCAGGTCTCGTAGGCGAGGCGCACGTGCGGCAGGGACTCGCCGTTCTCCGTGCGGAACGAACCGAACGACGCGAAGCGACGGTCACCCGCGGGGTCGCCGTCGCGCCACGCGCCGGTGGCCGGGGGACGGCCGAGCAGTGAACGGGCGTCGGCCTCCGTCACCGGGGCCGAGGGCACCGTGTCTTCGGAGATCTGCCAGTCCATGGCATCCATTCTCTCCGGGCGGGGCGGGGAGGTTCGTTCTGTTACGGCGATGTCGGAGGCCCGCCGTACCATTTCGCGCATGGGTGCATGGAGTGCAGAACCGTTCGGGAACGACACCGCCGCAGACTGGGCGTACGAGCTCGAGGACCACGTCGATTGGAGCGTCGTCAGCGCGGCGCTGCGCGTCGCCGCCGATTCGGAGCCGGCGAGTCTCGACGCCGACGACGCCACCGTGGCCGTCGCCGCCGCGGAAGTGGTGGCTCGCGGGCTCGGGCGCATCGACACCCCGGCGTTCTCGGAGCACGTCGAGGCCTACGTCGCCCGGGTGCCCGCGCCGACGGCAGAGGTCGTCGCCCTTGCGCGCGAAGCGCTGGCGATCGCGGCATCGGATGCCGGAGAGCTGGCCGAACTGTGGGAAGAAGACGTCGACTGGCGGAGCGAGAACGAACGCCTCCGCGCCGCGCTGACCATAGGGTGAGCGCTTGTCCAGCCCCCGATCGCGGTCATCGGGTGTGGCCAGACTCGCGGCATGGCGAACTTCCTTCTCATCGCGGCCTCGAGCGACATCGGCGGGGCGACGGCGACACGACTGCGCGACGCGGGCCACCGCGTCCTCACGACCGCTCGAGACTCATCGGTCATCGAGCCGGACTACACCCTGGATGCCACCGACTTCGACGCCGTCGATCGGGTTGTCGGTGAGGCGGGTGATCTCGATGGCATCGCGGTGTTCGCGGGCTCGATGCTGCTCAAACCCGCCCACCTCACGTCGCGCGAGCAGTACGACGGCTTGATCGCCGCGTCGTTGACGACCTCGTTCGCCGCCGTGCGCGCGGCGGGGGCGCACATGCGCGACGGCGGATCCGTGGTGCTGGTCTCGTCGGCCGCGGCCCTGGCGGGCCTGCCCAACCACGACGGCATCGCCGCGGCCAAGGCCGGGGTGATCGGCCTGACGCTGTCCGCGGCCGCGAGCTATGCCGCCCACGGGCTCCGGGTGAATGCGGTGGCCCCGGGCCTGGTGCAGACGCGTCTGACGCAGAAGCTCACCTCGACCGACATGTCGCGGAAGGTCTCGGAGGCGATGCATCCGCTCGGCAGGCTCGGCGAACCCGACGACGTCGCGCGGGCCGTGGAGTTCCTGCTGTCGCCGGAGAACGCGTGGATGACCGGCCAGATCATCGGCGTCGACGGGGGTCTGGGAAGCGTGCGGCCGCGGCAGAAGATCTGACGCGGGGCGCCGCGTTCGGCGCGGCGGAGGGGATGCGGCGCGCGGAGGGTCTTTCTCGCGCGGCGGGTCCTCCCGTCGCGGGATGTCATCCCGTTGCGGCGCGCGGGGCGCGGCGGCGCGGCGCTGTCGCGGGCCCGCGCTCCCACCCGCAGCGACGACGAACGCCCCGAACCGGGTGGCCGGATCGGGGCGTTCGGTGACGCGACAGTCAGACGCGGGACGCCTCGGACAGGCGACGCGCCGCGGCGAGGGCCTGATCGAGGTCGGCCTTGAGGTCGTCGATGTTCTCGAGGCCCACCGACAAGCGCACCAGACCCGGGGTCACGCCGGCGGTGAGCTGCTGCTCGGGCGTGAGCTGGGAGTGGGTCGTGGACGCCGGGTGGATGACGAGCGAGCGGACGTCGCCGATGTTGGCGAGGTGGCTGAACAGGCTGAGCGAGTTGACGAACTCGCGGCCCGCCTGGACCCCGCCCTTGAGCTCGAACGACAGCACCGCGCCGACGCCCTTGGGGGCGTAATTGTTGGCGGCGGCGTACCAGGGCGACGTGGGAAGGCCCGAGTAGTTCACGGTTGCGACATCGGGGTGCGACTCGAGCCACTCCGCGATCTCCTGCGCGTTCTGCACGTGCCTCTCGATTCGCAGCGACAGGGTCTCGATGCCCTGGATGAGCTGCCACGCGCTCTGCGGGGCGATCGAGGCGCCGAGGTCGCGCAAGAGCTGCACGCGGGCCTTGATGATGTAGGCGAGGCCGTCGCCGACAGCCTGGGTGTACACCGCCCCGTGGTAGGAGGGGTCGGGGGTGGTGAGGCCCGGGAAGCGGTCGGAGTGCTCGGACCACGCGAAGGTGCCGCCGTCGACGATGACGCCGCCGATCGTGGTGCCGTGACCGCCGAGGAACTTGGTCGCCGAGTGCACGATGATGTCGGCGCCGTGCTCGAACGGGCGGATCAGGTACGGCGTCGCGATCGTGTTGTCGACGATCAGCGGCACGCCCGCCTCGTGCGCGACGTCGGCGACGGAGCGGATGTCGAGGACGTTGATCTTGGGATTTCCGATGGTCTCGGCGAAGAAAAGCTTCGTGTTCGGGCGCACCGCGGCGCGCCACTCGGCCGGGTCGTCCTGGTTCTCGACGAAAGTCGTCTCGATGCCCAGTTTGGCGAGGGTGTACTTGAAGAGGTTGTACGTGCCGCCGTAGATCGAGCTCGACGACACGATGTGGTCGCCGGCCTGGGCGATGTTGAGCACGGCGAAGGTCTCGGCCGCCTGTCCGCTGGCGACGAGGAGGGCGCCCGTGCCGCCCTCGAGGCCCGCGACGCGCTGCTCGACGACGTCTTGCGTGGGGTTCTGGATGCGCGTGTAGATGTTGCCGAACTCCGCCAGCGCGAAGAGGTTCGCCGCGTGATCGGCGTTGTCGAACACGTACGAGGTGGTCTGGTAGATCGGGGTGGCACGAGCCTTGGTCACCGGGTCGGGCTGTGCGCCCGTGTGGATCTGCTTGGTCTCGAAACGCCAGTTCTCGGGTGCCGACATGGCTGCTCCTCCGGTCGGGTGGGCCGAGGCGGACGCCGTGGCCTGCTGCGAGCGTAGACACCCCCTCCCACACCGACAAGCACCCCGGACACGGGCCGTAACACCGTTGTCCGGGCGGGAAGGAGACTCCCGTGTCGCGGCGGGTGATCCGCCCTGGTGGCCGAGCGCTGTCCCGCGGGCCAGGCCCTCGCACGCTTTCGCACCGCGGTCCGCTGCGGGCGCCCGGACCGGCCCGCGGAGGGCGGCATCCGGTGTCGGAGGGGCGCAGTAGCGTGGATGCCATGACGAGACGCGCAGTGGTGACCGGGGCCAGTTCGGGTATCGGAGAGGCGGCCGCGCGGGCGTTGCGCGCCCGCGGATGGGACGTCGTGGGCGTCGCGCGCCGGGCCGACCGGCTCGCCGCACTCGAGGCCGAGACGGGCGTGGTGGCCCATGCCGCCGACCTGACCGACGGCGATGCCGTCGCCGCGTTGGCCGCGTGGCTCGACGAGACCGGCGGAGTCGACGCGCTCGTGCACGTGGCCGGGGGTGCCCGCGGCAGCGATCGCATCGAGGCCGGTGATCCGGAGGACTGGCGCTGGATGTTCGAGGCCAATGTGCTCTCGGCACAGCGCCTGGTGGCATCCCTTCTTCCGGCGATCCGGCGCGCCGCCGACGCCTCGGGGCATGCCGACCTGCTCTTCGTCACCTCGACCGCCGCGCAGACGGCCTACCCGGGCGGCGGCGGGTACAACGCGGCGAAGGCCGGAGAGGCGATGCTGGTGCATGCTCTTCGGCAGGAGCTGAACGGCGAGCCGTTGCGCGTGATCGAGATCGCTCCCGGAATGGTGCGCACAGAGGAGTTCACCCTCAACCGCCTCGGTGGTGACCACGACGCGGCCGACAAGCTCTACGAGGGTGTCGAGGCGCCCCTCGTGGCCGCCGACGTCGCCGATGTCATCGCCTACGCCCTCGACGCCCCCGGGCACGTCAACCTCGACCTCGTGACGATGCGACCCGTGGCGCAGTCGGCGCAACACCTGCTGGCGCGCGGGCCGCTGACCACGCGCGGTGTCGTCCCGCCCACGCCCTAGGGTGAGAGCAGTCGACGAGAGGATCCGGTGTGACGGACGAGCGCGAACGGTTGAGCTGGGACGATTTCGGGACCGCGACGCGCGACATCTCGCGCGCGATCGTCGCTGACGGGTTCCATCCCGAGGTGGTCGTCGCCATCGCGCGGGGCGGGCTGCTGCCGGGTGGGGCGATCGCCTACGGCCTCGGCGTGAAGAACTGCGGCGCGCTGAACGTCGAGTTCTACACGGGTGTGGGCACCGTGCTCGATGCGCCCGAGGTGCTGCCCCCGGCTCTGGACCTGTCATACCTCGAGGGACGCCGCGTGCTGCTCGTCGACGACGTCGCCGACAGTGGGCGCACGCTCGACCTCGCCGTCAAACTGCTCGACCGGCACGGCGCCGAAGCGCGGTCCGCCGTGATCTACACCAAGCCGACGACGGTCGTGACGCCCGACTACTCCTGGAAGGACACGACCCTCTGGATCGAGTTCCCCTGGTCGCACCTCGGGTCGGTGCACGAGGAAGACGCGGCGTGACGGCGAAGTCGCTCGCCGAACTCGCCGACGCCGGCCTGATCGACTCCACCTGGGTGGAGCCCCTCGCACCGGTCGCCGACGACATCGCCGCACTCGGTGAGCGTCTGCGGCAGGAGGGCAAGCCCTATCTGCCGGCCGGTGAGCTCGTGCTCCGCGCGTTCCGCACGCCGCTGGACGCCGTCCGAGTGCTCATCGTGGGTCAAGACCCCTACCCGACGCCGGGTCACCCGATCGGGTTGTCGTTCGCGGTCGATCCGCACGTGCGGCCCCTGCCGCGGAGCCTCGCGAACATCTATCGCGAGCTCTCCGACGATCTCGGCATCGCGCCCGCTGCGCACGGAGATCTCTCGGCGTGGGCGGCGCAGGGCGTCATGCTGCTGAACAGGGTCCTGACGGTGGCGCCGGGGTCTCCGGCATCCCATCGCGGATGGGGATGGGAACGCGTCACCGAGCATGCCATCCGGTGCCTCGTCGAGCGGGATGCGCCGCTGGTCGCGGTGCTCTGGGGACGGGACGCCATCAACCTGGCTCCCCTTCTGGGGGACACCGCCGTCGTCTCGTCGCCGCACCCCTCCCCGCTGTCGGCCAGCCGGGGTTTCTTCGGATCGAAGCCGTTCTCGCGCGTGAACGCTCTGCTGGCGGAGCAGGGAGCGGACGCCGTGGACTGGCGCCTCCCGGCCTGACGGTCTCGCATCCGATTCGACGTCGCGGCGCGACGACACACGGGGGAAACGCTGCCGCCCGTAGAGTTGCGACGTGCTGGAAGAGGAGTACGAGAAGAGCCGTCGGCGACCACCCGCCCATCTGCGACGTGCCCCCGAGCCGGAGCGCCCGTTCTCGTTCGAGATCCGCCCGGCGACCGAGGCCGACATTCCCGACATCCGGGAGATCTACAACTACTACGTGCGCAACTCGGTCGTGACCTTCGACGAAAAGGCGTGGACGATCGTCAAATGGCGCGACAAGTTCGCGACGCTGCAGAAGCTGAAGCTGCCCTTCCTCGTGGCCGAGTCGCCCAGCGGGCAGATCCTCGGTTACGCGCTCGTGCAACCGTGGCAGTCGAAGTCCGCATACAGGTACACGGTCGAGAACTCGATCTATCTGGGGCAGGCCGCGGCGGGCAAGGGTCTCGGGCGTGCTCTGCTCGAGGCGCTCATCGCCGCCTGCCAGGATCTCGGAATCCGCGAGATGGTCGCCGCGATCAGCGACAAGGGCGCCGACGCCTCGATCGCGCTCCACGAGAAGCTCGGCTTCACAGAGGTCGGCCGGATGGGCCGCGTCGGCTTCAAATTCGGCCGGTGGCTCGGCGTGGTCTACCTGCAGAAGAGCATCCCGTCGAAGAAGAAGCGGCGGAAGCTCTTCGGCTGAAGGTCGGGCGTCGTGGAGGGTGGGCGGCGCGGTCCGTCCGGACCGGCCACGCCCCCTCCGCACGCGGGCGACCCCTGTTGCGGACGGCGACACCCGCTCCACAGCTCAGCTTCTTCGAGACGGAGCGCGGGTGACCCCGACGACGTCGGGCAGGCGCACGTCGGACGCCGGGGGCCGGCCGGCGGCCGCCGGGCGCCGTGGTGCTGAAAGCGGCAGTTGTTCAGCGACCGCGCGGCCGCGGCTGTGCCGCCTCACGCACTTCGTCGACGAGCGTGCGCCACACACCCTCGACCTGTCCGTCGCCCAATCGTGCTTGGTGCACGGGTGCGCCGCCGTGATGCACCTCGATGCGCCACTGATAGCGGTCCGCCCCGGAGGTGGGCGGCGGCGGGGCGTCCCAGGGACAACTCTCGACGAGCTCTCTCCAGCGCGCCGCATGGTCGGCATCCGGCTCGGCCCGCCACTGCTTCGAGAGCCCGGCGATACCGCCCGAGCGCACGACGACGATCGCGAGACGCTCGTCGCTGTCGGTGTCAGGCTGCGGCATCCTCCACGACGCCGACCCCGGCCCACGCGGCGCGGACGGCGGCGACCTCCTCCGACTCCTCACCGTACTCCGCAACGGCCGCCGCGAGGGTGGCTGCGGCGAAGGCGGTGAAGTCGGCGGTGGGGGAGAGGGTGCCCGCGGTCAGTGTGCGGTACCAGATGAGTCCGGCCCGCTCCCAGGCGTTTCCGCCCAGTGCGGTGGCGGCGAGGTAGAACGCCCGGTTCGGAATGCCCGAATTGATGTGCACGCCGCCGTTGTCGTCGTCGGTCTCGACGTAGTCGCGCATGTGACCGGGCTGCGGGTCTTTGCCGAGCACGTCGTCGTCGTACGCCGTGCCGGGTGCCTTCATCGATCGCAGGGCTTCGCCCTGGACGTCGGGTGCGAAGATACCCGCCCCGATGAGCCAGCTCGCCTCGTCGGCCCGCTGGCCGAGGTGATGCTGCTCGGCGAGGGCTCCGAAGACGTCGGATAGAGACTCGTTCAGAGCGCCGGACTGCCCCTGGTATTCCAGGCCGCCGGCGGCCTCGGTCACCCCGTGGCCGAGCTCGTGGGCGATGACGCTGAGAGAGCGCGTGAACCCGATGAACACCTCGCCGTCGCCGTCGCCGAAGACCATGCGCTCGCCGTTCCAGAACGCGTTGTCGTAGTCGTCGCCGAAGTGCACCGTGGCCAGGAGCGAGCCACCGGCGGCGTCGATCCCGTCGCGCGCGAAGGCGTCCCAGAAGAAGTCGTAGGTCGCTCCCAGGCCGTCGTAGGCCTCGTCGACGGCGGCATCGCCGCTGGCGGCGTCGTCTTCGCTGCGCACTCGGCGCCCCGGGAGGTTCTCGGTGTTGCCGGCGTCGGAGATGATGCGATCGGGGGCGGGCGCGGTCTCGGCCACGAGTGCATCGCCGTCGATCGACAGGCGCAGTCGCGTGCGTGTGGGCCGCGGAGGACGCGCGACGGCCAGTGTCTTGCGGGCGGCCGCGGCGGCCCGTGCGAGACGCGGGTCGTCGGTCCGGGCGAGACGGTCGAGCAGGAAGGGGGGAACGATGCCGGCGATCATGCGCCCGAGGCTAGCGCGCACCTCCGACATCGCGGCATCCCTTGCTCTCGACCTGGGGGCGTATTCCCCTCACCCCGCCGTGGGGAGGAGCGTGACGGTACGCGCGGAGCCCGTGCGAACGATCGCCGCGTCAGCGAGGCAGGGTCGGGACGGATGCCAGCAGCTGGCGGGTGTACGCGGCCTGCGGCTGCAACAGGACCTTCTCGGTCGGCCCCTGCTCGACGATGCGACCGTCCTTCATCACGACGACCTGATCGCAGACGCTCTGGACGACGCCGATGTCGTGCGACACCAGCACGAGGGTCAGCTGCTCCTCGACGCGCAGCCGCGCCAGCAGACGCAGGATCTGCGCCCGCACCGTCACGTCGAGCGCCGACAGCGGTTCGTCGCCGATGAGGATGCGCGGACGGTGCACGATCGCCCGGGCCAGCGCGATGCGCTGTCGCTGTCCGCCGGAGAACTCGTGGGGGAAGCGGGCGGCCATGTCGGCCTCGAGCCCCACCTGCTCCAGGACCTCCCGCACGCGGGCGCGGCGATCGCCCTCGATGCCCAGCGCCCACAGGGGCTCTCCCACGATGCGCCCGACGCTCATGCGCGGATCGAGGGAGGCGTACGGATCCTGGAAGACGACCCCCGTCGTGCGACGGAGCCAGTGCAGCGAACGCGCCGACCCCCGCGCGTCTACTGCGTGTCCGTCGACCTCGATCGCCCCCGCCGTCGCGACATCGAGTCCGAGCAGCAGGCGCACCAGCGTGGATTTGCCCGAGCCCGACTCACCGATGATCCCCACCGCAGAGCCCGCGAGCACCGAGATGTCGACGTCGACGAGACCCGGGGTGCGCTCCGCACGTCCGAATCCGCGGGTGCGGGGGGCCGGGTACTCGCGGGAGAGTCCACGTGCCCGGATGATCGTCTCGGTCACGACGTCCGCTCCGTTTCCGAGTCCACGGGGCCCTCCGGCGCGGGCGGTGGCGCGGTGTCATCCGCTTCCGCCGCGGAACCGTCAGGGGCCCGGTCGCTCTCCGTCGTGACGGCGCGTCCGTCGACAGCCGCCGCCCCGGCATCCGAGACCGACGGATGCGAACGCTCCGGATGCCACAGCGTCGCCGTCGCATCGCGGAGCAGGGCCTGCGTCACCGGCGACGACGGCGCGCGGAGCAGCTCGCCGACAGCGCCCTGCTCGACCACCCGGCCCTGCTCGAGGACGACCGCGTGCGTGACGACCTGCGCCAGCACGGCGAGGTCGTGGGTGATGAAGACGAGCGACATCCCGGCATCCTGGACCAGGGTGCGCAGCAGCGCGAGGACACCCGCCTGGATCGTCACGTCGAGCGCGGTGGTCGGCTCGTCGGCGATGAGCAGGCGCGGGCGGCAGGCCAGGGCCATGGCGATGGCGACCCGCTGGCGCTGGCCCCCGGACAACTGGTGCGGGTACCGCGAGACGATGCGCTCCGGATCGGGCAGCGCGACGCGCTCCGCCTCGACGACCGCCCGGCGCAGCGCCTCGCGGCGCGAGACGCGCTCGTGGATGCGCACCGACTCCCCGATCTGCCGGCCGACCGTGCGGATCGGGTTCAGGGCGGTGCGGGGCTCCTGGAACACCATGCCGATGTCGTCGCCGCGCAGACGAGCGAGCTCCCGGTCCGCGAGCCCCAGGATCTCGCGCCCGTTCCACCGGACACTGCCGCTCGCCCGCGCCCCGTCGGGAAGGAGCCCGAGGATCGCCAGGGCGGTGAGCGACTTGCCCGATCCGGACTCGCCGATGATGCCCACTCGCGCGCCATCGGGCACGGCGAACGAGATCCCGTCGACGACCGGGCGTCCGCCGATCTCGACGCGCAGGCCTGTCACCTCGAGGCTCACGCGACCACCCCCGGCACGTGCAGACGAACAGAGGGCGCGCGCTCGGAGAGGGTGGGATCGGCTGCCTCGCGCAGGGCGTCGCCCAGCAGGTTCAGCCCCAGCACGGTGAGGGTGATCGCCAGGCCCGGCCACACCACCGACAGCGGGTGCACGGCGATGTACGCCTGCAGATCGCTCAGCAGCACACCCCATGAGGGCTCGGTGACCGGGGCGCCGAAGCCGAGGTACGAGAGCCCCGCCTCGGCGAGCACCGCCACCGCCATTCCCCACGACAGCTGCACGATGAACACCGGTGCCACGTTGGGCAGGAGGTGCCGGGTGAGGTTCTGCCACGTCGTCAGGCCGCTCGCTCGTCCGGCGAGCACGTAGTCGCTCTGCTGGACGCGTCGGAGTTCCGGCCGGGTCACGCGGGCGACGTTCACCCCGAAGCCGATGCCCACCGCCCAGATGACGACGGCGAGGGATCCGCCCCACACCGCCGAGATCATCATCGCGATGATGAGGACCGGGAAGGCGATCAAGATGTCGACGAGCACCGCGACGCTGTCTCGAACCCACCGCGCGGTGAGCGCGCCGAGGGCCGCGAGGGCGATACCGAGCCCGGAGGCGACCACCCCCGCCCCGACGGCGACGATCACCGTCGTGCGCGCGCCCGCCATCAGCAGGCTCGCGATGTCGCGACCGCTGTTGTCGGTGCCGAGCACGTGCGGCCACGACGGATCGCTCCAGCGGTCCCGCGCGTCGACGGCCGATGGATCGAAGGGCGTCCACACGAGCGACACCAGCGCCGTGACGATCACGAGGAAGACGATGAGGATGCCGAACCGACCGGTTCCGAGCCCCCAGAGACGTCGCAGGGTCCTCATGCGGCCTCCCGCTGGCGGGGGTCGACGAGGCGGTGGACGAGATCGACCAGGAAGCCCACGAAGAGGACGAAACCGGTCAGCGCCAGAAGCTCGCCCTGCACCTTCGGCAGGTCGCGAGAGGCCACGTCGCCGACGAGCATGCGGCCGATCCCCGGCAGGGTGAACAGTTGCTCGATGATCACCGCTCCCACGATGACGCCGGCGATCTGCAGCCCCAGCACGGTGATGACCGAGAGCCCGACGTTGGGCAGGCCGTGGGTGAGGAGGGCACGCGTGCGGGTGAGGCCTTTCGCCGCGGCCGTACGCACGTAGTCCTGGCCGAGCGCCTGGAGCGTGGCGCTGCGCACGAAGCGCAGGAACATGGCCCCCTCGACCACGCCGATGGTCAGGGCGGGCAGCACGAGCGCGCGGAAGGCCGCCGCCGGGTCGCCCCACCCGACCCGGGGGAACCCCTGCGGCGGGAACCATCCCAGCCACACCGAGAACACCACGACCAGCATGAGACCCGCCCAGACCACCGGGACGGCCGCCAGGGCCTGCGCCACGACACTCACCGCGGTTCCGCTCGCGCGGCGCCGTCCCAGAGCCGACAGCACACCGAACGGGATGCCGACGAGCAGCGCGACCGTGAGCGACATGGCCGCGAGCGGAACGGTGACCCGCGCCTTGTCAGCCAGCTCCGCGGTGACCGAGGTTCCCGTCACGAGGGAGGTGCCGAGATCGCCACGGAGCAACCCGCCGATCCAGTCGCCGTACTGCGACCACAGCGGCACGTCCAGGCCGAGGCGCTCGCGCACGGCGGCGATCTGCGCGGGCGTCGCTTCGGCGCCGGCGATGAGCTGGGCGACGTCGCCCGGGAGGACCCGCAGCGAGAGGAAGATCAGCACGCTGGCCACGGCCAGGCCCAGCACGAGCAGGCCCAGCCGTGTCAGCGCGTAGCGGGTCACTCCGACGAGACCGTCACACCGGCCAGCGGCAGACGCACGTTGAGGGAGTTCTTCGGGAAGCCTGCGACGTTCGTGCCCACCGCGGTCAGCGGGGTCGACAGGAACAGCCAGTCGGCGGCATCCTCGTCGCTGACGATCCGGGCGGCCTCGGCGAGGAAGTCGGAGGACTGCTGCTCGTCGGTCGTGGCGAGCGCCTGGGCGTAGAGGCTCTGCACCTCGGCGTTGTCGTAGCCGAAGTAGTACGACGGGTTGGCCCAGTTGCCGAAGTCGCGGGCCTCGACGTGGCGGACGAAGCTGAGGTCGTAGTCCTTGTTCGTGTACACGTCCTGCAACCAGGCGCTGAAGTCGACCTGCTCGACCTGCAGCGTGACGCCCACATCGGCGAACGACGACACCAGGAAGGTGGCGATCGTGCCGGGATAGACGTTGGGGATGGTGAGCGTCAGGGTGAGGTTCTGCGCGCCGGCCTGGGCGAGGAGCTCGCGGGCCCGGTCGGGGTCGAACGCGAGGGAGCCGGAGAGGTCTTCGTAGCCGGGATCGAGCGGCGGGATGGGGCCGTAGAGGGTGTCGCCGGAGCCGAGGGTCTCGACGAGCGCATCGTGGTCGATCGCCAGACGCAGGGCCTCGCGCACCCGCTGGTCGTTCAGGGGAGCGCGCTGGTTGTTGAACGCCAGGGTGCCCTTGTCGGTCGTCAGGCCCGACTCGATCGTGAAATTCCCCCCGTCTTCGAGCCGGCCGCGCAACTCGGGGTCGATCTCGAGAGCAACGTCGAGGTCGCCGTTGACGGCGGCGTTGATGGCGGCGCTGTTGTCGGGGATGTAGTCGAGCACGACCTGGGCGACGCCGGCCTTCTCGCCCCAGTACCCGTCGTACCGCGCAAGGGTGAGACTCTGCCCCGTGTTCCAGCTCGCGACCGTGAACGGTCCGGTGCCGTTCGCGGTGGTCTGCAGGTTGGTCGTGTCGCCGCTGTTGAAGACGAGGCCCGCCCGGCCGGTGAGCGTGAACAGGAAGTCGATGTTGGGCTGCGCGAGCGTCAGCACGACGGTCGACGCGTCGGGGGACGCGATCGAGGTCACCGCGGCGAGATCGGAGCTGTCGGCGATGGTCGCATCGTCTTTCGCCGTCTGCAGGGAGGAGACGACGTCATCCGCGGCGAGCTCGCTGCCGTCGTGGAAGGTCACCCCCTGCCGCAGGGTGAAGGTGTAGGTGAGGCCGTCGGCCGACACGTTCCATTCCGTGGCCAGCGCCGGGGTGATCGCGTTGCCGTCATCGGCGTTGCGGCTCACGAGACCCTGGTAGACGTTGTCGACCAGTGCCTGCTCGAGCGCGGCGCCACCCGTGCGGCGGATGTCGAGGTTGGACGGCTCGAGCGACAGGCGCACGGTGAGGGTGGCATCCGGATTCGCCTCGCCCGTGGCGTTCTGTGCGGTGTTCGAACCGGTGCACGAGGTGAGGAGCAGGGCTCCGATCAGAAGCGCACTCGTGGCGAGGGTGGTGCGGCGCAGCATTGCGGGGTGTCCTTTCGCAGGCCGAAGGCATCGGGGTGCTGTGGATGCCGTGCAGGGGTGGGAACAGCCTACTTTCACCCGTATTCCCTCCCTTCCGCGTGTGACGGTGCGCGACGGCGTGTGACACGGGGGAGGTGGGGCTCCCCTCTCATCGGCCCCGGCCGCCGCGTTTCTCATCGGCCGCGGGCGCCGCGTCCATCGACAGGGCGTCGGCGAGGAGGGCGGCCAGAGCGCCGGGATCCTCTTCCTGCGCGTTGTGGCCGGTGGGGAGGGTGCGCACCGCGGCGCCGGGCACGCGACGCGCGAAATCCTCGGCGTCCGCCGATGTGACGAAACCGCGCTCGCCGCGGATGAGGGTGATCGGACGGGTGACATCGGCGATGTCCTCCCACCCCGTGGCGGCCAGCACCGCTCGGACGGCGTCGGGGGTCGCCGCGTCGGTGCCCGCGTTCGCTGCGGCGGCGGCCAGGTGGGCGAAGTGGTGCTTCCACTCCACGCGTCCGTCCGGTCGCACGCGGGAATTCAGGAAGACGCCGCGCGTCGCCGCCTCGCGCGTGCCGCCGAGACCGAAGGAGAGAGCGCGGTCGACGAGCTCGTCGCGGGACGCCCAGTCGGTCGGGCCGGCGAAGAAGGCCCGGATCTGCGCGGGTCCCGCGCTGGGGTCGACGCCGGGGGTGATGTCGACGATCACGAGCTGCGACACGAGGTCGGGTCGGGGTGCCGCCACCGCGGCGGCCGTGAGCCCGCCGAGGGAGTGGCCCACCAGCGTCTGCGGCCGGTCGGTCCAGGCCTCGATCGCCGCCACGACATCGTGCGCGAGGACGCGGGCGACGTACGCGGCGTCGTCGCGCCACGACGAGTCTCCGTGGCCGGCCAGGTCGAGCGCGAGGGCGGGGGCGCCGAGATGCAGCAACGTCGTATCCCAGGTGTGGGCGTTGAGTCCGGCGCCGTGCAGCAGCGTCACACGCGGAGGTTCCTCGCCCCACCGCAGACTGCTGAGGGAGCGACCGTCGGAGAGCGTCACGCCGATGCGGTGCACCGTCGGAGTGGCGCGTCCCAGGGAGGCGGCCTGCGCGGGGAGGAAGGAGAACTCGTCGAGCTCGGGCATGGCCCCCAGCCTGTCACCGCGCCCGACGACGACGCCACCGACGTGCCATGGGGCGTCACGACAGGGCCGATCGAGCGACCGGAGCGTCGGCCGGGCGTCGCGGCGGGGACGCTCGGAATCCCGGCCCGGGCGCGCACTGCGGCCCCTAGGCTGTGGCCATGGCCGAGGAACGCGTGCACCTGTCGAAGAAGGCTCCCGAGGCGTACGCGGCACTGCGGTCGTTCTCCACCACCGTCGGTCGTCTCGCTGCCGACGCCGGGCTCGACGCACGCCTGCGCGAGATCGTGCAGATCCACGCGTCGCAGCTGAACGGCTGCGCCTTCTGCGTGCGCGTCCACGTCGATGCGGCTGTGAAGGCCGGACTCGACGCCGACGTCATCGCGCAGATCGCGACCTGGCGCGAGTCGGGCGTGTTCGATGACCGCGAGCGTGCCGCGCTCGAGCTGACCGAATCCTTCACCTTCATCCACGAGGACGGCATCCCCGACGACGTCTACGATCAGGCCGGCGGCATCCTGAGCGAACGGGAGTACGTCGCCCTCAGCTGGGTCCTCGTGGCCATCAACGCGTTCAACCGCGTGGCCATCGCCGGTCGCTACCCGGTACCGCCGCGCACGGACGCCTCCCCGGCCACGGCGCCCCACGACCACGGTGAGCACGACGCATGACGGTGTCGTTGGTCTCGGGTGCGGCGAACTTCCGCGACATCGGTGGTCTGCCCGCCGGCGACGGCCGCACGCGCGAGGGCGTGCTGTACCGATCGGGCAACCTCGTGGCCGTCGACGACGCCGGCGTCCGCACGCTCCGACAGCTCGGCATCCGGCGCGTCATCGACCTGCGCGACGACGCGGAGGTGGCCCACGCCCCGAGTCGGTTGGACGACCTCGCCGTCGACGTGCGGCACGAACCGCTGTTCCTCGGCTCCGTCGCATCGTTCTTCGCGAACGACCTGAGCCTCGACGCTCTATACGCCGCCATCGTCGACGATTCCGCCGATCGCGTCGTCGCGGTGGTGCGCGGCATCCTGGGCTCCCAGCCCGTGCTCGTGCACTGCACCGTCGGCAAGGACCGCACGGGCGTCACCGTCGCGATCACGCTCGACGCTGCCGGGGTCGACCGCGAGGCCGTGATCGCCGACTACGCCCGCACCGAGGAGTTGCTGCCGCCCGAGCGCAACGCGGCCGTGCTGCGGGCCATCCGCGAGCTGCACCCCCGCTCCGTGCACGCGGAGGCGCTGGCGACGCGGTCTCCGGCGCCGGTCATGCGCGCATTGCTCGAGCGCCTCGATCGCGAGTACGGCTCTCCGGCCGGGTACCTGCGGGCGCACGGTGCGACCGACCACGAACTGCGCCGGCTGCGGGAGCTGCTGGTCGTCTGACCTGTCTCACCGGGTGCGGCCGCGGGGGCCCGACCAGCCTCTGCCGTAGGGGCCCCGGCCGCCACCGGCTCGCGTCGACGACCGCCTCGACATCGAGATACAGGGTGGCAACTCAGGTTAGGCAACCCTTCGCCGGGGGTATAGTGGATGCCATCATGACCACGTCCTCCGAGCACAACGCCGCCGCCTGTCGGGCGTCGCGGCACACGCGCGTGCAGCATCTCGTGACGGCCGACGAGACCTCGCTCGTCGAGCTCGAGACGCTCCTGGCCACGCTGCCGATCTGCTCGACCGGACGCGTGTTCATCGAGGTCCCGGATGAGTCGTGGGTGGGCCCCGTCGCCGCCCCGGCGCGCATGACGTTGACCTGGCTCGACCGCTCCCGCCGCGCCGGCGCACCCGGCACCGGTCGCGGCTGCGCTCCCGGGGAGGCGCTCGCGCGCGCCGTCTCGGGCTGGGCAGGCGAGATGCTCTGCGCAGACGACGACGCGACCCGCGTCGTGCTGCTGGGCGGTTACCTCGGCACGGCCGAGATCGTCGACGACCTGACCAGCCGCCACGGCGTCAACGCCCAGGCCATCCACACTCCCGAACGCTTCGGTCTCGCGACCGCCCGCTGACCGCGGGGCTGCCGCTGCCCCCAGAGCGACGCCCGCTCCCGCGGCCGCCAAGGCGGCTCCGGTCGCCGCTGCCGCCGCGATGCGACGGCGCGCGCCCCAAGCGGCGTCGGCGACCGCTTCAGCTGCCTCGCGGTACGTAGTTGCCCTCGACCAGGCCCGCCTCGATCTCGAAGCGGTTTCGGAGCGGATCGCGCCCCGCCAGCGCGTAGAGCAGCGGCATGAGGAAGCCGTAGCGGCGCCACTGGCGTCGGTGCACGGCCTCGTGCCCGAGCACGGCGTCGGTCGGGCGGTCGTCGCCGGTGAGGAAGCACCCGCCCACGCATACGCCGCCGCGGGGGAACGCCCATGACGGGAGCCCGCGGAACACCCACAGGCCCTGACGCTTCTCGACACGGCCGGTGCTCCAGACGGATCCCCAGGTCCACCCGACGACGCAGCCGTACCAGTAGCCGACTCGGCTGAGGGGCGAGTCGAGCAGCACGGCCGGGATGAAGCGGTCGAACCGTCGCCCGCGGGCGACCGCGTGATCCGCGCGCTCGCGCCACCCAGCCGGAGGCCGGGGGATCGGGCTCATGCGAGCGCCCCGACGAGCCGCAGGATCGTGCCGAGGTCGTCGACGGCGGCCTCCGGCGACGACGGCGAGAACTCCGTCAGCGTCGCACCGGCGAGGGGGAGGCGTTCCCGCAGCCGTCGAATGGATGCCACGACGTCGACCGTGCGGACCCCGAAGGGCTCGGGCAGGGCGACCCCCGTCATCTCGGCGGGATCGAGCACGTCGAGGTCGACGTGGATGTACACCCGGGTCGCGCCGGTCGCGGCGACGGCGTCGGCCAGCACGTCGGGGTCGGCCATCTCGCTCGGGGCGACCACTCGTATGCCGTGTTGCTCGATGAAGCGCTGCTCCTCGGCATCCAGGGACCGTGTTCCCGCGAGCACGAGGCGCGCGGGAGGGATCCCCGGCTCGAGGCGCAGAAGGCCGTCGCCGTCACCGGTGATCGCGCGCAGCACCATGCCGTGGAAGGCGCCGCTGGGGGAGGTCGCGGGGGTGTTGAGGTCGGCGTGCGCGTCGATCCACACCACCGCGAGATCGTCGGCGGCGACGGGCGTGAGCGACCCGAGGGCGACTCCGCAGTCTCCGCCCACCACGATCGCCGGCTCGTCGGACCCGCGGACGGCGTCTGCGATGCGTTCGCGCATGCGCACCAGGGCGCTGAGGCGGTGCACGCCCGTCCCCTGGGCGTCTCCGGCCTCGGTGGGCGCCTCGAGAACGGTGGTCGCGCTGCGCGGCAGGTCTCCGGCGATCGCCTCGGCGCCGTCGATGAGCTGCATCGCGCGTGACGACGACGACCCCTGCCATTGCGCGGCGACGATGAATCGGGTCACGAGTGCTCCTCGGCGAAAGACGCGAGTGCACCGCCCGCACGATCGGGCGATGCACTCACGAGGATGTCAGACCTGGTCGGGGCTGGGCGCGTCGATCGCGGCACGCTGCGGCCCGCCGACCTTGAGGGCGGCCAGTCGCGCCTCCACCTCGGTGAGCTCTCCCACGTCGTCGAGCGCGTTGAACTGGGCGTCGATGCTGGAGGCGGCGAGCTCCTGCTTGCCCGCGGCCAGGGCCTCTTCGCGGCGGATCTTGTCTTCGAAGCGACCGAGCTCGCTGGTGGGATCGAGCACGTCGATCGACTTGACGGCGTCGTGCACCTTGTTCTGCGCCTCGGCGACCTTGGCGCGAGCGGTGAGCTCGTTGCGCTTCGCCCGGAGCTGCTCGAGCTTGCCCTTCATACCGTTGAGGCCGTCTTTGAGCTTGTCGACGACCTCGGTCTGCGCGGCGATGGTGGGAGCCGCGGCCTTCGCCTCACCCTCGGCCGTGATCTGGCGCTGGAGGGCGATCTTGGCGAGGTTGTCGAACTTGTCGGCTTCACCGGCGTTGCCGGAGGCCCGGAGCTCGTCACCCTTGCGGCTGGCGGCGAGGGCCTTGTTGCCCCACTCCGCCGCGGCCTGCACGTCTTCCTGGTGATCGCGCTCGAGCAGGCGGAGGTTGCCGATGGTCTCGGCGATGGCCGACTCGGCGTCGGCGATCGAGTTCGAGTAATCGCGGACGAGCTGGTCGAGCATCTTCTGCGGGTCCTCGGCCTGGTCGAGGAGCGAATTGATGTTCGCGCGGACGAGGGTCGAGATGCGACCGAAGATGGACTGCTTGGCCATGCGGGGTGTTCCTTCCTGAGGGCGACGGTGTCGAGTCTGGTGTCGGATGCTACGAATTCTCTGTGATCGAGCGGGGCGCTCGCGAGGGGTGGACTAGCGGCGTCTGCCGCTTCCCCCGCCGGCGCGGCTGCGTCCGCCTCCGGAGAAGCCGCCGCCCCCGCCGGCTCGGCTGCGCCCCCCGCCGGGGAACCCGCCGTGACCGCCGCCGGAGCGGGAGCGCCCGCCGCTCGAGCCGCCGAAGCCGCCGCCCAGGCCGCCCAGACTCCCGAGTCCGCCGCCGCCGAAACCGCCGCGTCGCCGCCCGCCGCCGAGCAGGGCGTCGACCGCGATACCGCCGAGGATTGCGCCCATCATGCCGCCGCCTCCGCCGCCGGTCCCCCCGAAGCCACCGTTACCTCCGAAACCCGCGGTGCCCCCGAAGGCGCCGACCTCGTTCTGGGCGAGCGAGGCGGCCTCGGCGGCCAGCTGGGCCGCGCGCTGGGCGGTCGCGAGGGCGGCCACGGGGTCGGTCGAGCGCGACTGCTGCGCCTGGACGACGGCCGCGCCGGCCTCGGCGAGGCGCGTACGCGGGGTGGGCCCGATCGCTCCCCGTCGCGCCGAGATGAAGTCCTCGGTCGCGGAGACCTGCGCGCGTGCCTGAGCGAGAGTGGCGTCGAGCTGGCTCTCGGCGCGTTGACGGCGTTCGGTCTCGTCGCGGACCGCGTCGAGGACGGTGTCGATCGTGCTGTTCGCCTGCTGCAGCGTGTCGACCGCCCGCAGCGGGCTGGGGCGTTCACCGTTCAGGGCGCCGCGGGCCGCGTCGAGCTGAGTGCGCGCCGATGTCGCGGCGGCGGCGACACGTCCGTCGGGATCGGGCAATCGCGCGGCCGCGGCCAGGTCGCCCTCGATCTCGGCGACGAGCGCCGCTGCGCGCTGCTGCGCCTCGGCGAGGTCATCGCCGCGCGTCGCGATGGCGCGCTCGAGGGTCTCGGCCTGGGCGATGGCGGCTTGAGCGGCGCGGATCGCGACGGCGGCCTCGCCGGTGCGCCCCTCGTTCAGCGCGGTCTCGGCCGCGCGGGACTGCGCGAGAGCGAGCGCGAGGCGCTCTCGCGCCTGCCCGGGATTGTCGGCGACGGCCTCGAGGGCGTCGTCGGCGAAGCGTTCGCGCAACCGCGCGAGGTCGGACTCGGCCGTGGTCGATGCGGCGTCGGCAGCCGCGTAACGCTCCCGCGCGGCGGTCAACGCGGCGGGGGCGTCGGCCTCGAGGGCGCGGAGGTCGTCGAAGGCCGCGGCCTTGGCATCCAGTGCCTCGTCGGCGTCCGTGCACAGGCGGATGATCTCCGCGTACGCGGCGCGCTGCTGCTCCGGGGTCTCGGGCACGTCGTCATCGAGCTGCTGCTGCAGGGAGAAGGCCCGGTCGAGGTCGGCCTTGGCCTGCGTCAGCACCTCGGTGAACGGCGCCGCGGCCTCGTCGCCGAACTGCGCGCGAGCGAAACCGAGCTCCTGCTCGCTGGTCTTGACGGCGTCGTCGGTGGCGACCAGCGCCGATCCCGCCCGCCGTGCCAGGTCGTCGACACTCTCGGTGGGGGCATCGGCGGTGGCGCGCTGCTTCCGACGTCGCAGCGCGAACCACACCAGACCGATCGCGATGGCCAGGAGCAGGAGTCCGACGAGCACGATGGGACCGAGCGCGGGTCCGCCGGAGCCGGCGGGCGAGGGGGGCGGGGCGGGCTCGCTCCCGCCGGCGGCGGTGTGCGCCGCACGGATCCCGTCGGCTGCCGCGATGGCCGCACCCGCGTCGTCGCCGGCCTCGAGGGCGGGCTGCACGCGGTTCTGCTCGATCTCTCCGAGCTGCGCGGCGGAGAGCTCGCCGTCCTCGGCGTCGCCCGAGAGGTAGTACGAGAAGGTGTCGCCGCTGAGGGCGATGGCGAGCACGTACTGATCGGCGCCCAACCCGTTGCGGTTCGCCGTCTCGTTCGCCCAGTCGGCGGCGGCCGGCGGGTCGGTGAACTCGGGGACGTAGACGACCCAGAGATCGAGTCCGGTCTGGTCGCGCAGCGCCACCATGCGGATCTGCACGGCGGCCTCTTCGGAGTCGGTCAGGGCGTCGGCCCGATCGATGACGTAGCTGGAGCCCAACGACGGCGGGGGGACGGCGTTCGCGCTCAGCGGCGCGAGCAGGACGCCGGCGAACACGATCATCAGCGTGGCCAGCACGTGGGCCGCTCTGGGCGTTCGCATGCTTCCCCCTTCGGTCGCCGGACTGTCCCACCCTACAAACGACCGTCGACATCCGGGCGTCTCCCGGGATCGGATCGGCGCGTCCGCTTCGGCCGTACCGCGCCGCCGCCTAGGCTCGGGCGTTCGGAGGTACAGATGGACGACCGCTACGGCACCGACGTGCTCGCCCGCGGCTGGCGCGATGCCGGACGCAAGAAGCCGGCGCAGGTCACTGCTGCCGTCGACCTGGTCGTCGAGGTCGCCGGCGACGGATACGTCGGGGCGGTGACCCGAGTCGACGGAATGAACGTCGAACTGGAGGACCGTTTCGGCAAGCGGCGCCTGTTCCCCCTCGGCGGCGGTTTCCTCGTCGACGGCGCGCCGGCGGTGCTCACCGCTCCGGCCCCCGCAGCGAAGGGCCGCACGCGCACGGCATCCGGATCCTTCGCCGCCGCCGACCAGCGCGCGCGCACCGCCCGCGCCAGCCGCATCTTCGTCGAGGGCAAGCACGACGCCGAACTCGTCGAGAAGGTCTGGGGCGCAGACCTGCGAGCCGAGGGCGTCGTCGTGGAGTTCCTCGAGGGCGTCGATCTACTCGAGCAGAAACTGGATGCCGAGCCCCCCACCGCCGAACGCCGCTACGGCGTGCTGGTGGACCATCTCGTGCCGAACTCCAAGGAGTCGCGCATCGCCGACAAGATCGCCCGGGGCCGTCACGGCGCGCACGTGCGCATCGTCGGCCATCCCTTCGTCGACGTGTGGCAGTGCGTCACCCCGCGCGCCCTCGGCATCTCGGCGTGGCCCGAGGTCCCCCGCGGTATCGAGTGGAAGATCGGGGTATGCCGCGCTCTCGGCTGGCCCGCCGAGGAGCAGGCCGACACGGCGCGGGCGTGGCAGCACATCCTGTCGAAGGTCACGACCTTCCGCGACCTCGAGCCCGCCCTCCTCGGCCGCGTCGAGGAACTCATCGATTTCGTGACCGTCCCGTGAGCGGCCGCAAGGTGCCGGTGCGGCACACCCCCGACGTCCAGACGCCTAGCCTGGATGCCATGGATGCCGCGCCCGTCTTCCGCGACAAGCCGGTCTCGTTCGTGCGCCGCAGCGGCCGCATGTCGGAAGCCCAGGACCGCGCGTGGGCGGAGCTGTCGCCGTTCTACCTGCTCCCCGTCGAGCGTGCCGCCGCGACGACGAGCGTCAAGGCCGGCACGGCTGTCGACCTCGAAGAGGTCTACGGCCGTCGCGCCCGACTGGTCGTGGAGGTCGGCTCCGGACAGGGGCATCAGATCGTCTCGGCGGCGGCCGCCGATCCGGGCACCGACTTCCTCGCCGTCGAGGTGTTCACGGCGGGACTCGCCCGCACGATGCTCGACGCCGACCGCGACGGCGTGAAGAACCTCCGCCTCGTCGAGGCGAACGCACCCGAGGCTCTCGAACATCTACTGCCGGCGGCATCCGTCGACGAGCTGTGGGTCTTCTTCCCCGACCCCTGGCACAAGAACAAGCACACCAAGCGCCGTCTCGTCGCCCCCGACTTCGCGCGGATCGCCGCGCTGGCCCTGCGTCCGGGCGGCACCCTGCGTCTGGCGACCGACTGGCAGGACTACGCCGACCAGATGCGCGACGTGCTCGACGACGCCCCGGGCTTCGAGCGGGCGTTCACGGGGGAGTGGGCCGACCGTTTCGAGGGCCGCGTCCTCACCGCCTTCGAGAACAAGGGGCTGCGCGTCGGGCGCGACATCCGCGACCTCGCCTACACGCGGGTCTCTCCGTGACCGCGCACACCGCGGTGCCCGTGCGCGAGCGTTCCACGTGGACGCCGAAGCTCGTCCCGGCGCTCGCGGTGTGCCTGGCCGCTCCGGCGCTCTTCGTCGTGCAGATCGTGTGGCTCGGCTGGATCCTGCTCGCTCTCGCCGTGGCATCCGCGGTCTTCGTGGATCGTCGCAACGGCGTGCCCCTCGCGCGCGGTGAGGAGCCGAGCATCGCGCGCGATGTGTCGCTGATCGCGATCGGCCAGTTCATCGTCAGCCTCATCCCGCTGCAGGCCGAGCTCGACAACGCCGCCTTCGTGCGCTTCACCCTCGCCCTCGGTGGCGCGGTGCTGGTGCCTTACGTCGTTTCGCGCTTCGTCTACCGCGATTACGCGATCCGCTTCCCCTGGCGCGGCGGCGGCCGGTGGACGTGGTGGCAGTGGGTGTGGCTCGGCGGAGTCATCGTGCTGGGCTACCTGATCCTGCCGTTCTACTTCATCACCTCCGGCGTCTACCGCAACTGGCCCGAGGTCGTCACGGGCGACCTCATCGCGCGCCTGTTCGTCGGCGTCGGCGCGGTCGGCATCTGGGACGAGCTGTTCTTCATCTGCACGGTCTTCGTGCTGTTGCGCCGCCACTTCCCCGACCTCACCGCCAACCTGCTGCAGGCGATCGTGTTCGTGTCGTTCCTGTGGGAACTCGGCTATCAGGCGTGGGGGCCGCTGCTGACGATCCCCTTCGCCATCGTGCAGGGGTTCCTCTTCCTCAAGACGCGATCGCTCTGGTACGTCGTCACGGTGCACCTGCTGTTCGACGCCGTCGTGTTCGGCGTGCTCGTCCACGCCCACAATCCCGACGCGGCATCCATCTTCCTCATCTGATCCCGGATGCCGCCGCCCCGGCGAACGTGCACGGGCACTGCCCAGGTGCGTTCGCTAGCCTGATGCTCGGACGCCCACCGCGTCACCGGACGAGGGATCAGTACCCGGACAGCGACAAGACTGGCCAAGGAGCACAGTCATGTCGTGGATCATCCTCATCCTCTCCGGCGTCCTCGAGGCCGTGTGGGCGACGGCCCTCGGTCGGTCGGAGGGCTTCACCAAGCTCTGGCCGAGCGTGATCTTCGGTGCGGCCCTGGTGCTGTCCATGGGCGGCCTCGCCTTCGCGATGCGCGACATCCCGACCGGTACCGCCTATGCGGTATGGGTGGGAATCGGCGCGTCGCTGACCGTCGTGGTGGCGATGGTCACGGGCGCGGAGGCGATCTCGCTGGTGAAAGTGCTGCTCGTCCTCGGCCTCGTCGGCTGCGTGATCGGCTTGAAGCTCGTCGGAGATGCCCACTGACCTGGGGCTTCGTCTGAAAGTCAACGGGATGGAACGTCCATTTTCATCCGGTACCATCTGGTTTCCTGCACTTATCCGGGCCCGACACCGTCGTCACTCGCCCACATCTTCCCTTGTGAAAGGTTCCGAGTGAGCGCACCGCCGAGCGAGCTTGCCTCCCCGACACGTCCGTCGCGTGTCATCGCCCCACCGCGCCGCCTCGATCGCCTCCGCGATTCGCGCATCGGGCGCGCCCTGCGCCAGTACGGCCACGACGTCCTGCGCAAGCCCGAGGGCATCGTCCCCATCGAGCGGGGCGCCTTCGCGCGCATCCTCCTGCTGTGGGCCGTGGCGCGCGTGGTCAACTTCGGGATGCTGTGGGGCTACTACTCGATCGCGAAGGCTGCGCGCTGGGGTTTCGGTCCCGACAGCGAGCGCCTCGGCACCTTCTTCGACTACCTGACCGGGTGGGACGCCGATCGATACGGGCAGATCGCGGCCGAGGGTTACCCGATGTCGCTGCCGATGAACGTCTCGGGCGACATCCTGCCGAACAACTGGGCTTTCCTCCCCGTCTTCCCCACGCTGATCCGCGTCATCTCGGGCGGGACCGGTCTCGGGTGGCAACCCGTTGCGGTGCTGCTCGGCCTGGGCGCGAGCCTCGGCGCCACGTGGTTGCTGTTCGTGCTCATGCGCACCGTCACCAAGCCCCAGCCGGCCTGGTGGGCCGTGGTGCTCTTCTCCTTCGCGCCGATGTCGTTCCTCTTCGTGATCGGCTACAGCGAAGGCCTGTTCATGCTGCTGATGTTCGCCGGCATGCTGCTGGCGATCAAACGCCGCTACTTCTGGATCCTGCCGATCGGCGTTCTCACCGCGTACACGCGGCCCGGCGTGCTCGCTCTCGGGCTCGCCCTGGGCATCGTGTTCCTCGTCCGCTTCTTCCGCCGCAAAGTCGATCCGTTCCCGATGAAGGAGTGGGCGCCCCTGATGGCCTCCGGCCTCGCCATCGCGGTGACCGGACTGTCGTGGAACCACATCGCCCAGTACGTCACCGGTACGCACAACGCGTACATCCGCACCGAACTCGGATGGTGGCTCGACTACGTCGGCAACGACGAGTTCACCCCGTTCACCCCGTGGTTCCGGCAGGCCGGAACGCACCTCGGGGTCGTGGGCATCATCCTCGTCATCGCGCTCATCGTCGGCTTCCTCGCCCTGATGTGGTCGCGACCGGTGCGAAAGCTCGGGCTGATGGTCGTGGCCTACGGCTTCAGCTACGCCGTGTACATCCTCGCGGTGTTCCTGCCGCAGCAGAGCACGTTCCGCCTGCTCATGCCGATGGCACCCCTGCTCGGCGACGAGCGCTGGTCGTCGACACCGCGTCGACGGGTGGCGATCCTCGTCGGGTGCCTCGTGCTCCAGGCCGTCGCGATCCTGCTGCTGTGGACTCGCGGCAACCCGTGATCCGCGTCTGACGCACGAGAGGGCGGAGCCGAACGGCTCCGCCCTCTCGTGCGTCCGGGGTCGTCAGTCGGGACTCCCGCCGGGATCGACGGCGTCGATGACGTCCTGTTCCACCGCGTTGTCGGCATCCATCTCCGCGGACCCGACGCCGGAGGTATCGGCGTCGTGCGCGAACGCGCCGGCCCCGTCGCCTCCCCCTGAGGGCGCGGGCGCTGTCTCGGGCGTGAGGGGGATCGTGGGCTCAGCCGGGGTGGGCGCTGTCGGCTCGCTGGGGCTGGGCGCGATGGGCTCCCCGGGGGAGGGTGCTCCGGGCTCGGACGGTGTCGGGGGGATCGCGGGGGTGCTCATGCGCCGACTCTGCGCGATCCGGCCGACGCGCGCGAGCCCCTTCCCGATGCGCCGCGCACGGTGTACCGCGACCGTTAGGCTCACGGAGAGGACGACGGCGAGGGGATGACGTGTCGACGGCGCATGATGTGACCCGGCGGGAGGCGATCGCGCAGTACCGCGTGATCGGCGAACCCACCGAGCCCGACCTCCAAGGACTCGTGGAGCTCGCCGCGACGGTGTGCGGTGTGCCGACGGCGGTGATCAACATCATCGACGACCGGATGCAGCACCAGGTCGCCGCGGTCGGTGTGCAGGCGGCGTCATGCGCGCGGGAGGACTCCATGTGCGCAGCCGTCATCTCCGATCCGCGCCGCGTCGTCGTGGCCGACGCCCGCCTCGATCCCCGCTTCGCCACGAACGCGTTCGTGACGGGGGAGATCGCTTCGACGCGCTTCTACGCGTCGAGTCCGCTCATCACCCCGTCGGGCATCGCCATCGGCACGCTCTGCGTGTTCGACACGGAGGTCGGCGCCCTGTCGGATGCCGCGGCCCACGGTCTCGACCTTCTCGCGCGGCAGGTCATCGACGTCCTCGAACTGCGTCGCGTTCAGCGCGACCTGCTGCGCTCGAACGCCCTTCTCGAGGATTTCGCGACGCAGGTGAGCCACGACCTGCGGAACCCCCTCACCGCACTGGCCGGTTTCCTCGAGCTCGCCGCCGACAGCCCCGAGATGAGCCAAGCGCCGCGCGCGGCTCGGTCCCTCGCCCGTGCGGATGCCGCTGCCACGCGCATGTCGACCATGCTGAACGATCTTCTGGATTTCGCGCGCGTCGGCGGCACGCGACCGCACATCACCGAGGTCGACATCGCCGACACGGTGGACGCCGTTCTCGAAGACCTCGACGGCGCGGTCGTCCGTGCGGGCGCTCGCGTGACGGTCGATACCTCCACCTTCGTCCGCGGCGATGACACGCTGCTGCGCGTGCTGCTGCAGAACCTCATCGCCAACGCGGTGAAGTTCACCGTGGCGGCCGAGAGGGTCCCCGTGATCCGTGTGAGTGTGGAGACGCTGCCCGACGGGTGGCGCGTCAGCGTCGATGACAACGGCGATGCCGTCGATCCGCAGCTGCGCGATCGCCTATTCGAACCCATGCAGCGCGGGCACGGGGCCGAGGTGCAGGGCATCGGCATCGGTCTGGCGACCTGCCGGCGCATCGTGGACGCGCACGGCGGATCGATCGGGCTCGACGCCTCCCCGTCGGGCGGCACGCGCGCGTGGTTCGTCCTGCCCGCGGCGGCGTGAGGCATCCCACGGGGTGGTACCCGCCCGAGCGTCGCGGCGCAACCTCGGAGACCGTCGACCTCGCCGGGCCGTAGCGTGGGCGATGCCGGGGCCGCAGCGTCTCGGCATCCGTCCCATCGCATCGAATAGGAGGAACAGTCCATGGCACGCAACGTCCGCGTCATGCATTGCACCGCCGACGACGTGTTCCGCGTCCTCGCGAACGGATGGCTGTACCCCCTCTGGGTCGTGGGCGCCTCGCGCATGCGCGACGTCGGCGACACCTGGCCCGCCGAGGGGGCGGCGTTGCACCACTCCTTCGGCTCGTGGCCCGTGCTGATCGACGACACGACCGTCATGCGCGTGTGGGACCCGCCGCATCGCGCGGTGATGGAGCCCCACGGCGGACCCATCGGCGTCGCCCGCGTCGCGATCGACGTCAAGCCGCGCGGCGACGGCTGCGTGGTGCGCATCCAGGAAGAACCTGTCACCGGCCCCACCACGATCCTCCCCGACACGGTGTTCGATGCGATCACGCGGTGGCGCAACGCCGAGACGCTGCATCGCCTCGCCTACCTCGCCGAGGGAGGGGCCCCCGGCACCGACGGCGGCGCCCATGACGTCGGGCACGCGTCCACCGCCGAAGAAGAGCCGATCGAGCGATGAGCGAGGGGTACGACGCGATCGTCGTCGGTTCGGGCCCGAACGGTCTGGCCGCGGCCGTCACGCTCGCGCGCTCGGGATTGTCGGTCGCGGTGTACGAGAGGTCGGCGACGTTCGGGGGAGCGTCGTCGACGGCGGAGCTCACGCTGCCGGGGTTCCTCCACGACGTGGGATCGGCCGTTCACCCGCTGGCTCTGGAGTCGTGGTTCTTCCGCGAGTTCGGCCTCGATCGCCGCATCCGGCTGACCATCCCCGAGATCTCCTACGCCCACCCGCTCGACGGGGGGCGAGCGGGACTCGCCTTCCGCGACCTCGCCCGGACGTCCGCCGCTCTCGGCGTCGACGGACCCGCCTACGAACGCCTCATGCGCCCGCTCGTCGATCATCTCCGCGGGGTCGCCGACTTCACCGGTAACGCGCTGCTGCGCGTGCCGGGTGACCCGCTCGCGGCGTTCTTCTTCGGCATCCGGGCCCTCGAGCAGGGGGGGCCGTGGTGGAGCGCGCGCTTCCGCGAAAAGGTCGCTCCGAGTCTGATCACGGGCGTCTCCGCGCACACGATCCTGCATCAGCCGAGCCTCGCCGCCGGTGGTGCGGGGCTCGTGCTCGCCACCTACGGGCATGGTCGAGGGTGGCCGATCCCGGTCGGCGGCAGTCAGGCGATCGCCGACGCGATGATCGCCGACATCCGGGCGCACGGGGGAGTACTGCACGCCGGTGTCGAGGTGACGTCTCTCGACCAGCTCCCGCCCGCGCGCGCGGTGCTGCTCGACACCACGCCGCGCGCCCTGATCGCCCTGGCGGGGGAGCGGATGCCGACGGCCTACCGCCGGGCCCTCGAACGCTTCCGCTACGGGGGCGGTGTCGCGAAGGTCGACTTCGCGCTGTCCGAGCCCGTGCCGTGGACGAATGCCGAGATCGCGCGGGCCGGGACCGTGCACCTGGGGGGGACCCGAGCCGAGATCGCCGCGGCCGAGAACGCCGTCGCGCGCGGGGACCTGCCCGATCGGCCGTACGTGCTCGCCGCACAGCCGACGCTTTTCGATGCGACGCGCGCCCCCGGGGGCAGACACGTGTTCTGGGCCTACACGCACGTGCCGGCGGGGAGTCCCGCCGACCGCGAGGAGGCCGTCGTGGCGCAGATCGAGCGTTTCGCTCCGGGCTTCCGCGACACCATCCTCGCCAGCGCGTCGCGGACGGCAGTCGATGTCGAGGCGTGGAATCCGAACTTCCCCGGGGGAGACATCTCCGCGGGGGCGCCGACCCTCACGCAGCTGCTCGGGCGGCCGGTGTACAGTCCCGATCCGTGGCGCACGCCCCTGAAGGGGGTCTACCTGTGCTCGTCGTCGACGAGTCCCGGCCCGGGGGTGCACGGCCTGGCCGGCTGGCAGGCGGCGCTCTCCGCCCTGCGCCATGAATTCGGAACGCGCCTTCGCCCCGACCTGGCCCCGCGTGACGATCAGCTCGCCGCCGCGGCATCCTGACCGTGCCCGAGGGCGACAGCGTCTACCGGCTGCGGGAGCGCCTGGACGCCGCGACGCGGGGTGCGCGGGTGGTCGAGGGCGAGTTGCGGTCGGGTCACGCCGCCGGGCTCTCGCTCGCGGGGCGGACGATCGTCGCGTACGACACCCACGGCAAGCATCTGCTCACGCGTTTCGACGACCTGTCGACCCTCCACACGCATCTCCGGATGCAGGGCCGTTGGACGATCACTCGCGCCGGTCGGGCCCTCCCCTCCGCCGAGCGGGGGAAGGCTCGCGTCCGCCTTCGCCTCGCAGACGGCCGGGAGATCTGGGGTCTCGATCTGCCGGTCGTCGAGCTGGTTGCGACGGCGCGCGAGCGTGACGTCGTCGGGTACCTCGGTCCCGACCCCCTGCGGGAGGACTGGGACGCGGCCGAGGCGATCCGTCGATTGTCGGCGCGTCCCGACCGACCGTTCGTAGCGGCGCTGCGGGATCAGACGCGCATCGCGGGACTCGGCAACCTGTGGGTCAACGAGTTGGCGTTCCTGCGCGGCATCCATCCCTTCGCCCCGATCGGGTCCACCGATCTGCACGCACTGGTCACGTTGGCGGCGCGATGCCTGCGCACCTCGGCGACGGTGCCGGGGATGTATCAGGTCACCACCGGCGACCGCCGGCGGGGGTCGTCGCACTGGGTGGCCGGTCGTGCGGGGCGGCCGTGCCTGCGCTGCGGGACACGGGTGCGGGTGCGCGAGGAGGTGGCGAACGATCCGGAGCAGCGCCGCACCTGGTGGTGTCCGCGGTGCCAGCCGTCGCCGTCCGGCAGCGATGCCGGGGAAGCGGGGTAGAGCGCAGGGCGGCGGTCGGACGGGCGGACCTCTGTGCATCCCTGCGTCGGCTCAGCGGTCCCCCGCTCTCGTCGAGCTCATCTCACGACGGTCGACGTTCTGCGCGATCCGCTTCGCGCTCGCCCTCCTCAGCCGATCTCGCCGGTGGGGGAGCCGCCCGTGTCGGACGCGTCGTCGGCGACCTTCTGCGCGGCAGCGCCCTCCTCGGGCGACTCGCTCCCGGCCCCGTTCGCCGACCCGTCGGGTGCGGCCGTGCGGTCGTCGTGAGCGTCGTTCGAGTGACCGTCGTGATGCGTCATGGTTCTCCGTCCATCGTGTCTGAGTCACCGACGTTCGCACGCCGCCTGTGCGGTGTCCAGGGGGTCGACGACACCCCACTCGCACGAGGTCCCCGCGTTCGGGGTGGCCAGGGTGGCGCCTCCCGTCAGAGATAGGGCGCGAGGGCGCCCGCGGTCAGGCCGAGGGCGAGAGCCGTTCCGCCCAGCGCGGTCGCCGCCGTCAGTGACGCGCGGTCGAGAAGCCGACGGCGCGAGACGTTCACGGGGTGCGTGGTCGACCGCAACGACGACTTGGCGCTGTCGAGCGTGTCGAAACGACCGATGGGCACGCCGTGCGCGTCACGCGCGACGAAGCCTCCGGCCACCGCGTCGACGCAACCGAAGTACTCGCCGCCGTGATGGGCGACCCAGAAGCCCGTGTCGACCTTCGCCCAGAGGACGCGCGCCGACGACAGGGGAGTCGGGGCGGGGGAGGTTGCGGAGGACACGTCAGGCCGCCACGGACAGGACCGAACGACGAGCTACGGGCCCGGCCGTCCGGCGCGCGGGGGCGCGGGTGTCGATGTGCGCTGCGGGGATCTCGGCCGCGAGGTCGATGACGAGGCCGGCTGACGAGTTGGCCATGTCCGCCATGTCCTTCAGCGCCGCGGCGTTGAGGGACTCCGGCTCAGCGGCGTCGAAGACGAAGCGGAGCGGGATCGCCGGCTGCAGCCAGACGGTGGAGCGGCCGGGGGTGCCGTCGACGTGGGTCCAGGTGAGCGTGAAGCTCTCGCTGCGGCGGAGCTTGGTGGTCGAGACCACCTTCAGGTGGGAGAGCAGGCGGTCGGGAATCCGGATTGGTTCGGTCGACGTTCCGTAGAACAGGTGGCCCATGGGGTGCTCCCTTCGAAAGCGATTAGCTGTGCTGAGAACATACTCGCTTAGTAACTAGTTTGCCTAACTATTATTTCCGCTGTATAGTCGCGATACGAGCGGAAAGGTGTGACATGACAGACGTCGAAACCACGCCCCGCGCACCCTCGACCTCCGCCGGTGACGTGACTTACTGGTATGGCGACGAACCGGCCGACCGTCGGCAACGGAGCAAAGCCGTGCTCGAATCCCTGCGGGTGTATCGTGCCGCCGAGGTGGCCATGCGGCGACGCACACGGGACTCGATGTCGATGGGTGAGAACGAGCTGCTGGTTCTGCGCTACCTGCTCCGCGACCCGAAGCGACAGGTCCGTCCGGGGGAGCTCACCCGCTACCTGGGGCTGTCGACGGCGTCCACGACGGCGATTCTCGATCGCCTCGAACGCTCCGGTCACATCACCCGGTCCGCGAACCCCGACGACCGGCGGAGCGTCTTCATCGCGGTGACACCGCGTGCCGACGCCGAGGTGCGGCAGACGCTGGGCAACATGCACGACCGTATGCTGGCTGCGGTCATCGACATGACCCCCGACGAGTCGGCAGCCGTCGTCGCTTTCCTCCGGCGCATGAGCGATGCCGTCGACGGCGTGGCCGTCGAGGCACCCACGGTCGATTCGCCGTGATCTACGTGCTCGTCGGCGGCCCGCGCGACGGACAACACGTGGACGATCTGCCTCGCGGCTACCGCCTCTCACTCAGCGACCCTCAGCCCGAACCGTTCGGCGACTTCGCCACCGTGCGTGCGGTGTGGTTCGAACTCGACGAGGCGATGTTCCGGTCTTCCCAGCGAAGAAGCTGAGGCGTACCTCACCGGTCGCGCCCCGGCAACCCACCCCCTCGCCCCGTGGTCGGACCCGCAGGGTGGGGGGATGCGATGCGTGACCTATGCCGGCGAGACCGTGATGACCACCGACGACGTCGCCGCGTCGCTGATCGAATTGACCGCGGCGGTGGCGAAAGAGGGGCAGGCCGAGGCGGTCAGCATCCCCATCGTCACCGATGCGGGGAAAGTCGCGCAGGCGGAGCTGGTGATCGGTGTCGGCAACGACGTGCTCTCCGCTCCCCTCGAGTGGGACGAGGAGGAGCCGGACTTCGCCGCCGCGGCACAGGAGCTGCGCACCCACCGGCTCTTCCCCCGGTCTCGCCTCCGCGCCGTCGAGCCCGATCCCGGCGGAGACGACGAACCGATCGACTGGGACTTCGATCAACCCACCCGGGGCTGACACCCGCGCTCGGGCGAACCGCCGGGTGACGCGCCAGGGGGCAGCCTTGCGAGGAACGCGCGGCATCCGCTACGTTCGCAAGTCCGTGCCGTTCGGCACGAAGAGTCGAGAGAGGACGAGGCCATGACCGCCACGCGCGATCTGCGTCCGGAGCAGCAGCAGCACCTGCCGTTCCTCCCCTCGTCGTACCCTCCGGCGCCGGTCGTCTAGAACCTGTCTTCTCACGCCCCGCACCGTCAGGTCGGGGCGTCTCTCTTTCCCTTCGGTGGGGAGTGTGCTCTGACCCGTGGCTCACTCACCGCGCAGCCGCGCATCACACGAAGGAAAGGATCCATGCAGAAGCTCACCGAACGACTGGTGTCGTGGGCGAGCCTGATCGACGACAAGACGATCGAACAGGCCCGCACCTCGTCACGCATGCCGTTCATCTACCCCCACCTGGCCCTCATGCCCGACGCCCACCTCGGCCTGGGCGCGACGGTCGGCTCGGTCATCCCGACGCGCGGGGCCATCATGCCCGCCGCCGTCGGGGTCGACATCGGCTGCGGAATGATCGCCGTCAAGACGCAGTTCCGCGCCGCCGACCTCGCCGGTCGCGACCTCGCCGAGCTGCGGCAGCAGATCGAGCGCGCCATTCCGCTCTCGGCCGGTCGCGACAACCGCAAGATCGTCGCCACCGCCGAGCCGCGCATCGCCGAGCTTGAGGCGCTCGCCGAGACGGCCGAGTTCGACCCCGCGTCCTACGCCGGCCACTGGCGCAATCAGCTGGGCTCGCTGGGCAGCGGCAACCACTTCATCGAGATCTCGCTCGACGAGAACGACGACGTGTGGATGTTCCTGCACTCCGGCTCCCGGGGCGTGGGCAACCGCATCGCGCAGCACCACATCAAGGTGGCGCAGCGCCTCGCGCGGCAGTGGTGGATCGAGCTCCCGCACCCCGACCTGGCCTACCTCGTCGAGGGAACGCCCGAGTTCGCCCGGTACATCCGAGAACTGCGGTGGGCGCAGCATTTCGCCCTGCTCAACCGCGAGGAGATGATGGACCGGGTCGCGAACCAGCTCGGTCGGTTCCTCGACACCCCCGTCGAGGAACGGGAGCGCATCAACTGCCACCACAACTTCACCGAGTCTGAGAGGCACTTCGGCACGCAGGTATGGGTGTCGCGTAAAGGCGCGATCATGGCCGACGCCGGGCGCCCGGGCCTCATCCCCGGATCGATGGGCACGGCCTCGTACGTGGTCGAAGGCCGGGGCAACCCGGTCGCGTTGAACTCGTCACCGCACGGTGCGGGTCGGGAATACTCCCGGTCGGCGGCGCGTAAGACCTTCACGCACGAGCAGTTGCGCGAGGCGATGACTGGCATCGAGTACCGCGACACCGACGCCTTCATCGACGAGATTCCGCAGGCCTACAAGCCGATCGACCGGGTGATGGCGGATGCCGCCGACCTGGTCACGATCCGCCACACGCTGCGGCAGATCGTCAACGTGAAGGGCGACTGAGAGGACGGATGCCACGGGGCGCGACCCCGTGGCATCCGTCGTCCTCGCGCGGCCTGCCAGGCCGTCAGATGCGCTCGGGCCGGTACCTGTCGTCGCTGAAGCCGATGATGAGGTAGCCGATCACGTAGAGGAACACCAGCAGGAAGAGCGAGAACACCCACCCGTGGCCGAACGCCCGCCCGACCCGTAGCTGCACGATGATGTGGAAGACGACCCCCACGATCGGGATGACGTAGAGCAGGGCGAACCAGCCGGAGAACCCGGCGATCTTCGTCAGGAAGACGATGTTGACGATCGGGATGATCGCCAGCCAGCCGGGATGCCCGGCTTTGGTGAAGACCTTCCACAGCGCCACGACGGTGAGGACGTAGACGGCGAAGGCGATGAACGACGTGGTGCCGCTCAGGGCGAAGATCGAGGTCTGATCGGTGATCGATGACGGCGACGAGGTCAGCATGCGCTCATCGTAGGGCCCCGCCGTCGCGTGCGAAGTCCTCTGCGTGCGGAGCCGGCACGCGAACACGGGGTTACCCTCTGGGGAGGAAGAGGGTGCGGGCGGTGGCGGGATGAGCGAGCGCAGATTCGAGTGGGGCGGGTTGGGCGCCGACCGCGGCGACTACGTCACGGCGGCAGAGGCCCTCGCCATGCTCGAGGTGCTGTGTATCGCACAAGCCGACCTGGCGGTGACCACGGCCCTGAGGAGTGGCGCGGCGTGGGCGCGGTTCGAACGCGACGAGCGCTGGGCGCTCGTCTCGACCCCCGGATCCCGGTGGTTCTCGGTCGAGACCGACACCGGGCACCGGCTGCAGCTGGTCGACGCGAACTCCTCGAAGGACCAGAGCGCCCAGCTGCTCGCCGCGTACGTCGACATCGCCGAAGCGTACGTCCGCGGCGACGCGCGGCCGGCGCGCGGCCGTGGATGGGGAGGGTCGACCCTCACCCTCGAGGTGAACGGGCGTCATGTCGTCCTGACGCAACCGCTGGCCCGCCGCTTGCGGACGATGCTCGGTCGATAAGCCCGCACGCCCCCGTGGTCAAGCCGCTGCATCCGGGTGCGTCACCTTGTCAGGCTGGTGTTCCACGCGACGAAGGGATACCCCATGAGCGACCCCCAGGACTCCGCCCCCACGGAGGAGCCGACCGATGACGCCGCCGACCTCGGCGACGACCCCACGGTGAGGCCGAGCCAGGAGAACGACCCCGAAGAGGCGTCGAAGGCTCCGACGAAGGACGACCCGAACGCCGACCACCAGGCCACGGGCATCGGAGTCATCGGCGACGAGTGATCCGGATGCCGCGGGGTGGCCTCCGACGTTCCGGATGCCGCCCCACGCCGTCGGGGTGTGCTGCGCCGCGGTGATAACCTGAACCTGTCCGCCTCCGTAGCTCAGGGGATAGAGCGTTGGTTTCCGGTACCAGAAGTCGCAGGTTCGAATCCTGTCGGGGGCACCACCACGAAGAAGGCCGCGATCCACGATCGCGGCCTTCTTCGGTTCCGCAGCGGTCACGTCTCGTCGGTGACCGCGCCGGTCGGCTCGGCATCCTCCACGATGTGCTCGGAACCGAGCTCGTCGGCCGTCGCGCGCCCTCGATCCACCGCCTCCTCCCTGCTGGAGAAGCTGGCGGACAGCTCGGGGCGGCCCTCGACCGCGTTCTCCCACTGGCCGCGGTTGGATCGGGTGGTCACATCGTTCTGGCTCATGGCATCCATGTCACACCCGACCCCGCCTCGTCGAACCCGTCTTGACAGGCGTTGTCAAGAGCATGACCGGTCGGGGGTGTTCCTTGACATGCTGGGACCTCCTTCGAAAGGGGTCTGACATGAGCATCGGAGCCGGCATCGCCCTGTTCGTCATCGGGGCCATCCTCGCCTTCGCGGTGAACCTTCCCAACGACTACGTCAGCCTGAGCATGATCGGCTACATCATGATGGGAGCCGGCGTCGTCGTCTTCCTCATCGGCATCGTGCTGTTGATGAAGCGCCGTCAGACCGACACGGTCACGCGCACCGAGGGAGTGGGCGGCGCGCAGGTCACCCGCTCGACCACGCGATCCTCGAACGACGACCTCGTCTGATGCGCTCGGGGCCGCACCCCGGGCTGCGTTCATGAGCGAGCAGACACCCACCGTCGCCGATGCGGTCGACGGGGAAATGTTCGACGGCCGTTACCGCGTGGGACGACTCCTCGGTCGCGGGGGTTACGCACGTGTGCACGAAGCCGTCGACACCGCGCTGGAACGCAGCGTCGCGCTCAAGATCATCGAGGGCGACGGCGCCGATCCCTCGGATGTCGCGCGCGTGCGGTCGGAGATCCGTCTGCTCGCGTCGGTGTCGCACTCGTCGCTGGTCACCCTCTACGACGCGAGGCTGGAGGGGAGTCCGGCCTACCTCGTCATGGAGCTGATCTCCGGCCCCACGTTGTCCGACCGCATCGCGCGCGGCCCGCTGCCGGCGCCCGAGGTGGCTCTCATCGGTCGAGAGATCGCCGAGGCCTTCGCCGTCATCCACGCGCGAGGGATCGTGCACCGCGATGTGAAGCCGTCCAACATCCTCATCCGCCCCGCAGCCCACGTCGGCGAAACGCCGCGGGCGACTCTGGCCGATTTCGGCATCGCGGCCCTGGTGGGCGCCACGCGGGTCACCCGCGCCGACACCGTGATCGGCACCGCCGCGTACCTCAGCCCGGAGCAGGCGCGCGGACTACCCGCCGCCCCCTCTAGCGATGTGTACTCGCTCGGGCTCGTGCTGCTCGAAGCGCTGACCGGAGCGCGTCCGTTCGGCTCACGTACGCCTCACGAGGCGCTCGCGGCACGGCTCGTCTCGACACCCGAGATCCCCGCGCACCTGCCCGCAGCGTGGCGCGAGGTGCTGCAGCGGATGACCGCCCTCGAACCCGCGGAGAGACCGGATGCCACGGGCGTGATCGTGGCGCTGAGAACCGTCGCGGACACAGCGCCGGCATCGGTCGACGCGCGCACGGCGGTCCTGCCGCACGCGACGACTCCGACCCGGGCGTTCGGGGGGAGCGATGACCGCACCCGCGTGCTGCCGCAGTCCGACGGCCGCCCCCTGTCGTCGAACGCGGACCGCACGCAGGTGCTCCCGCCCACGGCCGGCGTCCGGTCGCCCAGTGCCCCCGCAGTCGGCGGTGAGCGCGCCACGGCGCCTTCGTCCCGCCGCAGATCGAGGAAGAACCTCGTGGTGGCAGCCGTCGCGGCCGTCGTCCTCGCCGTCGGGGTGGTCATCGCCGCCATCTCGCTCGCGGGCTCGGGCGCGGACGGCCGCGCCGACCTGCCGACGCTTCCGCAACCACTCGACCAGCACATGGACGAGTTGTGGACGGAGGTCGGCCCGTGATCCGCCGCATCGCGCCGGCGGCCGCGCTCCTGCTCGCCGCCACCGTCGCGCTCGCCGCCTGCACGCCGCCCTCCGCGGCTCCCACCGCGTGGCAGCAGTCGGTGCAGACCGTCGCCGAGCAGGCCTCGTCGCGCGACTACACCTCCGCGCTCGCGAGCCTCGACGCCCTCGAGGCCGACGTCCTCGCGCGGCGCGACGCGGGCGAGATCACGGCGGCGGAGGCCGACGGCATCCTGGTCCGCATCGCCACCGTCCGCGTAGACCTCACCTCGCTCGCCCCCGCACCGTCGTCTCCGGCGCCGGAGGAGACCGGTGCGCCGGAGCCGGCCGAGACGACCGCTCCGGAGCCGACCGAGACCACCGAACCGGAACCCACCGAGACCGCCGCGCCGACGACGGAACCGACACCCGAGGAGCCGGGCAGCGGCGCCGACGACGAGGATCGAACCCCGCCGAACGGCGGCGGTGACAAGGGTCCGGGAAACGGCGGGCCCGGCGGCAAAGACGACCAGAAGCCCACTCAGGGAGCATCACCCGGCCCGGGCAAGAAGGACGGGTGAGTCGATTCGTCGGCGATGGTCCGAGGGCCCCCGACAGCATGCGAGGATTGCCCGGTGCTGCGCCGCGTGACCGCTGAACTCGACCTCGATCTGGGGGCGTCCGTCGACCTCATCTTCCAGATCACCGCAGCGCAGGGCGTGCCGGTCGCCGACGAGCGGCTCACCTTCTCGCAGGGCGATCGCGTGTACACGCCGACCGAGATCGTCGATCAGTCGGGCAGTCGCCTGCACCGCCTCTCGGGGGAGCAGGGGCCTCTCTCCGTCCGCTACGACGCCGTGGTCTCGGGGGCGTCTCAGAGCCCTCGGACGAGTGACCTGGAGACCATCACCTACCTCCGCCCGAGCCGGTACTGCCAGTCCGACGAGGTGTTCGCCCAGGCGCGTCGGCAGTTCCGCGGTCTCGCGGGAGAAGACCTGCTCGCGGCGGTGTCGGGCTTCGTCGCCTCGACGGTCACCTACACGCCCGGTCTCAGCCTCGGCACCGACAGTGCGGTGACGACGCTCATGACCGGTCAGGGCGTCTGCCGCGACTACGCCCATGTGGTGATCGCCCTCCTCCGCGCGATGGACATGCCCGCGCGCTACGCCGCGTGCTACGCCCCGGGCCTCGAGCCCATGGACTTCCACGCCGTCGCCGAGGCGTTCATCGACGGTGCCTGGTACGTCGTCGACGCCACGCGACTCGCCGACCGCCGCTCGCTGGTGCGCATCGCCACGGGGCGCGACGCCGCCGACTGCGCCTTCCTCAGCTACCACGGCGGGTACGTCGGGCTCGAGCGGATGCACGTCGACGCGATGTTCGACGGAGACTCCCCGGATGCCACGAGCCCCGACGACCACGAGGCCCTGGTGCAGATCGGCTGACGCGGCCACCCGGGCGTCGCGCCCTAGACTTGACGGGCTATGGATCCCGCTGCCCTCTCCGCTGCCCTGCTCGCCGTCGTCACTCCGCTCGCGGAGGCGCGACGAGAGGGGTCCTCGGCGGGCATCACGGTCGCCGACCTGCCGCTGGAGCGCCCGAAGAACCGCGATCACGGTGACTGGGCGTCCAACGCCGCGCTGAAGCTCTCGAAGGTCGTCGGGACGAACCCGCGCGAGTTCGCCGCCGAGATCGCCGCCGGTCTCGAGGCCGTCGACGGCATCGCGAGCGTCGAGGTCGCCGGTCCCGGCTTCATCAACATCCGTCTGGATGCCGCGGCAGCCGGTGCGCTGGCGAAGACGATCGTCGACCAGGGCTCGGGCTTCGGCACCAACGACTCGCGTGCCGACGAGATCATCAACCTCGAGTTCGTCAGCGCCAACCCGACCGGTCCGATCCACCTCGGCGGCACCCGCTGGGCCGCGGCGGGCGACGCGCTCGCGCGCATCCTCTCCTCGCAGGGTGCGAAGGTCACCCGGGAGTACTACTTCAACGACCACGGCGCCCAGATCGACCGCTTCGCCCGCAGCCTCGTCGCAGCCCACCAGGGCGACCCGACGCCCGAGGACGGCTACGGCGGCGCGTACATCCACGACATCGCCGCGCGCGTCACCGAGCAGTACGACGGCGACATCGACGCCCTCGACCCGGATGCCAAGCAAGAAGCGTTCCGCGAGCTCGGTGTGACCCTCATGTTCGGCGAGATCAAGCAGTCGCTGCACGATTTCGGCGTGGACTTCGACGTGTATTTCCACGAGAACGACCTGCACGATTCGGGGGCCGTCGACCGGGCCGTCGCGCGTCTGCGCGAGCTCGGCCACATCTTCGAGGCCGACGGGGCGACCTGGCTGCGCTCGACCGAGTTCGGCGACGACAAAGACCGCGTGATCATCAAGTCGGACGGGCAGCCCGCCTACATCTCGGGTGATCTGGCCTACTACCTCGACAAGCGCGAGCGCGGCTTCAACCGCTGCATCATCATGCTCGGCGCCGACCACCACGGGTATGTGCAGCGACTCATGGCGATGTGCGCCGCCTTCGGCGACGAGCCGAACGTCAACCTCCAGGTGCTGATCGGCCAGATGGTCAATCTCGTGCGCGACGGCCAGCCCATGCGCATGTCCAAGCGCGCCGGCACCGTGGTCACCCTCGAGGACCTGGTCGAGATCGTCGGAGTGGATGCCGCCCGCTACGCCCTGACTCGCAGCTCCGCCGACTCGAACCTCGACATCGACCTCGACGTGCTGCAGAAGCGCACGAACGACAACCCCGTCTTCTACGTGCAATACGCCCACGCGCGCACGCACAACGTCGCACGAAACGCGCACGCCTCCGGAGTGGACCGTTCGGAGTTCTCGCCCCAGCTGCTCGACCACGACACCGAGTCGGCGCTGCTCGGCGCGCTGCAGGAGTTCCCGCGCATCGTGTCCTTCGCCGCTGAGGTGCGCGAGCCGCATCGCGTCGCGCGCTACCTCGAAGAACTGGCCGGGCTGTACCACCGTTGGTACGACAACTGCCGCGTCATCCCGCTGGGCGACGCGCCCGTCGAACCGGTGCATCGCACGCGGCTGTGGCTGAACGACGCGACCGGACAGGTGCTGCGCAACGGTCTGACGCTGCTCGGCGTCAGCGCGCCGGAACGGATGTGACCATGACGGATGCCACGACACCGAACAGCCGGTCGGGCCGGAGAACCGGTCGCTGGATCGCGGTGATCGTCGTGGTCGTCGTGCTGCTGGTGGCCGCGGTGGTCGCCGCGGAATTCATCGCCCGGTCGGTCGTGACCAGCACGGTGCGCTCCCTCGTCGTCACGAACGTCGGGTTGCCCGACGATCAGGACGTCGACGTGCAGGTCGCCGGCCTCGTGCTGCCGCAGGTGATCGCGGGGCGCCTCGACGAGGTCGCCGTGGCGTCCGACGACGTCACCCTGGGGCCGATCACCGGCGATGTGCGCGTCGACCTCCGCGGCGTGCCGGTGTCGGCGGGATCGGCCGCCGAGGGGGGAGTCGCTTCCGTCCGACTCGACCAGGAGCAGCTGCGGACGCTCCTCGCGCAGCTGCCCGATCTTCCCGCCGGGACGGTGGAGGTCGCCGCACCGGACGTCACCTTCGAGACCACCCTCACCTTGTTCGGCATCGGCATCCCCGTCGGGGTGACGGCCACGCCCGGGGCCGCCGAGGGCGACCTCACGATCACGCCGACGGGCTTCCAGGTGGCGGGTAACGCCATCGACACCGACACCCTGCGGGGCCAGTTCGGCGGCGTCGCCGACACACTCGTGCAGACGCGCAGTCTCTGCATCGCCGACCGGCTGCCGGCGGGACTGACCCTGACGTCGGCGACCGTCCAGGGCCAGGACCTGGTGGCGACCTTCGACATCGCCGGCGCGATCATCAGCGATCCCGCGCTCCAGGCCGACGGCACCTGCGGCTGATCGCGCGGCGCCGCGCTCTCAGCTGATGGTGACGGCGAGCAGCCCCGCTTCGACGAGCTGTTCCAGGATGTCGTCGACAGCGCGCACGGCTTCTTCGTCGGGGGTGCCGTCGGTCGCGGCGTGCAGCAGATCGTCTCGCGTGGCGTCATCGGCGGCGCGCCAGAGCGCGGGTGCAGCTCCGGCGAGGACGCGCAACGTGCCTCGTCCGTCGGCTTCCCCGGTGAGCACCGCCAGGCGGTCCTCCGGGAGCGGGTAGGAGTCCACCACGGTGCCGCGCCGGTAGCGTCGTCCGCCCCGCGACGACGGTGGGTGAGGCGTGGCGACGATCGCGCGGGACGGCGTGTGATCGGGTGTCGGTCCACCGTGGAGGTCGGCGACCATCATGTCGTCGACGAGGTCGACCAGCTGCTCCGCCTCGGCGTATTCGGCCCGCAGGGCGCCGCCGGTCCGCGTCAGCGCGTTCATGATGACGTGCAGCGGACGCGGCATCGAGGCGAGGGCGCTCGAGTGCGGCGCCAAGAGGACCAGGGCCTCCGCTGCGGGCACGGGGACGAGGCGCGCCCGTGCGTGGAGGGGGTCGCGGTCGAGGAGCACGATGCGACGCACGCGCAACGGCGCGGTCGGGAGGGGGAGCAGCCCGAGATCGCGAGGAGCGTGCTGGACCTTGAAGCCCTGCCCCTCGGTGATCACCGAGAGCGGCTTGCGGTAGCTGCGGACCGCTCCATCGGGTTCGATGCCCACCGTCTCGTCGGAGACGTACCCCCACGACCGTGCGAGAAGCCGGGTGGCGGTGGTCTTGCCGGCGCCCGAGGGGCCGACGAGGACGACGACGCCACCGTCGCGCGCCGCGAGTCCGGCCGCGTGCAGCATCCACGACTCGCCCCGTCGCGCTTCGATCGCTGCCTGGGTCACCCTGCTCGACAGGTCGGACAGCGTCTGTCCGTCGCGGTCGCTCGAGACAGGGGTGACGACCACCTGCGCGGGAGCCGGGTCGATCACGCGTGCGTCCTCCCATGCGCGCCATACGGTGTCGCGATCGGTGGGGGTCAGCCCGGAGAGGTCGATCCCGACGCGGACACCGACGGCGTCGACGACGAGCGGGGGGAGGGGAAGCGGCGTCACGTCGACACCGTATGGCGCTGTCGCGCGCCCACCGCGCGCCGGCGCCTGCACCACTCGCGCCCGGTCCTCGGCATCGCCCACGACCTCACCTCACTCGGCGCGCGGTGTCACCCGGGTCGCCCCGCAGGCGCGGACGCCCCGTGGGGGCTGCTCCCGGACGGAGCGCGGCGGGCGACCGCGCGTACACGCGGAGCGACGGGAAGGGAGCGGCATACACCGTGCCGTAGACTGCAACCACCACCCCTCGCGTGACTCTCCGCCGGGGGTGGAGCCGTGATCCGCGGCCGTCGCGTCGCCGCAAACCCGATTGGTCCCCCTGTGTCCGCCTCGCACTCCGCGCTCGTGCCCGAGTGGCTCACCGCCCCGGCCGAAGCGAATGAGCTCGTCGCCCCTGTCTGGCCCGCGTCCGCTCGACGCGTCGACGGCGGGTCCGTCGAGATCGGCGGGGTCTCGGTCTTCGACCTGCGCGACCGTTTCGGTACCCCGCTCTACGTCCTCGACGAAGACGAGGTGCGCTCCCACGCTCGTCGCGCCCGTGCGGCCTTCGAATCCGCGGCCGCGCGGCACGGCATCCGGGCTCGCGTGTACTACGCGGGGAAGGCGTTCCTCTCGACGGAGGTCGTGAGGTGGGTCGTCGACGAAGGACTCGCGGTCGACGTCTGCACCCGCGGAGAGCTCGAGGTGGCCCTGGCCGGCGGCGCTGATCCCGCGCGGCTCGGCTTCCACGGCAACAACAAGAGCGTGGGTGAGCTCGAGCGTGCGGTCGAGGTCGGCATCGGTTCGGTCGTCGTGGACAGCCCCATCGAGATCGAGCGGCTCGCCGCCATCGCCGACCGCCGCGGTGCGGTGCAGCCCGTGCTCGTGCGGGTGCGCACCGGGGTTCACGCCGAGACCCACGCGTTCCTGGCGACCGCTCATGAAGACCAGAAGTTCGGCTTCTCCCTCGAGGGGGCGGCCGAGGCGGTCTCGCGCATCCGCGAGCTTCCGAGCCTGCGCTTCGTCGGCCTGCACGCGCACATCGGCTCGCAGATCTTCGACTCCTCCGGTTTCCGCGAGTCGGCCGCGCGCCTGGTCGACCTGCACGCCGACCTGCTGGCCGGGGGAGAGATCCCGCTCATGAACGTGGGCGGCGGCTTCGGCATCTCCTACACCTCGGTCGACGACCCGAAGCCGATCGAGGAGATCGCCGACGGCATCCTGGACGCGATCGCCGACGAGTGCGCGGTGCGCGGTATCCCGATGCCCGATGTCGCCACCGAACCCGGGCGCGTCATCGTCGCTCAGGCGGGCGTGACGCTGTACGAGGTGGGCACGGTCAAGACCGTCACGGCGGCCGAGGGTCTCGACCGCACCTACGTCAGCGTCGACGGCGGCATGAGCGACAACGCGAGACCGGCGCTGTACGGCGCCGACTTCTCGGCGCGCATCGTCTCGCGCACGAGTCACGAGAAACCGGCTCTGACGCGGGTCGTCGGGCGGCACTGCGAGTCGGGAGACATCGTGGTGGATGCCGAGTATCTCCCCGCCGACGTCACGCCGGGCGATCTGCTCGGTGTGCCCGCGACCGGCGCCTACTGCTTCTCGCTCGCGAGCAACTACAACTACACCCCTCGCCCGCCCGTCGTGGCGGTGCGCGGGGGCGAGGCGCGCGTCATCGTCCGCGGCGAGACCGTCGACGATCTGCTCGCCCGCGACGCCGGAGTCCCGGCATCCATCACGCCCCTCACACCCCACGGAGACACCGAATGACCGACTACCGCACGTTGCGCGTGGCGCTCCTCGGCGCCGGCGCCGTCGGCTCCCAGGTCGCCGACCTGCTGCTCAGACACGGTGACGAACTCGCCGACCGCGCGGGCGCGAAGCTCGAGCTCGCCGGCATCGCCGTACGGAACCTCGATGCGAAGCGCGACGTCGATCTGCCTCGTGAGCTCTTCACGACGGACGCCGACACGCTCATCGTCGGCAGCGACATCGTCATCGAGCTGATGGGTGGGATCGAGCCCGCGCGGACGCAGGTGCTGCACGCGATCGCCTCGGGCGCCGACGTCGTCACCGCGAACAAGGCGCTGCTCGCCACCCACGGCTCCGAGGTCTTCGAGGCCGCCGACCAGGTCGGGGCCGAGGTCTACTACGAGGCCGCCGCCGCCGGCGCCATCCCCATCATCCGGCCGCTGCGCGACTCGCTCGCCGGCGACCGCGTCGTGCGGATCATGGGCATCGTCAACGGCACCACCAATTACATCCTCGACCGCATGGACACCGAGGGCGCCGACTTCGCCGACGTGCTGGCCCAGGCCCAGGCGCTCGGCTACGCCGAAGCCGACCCCACCGCCGACGTCGAGGGATACGACGCCGCGCAGAAGGCGGCCATCCTCGCGAGCCTCGCGTTCCACACCACGGTTCCCCTGGATGCCGTGCACCGCGAGGGCATCACGTCGGTCGACGCCGCGATGATCGAGTCCGCTCGTCACGCCGGCTACGTCATCAAGCTGCTCGCCGTGTGCGAGCGCCTCGCCGCCGAAGACGGCGGCACCGAGTCGATCTCGGTGCGCGTCTACCCGGCTCTCGTCGATCGCGCGCACCCGCTCGCGAGTGTGCACGGTGCGAACAACGCCGTGTTCGTCCAGGCCGAGGCCGCGGGCGACCTGATGTTCTACGGCGCCGGAGCCGGCGGCGTGCAGACCGCCTCGGCCGTGCTCGGGGACGTCGTCTCGGCCGCCCGCCGGCACATCGCGGGGGGAGTGGGCGTGGGGGAGTCGACCCGTGCGAACCTCCCCGCCGTGCCGATCGGGCGCGTGATCACGCGATACCAGATCACGCTCGAGGTCGATGACCGGCCGGGCGTGCTCGCCACGGTCGCCGGCATCTTGAGCGAGGGTCGCGTGTCGATCGCGACCGTCGAGCAGACCGTCATCGAAACGTCCTCGGAAGCCGCCGAAGCGGTCGCCGCGACGGGGAGCACCGGTGCGGGTTCGGCCCGCCTGGTCATCGGAACACACAAGGCCCGCGAGCAGGACCTGAGCGAGACCGTCGAGCGTCTCGCCGCCAGCGGCGTCGTCGAGCGCGTGGTCTCCGTGCTGCGCGTGGAAGGGAACTGAACATGGCTCATCTCTGGCGCGGAGTCCTCCGCGAGTACGCCGACCGTCTGGGCGTCACCGACGCCTCCACCGTCGTCACCCTGGGGGAGGGCGGCACGCCCCTCATCCCCGCTCCCGCGCTGTCGCGCCGCACCGGCGCCGACGTGTGGGTGAAGTTCGAGGGCATGAACCCCACCGGATCCTTCAAGGACCGCGGGATGACGGTGGCGCTCTCGCGTGCCGTCGAGCACGGCGCGAAGGCCGTCATCTGCGCCTCGACCGGCAACACCTCGGCCTCGGCGGCGGCCTATGCCGCCCACGCCGGCATCACCGCCGCCGTGCTCGTGCCCGAGGGCAAGATCGCGATGGGCAAGCTCAGCCAGGCGGTCGCTCACAACGGTCGACTGATCCAGATCCGCGGCAACTTCGACGACTGCCTCGAGATCGCGCGCGAGCTCGCCGACCACTACCCGGTGCACCTGGTCAACTCGGTCAACCCCGACCGCATCGAGGGTCAGAAGACCGCGGCCTACGAGGTCGTCGGGCAGCTCGGCGACGCCCCCGACTTCCACTTCATCCCCGTGGGCAACGCGGGCAACTACACCGCCTACTCCCGGGGATACCGCGAAGAGGCCGCACGCGGTGCCGCCACGCGCGTGCCCCGCATGTTCGGCTTCCAAGCCGCCGGCTCCGCCCCGCTCGTGCGCGGCGAGGTCGTGAAGAACCCCGAGACGATCGCCAGCGCGATCCGCATCGGCAACCCCGCCTCGTGGGACCTCGCGCTCGAAGCACGAGACGCCACCGACGGCTGGTTCGGGGCGATCGACGACGACGGCATCCTCGAGGCGCAGAAGATCCTCGCGGGCGAGGTCGGCGTCTTCGTCGAGCCCGCGTCGGCGATCAGCGTCGCGGGTCTGCTCAGCCGTGCCGAGGCGGGGATCATCCCGGCCGGCGCGAAGGTCGTGCTCACCGTCACCGGTCACGGCCTGAAAGACCCCCAGTGGGCGCTGCGCAACGCCGACGGCACGACCGTCGAGCCCACCGTCGTCGACGCGGCCACCTCGGAGGTCGCCTCGGTGCTCGACCTGCAGCCGGTGACCGCGTGAGCTCAGGCCCCGGTCGCCGAGTCGCGGTCCGCGTTCCCGCCACGAGCGCGAACCTCGGGCCCGGCTTCGACACCCTCGGTCTGGCGCTGAGCGTCTACGACGACCTCGTCGTCGAGCAGCTCGACACCGATCGCCTCGAGATCGAGGTCGCGGGCGAAGGCACGGCCGACGTGCCGCGCGACGCGTCTCACCTCGTGGTGCGCGCGATGGCGCACACCTACGCGTCGGTCGGCCGCACCCTCCCGGGGCTGCGACTGACCGCGCACAACGTCATCCCGCATGGGCGCGGCATGGGCTCGTCGGGCGCGGCGGTGGTGGCCGGCATCCTCGCCGCGAAGGGCCTGCTCGAGGGCGAGGTCGTCTTCAGCGACGTCGATCTGCTGCGCCTGGCCACCGAGCTCGAGGGGCACCCCGACAACGTCGCGCCGGGCCTCTTCGGTGGTCTGACGATCGCGTGGATGGATGCCGACGGCCCGCAGCACAAGCAGCTCATCGTCCACCGGGGCGTGTCGCCGCTGGTCTTCGTGCCGAGCTTCACGATGTCGACGGCCGTCGCGCGGAGCCTGCAGCCCCTGCAGGTCCCGCGCGAGGACGCGGTGTTCAACGTCTCGCGCTCGGCCCTGCTCATCGCGGCGATGACGCAGAGCCCCGAACTGCTCATGGCGGCGACCGAAGACAAACTGCACCAGAACTATCGCGCGCAGGCCATGCCCGAGACCGACCGGCTCGTGCGGGCGCTCCGCGCCGAGGGATACGCGGCCGTCGTCTCGGGGGCCGGCCCCAGCGTCCTGGTGCTCGCCGACGGCCCCGGGCAGCGTCTTGAGGCCGCTGATCTTATGGCATCCGTGGTCGACACCCCGTGGCAGGCGCTCATGCTCGCCGTCGACGTCAAGGGTGGTACAGTGAAAAACGCAGAGGGTTCCGCGTAACTTCGCGAATCTGAGCCTCTGCACCACCTGCGAAATCCGCAACACATCGCGAACCCGGTATTGGCTGCAATCTCCCGAACCGCTGGTGTCTCTTCGTCTGCGATCTGCACGGCGAAGCGCGATCTGACACGTTTCATTCTGAGGAGCACTCGTGGAGTCCATCTCCGAGACCCATTCCGTCGACGCGCCCGAGGGCGCCGAGATCCCCGCCGAAGAGCAGCCCACGGCTGACGCGCAGGGCACCGTCGCGCCGGACACCGACGCCGAACAGAGCTCGCTCGACGCAGTGACGACCGAGGGCACGGACGCCCCGGCCGTCACAGCTGCAGATGCGCAGCCCGAGCCGCTGTTCGCCGACGACGCCATCGCCGACGCCCCGGCCGAAGACGCTTCGGCCCCCGACGCCCCGGCCAACGAAGCCGCCGCCGCGGCCGACGACACGGCATCCGCCGACGTCGCGCTCGCGGCCGAGCCGGCTGCCGAGACGGCCCCCGCGGAGGAGACCGCCCCCCCGGAGAAGCCCGCACGCGCCCCGCGCAAGCGGGCCCCCCGTCGCGCGACGACCGCCACCGCGAAAGAGAAGGCCGCTGCCGAAGCCGCCGCCGCTGAAGCCGCCGCCGCTGAGGCAGCTACCGCCGAAGCAGCCGCTGTCGCCGACGCTCCGGTCGCCGACGCGGCGTCGGACGAGCCGACGACTCCCGTCACGACCGCGGCCGATGTCGCCGAGGACGCCGCCGCCGAATCGCCCATCGTCGCCGAGACGACCGACGCGTCGAGCGCGGAGGCATCGAGCACCGACGCCCCGTCCAGTGACGCGCCGTCCGCAGACGTCGTCGGCGAAGAATCCGGCGCCTCCGAGGCGTCGGAGCCTGCAGCGGCAGACGACGCGAACGACGGCGAGAACGCCGCTTCCGACAGCGCCGAGCAGTCCGATGAGGCACCTGCTCGCGGTCGTGGTCGGAGCCGCTCGCGCAACCGCAACCGCAACAAGCCGGACGCCGCAGTCGAGAAGTCCGACGCCGGCTCCGACGACGCCGAGGCGCCCACGCAGGGCGGCCAGCGCGAGGGTGGCCAGCAGGGTGCCTCGCAGCGCGACAACGCACAGCAGGGCGGCCAGCGCGACAACGGCCAGCGTGACAACGGCCAGCGTGACAACGGTCAGCAGGGCGGCGCATCCCCGCGCGACAACGCACAGCAGGGCGGCCAGCAGGCCCAGCAGCAGCAGGGAGCGGCCAACAGTCGCAACCGTCAGCGCAACAAGCGCCGCGGCCAGAGCGCCACCGGCGACGAGTTCGAGACCGAGATCGGCGAGGACGACGTGCTCGTCCCCATCGCCGGCGTGCTCGACGTGCTCGACAACTACGCGTTCGTGCGCACCACCGGCTACCTGCCCGGCCCGAGCGACGTCTACGTCTCGCTCGGCCAGGTCAAGAAGTACAACCTGCGCAAGGGCGACGCCGTCGTCGGTGCCATCAAGCAGCCTCGCGAGGGTGAGCAGCAGGGGCGCCAGAAGTACAACGCGCTCGTTCAGGTCGACTCCATCAACGGCCTGTCGGTGGACGACGCCGCCGCCCGCGTGGAGTTCAACAACCTCACCCCCCTGTACCCCCAGGAGCGCCTGCGCCTGGAGACCGGCCCCGAGAAGCTCACGCAGCGCATCATCGACCTGGTCGCCCCGGTCGGCAAGGGCCAGCGTGGACTGATCGTCGCGCCCCCGAAGGCCGGCAAGACGATCGTGCTGCAGCAGATCGCCAACGCGATCGCCACGAACAACCCCGAGGTCCACCTCATGGTCGTGCTCGTCGACGAGCGCCCCGAAGAGGTCACCGACATGCAGCGCACCGTCCGCGGCGAGGTCATCGCCTCGACGTTCGACCGTCCGGCCGAAGACCACACGACGGTCGCCGAGCTGGCCATCGAGCGCGCGAAGCGCCTCGTGGAGCTCGGTCGCGACGTCGTCGTGCTGCTCGACTCGATCACCCGTCTCGGCCGCGCGTACAACCTCGCCGCCCCCACCTCGGGCCGCGTGCTCTCCGGCGGTGTCGACGCCTCGGCGCTGTACCCGCCCAAGCGCTTCTTCGGCGCGGCGCGCAACATCGAGAACGGCGGATCGCTCACGATCCTTGCCACGGCGCTGGTCGAGACCGGCTCCAAGATGGATGACGTGATCTTCGAGGAGTTCAAGGGCACGGGCAACAGCGAGCTGCGCCTGAACCGCCAGCTCGCCGACAAGCGAATCTTCCCGGCCGTCGACGTCAACGCCTCGAGCACCCGCCGCGAAGAGATGCTGCTGTCGCCCGACGAGGTCAAGATCACCTGGAAGCTCCGCCGGGCCCTGGCCGGTCTCGAGCCCCAGCAGGCCCTCGAGGTCGTGCTCGGCAAGCTCAAGGAGACCCAGTCCAACGTCGAGTTCCTCGTGCAGATGCAGAAGTCGATCCCGGCGCCCGCGCGCGGCGGTGACGACAACAGCATCCGCTGACCCGTGGCCGCTGAGCCTGCCGAGACATCCGGCATCTTCGAGTCCGTCCGCGGGCTGCTCGATGAGCACCGGCAGATCGAGCTCGAGCTCAACGACCCGGCCGTCCACGCGGATGCGGCGCGCGCGAAGCGGGTGAATCGGCGGTACGCCGAACTCAACCGCATCGTGCACGCGTACGACGCGTGGACGGCGGCATCCGATGATCTCGAGGCGGCGCGCGAGCTCGCCCGCGAAGACGAGGCCTTCGCCGAAGAGGTCCCCGCGCTCGAAGAGCGCGTCTCCGACACGCAGGAGCGCCTGCGGCGCCTGCTGATACCGCGTGATCCCGACGATGCGCGCGACGTGATCATGGAGATCAAGGGCGGTGAGGGCGGGGCCGAGAGCGCGCTGTTCGCGGCCGACCTCCTGCGCATGTACCTGCAGTACGCGGCGTCCATGGGGTGGAAGACCGAACTGCTCGAGCGCACCGAGAGCGATCTGGGCGGATACAAGGACGTCCAGGTCGCGATCAAGGGTTCCTCGAGCGACCCGGCGCAGGGGGTGTGGGCGCACCTGAAGTACGAGGGCGGCGTGCACCGCGTGCAGCGCGTGCCGGCGACGGAGTCGCAGGGCCGCATCCACACCTCGACGACGGGTGTGCTCGTCTTCCCCGAGGTCGACGAGCCCGAGGAGGTCGGGATCGACCCCAACGACCTCAAGATCGACGTGTTCCGCTCATCGGGTCCCGGCGGACAGTCGGTCAACACCACCGACTCCGCCGTGCGCATCACGCACCTGCCCACGGGCATCGTCGTGTCGATGCAGAACGAGAAGTCCCAGCTGCAGAACCGAGAGGCCGGTATGCGGGTTCTCCGTGCACGCCTGCTCGCCAAGCAGCAGGAGGAGCGCGACGCGGTGGCCGCCGACGCGCGCAAGTCGCAGATCCGCGGAATGGACCGTTCCGAGCGCATCCGCACGTACAACTTCCCCGAGAACCGGATCGCCGACCATCGCACCGGCTACAAGGCGTACAACCTCGACCAGGTGATGGACGGCGCGCTCGGCCCGATCATCGACTCGGCGATCACCGCCGATGAGGAAGCCCGGCTCGCGGCCCTCTCCGGAGACTGACGCGCTCGAGCCGTCACACGGGGTGGTCGCAGTTTCGCCGCGGTTATCCGCGCGACCTGCCGCTCCGGGCGGCACGTCCCCCCTCATCGAGTGCGTCTGCGCCGACCTCGGGCACCTCGCCGGTGCTCTCTCGGCGTGCTCCGTGGTGTGCAGCCGGCGCGTCAGGCGTCCCAGACCGGCGGGTGGGGGAGAGGTCCGCGGCGCTGCTCGAGCTGCGCGCCCAGCGACAGCAGCGTCGCCTCGCCACCCGGCTGACCGACGAGCTGCACGGAGACGGGGTGCCCCTCGGCATCCGTGGTCACCGGCAGCGTGAGCGCCGGGAGCCCGGCGACGTTGACGAAGCTCGAGTACGGGGCGTACTCCACCTGCATCGCGAAGGTGCGTTCGGGGCTGTGCCCGGCGTACGCACCCACCGGTTGCGGCGCCTGAGCGAGCGCCGGGGTGAGCACCGCATCGAAGGGGGCGAAGTCGGCGATCGTGCGGCGCTCGAAGGCCCGAGCCGAGGCGAGTCCGTCGAGCAGATCGAGGGAGGGCAGCCGGCGTCCCTCTCTCACGAGCCACGCGGTCAGCGGTTCGACGAGCGTCATGTCGCCTTCACTCAGCGGGATCCGCGCGGCGCTCGCGCGCCAGAGCACATGGAAGAGCAACGCGTAGCCGAAGGGATGCCACTCGGCATCCGTGATGTCGTGCCCCGCGTCGCTCAGCCAGGCGGCGGCCGTCTCGAAAGCGGTGCGCGCGTCGGGATGGAGCACGATGTCCTCGTCGTCATCCCACGGCGACACGGTGGTGACCCCGACGCGCAGATGGCCCGGAGGGCGACGGGCGGCGTCGACGAACGGCCCCGACCCGGGCGCCGTGGTGGCGTACCGGAACGGCGCGAGCTCGACGAGCGCGTCGAGGAGCAGGCCGGCGTCCTCTGCGGAACGGGCGATCGGGCCGGTGACCGACAGGCCATCGGGGGAGTCGAAGCCCGAACCGATCGGCAGGCGGCCCCGCGAGGGCTTGAGCCCCACGACGCCGACCGTTGCGGAGGGGATGCGGATCGAGCCGCCACCATCTGAGCCCACGGCCGCGGGAAGCAGGCCCGCCGCGACCGCGACGGCGGCGCCGCCACTGGAGCCTCCCGCCCCCGCCCCGAATCTCCAGGGGTCGCGCGCCGGCGGGTGGATCAGCGGCTCGGTGAACCCCGTCAGGCCGAACTCCGACGTGCTGGTCTTTCCGACACTGACCGCGCCGGCGTCGTCGAGTGCCGCCGCGAGGGGATCGGATGCCGTGGGAACGTGATCGACGCGGGAGCGCGAGCCGTAGCGGGTGGGTACACCGGCGCGGGCGACGAGGTCCTTGTCGGCGAGGGGGATGCCCCACAGGACCGCAGCGGTGGGTCGCTCCAACTGGGCAGCCCGTTGCAGCGCGGAACTCGCCGTCACTTCGGCGAACGCGCCGAGGTCGTTCAGGAGCCGGATGCGATCGAGGTAGTGCGTGGCTAGATCGACGGGGGAGAGGCCGCCCGTACGCAATGCCTCGGTCTGGGCGACGAGCGACAGGTCGTGCAGACGGGCCATGAGTCGAGACTACGGCGCGACCCGGTCGTCGGTGCGACGGAGGGGCCTGTCGTCCCGGGACCGTCGGCCGTCNCACCGCCGTCGCGGGGCCGTCCGGACTATCGGGAGAGCGTCAGATCCAGTACTCGGGCGTGGTCAGGAGGGCGCGGGTGTCTTCGCCGCTCCGCCGCGTCCGCGCCTTCGCCGGCACGCCCACGAGCACACTGTCGGCGGGGGCGTCACGGGTCACGACGGCGTTGGCACCGACCACCGTTCCGGCGCCCAACGTGATGGGTCCGAGGATCTTGGCCCCCGCGCCCACGGCGACCCCATCGTGCAGCGTGGGGTGACGTTTGCCGCCCTCGCGCTGCCGGCCGCCGAGCGTGACGCCGTGGTACAGCATCACGTCGTCACCCACCTCGGCCGTCTCGCCCACGACGACGCCCATGCCGTGGTCGATGAAGAAACGTCGCCCGATCGTCGCGCCGGGATGGATCTCGACACCGGTGAGCCACCGGGTCACCTGCGACAGGGCGCGCGCCGGAAACCGCAGACCCCGTCGCCACAGGCGGTTCGCGATGCGGTAGGACCACACGGCGTGAAGCCCGGGGTACAGCAGAGCGATCTCGAGCGCGCCGCGCGCCGCGGGGTCGCGGAGCTTGGCGGAGGAGATGTCTTCGCGGACGCGGGAGAGGACCCCCACCGTCAGTCTTCGCGCAGGTGCTCGTACAGCGCCGTCGAGAGGTAGCGCTCGCCGTAAGACGGGATGATCACGACGATGTTCTTGCCCGCGGCCTCGGGACGACGGGCGACCTCCAGAGCGGCCCAAATGGCCGCACCCGACGACATGCCGACCAGGATGCCGTCTTTGGCGGCCGTTTCGCGGGCCAGGCGGATCGCGTCGTCGAACTCGACGTCGATGACCTCGTCGAGGATGTCGCGGTCGAGGATCTCGGGAACGAAGTTCGGGCCGATGCCCTGGATCTTGTGGGGCCCGGGGTGGCCCTTGGTGAGGATGGGGGAGTCGGCCGGCTCGACGGCGACGATCTGCACGCCCGGGATGCGTTCCTTCAGCACCTGGCCGACGCCGGTGATGGTGCCGCCGGTACCGATGCCGGCGACGAAGTAGTCGACCTTGCCGTCGGTGTCGCGGAGGATCTCCTCGGCGGTGGTCTTGCGGTGGATGGCCGGGTTGGCCTCGTTCTCGAACTGGCGGGCCCAGACGGCGCCGGGGGTCTCGGAGACGATGCGCTTGGCCTCGTCGACGGCGAGCTTCATGCCCTTGGTGGGGTCGGTCAGCACGAGCTCGGCGCCGAACGCCTTGAGCAGGATGCGGCGTTCTTTCGACATCGAGGCGGGCATGGTGAGGATGACCTTGTAGCCGCGCGCCGCGCCGACCATGGCGAGGGCGATGCCGGTGTTTCCGCTCGTGGACTCCACGATGGTGCCGCCGGGCTTCAGCTCACCCGACGCCTCGGCCGCATCGACGATCGCGATGCCCAGACGGTCCTTGACGCTGGAGGCCGGGTTGTAGAACTCCAGCTTCAGCAGGATCTGCGCCTCTGTCCCCTCCGCGACGCGGTTCAACCGCACGAGGGGGGTGTCGCCGAACGCGGAGGTGATGTCGGAGTGAATGCCGGGCATGGGGCGCCTTTCGCCGTCGATCAGAACGTGATGATCCTAGGCGAGGCCTCCGACACCGACTCTTGTGTGACGTTGCGCTACTAAGCTGGGCTTCCGTCATGCTGCAGACGCCTCCGCCCTCGCCTTCCCCCTCTCTCGTCGGCGACGTCGTCCGCGAAACCGCCCGCCGATTCGGGATGGCCGGTATCCCCGACGCGCAGGTCGACGCCGAGCTCCTCGTCGCCCACGTGCTCGAGACCTCCCGCGGGGGAGTGCAGGCCGCCGCCGTCCGCGGAGATCGGATGCCGCCCGCCGTCGCCGCTGCCCTCGCGTCGCTGGTAGACCGACGCTGTCAGCGAGAGCCGCTGCAGCACTTGACGGGGCTCGCCCCGTTCCGCTCGCTCGAGCTGGCCGTCGGCCCGGGCGTCTTCGTGCCCCGCCCCGAAACCGAGATGGTGGCCCAGCTCGCGATCGACGCGCTCCGTGCCGCGGCGTCCGAGTCCCCGATCGCGGTCGACCTCGGCACCGGCAGCGGAGCGATCGCCCTCGCCATGGCGACCGAGGTGCCCCACGCGCGCGTGTTCGCCGCGGAGAACTCGGTCGACGCGTTCATCTGGACCAAGCTCAACCACTCCCGCGTCGGGGCCGACAACCTCACCCTCGCCTTCGCCGATCTCGCGGTCGCCTTCGCCGACCTCGACGGCACCGTGTCGGTCGTGGCCTCCAATCCGCCCTACGTTCCGGACGACGCGATCCCGCGTGACCCCGAGGTGCGGCTGTATGATCCGCCCGCGGCCCTCTACGGCGGTCCCGACGGATTGGATGCCGTGCGCCGGCTCAGTCAGGTGGGTCTGCGTCTCGCCCACCCGGGCGGCTCCATCGTGCTCGAGCACGGCGAGTGGCAGGGCGAGGCGATCCGCGGCATCCTGACCGCCGACGGCTGGCGCTCGGCCGCCACGCACATCGACCTGACGATGCGGGACCGCGCGACGACGGCCGTTCGTCCGTGACCGCGCTCTCAGCGGGGCACGGCTAGACTGACGCGCGACATGTCACCCGTCTACGACTGCCGTGACGAGTCGCAGCTGCGGTCCGGGATGCGCCACGCGCGTCAGGCGATCGGCCGAGGCGAACTCGTCGTGCTCCCCACCGACACCGTCTACGGAATCGCCGCCGACGCGTTCAATGCGCGCGCCGTCGCGGGACTCCTCGAGGCGAAAGGCCGGGGGCGTCAACAACCACCGCCCGTGCTCGTGCCGGGGGTGGCGACGTTGCGCGCGCTCGTCGCCGAGATCCCGCCCGCCGTCGACGACCTCGTGCGAGAGTTCTGGCCCGGCGGACTGACCATCGTCCTGCCCGCACAGCCGTCGCTCTCGTGGGACCTCGGTGACACGCACGGAACGGTCGCGGTGCGCATGCCCGCGCAGAAGCTCACGCTCGAGCTTCTGGAGGAGACAGGCCCCCTCGCCGTCTCGAGCGCGAACCTGACCGGCATGGCGGCCGCGGTCGACATCGACTCCGCTCGCGACATGCTGAGAGACACCGTCGCGGCCTACCTCGACGCCGGCCCCAGCGAGACGGGCGTCGCCTCGACGATCGTCGACGCCACGACCCTGGTCGGCGGCGCCGAGCCCCAGGTGCGCGTGCTGCGCGAGGGAGCCATCTCGCGCGAGCGCCTGCGTGCGGTGCTCGGCGACCTGCTCGAGCCCGACCCGGACGACGACGCCGTCACCCCCCTCGTGCCGTCGGTCGATCCGTCGCCGGATTCCGAGGCGCCGGGTCCGTGACCCAATATCTCCTCATCATCCTGTTCACGGCGGCGGTCACGCTCGCACTGTCGTGGGTGGTGTGGAAGCTCGCTCTGCGGTTCAAGCTGTATCCCGGCATCCGGGATCGCGACGTCCATCAGACGCCGACCCCCCGTCTCGGCGGGGTGGCGATGTTCCTCGGTGTCGCCGCGGCGTTCGCCCTGTCGAGTCGCAACCCGTACTTCGCCATTCTCTGGGCGGACCCGGTGCCGGTGCTCTCCCTTCTGGGCGCCGTGCTCCTCATCGTGCTCATCGGGGTCGCGGACGACCTGTGGGACCTCGACTGGATGATCAAGCTCGGCGCGCAATTCATCGCCGCCGGCATCATCGCCTGGTTCGGGCAACTGCAGATCCTGTCCTTGCCGATCGGGGCGCTCACGGTCGGATCGGGGTGGGTGAGCTTCCTGCTCACCGTCTTCGCCCTCGTGGTCGTGATGAACGCCGTCAACTTCATCGACGGACTCAACGGCCTCGTCGCGGGTGTCTGCCTGATCGCCAACGGTGTGTTCTTCGCCTACTCGTACCTCCTCGTTCGCGACACCGGAGCCAGCACCTACTTCAACCTCGCCTCGTTCATCGCCGCTGTCCTGATCGGCGCGTGCCTCGGGTTCCTGCCCATGAACTGGACGCCGGCGAAGCTGTTCATGGGCGACGCGGGCGCGCTCATGCTGGGACTGCTCATGGCCAGTTCGGCCATCGCCATCACCGGCCAGCTCGACCCGGCCGTGCTCGACCCCGAGAAGATCGGTCGCTCGCAACTGCTCGGTGCCTTCATCCCGATCCTGCTGCCGGTCGTGATCGTGCTGCTGCCCCTGCTCGATTTCGGGTTGGCGGTCCTCAGACGTCAGTGGGCCGGCCGGTCGCCCTTCTCGCCCGACCGCAAGCATCTGCACCATCGCATGCTCGACATGGGCCACAGCGACCGCGACGCGGTGCTCATCTTCTACAGCTGGACCGCCGTGGTCAGCCTGGCGTTCCTGCTGATGTACATCGGAACGCAGCAGAGCTGGCCCGGCGACTACCTCATCGGCATTCTCTTCGGCTTCACCGGCGTGGCCGCGTGCGCCGTCCTTACCCTCCTTCCCTCACAGCACCGTCTGCGGCGATTGACCCGTCGTGCCCGACCCACCCGACCGGAGACCCCCTCATGAGCAGCGCCCTGCCCGACGCCCGCCGCCCCCTCTCGAGTACGCCGGTGCTGCGCACCGCCCTGGTCTGGGGAGGGATCGTGACCGCCGCCCTGCTGGTGGTGGGCGCCGCCGTCGGCTTCGCCGTCGGGGGAGCGCCCGGTCTCGGCAGCGCGCTGGCGGGAGTCGCCGTGAGCGCGATCTTCCTGGCCGTGACGGCGACCAGCATCCTGGTGGCCAACCGGTGGTACGGCGACCCGCTCTACGTCCCCATCTTCTTCGGCATCGTCCTCGGCGGCTGGCTGCTGAAGTTGATCCTGTTCATCGTCGCCATCGCCGTGCTGCGGGGCCAGGACTGGGTCGACCTCGTCGTCTTCTACGTCGCGCTCGTCATCAGCGTGCTGGCCTCGCTGGCGGTGGACGTGGTGGTGCTCATGCGCATGCGCATCCCCAGCGCCAGCGACGTGACACTGCCCACCGACCCCGACGCGGGCGACCGCCGCTCGTAGGGGCGCCGCGGGCGCATAGTCCACGACGACGACTCTCGCCGCGCGTTAGTCCGGCGGCGAGAGGAACCTCCGGCCCGAGACGTGGACAGCCTGGGAGTTTGATAGGGTGGCATACGTACCCACCCGCGATCGGAACTCTTTTCCAGGTCTCCTCATCGGGTACCATCACCGACCATCGTCGCAACGGTTCACACCGATGCCCCGAAGCTGGAGCCAGCGCTGACTACTCAAGCTGCGACCCTGATCACGAACTTCGCGTCCGCGGGGGCGGAGTTCCACCCGCCGTCCATTTCGGAGTTCTTCCCCGATGCGGTGCTGTTCGAGGGCACGATCTTCGCGATCACGCGTATCAACCTCACGCAGATGCTGGCGACGCTGGCCCTCGTCCTCTTCCTCGTGCTCGGCACTCGGCGCATGAAGATCGTCCCCGGTCGCTTCCAGAGCGTCGCCGAGATGGGTCTCGACTTCGTGCGCGTCAACATCGCCGAAGACATCCTGGGCAAGAAGGACGGGCGTCGGTTCCTGCCCATCCTCACCACGATCTTCTTCATGGTGCTGTTCATGAACATCACGGGCGTCATCCCGTTCCTGAACATCGCCGGCACCAGCGTCATCGCGGTGCCCATGCTGCTCGCGATCGTCGCGTATGTCACCTTCATCTACGCGGGTATCAAGAAGAGCCCCGGCGGCTTCTTCAAGAACGCCCTGCTGCCCTCCGGCGTGCCGTGGCCGCTGTACATCATCATCGTCCCGCTCGAGTTCCTCTCGACCTTCATCATCCGCCCCGTCACACTGACGCTGCGACTGCTGATGAACATGGTCGTCGGTCACCTCATGCTCGTGCTGTTCTTCTCGGCGACGCAGTTCTTCGTCGTCGGGCTCGGCGGCTGGTGGACGGCGCTCGGCGCCGGATCCCTCGCCTTCGGTCTCGCCTTCACCCTGTTCGAAATCTTCGTCGCCTTCCTCCAGGCGTACGTCTTCGCGATCCTCACCGCGGTCTACATCCAGCTCGCGGTCGCAGAAGAGCACTGAGCGGCCCGGCGAACGCCGAGCCACCCAACGAAAGGAAAAAACCCGTGGACGCAACTACGGTTCTCGCCCAGGTCACCGGTAACGTCGCCACGATCGGCTACGGCCTCGCCGCCATCGGCCCCGCCATCGGCGTGGGCATCGTCGTCGGCAAGACGATCGAGGGCGTCGCCCGTCAGCCCGAACTCGCGGGCCGCCTGCAGGTCCTGATGTTCATCGGTATCGCCTTCACCGAGGCGCTCGCCTTCATCGGTATCGCGACCGGCTTCATCTTCACCTGATCCGGCCGCTCTCGACTCACTGTAAGGAGACAGGATGCTGAACGCTCTTGTCACACTCGCCGCGGAGCCCGCGGGCGAGGAAGCGCAGAACCCGCTCCTGCCTGCCGCGTACGACATCATCTGGTCGGCGGTGTGCTTCGTCATCATCGCCGTGGTGGTGTGGCGCGTCGCTCTGCCTCGCATGGCGAAGCTGCTCGACGAGCGCAGTGCTGCCATCGAGGGCAACATCGCCAAGGCCGACGAGGCCCAGCGACAGGCCGAGGCCGCCCTCGAGGAGTACACCGCCCAGCTCGCCGAGGCGCGCAAGCAGGCCGGCGAGATCCGTGAGGGCGCGACGCAGGACGGTCGCAAGATCGTCGCCGAGGCGAAAGAGACCGCTGCGGCCGAGGCCGCGCGCATCACCGCCAGTGCGCACGCGCAGATCGAGGCCGAGCGTCAGACGGCTCTCGTCCAGCTGCGCTCGGAGGTCGGTACCCTCGCGGTCGACCTCGCGGGCAACGTGATCGGGGAGACCCTGTCGGACGACGCGCGCGCCAACGCCGTGGTCGACCGCTTCCTCGCCGAGCTCGAGGCCTCCGAAAAGGCGGCCAAGTAATGGGCAGCGCGACCACTCAGGCCCGAACCGCGACGTCGGAGGCCGTGGCCTCCACGTCGGGCGTCGATCTCGACGTCGCGCGCGAACTGTTCGCGGCCGTCGCCGCCGTGAGCGGCTCGGCGCAGCTGAGCGGCGCGCTGTCCGACTCGTCGGTGCCGCCCGCCGCCCGTGCGGGTCTCGTCTCGGCGGTCTTCGGTCCGTCGTACCAGCCCGCGACGGTTGCGCTGCTCTCCAGCGCCGCCCAGCAGCGCTGGTCGAACCCCGGCCAGTTCATCGAGGGGCTCGAAGAGCTCGCCGTGCAGGCGACCTCGGTCGCCGAGCCGGCCGACATCGAGGCGGAGCTGTTCTCGTTCTCGCGCACCGTGGCCTCCAACGGCGAGCTCGAACTCGCGCTGGGCGGTCGCCTCGGCGGAGCCACGGCGAAGAGCGACCTCGTCTCGAAGCTGCTCGACGGACGTACCAGCGCCGGTACCGCGCTCATCGTCTCATCGCTGGTGAAGCACGCCCGCGGTCGTCGGGTGCGTGCGCTGCTGCGCCGGGCCGAGCGCATCGTTGCCGACCAGCGCGCGCGCATCGTCGCGACCGTCTACGCCGTCGCCCCCCTGAGCGACGACCAGCAGGTCCGACTGCAGAACTCCCTCAGCGCGCGGTACGGCTCAGCGGTCACGCTCAACACAGTGATCGACCCGACGGTTCTCGGCGGACTGCGCGTGCAGGTCGCCGACGACGTCATCGACGCGAGCGTGTCCGCACGCCTCGCCGATCTCCGCCAGCGGATCGCCGGCTAAAGACTTTCCGCCCGAGCGGGCGTGGATCTGGGGGCCGAGTGCCCCACGAACGAAGGAAGACAATGGCAGATCTCTCTATCAGCCCCGACGTCATTCGTGACGCGCTGAAAGACTTCGTCACCGCCTATGAGCCCACCGGGGCCGCGGCGACCGAGGTCGGCGCCGTCGTCGACGCGGCCGATGGCATCGCGCACGTCGAGGGCCTTCCCGGCGTGATGGCCAACGAGCTCATCCGCTTCGCGAACGGCACGCTGGGCCTGGCCCAGAACCTCGACGAGAACGAGATCGGTGTCGTCGTGCTCGGCGAGTTCTCCGGCATCGAAGAGGGTCAGAGCGTCACCCGCACGGGCGAGGTCCTCTCGGTCGGCGTCGGTGACGGCTACCTGGGTCGCGTCGTCGACCCGCTCGGAAACCCGATCGACGGCCTCGGCGAGATCGCGACCGAAGGTCGTCGCGCACTCGAGCTCCAGGCTCCCGGTGTCATGCAGCGCAAGAGCGTGCACGAGCCGCTGCAGACGGGCATCAAGGCTATCGACGCCATGATCCCCGTCGGCCGTGGCCAGCGTCAGCTCATCATCGGCGACCGCCAGACCGGCAAGACGGCGATCGCGATCGACACGATCATCAACCAGCGCGCGAACTGGGAATCCGGCGATGTCGACAAGCAGGTGCGCTGCATCTACGTCGCCATCGGCCAGAAGGGTTCCACCATCGCCTCGGTGAAGGGTGCCCTCGAAGACGCCGGCGCGATGGAGTACACCACCATCGTCGCCGCCCCGGCGTCCGACCCCGCCGGCTTCAAGTACCTCGCCCCCTACACCGGTTCGGCCATCGGCCAGCACTGGATGTACGGCGGCAAGCACGTCCTCATCATCTTCGACGACCTGTCGAAGCAGGCCGAGGCCTACCGCGCCGTGTCGCTGCTGCTCCGTCGTCCGCCGGGCCGTGAGGCCTACCCCGGTGACGTCTTCTACCTCCACTCGCGTCTGCTCGAGCGTTGCGCGAAGCTGTCCGACGAGCTCGGTGCCGGCTCGATGACGGGTCTGCCCATCATCGAGACCAAGGCCAACGACGTCTCGGCGTACATCCCGACCAACGTGATCTCGATCACCGACGGCCAGATCTTCCTGCAGTCCGACCTGTTCAACGCCAACCAGCGTCCCGCGGTCGACGTGGGCATCTCGGTTTCGCGCGTGGGTGGCGACGCCCAGGTGAAGTCGATCAAGAAGGTCTCGGGAACGCTGAAGCTCGAGCTGGCCCAGTACCGCTCGCTCGAAGCGTTCGCGATGTTCGCGAGCGACCTCGACGCGGCGTCGCGTCGTCAGCTGGCCCGTGGTGCGCGTCTGACCGAGCTGCTCAAGCAGCCGCAGTACTCGCCGTACCCGGTCGAGGAGCAGGTCGTGTCGATCTGGGCGGGAACGAACGGGAAGCTCGACACCGTCGAGGTCTCCGACGTGCTCCGCTTCGAGCGCGAGCTGCTCGACTACCTCCGCCGCAACTCGACGGTGCTCGACACCCTGCGTGAGACCAACGCGCTCGGCGACGACACCCTCGCCGAGCTCGAGAAGCACGTCGATGCATTCTCGAAGGAGTTCCAGCCCGGCAAGGACCAGAGCGTCGTCGGCGCCGAGAAGGTCGACGCGGCCGGCCCGGAAGACGTCAACCAGGAGCGGATCGTCAAAGGCCGTCGCTGAGTAGCGACGACACGAGAACGGAATCATGGGCGCACAACTGCGGGTCTACAAGCAGAAGATCTCTTCTGCTCAGACGACCAAGAAGATCACGAAGGCGATGGAGCTCATCGCGGCCTCTCGCATCCAGAAGGCGATGGCGCGTGTGCGCGCGGCGTCGCCCTTCGCGAAAGCCGTGACGAACGCCGTCTCCGCGGTGGCCACGTACTCGTCGGTCGACCACCCGCTGACGACCGAGCGCGAGAACATCCGCCGATCGGCCGTGGTCATCTTCACGTCCGACCGCGGGCTCGCCGGCGCCTTCAACTCGCAGATCCTCCGTGAGGGTCTCGAGTTGAGCGAGCTGCTGCGGTCGCAGGGCAAAGAGGTCGTCTACTACCTGGTCGGGCGCAAGGCCGTCGGATACTTCCAGTTCCGTCGCATGCCGAGCGTCGCGCAGTGGGTGGGCGACACCGACACCCCGCAGTTCTCGACGGCGGAAGCCATCTCGGATGCCGTCCTCGAGGCGTACCGGGCCGGCGGAGAGAACGACGGCGTCGACGAGATCCACCTCGTGTACAACCGTTTCGTCAGCATGATGACCCAGTCGCCGGAGTCCGTGCGACTTCTTCCGCTCGAAGTGATCGAGGCGGACGAATCGCCGGCCCAGTCGGAGGTCTACCCGCTGTACGAGTTCGAGCCCGATGCCGAGACCGTGCTCGACGCGCTCCTGCCGACGTACGTGCAGAGCCGTATCTTCAACGCCCTCCTGCAGTCGTCGGCCGCGAAGCACGCCGCGACCCAGAAGGCCATGAAGTCGGCGAGCGACAACGCCGACAAGCTCATCACCGACTACACCCGCCTGCGCAACAACGCGCGTCAGGCGGAGATCACGCAGCAGATCGCCGAGATCGTCGGCGGCGCCGATGCCCTGGCATCCGGCAAGTAAGTTCCCAAGGAGAGAAGAAGCCATGAGCCTCACCGCCGAGAAGACCGACGCGGCCGTCGTCGGGCGCGTCGCGCGCGTCACCGGCCCGGTCGTCGACATCGAGTTCCCGCATGACGCGATCCCCGAGATCTACAACGCGCTGAAGACCACGATCACCATCGGTGACGAGTCGACCGAGATCACGCTCGAGGTCGCTCAGCACCTCGGCGACGACCTGGTCCGCGCCATCTCGCTCAAGCCCACCGACGGCATGATCCGCGGCCAGGAAGTGCGCGACACCGGCGGCCCGATCTCGGTGCCCGTCGGCGACGTCACCAAGGGCAAGGTGTTCGATGTCACCGGTGAGGTGCTCAACGGCGTTCCCGGTGAGACCATCGAGGTCACCGAGCGCTGGGGCATCCACCGCAAGGCGCCGAGCTTCGACCAGCTCGAGTCCAAGACCGAGATGTTCGAGACCGGCATCAAGTCGATCGACCTCCTGACCCCCTACGTCCAGGGTGGCAAGATCGGTCTCTTCGGTGGCGCCGGTGTCGGCAAGACCGTGCTCATCCAGGAGATGATCCAGCGCGTCGCGCAGGACCACGGTGGCGTGTCGGTGTTCGCCGGTGTCGGCGAGCGCACCCGCGAGGGCAACGACCTCATCGCCGAGATGGAAGAGGCGGGTGTCTTCGACAAGACCGCCCTCGTGTTCGGCCAGATGGACGAGCCGCCGGGAACGCGTCTGCGCGTCGCCCTGTCGGCGCTGACGATGGCGGAGTACTTCCGCGACGTGCAGAAGCAGGACGTGCTGCTGTTCATCGACAACATCTTCCGCTTCACGCAGGCCGGTTCCGAGGTCTCGACGCTGCTGGGCCGTATGCCCTCGGCCGTGGGATACCAGCCGAACCTCGCCGATGAGATGGGTGTGCTCCAGGAGCGCATCACCTCGACCCGCGGTCACTCGATCACGTCGCTCCAGGCCATCTACGTGCCCGCCGATGACTACACCGACCCGGCTCCCGCGACGACCTTCGCGCACCTCGACGCCACCACCGAGCTCTCGCGTGAGATCGCGTCGAAGGGTCTGTACCCGGCCATCGACCCGCTCACCTCGACGAGCCGCATCCTCGACCCGCGCTACATCGGCGAGGACCACTACCGCGTGGCCACCTCGGTGAAGCAGATCCTGCAGAAGAACAAGGAGCTGCAGGAGATCATCGCGATCCTCGGTGTCGACGAGCTCTCGGAAGAGGACAAGATCGTCGTGTCGCGTGCGCGTCGTATCCAGCAGTTCCTCTCGCAGAACACCTACATGGCCAAGAAGTTCACCGGTGTCGAGGGCTCCACGGTCCCGATCAAGGAGACCATCGAGTCGTTCGACGCGATCGTCAAGGGCGACTTCGACCACGTCGCCGAGCAGGCGTTCTTCAACGTCGGTGGCATCGCCGACGTCGAGGCCAAGTGGGCGCAGATCCAGAAGGAGAACGGCTGACATGCCGCTGCGCGTGAGCCTGGTCTCGGCCGACGCCGAGGTGTGGACGGGAGAAGCCTCTCTCGTCGTGGCCAAGACCGTCGAGGGCGAGATCGGCTTCATGCAGGGGCACGAGCCGGTGCTCGCGATCCTCGCGCAGGGCGAGGTGCGCATCACCCGCACCGACGGCACGAAGATCCTCGCGAGCGCTGCGGACGGCTTCCTGTCCATGGCGAACGACGAGCTGACCATCGTCGCGGGAAACGCCTCGCTCGTCTCCTGACGCCGCTTCATCTCCGACGCGCGTCGCCCGATCACTCGGGCGGCGCGCGTCGCGTTTTTCCGGAGTGCACATGCTCGTCCTGCTTCCCCCTTCCGAGACCAAGCGCCTCGGAGGCGAGAGCGTCCCGCTCGACATCGGTCGTCTCGCTTTCCCGGCCCTCCGTGAGCCCCGCGAGGCCGTCGTGGAGGCCCTGATCACCCTGTCGGCCGATGAGGACGCGGCCGCGCGGGTGCTCAAGCTGAGCGTCAAGCGCCGTCACGAGATCGCCGACAACGCCGCGCTTCGCACCGCGCCCACGCTGGCCGCCGTCGACCGCTACACCGGCGTGCTCTACGACGCGCTGGATGCCGGGTCTCTCGACGAGGCGGCGCGGTCGTGGCTCGGGGCCCACGTCGCGATCCAGTCGGCACCTCTGGGCCCGGTGGGCGCCCTCGATCTGATCCCGGCGTATCGGCTGGCGGCGGGAACCTCGCTCCCGGGTGTCACGTCGCTGCGACGCATCTGGGCCGAGGCGGTCCGCGATGCGATCGCCGCGAGCGCCCCTGCTTTCGTGCTCGACCTCCGATCGGAGGCGTATGTGGCACTCGGGCCCCTTCCATCGACCGTCGCGTCCGCGTTCGTCCGTGTCGTGACGCCGACGCCGGGGGGAGCGGCGCGCGCTCTGAATCACTTCAACAAGCACGCGAAGGGCGCGTTCGTTCGTGCGCTCGCGCTCGATCGGCCGGAGATCGCGGACGTCGACGAGCTTCGCGCGTGGGCGACATCGTCGGGGTGGACGATCGTCGATGGCCGAGACGGCGAAATCGCCCTCGTCGTGCAGCGGTGAAGACGCGTCTTTCAGTGTTCTCACAGCTTCGCTAGCATGTGAGCACACGGGGCGCACGGATGCTTCGTCGCGCACTCGCCTGGAAAGGAATCCACATGAGTGATCCGTCTTACACCTACGACGACGGGAGCGGCCTCGCGGCCCTCGCGTTCCTGATCGTTCTTCTGCCCCTGCTGCTCATCAGCATCTTCGCGGGCTACATCATCTCGTCGTTCTTCCTCATGAAGATCTTCGAGAAGGCCGGAGTGCAGGGCAAGTGGCGCGCCTGGGTACCGATCTACAACACCCTCGTGGCCGCGAAGCTCGGCGACGTCTCGCCCTGGGCCTACCTGATCGTGGTCGTCGGTGCCAGCGTCCTGAGCAACATCCCGGTCATCGGCTTCGTCTTCGGTCTCGTCGCGGTCGCGGCCAGCATCGTGGTCGCCTGGCGCATCGGTCTGAAGTTCGGCAAGGACTGGCCGCTGCTGCTGCTGTGGCTCATCCCCGGCATCGGGACGCTGATCTGGCTCGGCATCCTCGCGTTCGGTTCCGCCCGCTGGAACCCGGCCATCGCGCCGGCGCCGTGGGCGAACACCATCGCCGCGGACAAGACCGTCTGGGAGGGTGTGCCGGTGCAGCCCGGCCAGCAGGTCACCGGCGGCCCCGGCTACGGCGGCCCCGGCTACGGCGGCCCCGCAACCGGCTCCACGCCTCCGCCGGCTCCGGGCACCACGCCCCCGCCGCCCGCTCCGCCGCAGTACTGATCCGGGGGAGGGCCTCTCGCGCGTGCGAGGGGCCCTTCGTCGTCGCCGCGGCCGGAGGTGTCGATCGGGACCGGCGAGGGGCTGCCTCGGGGTTGATCCGAGCGGAAGGTGAGATGCGCCCAGGGGACCGGGGCGACCCCCGGATGGACCGACCCCGAGGGGGAGGTTCGCGGCTCGCGTCCAGGCGTCTACTAGGATGACAGAGCCGCGCGGTTCCGCCGGCGCTGTCGTCGGCCAACCGGAGGATCGTTCGTGCCCGAGGTGACCACCCACACGCGCAACGTCCCGTTGGGGTCGACGACGCTGGAGCTGTCGTGGGCTGCGGGCACCGACACCGGTCGGCGGCGCGAGGTCAATCAGGATGCCGTCCTCGCCGAGTTCCCGCTCTTCGTCGTCGCCGACGGAATGGGCGGTCATCTGGGCGGAGAGATCGCCAGTGCGAGCACGGTCGACCGTCTGCGTGCCGTCGTGGAAGGGGGCGCGGTCTCGACGAAGAACATCGAGAAAGCCTTGTCCCGCGCGGTGAAAGACATCGTCTCGCATCCCGAGACCACCGACGAGGGCACCGGGACGACACTCACCGGGGTCTACCTCGAAACGCATACCGAAGAGCCCCACTGGGTCACCCTGAACATCGGCGACTCGCGGGTGTACGTGCTGCGCGACGGCGAGATCGTGCAGGTCACCACCGATCACTCCGTCGTCCAAGAACTCATCGCCGCGGGTCGGCTCAGCCCCGAAGAGGCCGAGAACCACCCGTACGGCAACGTCATCACCCGCGCCGTCGGACCCAGCGACAGCGTCAAGCCCGACTACCTGCGACTCGACGTCCTCGACGGCGATCGGTTCGTGATCTGCTCGGACGGGCTCACCAAAGAGCTCACCGACTTCGGCATCCGTCACTTCCTCGAGGCCAACTCCGACCCCGCCGCCGCCGTCGAGGCGATGATGGCGGCTGCCCTCGAGAACGGCGGCCGCGACAACATCACCATCGTCATCCTCGACGTCGTGCGCCGCGACGCCTGACATCCCGACGTCCCTGCGGCCGTGACGCCCGCCGTCTGCGCCCGCCCGCCCCGGCGTCGCTGAGATCGCCGCGCCGCCCGACGGCCCCGCCGCGACGCGCGATCACGTGGTGCGCCCGAGGCCGGCGCGACGGCGACGCCTGACATCGCGCCTCGCCCGACTCGACGCCTGCGCTTGACCGCGGTGGGCCACGGATCCTACGTTCAGGACATGACCGCTGCACCCGAACGCACGGCCGGCAAGGGCCTGGCCTCCGGCACCCTGGGGTTGTGGGGCTCGACCGTGATCGGTCTCGCATCCACGGCCCCGGTGTACTCCCTCGTGGCCACCCTGGGCTTCGTCGTGCTCGCCGTGGGGTCCTCGGCACCCATCGCCTTCATCATCGCGTTCGTCCCGATGCTGTTCATCGCGTTCGCCTACCGCGAGCTGAACAACGATGTGCCCGACTGCGGCACGACGTTCACGTGGAGCACCAAGGCTTTCGGGCCGTGGATCGGGTGGATGGGCGGGTGGGGCGTGGCCGTGGCCGGCATGGTGGTGCTGGCGAACCTCTCCCAGATCGCAGGCATCTACCTGTGGTCGCTGTTCGGCGACGGGTCCCTGGCGGAGAACGTGCCGCTCGTCACGGCGACGGGTGTCGCCTTCATCGCGGCGATGACCTACGTCAGCTACCGCGGGGTGGAGATCGGCGAGCGAATCCAGAACGTCCTGCTCGGGGTGCAATACCTGGTGCTGGCGTTGTTCGTGGTGCTGGCGCTGTGGAAGTTCTTCGACGGCACCGCCCCCCATCCGACCCCGTTCGACTTCGCGTGGTTCAACCCGTTCGGCTTCAGCGACTACAGCGGCTTCATCGAGGCTGTTCTGCTGGCGCTGTTCATCTACTGGGGCTGGGACACCTGTCTCGCCCTCAACGAGGAGACCAAGGACCCCACCCGCATCCCCGGTCGGGCGGCCCTGCTGACGACCGTGATCCTGCTCGGCACGTACGTCACGGTGACCGTGGCAGCCATGATGTACGCCGGTGTCGGCGAAGACGGCTCGGGCCTCGCCAACGCCGAGAACGCCGACGACGTCTTCCTCGCGTTGAAGGACGATCTGTTCGGGCCCTTCGGGTGGGTGCTCATCATCGCGGTGCTCATCTCCGCGGTGTCGTCGACGCAGACGACCATCCTCCCCACCGCGCGCGGAACCCTGGCCATGGCGGCGTACAAGGCCCTGCCGCGCCGTTTCCAGACGGTGCACCCCCGCTACCGCACTCCGTCGTTCTCGACGCTCGTGATGGGCATCGTCGCGAGCGTGTACTACGTAGGCATGACGCTGATCAGCGACAACATCCTGCAGGATTCGATCCTGTCCCTCGGACTAGCGATCGCGTTCTACTACGCGATGACCGGGTACGCCTGCGTCTGGTACTTCCGCCGTGAGCTGACCAGCTCGGCGAAGAACCTCGTCACCCGTGGCATCCTGCCGCTTCTCGGAGCCCTCATGCTCACCTACGCCTTCATCCAGTCGGCGATCGACATGTACGACCCCGAGTACGGCAACACGGTGCTGCTCGGGATCGGGGGGACTTTCGTCGTGGGGATCGGAGCGCTCGCGGTCGGAGTCGTGCTCATGCTGATCTGGTTCGCCTTCCCCGGGGCGAAGCCGTTCTTCCGGGGCGAGAGCCTGAACCGCGACACCGAGGTGCTCGTGCCCGACGAGCCGATCGCCTACCCGAGGTCGGTCGACGGCGGCATCTGAGCCCCGGGTCGTCGCCCTCAGACGGCGGAACGGATGGCGCCGACCTCGTGGCCACCGCCGAGCACCGACAGAGACAGGTGGGAGAGGACGTCGGCAACGGCATCCGGTGCGAGCGCTCCGACACGTTCCAACAGGCGCAGAGCGACCACGTGCCCTGCGCGGTTCGACCCGTCGAGCATCTTCAGGGCGACCGTCGTGCCGTCGGGTGCGGTCATGACCTGAACGCCCTCGGCGCCCATCTTGCTGAAGACGCCGAGACGCTCGATGACGACGGTATCGGGGCGGCCCGGCCCGTCGATCGTCCAGGGGTGCTCGCGCACGGCGCGCACCAGTGTTCCGGCGCTGCGGTGCAGGGCGAAGGGCGACCGCTCCGACGACGTCGCGATGCGCTGGATGGCACGCGCCAGGCCCACGAGGCTCATCGCGTAGACCGGTGCTCCGCAGCCGTCGATCGCGGTGGTGGTGAGTCGCTCGCCGACGAGACGCTCGATCACCTCGCGGATGTGCACCTGAAGGGGGTGCTGGGGATCGAGATACCCCTCGGTCGCCCACCCGTTCGCGACGCAGGTGAGCAGCATGGCCGCGTGCTTGCCCGAGCAGTTCATGCGCAGCGGCGAGGGCGCACCATGGTCGCGTACGATTTCGTCGCGCGACGCGGTGTCGGTCGGCCACGCGGCGGGGCAGCCCAGGTCGTCCTCGGTCAGTCCCGCCGACTGCAGGATGCCGCGGGCGACCTCGACGTGCCGCTCGGTGCCGCAGTGACTCGCCATCGAGATCGCGAGTCGCTCGTCGGCGAGGTCGACCCCGGCTGACAGGCACGCGAGCGCCTGCAGGGGCTTCATGCTCGAACGGGGGAGGAAGGCGGCCGTGGCGTCGCCGAGGGCGAGCTTCTCGGACCCGTCGGGGGCGAGTACGACCGCGACACCGTGGTGCCGTGACTCGGGAAATCCGTTGCGGTCGACGACGGCGAGCTCGGCGAAAGCGGGGGGCGTGGGCATCCTTCCATCGTATCCCGGACACCTCCAGGGGCACCGGTGGCGCCGGGGCGAACCCGCGAGGGCGAGCGGCCCGAACAGGAACCGGGGGCGGCAGACTGGGGGCATGAACGGAGAGCATCACTATCGCTTGCGATCGACCTGGACCGGCGACCGGGGGAGCGGCACCAGCGGCTACCGCGACTACGACCGCGCCGTCACCCTCGAGGTCAAGGGCAAGCCGGTCATCGCGGCATCCGCCGACAAACCCTTCCGGGGCGACCCGGCCAAGTGGAACCCCGAGGAGTTGCTGCTCGCGGCTCTCAGCGAGTGCCACCTGTTGTCCTACCTGCACGCGTGCACCACGACCGGGGTCGTCGTCACCGCGTACGAGGACGACGCGATCGGCACGATGCAGGAGGACGGCAACAGCGGCGGAGCGTTCACCGAGGTGGTGCTGCGCCCCCGCGTGCGAGTCGCGGACGAGTCGATGGTGGATGCCGCCCGCGCGGCGCATCGACAGGCGCGCGAGTGGTGCTTCATCGCGAACTCGGTCAACTTCCCCGTCCGACACGAGCCGGAGATCACCGTCGGCTGAGGGTGACGCGCGGGGAGGGCGATGGCGACCGGCGGCACCGGAGACGGCGGTGCGGGAGCGGCGTCGTACAGTAAGCGCATGCAGCTCGAACCCGCCCTGCGCCGCCTCGACCGATTCGCCGGCGGGCGCATGGCCCACCATCGCGTGGCCGTCTCCGAGGAGCCGAAGGTCGGGCGCGCGTTCCGCGCGATGACCCTCCTGCTGGCCGCCGGCTTCGTGCTCGGCGTCGCGACCGTGGCCATCGCCTTCGTGATGACGCTGAACGGCGACGACGTCGGGTTCGCGGTGTGGATGCGCTGCCTCGTGGTGCCGGCGATCACCACCACGCTGTTCTACTTCCTCTGGCGGGCGCGGGCGGGATGGTACTGGGCGTTCCGGCGTCTGCAGCTGTTCAGCCGCATCTTCCCCGTCGTCGCGCTCGTCCTCGCGGCTATCCCCGGCCTCTACCCGTTCTGGGTGGTCACCGAACAGATCCTCTTCGCGATCCTGCTGATCGGAGTCTCGGACTACCTGCAGTCGGATGCGGTGCGCGCGGCGTTCCCGAAGCCGAAGCGCTGACCGAACGGACACCATGAGAACGGGCACTCCTCGGGGGCTCGGTCCGTTCGGCAGGCTCGGGGACCGGGAGCGGCGCCGCGGGTGTCATCGATCCGCTCTCCGTGGCATCCGGGATCCGACGGTGCAGGATGCGCGGATCGCCGAGTGCGAGCAGGCCCCGCCCGAGAAAGGGAGAACCCCGCCGGCAAAAGCCGACGGGGTTCTCGAGAGCGGGGTCAGCGGACGTCGTCGTCGACCCAGTCCATCGACTTGGTGACGGCCTTCTTCCACAGGCGCAGCTCGCGGTCGCGCTCGCCGGAGTCCATGTTCGGCTCCCAGCGCTTGTCCTCCTGCCAGTTCGCGCGGAGGTCGTCGAGGTTGTCCCAGAAGCCCACGGCGAGACCCGCGGCGTATGCGGCGCCGAGCGCCGTGGTCTCGGCGACGACGGGGCGAACAACCGGGACGCCGAGGATGTCGGCCTGGAACTGCATGAGCTCGTCGTTGGCGGTCATGCCGCCGTCGACCTTGAGCTCGGTCAGATCAACGCCCGAGTCGGCGTTCACGGCCTCGAGCACCTCGCGGGTCTGGAAGGCCGTGGCCTCCAGCGCCGCGCGGGCGATGTGGCCCTTGTTGACGAAGCGGGTCATGCCGACGATGGCGCCACGGGCGTCGGGACGCCAGTAGGGCGCGAAGAGCCCCGAGAACGCCGGGACGAAGTACACCCCGCCGTTGTCGTCGACGGTACGGGCCAGGGCCTCCACCTCGGGGGCCGAGGAGATGATGCCCAGCTGGTCGCGCAGCCACTGGATGAGCGAGCCGGTGACGGCGATCGATCCCTCGAGCGCGTAGTGCGCGGGCTGATCGCCCAGCTTGTACCCGAGGGTGGTCAGCAGACCGTTCTTCGACCGGACGATCTCTTCACCCGTCTGGAAGATGAGGAAGTTGCCGGTTCCGTAGGTGTTCTTGCTCTCGCCCGGGTCGTATGCGGCCTGCCCGAAGGTCGCGGCCTGCTGGTCGCCGAGGATGCCGGCGATCGGCGTCTCGCGGAGCAGCGACGACGACTCCACCGCGCCGTACACCTCGGAGGAGGAGCGGATCTCGGGCATCATCGAGCGCGGTACGCCGAAGTCCGAGAGGATGTCGTCGCGCCAGGAGAGCGTTTCGAGGTCCATGAACAGCGTGCGGCTGGCGTTGGTGACGTCGGTCGCGTGGACCCCGCCGTCGGTCCCGCCGGTGAGGTTCCACAGCACCCAGGTGTCGGTGGTGCCGAAGATGAGGTCGCCGGATTCGGCTTTGTCGCGGGCGCCGTCGACGTTCTCGAGAATCCAGACGATCTTGGTGCCCGAGAAGTAGGTCGCCAGCGGCAGACCCACGATGCTCTTGTAGCGCTCGGGGTCGCCGTCGGCGAGGCGGTCGACGATCGACTGCGTGCGCGTGTCCTGCCAGACGATGGCGTTGTAGACGGGCTTACCGGTGTTCTTGTCCCAGACCACGGCGGTCTCGCGCTGGTTGGTGATGCCCACCGCGGCGATGTCGTGTCGGGTGATGTCGGCGCGGCTGAGGGCCAGGCCGATCACCTCCTGGGTGTTGCGCCAGATCTCGAGCGGGTCGTGCTCGACCCAGCCGGCGCGGGGGAAGATCTGCTCGTGCTCCTTCTGTCCGACGGAGACGACGCTCCCGGACTTGTCGAAGATCATCGCGCGCGTCGAGGTCGTGCCCTGGTCGATGGCGAGGACGTAGTCAGCCATGAAGTGACTCCTTTGTCTTGTTTCGGGGGAAGAGGTGGAAAAGCGGGTCGGGGGCCGGCGGCGCCCCGGGGATTACGAGCTGAGGCCGAGGAGCACCGGAGCCAGCAGTCCGGCGAGCAGACCACCGACGAGGGGGCCGGCCACGGGGACCCAGGCGTAGCCCCAGTCACTGCCGCCCTTGCCCTTGATGGGCAGGATCGCGTGGGCGATGCGGGGTCCGAGGTCACGGGCGGGGTTGATCGCGTAGCCGGTCGGGCCACCCAACGAGGCGCCGATGCCGACGACGAGCAGGGCCACGGGGACGGCAGCCAGACCGCCGATGCCGCCCGGGACGCCGATGTCGGCCACGCCGTAGTCGCTGAAGCCGAAGATCACGAACACCAGGACGAAGGTGGCGATGACCTCGGTGAGGAAGTTGAAGCCGTAGGAGCGGATGGCGGGGCCGGTGGAGAAGACGCCGAGCTTGGCGGCGGGGTCGGGCTCGTCGTCGAAGTGCTGCTTGTAGGACGCCCAGGCGAGCACGGCGCCGAGGATGGCACCCACCATCTGCGCGGCGACGGCCACGAGGAACTGGACGAAGACGATCTTGCCGGCCACCAGCAGGCCGATCGAGACGGCGGGGTTCAGCTGTGCCCCGGAATACGCGGAGACGATGACACCGGCGAAGACCGCCAGACCCCATCCCCAGTTGACCATCAGGAATCCGCCGGCGTTGCCCTTGGTCTTGGCCAGTGCCACGTTCGCGACCACGCCGCAGCCCAGCAGGATGAGCATCGCGGTGCCGACCACCTCCGAGAGGAAGTACAGCCCCAGGTTCACTTCTTGCATGTCGTCATCGACCTTTCTTCGGTCACCCGGACAACTTCGGCGCGGGTGATGTTGTGCGGCTCAGTGCTCTGAACCTACGACCGGCGTGCGGGCGCGCAACAGACGGCGCGCCCGCACGTTCTCTCAGATTCGAGCGACCCCGGCCTGCGCGAGGTCCACGCGGTGCGCGGACCGCAGGATCTCCGTGGTGCGGGTGACTTCCTCGTCGATGCGGTCGGCGTCCCACCCGAGCGGTGCCGCGATCGTCTCGGCGACCTCGCGGAGCGTGCGATCGGTCATGCCGCCGACGAACGCCAGGTGCGTCCGGCGCAGCAGCACGTCGATGAGGTGCACGACCTGCTCGTTCTCGGCGATCCAGGTGAGCTCTTCCCGGTAGTAGCCGGGGGCGTCGGGGACCGGGGTCGGCTCCGACGGCAGGGCGGCGAGGATGGCGTCCGCACGGGTACCGTAGCGCTCGAGCATCGCTTCGACGAGGTCGGCGTCGTGCGCATTCGTGCGCGCGGAGACCCAGCGACGACGCTGCTCGGGGGTGGCCGGGAATCCGGCGCCGCCGCCGATGGGCAGCCCCTGCGTGCTGACGCGATGCGGCCGACGCAGTTTCTGCAGCGTCTTCATGCTCAGGTGCTCGGCGAGGGCGCGGAAGGTGGTCCACTTGCCACCGACGAGACTCATGGCGGGAACGCCGGCGATCTCGTCCTCGACGATGCGGTAATCCCTCGACACGAAGCCGGGGGCGGTGTCGTCATGGCGGGGGAGCGGACGGATGCCCGAGAACGTGTAGACGATCTGGGAGCGGTCCACTCCGATGTTCGGGAACACATGTCCGATGAGGTCGAAGAAGTAGGCGATCTCGTCGTCGGTGCACACGACCGGCTTGGACGGATCGGCGTCGATGTCGGTGGTGCCGACGAGCACGCGCCCCTTGAGCGGGTAGATGAGGACGATGCGGCCGTCGGAGTGTTCGAAGAAGATCTCGCGTCCCCCGGTGGCTGCGAGCAGCTCGGGGTTGTCGAGGACGATGTGCGAGCCCTTGGTGCCGCCCATGAAGGTCGTCTCGAGTCCCATGGCCGCGTTGGCCAGGTCGGTCCAGGGGCCGGCCGTGTTCAGCACGACCTTCGCCCTGACGCTGAACTCCTCGCCCGAGACCTCGTCGCGGACGCGGACGCCGTCGGCGTCGGCTCCCACGGCCGAGATGTAGTTCACGGCCTGCGTGCGACCCGCACCGGCTTCGATGCCGTCGCGCAGCACGTCGAGGGCGATGCGCTCCGGGTCGTGCATGGAGGCGTCGAAGTAGGTCGCGGTGTAGGCGAGGTCGGAATTGAGCTGCGGGAGCTCGGCCAGCGACTTCTTCTTGCCCAGGAACTTGTGACGGGGGACGCTGCCACCGTCGCGGGAGAAGGTGTCGTACATGATGAGGCCGACCTTGATCAGCAGGGCGCCGCGCTCGTTCGGCTTACCGCGGCCGTGCGTGACGAGCAGACGGAAGGGAGCGGAGAGGATGCCGGAGAAGGTCTTGTAGATCGGGATCGTGGTCTCGAGCGGCTTGACGTAGTGAGGAGCGGTCTTGAGCAGATCGTTGCGCTCGGTCACCGCCTCCTTCACGAGGCGGAACTCGCCGTTCTCGAGGTAGCGGATGCCGCCGTGCACCATGTGGCTCGACGCCGAGGACGCTCCCGAGACGAAGTCGCCCCGTTCGACGAGGGCGACCCGCACGCCCTGCAGGGCGAGGTCGCGGAGAGTGGCGAGGCCGTTGATGCCCCCGCCGATGATCAGGACGTCGAGGTCTTCGGCGTCACGGAGCGCCTGCACATCGGCGCGGAGCGGAGTTGCGGGGGACGACATGTCGACTGCGACCTTTCGTTGGGGTACACGATGAGGATGCGCCTGTCTGCACGTTGTTGCAAGCCCCTTGAACAAACGTGCAGAATGGGTCCTGTGAAGGCGATGAGACCGTGACGACGCAGGCCGAGGAGCGCTCCCGCGATGCACTGCGCGCGGCGCAGCTGTATTACATGCAGGACCTCACGATGGATGCCATCGCCCACGAGATGCGCGTCTCGCGCTCGTCGGTGTCGCGTCTTCTGCAGCACGCCCGTGACGTGGGACTCGTCACGATCTCGATCAGTCCTCCCGACGACGCCCGCGGGCAGATGGCCCAACGCATCGCCGACCGGTTCGGCATCACCGCGCACGTCGTGCCGACGCCCGCACGGACCTCCGAGGCGGAGCGCCTCGAGCGGACGGCGCTGACCGCGGCGCGCATCCTCGCCGAGCGCGTCGAGTCATCCATGACCGTCGGGGTGGCGTGGGGGTCGACCCTGTCGGCGGTGGCTCGGCACGTGCCGCTCAAAGACGTGCACGACACCCACATCGTGCAGATGAACGGAGCCGCGAACGTCCGCACCTCCGGCATCCCGTACGCCGGGGAGATCCTGTCGAAGTTCGGCGCGGCGTGGTCGTCGTCGGTGCACCAATTCCCGGTGCCGGCGCTGTTCGACGACCCGCGCACCAAGCACGCCATGTGGCGGGAGCGCTCGGTGCGGTCGGTGCTGGAGATCCAGCAGCGGGTGGGGCTGTTCGTCTTCGGCCTCGGCTCACCCCACGCCGACGTCCCGTCGCACGTCTACAGCGGCGACTACTTCGACGAACGCGACCGTGCGGTGATCGAGCGGGAGGGGGTCGTCGGCGACTGCGCGACGGTGTTCTACCGTGCGGACGGGTCCAGCGACATCCCGGAGCTGAACGCCCGCTCCAGCGGGCCCGACCTCGACACCGTCCGCCGCATTCCCCGGCGGTTCTGCGTCGTCTCGAGCCTGTCGAAGCTCGACGGTCTGCGGGGGGCCCTCGCCGCGGGACTGATCACCGAGCTCGTCGTCGAGGAGGCGCTGGCGCGCCGTCTGCTCAGCGTCACCCGCTGAGCACACCGGGGTCGCGAGGTCCGGATTCAGAGCTCGCCGAAGCCGTCGTCGATGAGCGCGCGGAGTTCGGCGAGCGCGGGTCTGGCCTGCGGTCCCGTCGCGCTCACACGCACGCGCGACCCCTGTCGCACCCCCAGGGCCATGAGTGCGAGCAGACTGCGCGCCGACACCTCATCGCCGCCCGCGTCGAGGTCGACGATGCGGACATCGGCGTCGTACCGCGACGCGGCTTTGACGAAGGTCGCGGCGGGCCGTGCGTGCAGGCCCGACGGATTCGTGACGACCGCCTCGAACGACTCCGCCTCCTGCGACCCGTCCGCGGATACCGGGCCGCCGTCGTCCGGAACGCGCCCGCCTTCCGGCGCATCGGCGGCCTCGCCGAGCTGACGTCGCTTCGCGTCGCCCGCGTCGGACACCTCAGCCGCCACCGCCGTGAGATCCGCCCCGCTCGTGGCCGTGACCACCGCGGCGACGAGCCCCTCCACGAACGGCGCCGAACTCAACCGCACCCGGTCGGGAGCGCCGACGAACTCGAGCGCCGTCTCGGCGCTGAGGATTGCCGAGCCCAGGTCCATGAGCACGAGCACGCCGTCGCCCGTGTCGGCCTCGTCGACGGCGGCGGCGATGGCCACGGCATCCGTCCCGAGATCGCCGTCGGGGCCGCCCGCGGCCACCCGCACCACCGGCGGCTCGGCGCCGCCCATCTGGAGAGCGAGCTCGACCGCCGCCTCGGCCAGGGTGCGGCTGTGCGAGACGGCGACGATCCCGATCACTCGGCGCCCGCCAGCGTGTCGCGCAGCGCCTCGAGGAGCAGGGTCGCCGAGGTCGCCCCCGGATCGAGATGCCCGGCGCTGCGCTCGCCCAGGTAGCTCGCGCGCCCCTTGCGGGCGACCAGTGGTTCGGTCGCGTCGCGACCGCGCGCGGCTGCCTCCGCGGCCGCACGGGCGGCCTCGGCCGGGGTGGCGCCGCCGCCGGCCGCGGCGTCCCAGGCATCCAGGGCCGGGAGGAGGGCGTCGATCATCGTCTTGTCTCCGAGCTCTGCCTTGCCGCGGGCGACGACGCCCTCGACTCCCGCGCGGAGGGCGGCCCCGAGCGCGGCGGCATCCGCATCGTCGGACGACAGGGCGGGGCCCATGCGCAGGAACAGCGTCCCGTACAGGGGGCCGCTGGCGCCGCCGACAGAGGAGACCAAGATCATGCCGACGGTCTTGAAGAGTTCGGGGGCGCTCGCCGGCGTCTCGCCGAGTTTGGCCACCACCGCGTCGAGGCCGCGCGCCATATTGGAGCCGTGGTCGGCGTCGCCGATCTCGGAGTCGAGCCGCGTGAGTTCGTCCTTGTGCTGCTGAACGGCGTCGCGGAACGCACGGATCCACGCCACCAGGTCGTCGGTCGAGACGGTGCCGCTCATGCGCCCCACCGCAGGCCCGGCGTCACGACGGGGGCGTCCCACAGGCGGATCATCTCGTCGTCGGCCTTCACGACCGTGAGCGATGCCCCGGCCATGTCGAGGCTGGTGATGTAGTCGCCGATCAGCACCCGCTGCACCTCGACGCCTGCCGCGGCGAGCAGCGGAGCGATCTCTGCGTACAGCAGGTACTGCTCGATGAGCGGGGTGCCGCCCAGGCCCGACAGCAGCACGATCGCCGGACCCACGGGGTCGCCGAAATCATGCACGATCGGGTCGACCATCAGCCCGGCGATCTCGTGGGCGGATGCCAGCTTCACGCGCGAGCGACCGGGCTCGCCGTGGATGCCGACGCCGACCTCCATCTCGTCGTCCGGGAGCTCGAAGGTGGGGCGGCCCGCGGCGGGAACGGTGCAGCTGGTCAGGGCCACGCCCATCGACCGGCCCGCGGACGAGACGCGTCGCGCGAGCTCGGCGACGGCGGAGAGGTCGGCTCCCTCCTCCGCGAGGGCGCCGACGATCTTCTCGAGGATGACGGTGGTGCCGGTGCCGCGACGGCCGGCGGTCCAGGTGGAGTCCGTGACGGCGACGTCGTCGGCGACGACGACCGACTCGACCTGCACGCCCTCGGCCGCGGCGAGCTCGGCCGCCATCTCGAAGTTCAGCACGTCGCCGGTGTAGTTCTTCACGATGTGCAGCACTCCGGCCCCGGAGTCCACTGCCTGCGTCGCCGCGAGCACCTGGTCGGGGGTCGGAGACGTGAACACCTCACCGGCGGCGGCCGCGTCGAGCATGCCTCGTCCCACGAACCCGCCGTGCAGCGGCTCGTGGCCGGAACCTCCACCCGACACTAGTGCGACCTTCCCCTGGCGGGTCGGCTCCGCGCGCGAGATGACGCGGTTCTCGGCATCCACCTTCAGCTCGGGGTAGGCGGCGTCGATTCCCCGCAGGGCCTCGGCCAGTACATCGCCCGGGTCGTTCACGAACTTCTTCACGGTGCCTCCTCGTCGTGGCGTGGACGGCGCGAGCCGTCGCACACCCGACGATGCTCGTCGGTCGCCGCCGCGTCAAGGGTGCGCGGCGCGAAGTCAGAGGCGTTCGTGCGGGAGGACCTGCTTGATGCGCTCGATCGGATTCTGCGCGGGGGCCTCGTTGTAGGCGCCCGCGAGTTCCTGCTCGCTGAGGGCGTGGATCGCGGCCATGATCTCGTCCGTCGCCCCGCGGCGGGCGCGTCCCGACGATGCGGGACCGTGAGGCGACAGATCGAGCGGGGCGCCGAAGCGCACCGTGATGCGCGGCTTCGTGCTCGGGAACTTCGCACCGACGGGCATGACCGCATCCGTCCCGATGAGGCCCACGGGCACGACGGGCGCACCGGTCTGCAGCGCGAGGAAGGCGACTCCGGTGCGGCCCTTGTACAGTCGACCGTCGAGTGAGCGCGTGCCCTCGGGGTACAGCGCCACCGCGCGGCCGTCTTCGAGAAGGGCGCGCTGCTGGTCGAGGGCCTCGAGCGCTTTCTGGCCCGCTCCCCGTTCGACGCCGATCGCGCCGATCGCGGTGAAGAACTGCCGTGACGCCCACTTCTCGAAGTACGCGGCCTTCGCCATGAAGTGCACCGGCCGGGGGGCGGCCACCGGGATCGCGATGGAATCGATGAACGACAGATGGTTGCTGGCGAAGATGACGGGACCGGTGCGCGGGACGTTCTCACGGCCCTCCACACGGGGTCGGTAGACGGCGCGGGCCAGCGGCGCGATGAGGGAGCGCCCGAGGAGGTACGTGACGCCCATCTGCTGCGGCCGTGCTGCGGGGGGTTCGGCGGGCAGGTCGGAACTCACCCGATGAGATTACTCGCCGCTGCATACCGGCGCGCGCATGGGGACTCCCAGCCGCGGCAAAGCGGAATGCGCAAAGATGGGGGCGTCCCCACTCCCTTCGAGAGGTCTCCTGTGCGCTTCCGCCCGATCGCTTCCCTGTCCGTCGCCGCCGTCGCGGCGTTGCTGCTGGCGGGGTGCGCCGGTTCACCCGACCAGGCGCAGACCCCGGATGCCACGGGCGACGCCGGGCAGTGCCAGGCCCCCCTCGCCGACGCCCCCGCGCCCGAGGGCCTCACGGTCGCGGGCGACTTCGAGTCGAAGGTCGAGGTCACCCTCCCCGACGCGTACGCCCCCGCAGAGCTGCAGCGCACCACCCTGATCGAGGGGTCCGGCGAGCAGGTGCAGGCGGGCGACGTGCTCAAGGCCAACTTCACCCTGGTGGACGCTGCGAGCGGCGAAGTCCAGCTGCAGTCGATCGACTCGGCGCCCGACGGCATGGACACGCTCATCTCGTCGCAGCAGATCTTCGGTGCCTCGCTCCAGTGCGCGACGATCGGTTCGCGCACCGTCTCGTCCTTCCCGGCGGGAGCCCTCGGTGAAGGCTCGCCCGCTTTCGTCCTCATCGCAGACGCCATCGAAGAGCTGCCCACGCGCGCCGAGGGCGCCGAGGTCGCCCCCGTCGACGGCATGCCGACCGTGACCTTCGCCGACAACGGTGCGCCCACGATCACGGTCCCCGGCACGCCCGCCCCCGCCGAGACGCGCGTCGAGAACCTGCGCAAGGGCACCGGCGATGTGATCAACCCCGGCGACACGGTCATCGTGCAGTACACCGGCGTCCTCTACGACGGCGGCACCGTGTTCGACTCCAGCTGGGACCGGGGCGAACCGGCGCAGTTCGCGACGACCGGCGTCGTTCCCGGGTTCAAGAAGGCCCTCGAGGGGCAGACGGTCGGCTCGCAGGTCGTCGCGGTGATCCCCGCCGTCGACGGATACGGAGACCAGGCGTCGGGATCGATCCCTGCGAACTCCGCACTCGTCTTCGTCGTCGACATCCTCGGCGTGCAGCACGCCCCCGAAGCCGCTCAGTAGGCTGACGGCATGCGCCGCGTCCTCATCCTCGGTTCCACCGGTTCGATCGGGACGCAGGCGCTCGACGTCATCCGCGCCAACCCCGACCGGTTCGACGTGGTCGGGTTGGCCGCCGGACGCGACCGCGCCGGCGTCGAAGCCCAAGCCGAGGCGTTCGACGTCGAGCACGTCGCACTCGGCGCCGTCGAGGCGGAGCAGCTGGTGCGCGACGTCGAGGCGGACGTGGTGCTCAACGGCATCACCGGTTCCGTGGGGCTCGGGCCCACGATCGCCGCCCTCGAAGAGGGCCGCACGCTCGCCCTGGCCAACAAGGAATCGCTCATCGTCGGCGGCGACCTCGTCACGGCACTCGCCGCTCCCGGCCAGATCGTGCCCGTCGACTCGGAGCACTCCGCCATCGCGCAGGCGCTGCGCTCGGGCGAGCAGCAGGAGGTGCGCCGGCTGGTGCTGACGGCGTCGGGCGGCCCCTTCCGCGGTCGTTCGCGACAGCAGCTCGTCGGCGTCACCCCCGCTCAGGCGCTCGCCCACCCGACGTGGGACATGGGCCGCGTCGTCACGACCAACTCGGCGACGCTGGTGAACAAGGGCCTCGAGGTGATCGAGGCGCACCTGCTGTTCGACGTCGCCTACGACCGCATCGACGTCACGGTGCACCCGCAGTCGATCGTGCACTCGATGGTCGAATTCGTCGACGGGTCGACGATCGCGCAGGCCTCGCCGCCCGACATGCGCCTGCCGATCTCTCTGGGCCTCGACTGGCCGCACCGCATCGGGGGCGTGGGTGCCCCGCTCGACTGGACGCGCGCGTCGCAGTGGACGTTCGAGCCGCTCGACGAGGAGGCCTTCGGCTCGGTCGCCCTCGCGAAGCGCGTGGGACGCGCGGGAGCGACGTTCCCCGCGGTGTTCAACGCCGCGAACGAACAGGCCGTCGACGCGTTCCACGAGGGGCGACTGGGTTTCCTCGACATCGTCGAGCTCATCGAACGCGTCGTCGACCGTCACGAGCCGCCGACCGTGCTCACCCGCGAGTCGCTCGCCGACGCCGAGGCGTGGGCGCGCCGCGCGGCCGACGAGATCATCGCCGCGCGCTGACCCGGCGAGCGGATGCCCGGCGGGTCCTCCCGACGCGACTCCCGCGCGTTCCCCGATCGGCTCACGCCCTCCGGGGACCGGACACAACGCAGGAGTTCCGCCGAGCGGGGCCCGGTCGGCCAGGTTCTGGGCCCTGCAAGGAGTCCGTTCTCCTGCATTGTGTCCAGTTACGTTGTCCGCGCATCGCGCTGTGCCGAGTCGGCCGTCCGGCATCGCAGTGAGGCGCGCCCCATTGAACACAACGCAGGAGAAACACCCACCGACCGTGGGCTGGGCCCGGTAGGTGGCGCCGCTGCACCGGGATGTCCTGCGCCGTGTCGCGAGCAGGCTTGTACCGGCGCGGCATGGTCGATGCGGCTGCGGCGCCGGGTGGGCGCGCTGCGGCTGCGGCGCCGGGTGGGCGCGCTGCGGCTGCGGCGCCGGGTGGGCGCGCTGCGGCTGCGGCGACGGGTGGGCGCGCTGCCCCACACCCGTAGATGGCGTTGCTGAGCGCTTCGAAGGTGGGGCCCGGCGCGGTTTCGCGGGAGGTGTGTCGTTCCGTAGGCGGGGGTGCTCCGGCCGGAGGCTCAGGCGGGGAAGTCGACGAGGCGCTCGGGGTCGGACGACGGGGTGCTGTCGAGTGGGTAGGGCACCGGCCACTGCGGATCGGGCACGGGCCAGCCGGCCGCGCGCAGGGCGCGACGGGAGAGCTCACGCGCCGAGTACGGTGTGCGCACCCCGCGGATGTCGCGGTAGTCCTGGTGGCCGGGACCCGCCCACAGGATCGCATCGCCCGGGCCGACGAGCTTCACGGCCTCGAGGATCGCGCGCTCCGGTGGGGTGAACTCGAGGATCTCGGCGTCGGGGCGTGCCCGGCGCGCCCCCTCGACGAGCACCGAACGGATGGCATCCGGATTCTCGTGCCGCGGGTGGTGGTCGGTGACGACGAGGATGTCGCTGCCGAGGACAGCGGTGCGACCCATGTCGAGTCGCTTGGTGGCGTCGCGATCGCCGTCGGCGCCGAAGACCATCACCACCTTTCCGGGCGTCACCCGGCGGACCGCAGCCAGCGTCTTCTCGAACGCGTCGGGGGAGTGGCCGAAGTCGACGTAGACCGCCGGGCCCTCGGCACCCGACACCAGCTGCGTGCGACCGGGGAGAGAGGCGTCGATGCGACCGCCGTCGAGCGTCTGCACGAGGCGCTCCCAGGTGTACCCGGTCTCGAGCAGCATGACGATCGCGAGGCCGGCATTGGCGGCCATGTGCCGACCGATGACGGGCACCACGGTGGTGATGCTGCGACCGTCGCGTGAGCGGAGCGTGAACTCGGTGCCGTCCTGACGCTCGTCGACGATGTCGACCGTCCAGTCGGCGTCGACGGTCGGTGCTTCGGCGATCGCCGGGGTGACGATCGTGACGACCGGGATCTCGGCTCGCGCGGCGATCTCCGCGCCCGCGGAGGAGTCGAGGCAGACCACACCCCGACGCGCACGGTCAGCGCGGAACAGCGGCAGCTTCGCCTCGAAATACTCGCTCATGTCGGCGTAGTCGTCGAGGTGGTCGTGGGTGAGGTTGGTGAAGCCGGCGACGTCGAAGACGAGCCCGTCGACGCGGTGGCGGGTGAGGGCCTGGGCGCTCACCTCGACGGCGACGGCCTCGACGCCCCGCTCGCGCATGAGCGCGAGAAGGGCATGGAACTCGGATGCCTCGGGCGTGGTCAGACGCGACACGATGACGTCGCCGGCGATGTGTCGCTCGGCCGTCGAGGACAGACCCGTCACGACGCCGAGTTGGCCGAGGATGCCCTCGAGCAGGTGCGACACGCTCGTCTTGCCGTTGGTGCCGGTCGTGGCGAGCAGCTGCGGCAGGTCATCGTCGGGACCGGTGCCGTACACCCACGCCGACAGGTCGCCCAGAAGTGCTCGGGGGTCCTCGACGACGACGATCGGAAGACCGGTGGGGTCCGCGATCTCGGCGCCGTCGGCGTCGGTGATGATGGCGACCGCACCGCGTTCGGCGGCCGTCGCGGCGAAATCGGCCCCGTGCCGGTTGACGCCGCGCACGGCGACGAAGGCCTCGCCCGCGCGGAGGTCCGCGGTGGCGAGGGTGATGCCGGTCAGGGTCTTCCCTTCGACGTCACCGACACTGCGGACGCCGAAGCGTCGGGCCAGTTCCGCGAGGTCGCGGTGGGGCGGTCGCTCCGGCCGGAGCACGGGCGGGAGGTTCGAGGGCGCGTCGGTCGGCATCCCATCCATTGTCTCACCCGGCGCCGCACAGACACCGCATCGGCGGCGCACAGGTGTCGCATCGGCGCCGCACGGGCCGTTCGAAGGCGGGCGGCGGTAGGGTCGCCGGGTGACCGCGATCGCCTTCCTCATCGGCGTGCTCGTGCTCGTGATCGGCCTGGCCGTCTCGATCGCCCTGCACGAGGTCGGGCATCTGCTGCCCGCCAAACTCTTCGGCGTGCGCGTCGGCCAGTACATGATCGGCTTCGGGCCCACCCTGTGGTCCAAGCGGATCCGCGAGACGGAGTACGGCTTCAAGCTGCTGCCGCTCGGCGGCTTCATCTCGATGGCGGGCATGTATCCGCCGGCGCCCGAGGGGGAGGAGCCGTCCCGGAGGCGCTCTCGGTTCTTCGCCACGATGGTGCAGGACGCCCGCGACGCCAACGCCGAGACCCTGGTCGCAGCCGACGACCGCGTCTTCTACAAGCTGCCGGTGTGGAAGCGCGTGGTCGTCATGCTCGGCGGCCCGATCATGAACCTGCTGCTCGCCTTCGTGCTCTCGGCGATCGCCGTCAGCGGCATCGGCATCGCGACCACCACCACGACCGTCGCATCGGTGTCGCAGTGCGTCATCCCCGCGAGCGAGGACCGCACCGAGTGCACCTCGGCCGACCCGGTCGCGCCCGCCGCGGCCGCCGGCATCCAACCGGGTGACGTCGTCGTGTCGGTCGACGGCCGCGCGGTGTCGACGTTCGCCGAGGCGGCCGCCATCATCCAGGACGCCCCCGGTCAGGCGCTGCCCGTCGTGATCGAGCGCGACGGCGCCACGCAGACGGTCACCGTCACTCCCGAGCGCACCGACCGCGCCGTCACCGACGCGCAGGGGCAACCGGTACGGGATGCCACCGGAGCGATCGAGTACGAGAGCGTCGGGTTCGCGGGGCTCCGCGCTCAGCAGGCCCTCGTGCCCCAGCCGATCTGGGTCGGTCCCGAGGCGACCATCCAGCAGGTGGGCGCCGTGGCGCAGATCATGACGCAGTTGCCGGTGCGCATCTACGACACCGCCGCCGATCTCGTCACCGGTCAGCCGCGCGATCCCAACGGACCCCTCAGTGTCGTGGGCGCCGGGCGTCTCGCGGGCGAGTACGCCGCTGTCGACGCGCCGATCCTGGCGCGCGTGCAGTCGATCATCGGTCTGCTGGCGGCTTTGAACATCGCGCTCTTCGTCTTCAACCTCATTCCCCTGCTGCCGCTGGACGGCGGGCACGTCGTGGTGGCCCTCTGGGACGGCCTCAAGCGCTGGATCGCGCGTCTTCGCGGAAGGGTCGCGCGACCGGTGGATGCCACCAAGCTCGTGCCCGTGACCTTCGTCGTCGTCGTGCTGCTCATCGGCATGGGCGGCGTGCTGTTCCTCGCCGACGTGTTCAACCCGGTGCAGCTGCTCTAGCCGGGGTGGGGCCTCTGAGCGTGTCGACGGGTCCGGGAGCCCTGCCGGGTCCGGTCGCTTCGACGGGCTCAGCCCTCCTGGGGTGGGGCGTCAGAGCACGTGGGCGATCAGGCGTTCCAGGGTGCGCATGCCGTCGCGCGACAGGATCGACTCGAGGTGACCCTGGACGCTCGCGAAGCCCGGCCCGCGCAGGGCGTAGACGTCGCCCGTGACGGGGTCGGCGGCAACGTCGATGTCGAGGTGGGTCACCACGTCGCCTCGCCCGGAGGTGATGCCGCGGCGGTCGCCGGGGTGAACCCGCGCGGTGAAGGTGTTGTAGAAACCGATCGAGGCATCCTCGCCGAACACGTCGACGCTCTTCTGCAGGCCCTGGTGGGGCCGATCGAGCGGCATGAGTTCGATACCGAGCGAATCGGCGAGGATCTGGTGGCTCAAGCACACGGCGAGGAGGGGATCGCGACGCGCGGTGCGGCGTCCGACGACGTGGCGCATCGCCTCCATGCGCGCCGTGTCGTCGCGCGGGTCGCCGGGACCGGGGCCCGAGACGACGAGGTCGGCGCCGTCGATCTCGGCATCCGTCACCTCCGACCAGTGCGCGATCCGGGTGTCCAGGCCGAGGTGTCGCAGCTGGTGGGCGAGCATCGTGGTGAAACGGTCCTCGGCATCCACGACGAGAGCCGTGCGGCCGGCGAAGGGGCCGGATCCGTCGGGGTCTTGCGGGTTCATCCAGAACGGCGCGAGGCGGTCGTTGCGGGATGCCAGCAGCTCGGCGATCGCGGGATCCTCGCCGAGCGGTCGGCGCGGCGCGACGGGGGCGTCGGGGTCGGCGTCGGCGGGCGCGGCGGGGACGGTCGCGGCCGGCGCGCTGTCGCGGGGGATCGCCCCGATCGCGCCGAGCACTCCCGCGGCCTTCCCGTGGGTCTCGCCGACTTCGCCGTAGGGGTCGGAGTGGCGCACGAGCGTCGCGCCGACCGGTACGCGGAGGCGGCCGTCGACGAGATACGCGGTGCGGATGAGGATGGGCGCGTCGAGGTCGTGCGTGGGGCCCTTCGTCGTCCCGTTCGGGGTGAACAGGGCCGCGACGCCGGAGTAAAAGCCGCGCGGCGTGCTCTCGTGGCGGGCGATGACCGTGCACGCGTTCTGCATGGGGGAGCCGGTGACGGTGGGGGCGAACATCGTCTCGCGCAGGATGTCGCGCGGGTCGAGGTCGCTGCGGCCGCGCAGCATGTACTCGGTGTGGGTGAGGCGCGACATCTCTTTGAGGTGGGGCCCGGTGATGCGCCCGCCGTCGCTGCAGACGGCGCTCATCATCTTCAGCTCCTCGTCGACGACCATGAAGAGCTCCTCGGTCTCTTTGGTCGAGCGCAGGAACTCCGCCAGCGTGTCGGCCGTCGCCCCGCCGGCGGGGTGGCGGAACGTGCCGGAGATGGGGTTCATCGTGACGATGCCGTCCTTGGCGCTGACGTGCGCCTCGGGGCTCGCGCCGACCGCGATGTGCCCGTCGGTCACGACGGCGAAGGTCCAGTAGGCGCCCTTCTCGTGCTCGAGCAACGCGCGGAACCACGTCAGCGCGGCGATGCGCGGATCGACGTCGACACCGGCGACGAAATCGCGGCGGATGACGAAGTTGGCGCCCTCGCCGCGACCGATCTCCTCGGCGATGACGCGGCGGACGATCTCGGCGTACTCGTCGTCGGCGATGTCGAAACCGGCTCCGGTCAACGGCACGGGGGAGGAGGGGAGGGATGCCATGGCCTCGCTGCGCGGGACGGAGACCCGCTCGTCGATGACGAGGCAACGCAGCGGCGCGGAGTCGTCGTGGCAGACGAAGCCGCGCTCGCGCACCTGGCGGTACGGCACGAGCGCGAGGACTTCACGCGCGGCGCCCGCGGCATCCGTCAGGGGGATGTCGGCGAGCAGGTCGACGTCGACGACGTCACCGGTGAGAACCTCGACGGTCGCGTGGTCGCGGGCGATCACGGCGAAAGGGGCGGTGCCGGCGGCGAGGTCGCGCAGCAGGGAGGAGGGGTCGGGCCCGGTCATCGAAAGTCTTTCCGTCAGTGAGGGAGGGTCCAAAGCGGCCGCCGAAAACACGAAGACCGCCCGGGTTCCCCAGGGGGAGGGCGGTCTGTTGCATGCGTGCGCACCGCCTAGACGGTGGGCCACCAGGGTGTGTACGCGCGCATGGCGCCGAACCTACCACAGGGCGTCTTCAGCCCCCGCCCGGGGCCTGAGGCGTAGGCTGAACGGCGTGCCTGCAGTGAACATCGGGATGCCCCGCGTGCCGGAGGTCCTCGCGCCTCGTCGGAAGACTCGTCAGATCAAGGTCGGCAAGGTGCTCGTCGGCGGCAACGCGCCGGTGAGCGTGCAGTCGATGTGCACGACGCCGACCACCAACATCAACGCGACGCTGCAGCAGATCGCCGAGCTCACGGCATCCGGATGCGAGATCGTGCGCGTGGCCGTGCCGTCGCAGGATGACGCCGATGTGCTGCACATCATCGCGAAGAAGAGCCAGATCCCGGTCATCGCCGACATCCACTTCCAGCCGAAGTACGTCTTCCAGGCGATCGACGCCGGCTGCGGCGCGGTCCGCGTGAACCCGGGCAACATCCGCAAATTCGACGACCAGGTCGGCGCGATCGCGAAGGCCGCCAAGGCGGCCGGGGTGTCGCTGCGCATCGGCGTGAACGCCGGGTCACTCGACCGGCGTCTGCTGGAGAAGTACGGCAAGGCCACGCCCGAGGCTCTCGTGGAAAGCGCCGTGTGGGAGGCATCGCTGTTCGAAGAGCACGACTTCCACGACTTCAAGATCTCGGTCAAGCACAACGACCCCATCGTCATGGTCAAGGCGTACCGCCTGCTCGCCGAGCGAGGCGACTGGCCTCTGCACCTCGGCGTGACCGAAGCCGGACCCGCGTTCCAGGGCACCATCAAGAGCGCCACGGCGTTCGGCATCCTGCTCTCGGAGGGCATCGGAGACACCATCCGCGTCTCGCTGTCGGCGCCTCCCGCCGAGGAGGTCAAGGTCGGCCACCAGATCCTGCAGTCGCTGAACCTCCGCGAACGCAAGCTCGAGATCGTCTCGTGCCCCTCGTGCGGCCGCGCGCAGGTCGACGTCTACACCCTCGCCGACGACGTCACCGAGGGACTGAAAGACCTCACCGTGCCGCTGCGCGTGGCCGTGATGGGCTGCGTCGTGAACGGTCCCGGAGAAGCGCGCGACGCCGACCTGGGCGTGGCATCCGGCAACGGTAAGGGCCAGATCTTCGTCAAGGGGCAGGTCGTGAAGACCGTGCCCGAGGCCGAGATCGTGCAGACGCTCATCGAAGAGGCCAACCGCCTCGCCGACGAGATGGGTCCTGACGCCACCCCCGGCACCGCCCAGGTCGTCACGGCCTGAGCCGGCGTTCACCCGGCCTCCGCGCGCAACGGCGTCGTCGGCGCGGAGCGGGGTTCCGCTAGCGTCGGGATCCTCATGACCGAGACTCCCGCCGCCTCCCTCGCCCGTCCGCTCATCGCCGGGGCGGTCACCGCCCTCGTCGGTTTCACCAGCACGTTCGCGGTCGTCCTCACGGGCCTCCGAGCCGTCGGCGCCACGCCGGAGCAGGCGGCGAGCGGTCTGCTCGCCATCACGCTCGTCGTCGGTGTCGGCTGCGTCGTGCTCGCCGGGCGCTACCGCATCCCGATCACGGTCGCGTGGTCGACGCCCGGCGTCGCCCTGCTCGCGGCGACCGGCGCGGTCGACGGCGGGTGGCCGGCCGTCGTGGGGGGATTCCTCGTGTCGGCGGCGCTCATCCTGTGCACCGCCCTCTTCCCGCCCCTCGGTGCGCTGATCGCCCGCATTCCGCCCTCCATCGCGCAGGCGATGCTCGCGGGCGTCCTCCTCCCGCTGTGCGTCGCGCCGTTCGTCGGCGTGGTGGAGGACCCGTGGGGCGTCGCCCCGGTGCTGATCGTGTGGCTCGTGGCATCCCGTCTTCTGCCGCGCTGGGCCGTTCCGCTCGCCTTCGTCGCGGCGATCGTCGTCGTGGCGGTCGAACTCGCGCGCACGGGAGTGCAGATGGATGCCGCAACCCTCCTGCCCCGACTGGAGGTCACCGCGCCGACCCTCACGATCGGCTCCGTCATCGGCATCGCCCTGCCGCTGTTCATCGTGACGATGGCGTCGCAGAACGTCCCCGGCGTCGCCGTGATGCGCAGCCTCGGCTACACGATCCCGTGGCGCCCGGCGATGCTCGTGACCGGTCTGGGGTCGGCTGCCGCCGCCGGTTTCGGCGGGCACGCGATGAACCTCGGGGCGATCAGCGCCGCGATCGCGGCGGGACCGGACTCCCATCCCGACCCGAAGCGGCGGTGGGTGGCGGGCGTGTCCGCGGGGGGCACGTACCTCGTGCTGGGCGCGCTGTCGGCCGCGTTCGCCTCGATCGTGCTGGTGGCGCCGGCGGGTGTGATCCCGGCCGTCGCGGGTGTCGCGCTGTTCGGCGCGTTCGGCTCCGCCGTGCAGCAGGCCATCGACGACCCCGGCGAGCGGGTGCCCGCGGTGGTGACGTTCCTCGTCGCGGCATCAGGGATGGCGGTGTTCGGGGTGAGCGCCGCCTTCTGGGCCCTCGTGGCGGGTCTCGTGGTGCGCACCGTGCTGCACGCGGGGCGGCGCGCGGCCTGATCCCGAGGCTGTCACCGCGTACGGCGGCGGCGGGCGTTCAGTGCAGCGCGCCGCCGGGTGTCGAGGCGTCGGTCCGCACGTCGAGCGCCGTGCGCACGGCGATCTCGAGGGCGCGTGCGATGTCGTCCAACGGCAGAGCCGGTGCGCCGGCGGGGGCGTCCTCGCGCGCGTACGGGACGTGGACGAATCCGGCACGCACGCCGGGTGCGGCGGCATCCAGGGCCGTGAACATGACGTGGTTGCACACGAAGGTTCCGGCCGAGTGCGACACCGCGGCGGGAATGCCGTCGTCGGTCAGGGCGGCGGCGATCGCCTTGACCGGAAGGCTGGCGAAATGGGCGGTCGGCCCGCCCGCCACCACCGGTCGATCGACCGGTTGATCACCGGCGTTGTCGGGGATACGGGCGTCGGCGAGGTTGATCGCCACCCGCTCGGGGGTGACCTGTGCACGCCCGCCGGCCAGGCCCGTGGCGATGACGATGTCGGGGCGGTGTTCGTCCATGAGCAGTCGGAGGCGTTCCGCAGCCGAGGCGAACACCACCGGCAGCACCTCCACGACCAGTCGTTCGCTGCCCGACCACCGCGCAGCGACGAGTCGCACGGCGTCTCCCGAGGGGTTGGTCGCATCGCCCGCGAACGGCTCGAAGCCGGTGAGGAGGACGGTGGTCACGCATCCAGGCTATGTCGGGATCCGGGCCGCGGCGCGGGGGAGGACGGTGGTGCCCGCCCACGAGGAGCCGTTACCGACCCGTGACCCGATCGACACGGGCGGGGGGAACCGATCGGGCGATCGCGGACACTACAGAGTGTGGATCACGACGACGCCGGGCTGTGGGGCCGGGTACGCCAAGGCGACGAGCTCGCTCTCGCCGCGCTGTTCGATCGGCACGAGGCACGGTTGTTCCGGCACGCCTCGCGGCTGCTGACCCACCGGGAGGATGCGAAGGATGCCGTGGCGGTCGCCTTCTTCGAGCTGTGGCGCAAGCGCGCGACGGTACGGCTGGTCGACGGGTCGCCGCTGCCGTGGCTGCTGACGACGGTGGCGCACAGCGCGCGGAACCTCGAGCGCTCGAGCCGGCGGTACCGGGCGCTCCTGGATCGGGCGCCGGTGGCCGAGCCGCGGGCGGTGCACGTGCACGATGACAGCGGGGTGCTGTCGGCTCTGAAACGTCTGCCCGAGCGAGAGCAGGCGGTGGTGGTGCTGTCGGTGCTGGAGGGGTACCCGGAGCGGGAGATCGCTCAGGCCCTCGGCATCCCGGCCGGAACGGTGAAGTCGCGGCTGGCCCGCGCCAAGGCGAAGTTGCGCGATGAGCTCGCGCTGGAAGGGGCACGGGCATGAACGACGAACTGACGCCCGCCGAGCGCGCCGCCCTGCGCGCCCGAATCGTGGGCGGCGCCCACGACATCAAGCCCGCCGGCGCGCATCGAGGTGCGTGGATCGCCGGCTCCGTCGCCGCGGCTCTGGTCGTGGCGATCGCCGGGGGAGTGGCGGCGACGTCGACGCTGAGCGCGCCGCCCGTGGCGACGACACCGGCGCCGAGTGCGACCGTCTCCGCCGAACCCACGCCGACTCTCGCGCCCCCCACGACCCCGACGTCCTCGCCCCCCTCGACTCCGACGGCCCCGGCCGTCGCTTTCGGCGGCGACTGCTCCGCGGTGCTCGACGACGCAGAAGCATCGGCCCTCGTGGGTGCGGACGTCCGGCTGTCCCCCGGCCTGCCGGTGTGGGACAGCGACGTTCTCGGCGGGATCTCGTGCCAGTGGCGCGCCGAGGCCCCGGAGGACTGGCGGGCGCTGAACATCACCGTCCTTCCCTGGTCGGTCGTCCCGGAGCAGGTCCGGGCTCGCGTGAACGCCGTTCCCGTGTGCGAGGGAGGCGGACCGTGCGACTACTCGCAACGGTTCGGCGACACGTGGGTCGTCGGCGATGCCGGTGATTCCGCGGTCGCCGTGCGCGCGGTGGAGGAGGTCGGATCGAAGCCCGCCGCTTCGGCGGTGGGCGAGCGGCCCCTCCCAGCCGATGCCTGGAGGCTCGGGGACTGCCGGGAGCAGATCGGTGGCGCGGTGGGAACGACGCTCGGCCGCGACGATCTCGGGCCCCTCGGGACCGATAACGTGCCCCAGGGGCAGGTGTGGAACGTCCTCGAGGCCCGAGGTGTGGCGGCCTGGTGTTCTTTCGCGCCCACGTCGTACGACGAGACGGCGCCTCCCTTCCTCCGCGTCAGCATCGGGGCGGGCGAGGTGTCGGACGCGCGTGAGGTCGAGCGCTTCGGCGGCACGCCGGTCACGGTGACGGGGGCGCAGGCCGCGTGGTGGCTCGCCCGTGCCGACGGCAACGGGGGGAGCGTTCGCGCGGACGCGTCCGGAGGGGTGGTCGACGTCGACGTGACCAACGTGAGCGAGGAGCGGGCGCGCGAGGTCGCGGCGGCCGTCATCGCCGCGCTGGGCTGAGTCCGTGGCATCCTCGATGCTCTTCCGCGCGGCCTAGACTCGACTCTCGTGGTCACCCGTCTGTCGAACTTCTTCCTCCGCACGCTCCGCGAAGACCCCTCCGATGCCGAGGTCACGAGCCACCGCCTGCTCGTGCGCGCCGGCTACATCCGCCGCAACGCCCCGGGCATCTTCGCGTGGTTGCCGCTCGGCCTGAAGGTCAAGGCCAAGATCGAGACGGTCGTGCGCGAGGAGATGGCGAACGCCGGTGCCTTCGAGGTGCACTTCCCGGCTCTGCTGCCGCGCGACCCCTACGAGCAGACGGGTCGCTGGGAGGAGTACGGCGACGCGCTGTTCCGCCTGCAGGACCGCAAGGGCGCCGACTACCTCCTCGCCCCCACGCACGAGGAGATGTTCACCCTGCTGGTGAAGGACCTCTACTCGTCGTACAAAGACCTGCCGCTGACGCTGTACCAGATCCAGGACAAGTACCGCGACGAGGCGCGCCCCCGCGCGGGCCTCCTGCGCGGTCGCGAGTTCACGATGAAGGACGCCTACTCGTTCGACGCGACGGATGCCGGCCTCGACGCCTCGTACCAGGCGCAGCGCGACGCCTACGAGCGCATCTTCACCCGCCTCGGCCTCGAGTACGTCATCGTCGCCGCCGACGCGGGCGCGATGGGCGGATCGAAGTCGGAGGAGTTCCTGCACCCCACGCCCATCGGCGAGGATACGTTCGTGCGCTCGGCCGGCGGGTACGCCGCCAACGTCGAGGCGTTCACGACCGTCGCCCCCGAGGCTCTCCCGATCGAGGGGCAGCCGGACGCGGTGATCTTCGACTCGCCCGACACCCCGACGATCGCGACGCTCGTCGACCACTCCAACGCGCACCTCGACGCACCGGCCCCCGGCATCGCCGGCCCCGCCACCGCCGAGGCGACCGCGTGGACCGCGGCCCACACGCTCAAAAACGTCGTGCTGGCGCTCACCCACCTCGACGGCACGCGAGAGCTCGTCGTCGTGGGCCTGCCCGGCGACCGCGACGTGGACGACAAGCGCGTCGAGGTCGCCTTCGCCCCCGCCGAGGTCGAGGCCGCCACCGACGCGGACTTCGCCAAGAACCCGCTGCTGGTCAAGGGCTACATCGGCCCGTGGTCGCCGACCGGCCCCGTGCTGGGCGAGGAGTCCGCGACCAAGATCCGCTACGTGCTCGACCCCCGCGTCGTCGACGGCACCGCCTGGATCACCGGCGCGAACATCGATCAGAAGCACGTGCACTCGCTCGTCGCGGGCCGCGACTTCGTCGGCGACGGCTTCGTCGAGGTCGCCACCGTGCGTCCCGGCGATCCGGCTCCCGACGGCTCCGGCCCGGTGGAGCTGGCGCGCGGCATGGAGATCGGGCACGTCTTCCAGCTCGGTCGCAAATACGCCGAGGCGCTCGGGCTGAAGGTGCTCGACGAGAACGGCAAGCTCGCCACCGTCACGATGGGCTCGTACGGCATCGGCGTCACCCGCATCCTCGCGATCATCGCCGAGCTCAACAACGACGCCAAGGGCCTCATCTGGCCCGCCTCGGTCGCTCCGTTCGATGTGCACGTCGTGGCCACCGGCCGTGATGCGGTCGCGTTCGAGCTCGCGTCGTCCGTGTCCGAGCAGCTCGAGGCCGCCGGTCTCGATGTGCTGTACGACGACCGCCCCAAGGTGTCGCCCGGCGTGAAGTTCGGCGACGCCGAGCTCGTCGGCATCCCGCGCATCCTCATCGTGGGCCGCGGCGCGGCCAACGGTCAGGTCGAGCTGTGGGACCGCCGCACCGGGGAGCGCGAGACGCTCTCCGTCGACGACGCCGTGGCTGCTCTGACGCGCTGAGATCCCGTGTCGAACGGCACCGTTCCCCGACCGGGACAGTGCCGTTCCGCCGTCAAGGGTGGGGGAGTGGCCCCCGCACGTCGGTAGCGTGGATGCCATGATCGCCGCTCCCCGCCTCTCGCTGTCCGACGGATCCACCATCCCGCAGCTCGGCATCGGCACCTACAAGGTTCCCGCCGAGATCACCGCGGACCTCGTCGAGGGGGCGCTCGCCGCGGGCTACCGTCACGTCGACACCGCCGCCCTCTACGGCAACGAGGAAGAGGTGGGTGCGGGACTGCGGGCCTCGGGTCTCGACCGCGACGAGGTGTTCGTCACCACCAAAGTGTGGAACGACGATCAGGGCTTCGATGAGACGCTCCGCGCGTTCGACGCCAGCGCCGCGAAGCTCGGCCTCGACCGGGTCGACCTCTACCTCATCCACTGGCCCATCCCCAGCGCCGACCGCTACGTCGACACGTGGCGGGCGCTCCTGCGCCTGCAGCAGGAGGGCCGGGCGACCTCGATCGGCGTGAGCAACTTCTCCATCCCGCTGCTCGAACGCCTGCGCGACGAGACCGGCGTCCTCCCCGCCGTGAACCAGGTCGAGCTGCACCCGCGCTTCCCCCAGAACCCCCTCGTCGACTGGGATGCCGCGAACGGCATCGTCACCGAGTCGTGGGCGCCGCTGGCGCGCGGCGGACTGCTGCAGGAGCCCGTGCTCGCGCGGATCGCCGAGCGATACGGCAAGACCCCGGCCCAGGTCGTCGTGCGGTGGCACCTCGACCGCGGTCTCGTCGTGTTCCCGAAGTCGGTGTCGCTCGAGCGCCTCCGCGAGAACGGCGACGTGTTCGACTTCACCCTCGACGCCGACGATCACGACGCCATCGCCGGGCTCGACACGGGCGAGCGCACGGGGCGCGACCCCGACCTCGACTGAGTCCGCGCCCGGCGAAGCCGGCGGTGCCCGCGCATGCGGGGACCCTACCCGTATCCCGTGGAAGAGACGCCGGCCGGTCGCTCTGTCGCTAGGCGTCCAACCGCGCATAGCGCGCGCGGAAGACCGTGAACACGCCGTACGCGAGGAACCCCAGCCCCACGAGCAGGGCGAGGAACGGGCCCGCGGGCAGCTCGATCAAGGCGGACACCGCCCCGTCGAGGCCGCCCGCGGTGTCGGGCTCGATGCGCACGGCGGCGATGACCAGCAGCACCCCCACGATGACGAGCGCCACGCCCTTCGCGAAGAAGCCCACCACGCCCAGCGCGCTGAGCACGTGGCCCCCCACACCGTCGGGCAGTCGCACCTTGTTGCGGAAAGAGTGCCGCAGGCCCATCCACCCGAAACCGATCCCCACGCCCGTCACGGCCACCCCCACGGCGCCCAGGACGAAGCCGCCGAGGGGGAGGGTGAGCACGACTTCGCTCGCGTCCTCGGCGGCCTGTTCGGCGTGGGGGCGGGCGCCGAAGGCGACGGATGCCGAGATGACCCCGATCACGACGAAGACGATGCCCTGGGGCGCTTCGGCGGCGATCCGCGCGAGCCGCCTCCACCCCGACAGACGGCGCGGGGCGACGGCCTGCAGCAGGTGCCAGCAGCCGAGGGCCACCATGCCCACCGCCAGCGCCCCGAGGGCGACGGCCCCGAGCGGGAGGGCGGCGACCGCGCGGAAGGCGCCCGTCTGATCGGTGTCCTCCGTCGCGCCGAAGCCGACGGCGAGCACCAGCCCGCCGATCAGCACATGCAGGATGCCGTTGGCGACGTAGCCCGCGCGGGCGGCGACGCGGAAAGCGGGGTTCGCCTCGGCGTCGCGCGCGGCGGAACGGGCGGAGGACGGCATCCCGGCACCGTATTGCCTCCTCCCGGACGGCGCCACCCGCCGCGCGCCCCGGAGGCGATCTTGTGGGGTTCCTGGCAGGAATGCGGCACGGGGGTGAAGATCGTGTGTCGTTGCCGTTGCCGTCTTGGCACTGCGGCGCGCGACTCATTACGGTCGGAAGGTGCCCGACAACACCCCTGAGCTGCGTCCGACTCACCCCCTGGCCCTCGCGCCCGTCGTCGCCCCCGCGGCATCCGTCGACGGCTTCGCGAAACAGTTCCTTCAGAACCTGAACTTCGACCAGGGCGTGACCCTTTCGAACTCCGACGTCAACGACCAGTACCTGGCTCTGGCGTTCACGGTGCGCGACTACCTGATGGCGCGGTGGTTCGACGACCGCGCGCAGCAGAAGGCGCAACAGGCCAAGACCGTCTGCTACCTCTCGGCGGAGTACCTGCTGGGCCGCCAGCTCGATAACAACCTCCTCGCCTCTCGCCTGACCGACATCGCCACCGAGGCGCTGGCGCAGTGCGGTATCGACATCGACGACCTGCGCCAGGTCGAGATCGAGCCGGGGCTCGGCAATGGTGGACTCGGACGACTGGCCGCCTGCTTCATCGACTCCCTCGCGACGATGAGCGTGCCGACGATCGGCTACGGCATCCGCTACGAGTACGGCATCTTCCGCCAGGCCTTCGCCGAGGGTCAGCAGATTGAGCAGCCCGACGCCTGGCTGCGCATGGGTTCGCCGTGGGACTTCGCCCACCCCGAGGCCGCCCAGACGATCTCGTTCGCGGGTCGCACCGAGACGTACGACGACGACGGCGTCGAGCGCACCCGCTGGGTCCCCGAGTGGAACGTGCTCGCGGTGCCGTACAACATGATGGTCCCCGGCTACCACAACGGCCGGGTGAACACCCTGCGGCTGTGGCGCGCGGTGGCCACGAACGCCTTCGACCTGCACACGTTCAACTCCGGCGACTACGTCGAGTCGGTGCGCGCGCAGACCTTCGCCGAGAACATCTCCAAGGTGCTCTACCCCGAGGACTCCACCCCCCAGGGCAAAGAGCTCCGTCTGCAGCAGCAGTACTTCTTCGTCGCCGCCTCCATCGCCGACTTCATCGGCAACGTGCTGCCCGACGACTTCGATATCGAGAAGCTCCCCGAGCGCGTCATCTTCCAGCTCAACGACACGCACCCGGTCATCGGCGTCCCCGAGCTCATGCGCGTCCTCGTCGACGAGAAGAAGCTCGAGTGGGATGCCGCGTGGGCCATCACGCAGAAGTGCTTCGCGTACACCTGCCACACGCTGCTGCCGGAGGCGCTCGAGGTCTGGTCGGTCGACCTTCTGGGGCGTCTGCTGCCGCGGCATCTCGAGATCATCTACCGCATCAACGACGAGTTCCTCCTCGAGGTGCGCGAGCGCTTCGGCGACGACGAGATGCTCATCCGCAACATGTCGATCATCGGAGAACACCCTTCCCGCTCCGTGCGTATGGCCTACCTCGCCACGGTCGCCGGGTCCAAGGTCAACGGTGTTGCCGAGCTGCACTCGCAGCTGCTGCGCGACAACGTGCTCAAGGACTTCGCCGAGATGTGGCCCGACAAGTTCACGAACGTCACCAACGGCGTCACTCCCCGCCGGTTCCTGCGTCTGGCCAATCCCGAGCTGTCGGATCTCATCACCGAAGCCCTCGGGGCCGGCTGGACCGTCGACCTCGAGCGGCTTCGTGGCCTGGAGGCCCTCGCCGACGACGACGACTTCCGCGAGCGTTTCGCGGCGGTGAAGGCCTCGAACAAGCGTCGCCTCAGCCGCGTGCTGGAGTCGCGGGGGGAGGCCCCGCTCGACGACGGCCACATGCTCGACGTGATGATCAAGCGCCTTCACGAGTACAAGCGGCAGACGCTGAAGGTCCTGCACATCGTCAGCACGTACGAGGGCATCGTCTCGGGTCGCCTCGACGTCGACGACGTGCAGCCGCGCACGTTCCTCTTCGGGGCCAAGGCCGCGCCCGGGTACGGGATGGCCAAGCGCATCATCCACCTGATCAACGCCGTCGGCGAGGTCGTGAGCGCCGACGAGCGCACCCAGGGCAAGCTCAAGGTGCTCTACCCGGCCAACTACAACGTCACGCTCGCCGAGCGCATCATTCCGGCCGCCGATCTGTCGGAGCAGATCTCGCTCGCCGGGAAGGAGGCGTCCGGCACCGGCAACATGAAACTGGCGCTGAACGGCGCCCTCACGATCGGCACGGACGACGGCGCGAACGTCGAGATCCGCAAACTCGTCGGTGACGACAACTTCTTCCTGTTCGGAATGAGCGAGCCAGAGGTCGAGGCTCTGTGGGCCGAGGGGTACCGTCCCGCCGACTTCTACCAGGAGGACGACGAACTGCGTCGCGCGATCGACCTCATCGCATCCGGTGCGTTCTCCGACGGCGACCGCACGGTCTTCGAGCCTCTCGTGTCGAACCTGCTGTACGACGACCGCTTCATGGCGCTCGCCGACTTCCGCTCGTACCTCGACGCGCAGGATCGCGTCGACGCCGCGTACGCCGACCAGGACGCCTGGGTGCGCTCGGCGATCCTCAACGTCGCGCGGAGCGGCTACTTCTCGTCCGACCGGGCCATGCGCGACTACCTCGACCGCATCTGGCACGCCACACCGATCAGCTGACGCGGATTCCGGATGCCGCGGCTCGGGCGCTCGCACATGGTCGCGGCATCCGTCGTCGTGCCGCCGGAACGCGGGTCGGTGACGGGCGCGGTGCGTGCACAACTCCGGAGTTTCGGATGCCGCGCGGCACGCACACCGCGGAATCGCGCGGGCGTCGCGGCGCGCGGCGCCGTTTCTCCTGAGTTGTGCACGCGCGCTGGCGGGAAGGCTGCGAAGGCTGGCCGACCGGCGACGGCGTCGAGGGGCCGACCTGGGCGAGAGTGGGAGTCCACTCGATTTCGGAGGCTCCGTGCGCATCAGCGACTTCCCCGCACCCGACACCCTCGCCGCCCGCGGTGCCCTCGCGCTCGCCCGGCAGTACCAATCCGCCGCGATCACGGCGCACGGGCTGCGGTCGTGGCTGTGGGCGGAGGCGTTCGCCCGCGTCGACGGCATCACCGGCATCGACCACGAGCTGCTCTACGTCGCCGCCGTGCTGCACGACATCGGCACGGTCACGGAGTTCGACAACCACACGATCTCCTACGAGCACGCGGGTGGACACGTCGGCGTGGCCCTCACCGCCGGAGCAGGGTGGCCCGCGGAGCGTCGCGCCCGGGTTCTCGAGGTGATCGTGCGGCACAACTGGCCGCACGTCGACGTGGAGAGGGATGCCGAGGGCCACCTGCTCGAGATCGCGACGGGTCTCGACATCTCGGGGGCCCGCCCGGACGCGCTGCCCGAGGACTTCCGGCGGGAGGTGCTCGCCGCCCACCCGCGCGGAGCCCTCGCCGAGGAGTTCGGCGCGTGCGTGCGGGACCAGGCCACGCGCAAGCCCGACACCGCCGCGCGGCGCCTGGTCGACGGGGGAGTGGTGGCCAAGCTCGCGGCGAATCCGCTCGGGCGGCTCTGACGTCAGCGGAGCCGAAAGGACACGACGCAGGAGATTCGGCGTCCGGGACCGCCGGTGCTCGCGCGATGCGCCGTTCCTCCCGCGTTCCTCCTGCATCGTGTCGCCGAGCGCGACGGACAAGCCGGGGATCCGCTGCGCGACGGCCCCGGGAATCGCTCCGCAGGTCGCGAGGGGCGTGGCATCCCGGGTATCGTAGGAGGGTTGTCGGCGCCGGTCGCGTCGACGAGAGCTGAATAACGGAGGGCCTTGTGGACATCGATCTCGCACTTCTCAAGACGATCGAACGCGAGAAGGAGATCCCCTTCGATGAACTCGCGCGCATCATCGAGCAGGCGATCCTGACCGCCTACGCGAAGCACATCTCGCCCAGCGGCGAGATCCCCGAGGGCGCGCGTGCATCCCTCGATCGCAAGACCGGTCACGTGGGCATCTTCACCCCCGTCACCGACGAAGAGGGCGCCGTCATCGGCGAAGAGGAGCAGGCCCCCGACGACTTCGGCCGCATCGCCGCGTTCGCCGCGAAGCAGGTCATCAGCCAGCGTCTGCGCGACATCGCCGACGACGCCGTGCTGGGGGAGTTCCGCGGCAAAGAGGGCGACATCGTCGCCGGCGTCGTGCAGCAGGGACCGAACCCGCGCATGGTGCACGTCGACCTCGGCACGGTCGAAGCGATCCTCCCTCCCGAGGAGCAGGTGCCCGGCGAGACGTACGCGCACGGCTCGCGTCTGCGCGTCTACGTCACCAGCGTCTCCAAGGGCAACAAGGGTCCGCAGATCACCGTCTCGCGCACCCACCCGGGACTGGTGCGCAAGCTCTTCGCGCTCGAGGTCCCCGAGATCGCCGCGGGTCTCGTCGAGATCGTGTCGCTCGCCCGCGAGGCCGGCCACCGCTCCAAGATCGCCGTCAAGGCGAACGACCCGACGGTCAACGCCAAGGGCGCCTGCATCGGCGAGCTGGGCCGCCGCGTCCGCGCGGTCACCGAAGAGCTCGCCGGCGAGAAGATCGACATCATCGACTACGACGCCGAACTGCCCCGCTTCGTGGCGAACGCCCTCTCGCCGGCGAAGGTGACCTCGTCCTTCGTCCTCGACGCGTCGACCAAGGCCGTGCGCGCTTTGGTGCCCGACTACCAGCTGTCGCTCGCCATCGGCAAGGAGGGGCAGAACGCCCGCCTCGCCGCGAAACTGACCGGCGCCAAGATCGACATCCAGCCCGACAGCATCCTCGAAGACAACTGAGCGTCCGTCGCTGAGGCGGCGGCGAGGTGTACGATGGAACCAGTACGAACGTGCGTCGGATGCCGCGCACGCGCCCCCCGATCCTCGCTTCTGCGTGTGGTCGCCCAGGGATCCATCCTCGTCGCTGACGAGGGAGCGGTCCTTCCGGGACGGGGAGCGTGGGTGCACGAGACGGACGCGTGCGTGAGGAAAGCTCTCACGCGTCGCGCCTTCGTACGAGCATTGCGTGTGTCAGGCCCGCTTGACACGCAGACCTTCGAATCACACCTCCAGCGAAAAGGCTGAACGGCTATGGACACGAAGTGAACGGCTCGAAATGAGACCCGTCCGCAACTAGCGGTCTGCCCTGTCCGGGGTAGGCCCTCAGACAGGAGAATTGTGGCAAAACCACGCGTGCACGAGATCGCTTCCGAGCTCGGCGTCGACAGCAAGGTCGCGCTTGCGAAGCTGAAGGAGCTCGGCGAGTTCGTCAAGAGCCCCTCATCCACCATCGAGCCCCCCGTGGCTCGTAAGCTCCGCGCCGCCCTCGCGGCCGAGAGCTCCTCGGGGTCATCGGATGCCAAGCCCGCCGCGCCCGCGGCGCGCCCCGCGTCCGGCGCTCGCCCCGGACCCGCGCGTCCCGCGGCGACCCCCGGTGTCCGTCCTTCGGGCCCGCGCCCCGGACCCGCCAAGCCCGCCGCGGCTCCCGAGCCCGCGGCTCCGGCTGCGCCCGTCGCCGCTCCGGCCACGTCGGCTCCCGCCGAGGCCGCCCCCGCTCCGGCTGCACCCGCGGCCGCCCCCGCCGCGGATGCCGCGGCTGCGCCGACCACCCCGTCGTCGCCGCCGAGCCCGGGTTCGACGGCCCCCAAGCCCGGCCCCAGCTCGCCCCCGCGTCCCGGCGGCGCTCGTCCCGGCAACAACCCGTTCGCCTCGGCGCAGGGCATGGGCCAGCGGCCCTCCGGCCCCCGTCCCGGCAACAACCCCTTCGCTTCGGCGCAGGGCATGGGCCAGCGGCCGACTCCCGGCAACATCCCCCGCCCGCAGGCTCCGCGTCCCGGTGCCCCGCGTCCGGGCGCCCCGCGTCCCGGTGGTGCGGGTCGGCCCGGCGGTGCCGGTCGTCCGGGTGCTCCCTTCCAGCAGCGTCCCGGCGGCCCCGGTCGTCCCGGCGGTGCCGGCGGCGGCTTCCAGCGTCCCGGTGGCGCTCCCGGTGCTCCCGGTGGTGGCGGCTTCGCCGGTCGCCCCGGTGGCGGTGGCGGTCGCGGCCGTGGCCCCGGCGGCGGAACCGCGGGTGCCTTCGGTAAGGGCGGCGGCAAGTCCAAGCAGCGCAAGTCGCGTCGGGCGAAGCGGCAGGAATTCGAGATGCGGTCGGCGCCGGTCGTCGGCGGCGTCAACGTCTCGAAGGGCAACGGCGAGATCATCCGCCTGCGTCGCGGCGCGTCGATCTCGGACTTCGCCGACAAGCTCGAGGCCCTGCGCGGCTACAACGTGCAGCCCGGCACGCTGGTGACCATCCTGTTCAACCTGGGTGAGATGGCGACCGCGACCGAGTCGCTCGACGAGGCCACCTTCGAGGTGCTCGGCGCCGAGCTCGGCTACAAGATCCAGATGGTCTCGCCCGAGGACGAAGACAAGGAGCTCCTCGAGGGCTTCGGTCTCGACCTCGATGCCGAGCTCGAGGCCGAGAGCGAGGACGATCTCGAGATCCGTCCTCCCGTGGTCACCGTCATGGGCCACGTCGACCACGGTAAGACGCGACTGCTCGACGCCATCCGTCAGACCAACGTGGTTGCGGGCGAAGCCGGTGGCATCACCCAGCACATCGGTGCGTACCAGATCTGGACCGAGCACGAGGGCATCGAGCGTGCGATCACCTTCATCGACACCCCGGGTCACGAGGCGTTCACCGCCATGCGTGCCCGTGGTGCGCAGGTGACCGACATCGCGATCCTCGTGGTCGCGGCCGACGACGGCATCATGCCCCAGACGGTCGAGGCGCTGAACCACGCCCAGGCGGCGAACGTGCCGATCGTGGTCGCGGTCAACAAGGTCGACAAGCCCGACGCCAACCCCGCGAAGGTGCGCCAGCAGCTCACCGAGTACGGTCTGGTCGCCGAGGAGTACGGCGGAGACGTCATGTTCGTCGACGTGTCGGCCCGAGAGAACCTCAACATCCAGGCCCTCCTGGATGCGGTGCTGCTCACCGCCGACGCCGGCCTCGACCTCACCGCCAACCCGAACAAGGCGGCTCGTGGCGTCGCGATCGAAGCGAAGCTCGACAAGGGTCGCGGTTCGGTCGCCACGGTGCTCATCCAGTCGGGAACGCTGCGCGTCGGCGACGCGATCGTCGCGGGCACCGCGTACGGCCGCGTCCGCGCGATGATGGACGAGAACGGCGACGCCGTCGACGAGGCCTACCCCTCGCGTCCCGTGTCGGTGCAGGGTCTGAACTCCGTGCCCCGTGCCGGTGACGTCTTCATCGTCGCCGAGGAGGACCGCACCGCCCGTCAGATCGCCGAGAAGCGTGAAGCCGCGCAGCGCAACGCCCAGCTGGCCAAGGCCCGCAAGCGCATCTCGCTCGAGGACTTCACCCGCGCTCTCGAAGAGGGCAAGGTCGAGTCGCTCAACCTCATCATCAAGGGTGACGTCTCCGGTGCCGTCGAGGCGCTGGAGGAGTCGCTGCTCAAGATCGAGGTCGACGACAGCGTGCAGCTGCGCATCATCCACCGCGGTGTGGGTGCGATCACCGAGTCGGACATCAACCTGGCCACGATCGACAACGCGATCGTGATCGGCTTCAACGTCCGTCCCGACACGAAGGCCCGTGAGCGCGCCGCCCGCGAGGGTGTCGACGTGCGGTTCTACTCGGTCATCTACAACGCGATCGACGACGTCGAGCAGTCGCTCAAGGGTCTGCTCAAGCCGGAGTTCGAAGAGGTCCAGTCGGGTGTCGCCGAGATCCGCGAGGTGTTCCGCTCCTCGAAGTTCGGCAACATCGCCGGTGTCATCGTGCGGTCGGGAACGATCACGCGAAACGCCAAGGCTCGCGTCATCCGCGACGGCGTCGTGCTGGCCGATGGCCTGGCCATCGAGTCGCTGCGCCGCTTCAAGGACGACGTCACCGAGGTGCGTACGGACTTCGAGGCCGGTATCGGTCTCGGCAAGTTCAACGACATCCAGATCGGTGACGAGATCGAGACCACCGAGATGATCGAGAAGCCGCGAGGCTGATTCGCTGGGCGGGGGTCGCGCTGTTCGGCGCGGCTCCCGCTTCGGCCTGCGGGGGTGTGNCCCCTACCCCGATGCTCGGAGGAATGCACACCCCCTCCGGCCTACGCTGGGTGCAGCGGCGAACGGCGTGACCCCACCCGGCGGAAAGAGCCGCGGGGCGCTCGACTCGCGGCGGTATGAAGACAAAGGAGAAGGTTGTGGCAGGGGAACGACAGGCCCGCGTGGCCGACCGCATTCGCGTGGTGCTCGCTGAGCGGCTCGAGAAGGGGCTGCGAGACCCGCGGCTCGGATTCGTGACGATCACCGACGTGCGCGTCACGGGTGACCTCCAGCACGCATCGGTGTTCTACACCGTCATGGGCGACGAGGCGCACCGCAACGACACCGCGGCCGCGTTGAAGTCGGCGACCGGGATGCTGCGCAGCGAGGTGGGAAAGAACCTCAACACGCGCCTCACCCCGTCGCTCGAGTTCATCCTCGACGCGATCCCCGAGAACGCCGACCACATCTCCGCGTTGCTGCGCGAAGCGCGTGAGCGCGACGAGTCGGTCGCGGGACTCGCGGCATCGGCCGCCTACGCCGGCGACGCCGATCCGTACGTCAAGCCGCGCGATACCGAAGACGACGACGACCTCGACGAAGACGAGCTCGACGACGATGAGGACGAGTCCGCCCGGCCTTGAGCCCGCGATTCACACGGCCGGATGCCGCCCCGAGGGCGTGGCATCCGGCCGTTCGACGTTGTGAGCGGCGGCCCGTCGGGCCCCGCAGCCGGGCATCGGCCCGTTCTGCTCCGCGGGGCGGACAGATCGCAGGAGGTGTCGGGTCGAGGGCGGATGCGGCGGCGTGGTGGTGCGACTTCTCCTGCGTCGTGTACGCGGGTGGTCGCTCGTGCAGCGCGGGAGCGACGCCGTGACCGAGGTGACATCGGCGCGCGAGGGGGCCGAAGGGGGCTCAGGATGCCGGGTGCCCCGGCAGGCGCAGGTGATCCTCGATCGCTTCGGCCAGGCCGTCGGCGATGAGCGAGTCGATCGCGCGGTCGCGCTGCGCGGCATCCGGCCAGGCCGGGAGGACGGCGAACAGCGGCACGGAGGCCGGTGCGGCGTCGCGGAGGGTCTTGAGCACGGCGCCGCGCGTCTGCCGATCGCTGCCCTCGTAGGTCGCCTGCTTCCGGCGGCGGTCCTCGGATGCCGGATACCCGGCCGCCCGCCAGGCGCATAGCGCGGCGAGGGGGCACGTGTCGCACCGCGGCGCCCGCGCCGTGCAGACGATCGCACCGAGCTCCATCGCGGCCGCATTGACGACGGCCGCCTCGGCGACGTCGTCGGGGAGTTCCGCCCGCATCGCCTCGAGGTCGCGGCGGTGGGGCGGGCCCGGCTGCGCGCGTCCCTCCACGGCGCGGGCCAGCACGCGGCGCGTGTTCGTGTCGACGACGGGATGCCGATCCCCGTACGCGAAGACCGCCACCGCACGCGCGGTGTAGTCGCCGATGCCGGTGAGGGCGAGGAGCGCGTCGACATCGCGCGGGACGACGCCGTCATGCCGGTCTCGGATCTCGACCGCGGCCCGGTGCAGCCAGAGCGCACGACGGGGGTAGCCGAGGTTTGCCCACTGGGTCACCGCGTCGCCCGGGGGAGAGGCGGCGAGGTCGGCCGGGGTGGGCCAGCGGGACAGCCAGGCCTCGAGGTGAGGGATCACACGGGCGACGGGGGTCTGCTGCAGCATGAACTCGCTCACGAGAGTGCCCCACGCGCCGAAGCCTTCGCGTCGCCAGGGGAGGTCGCGCGCCGCCTGGCCGTACCAGGCGATGAGCGGGGCGGCGAGTCCTGGCATCCATCCAGCCTACGAGTGCGCGGGTGCGTCCGCGCTCGCGGCGGCGGCACCGAGAAACGCGGTCGGCGGGGATACACGCCTCGTCGGGGCGTTTACGCCCGCGGAAGGCGTTTCTCGGCGAGGGGTGGGGGCGTGACACGTGGCGAGGCGCGGGAGGGGCGGGGCACGGCCGGTGGCGGGCGCGGTGGCGGGTGGGGGCGCGGGCGCGGGTGCGAGCGCGGACAGCGTGCGGCGCGGCAGCAGGGGCGTGGCTTCGGCGCGGCCGGGGGCGGCGGGTCCGGCGCGAGAAACGCGATCGGCGGGAGCACACGCTTCGACGGGGCGTTTCTGTCCGCGGATCGCGTTTCTCGATGTGGCGAGGGGCGCGGCCGGGGCAGCGGGTCTTGCGCGAGAAACGCGATCGGCGGGAGCACACGCTTTGTTGGGGCGTTTCTGCCCACGGATCGCGTTTCTCGACGAGAGGGGGCGGGGGATGCCGCGGGGCGGGACCGCGGCGGCGAAAGTAGGCTGGGAGCATGTCAGCGTCCGAGAACACCGTCCACGATCTGCAGCGGAGTCTGCTCGGCCTGATGCGGCAGAACAACCGCGCGGGGCGCGTCGTGGTCGCCGTCGACGCGCTGGAGGTCGAAGCGGCCGGTGCCTTCGCGGATGCCTTCGCGGCGGCCGTCGAACACGAGGAGACGGCGGTGTTCCGGGTCGCCGTGGCCGACGGTGCGCCGCACGCCCGCGAGCGGTTGATCGCGCCCTTCCGCGCGGGCGAGGCTTTCGGTCCGGGCGACATCGCCCCCGCCGACGCGGTGCTCGTCGTCTCGGGACGTTTCCTGCACACGCCCGAGGTGCGGGGCCTGTGGAACTTCTCCGTCTGGCTCGAGAGCAACCCGCCGATCGGCACCCCGCGTCCGGAGCTCCCGGATGCCGAGAAGCACTACCTGCGCACGACGCGGCCGAAAGCCGCCGCCTCGGTCATCGTCGAGAACTCCGACCCGGCCCACCCCGTGCAGGTGTTCGGGGACTTCTGCTGATGGTCGCAGCGGGCATCCTCCTGGTCGACAAGCCGGGGGGCATCACCAGCCATGACGTCGTCTCTCGCGCGCGCCGGGCCCTCGGCACCCGCAAGATCGGGCACGCCGGCACGCTCGACCCCATGGCGACGGGTCTGCTGGTGCTCGGCGTCGAGGGCGCGACACGGCTGCTGACCTACATCGTGGGAGCCGACAAGACGTACGAGGCGACGATCGTGCTCGGCATCGCCACCGACAGCGACGACGCCGACGGGGTCGAGACGGAGCGGGCGGATGCCACGGCCCTGGCCGCGGTCGCCGACGAAGCGATCGTCGCGGAGGTCGCCGCGCTCACCGGCGAGATCGAGCAGGTGCCCAGCACGGTCTCTGCGATCAAAGTCGCAGGGCGCCGTGCGTACGACCTCGCCCGCGCCGGCGAAGAGGTCGAGCTGAAGGCGCGACGCGTGACGGTGTCGCGCTTCGACGTCCGTGCGATGCGCCGCGGCGACGGCGTCATCGCGCTCGACGTCGTCGTCGACTGCTCGAGCGGCACCTACATCCGCGCTCTCGCCCGCGACCTGGGGCGCGCGCTCGGCGTCGGGGGTCACCTGACGATGCTGCGTCGCACGCGCATCGGGTCGTTCGACGTGGTCGCCGCGGCATCCATCGACGACATCGCCGAAGACGCCCTCATCGAACCGGCCACGGCCGCTGCGGTTGTCGTCGGAGCCCTCGCCGTCGGGGCGGACGAAGCGCGAGACCTCCGCCACGGCAAGCGCATCGACGGCGGAGGTCGCCTCACCGGAGCCGTGTCCGCCGCGATCGACCCCGAGGGCCGGCTGGTCGGCATCGTCGAGAAGCGCGGGACCCAGCTCAAAAGCGTCATGAACATGCCCGAGGAGGTCGCCCGATGATCCTGTGGTTCACGCTCGCGCAGGTGGGCATCGCCGTGCTCGCCGGAACCGTCGCGATCGTCGCGGGTCTCGTCGGTCGCCGGCCGGGAGACGTCACGGTCGGATCCCTCGCGCTCATCGAACTGCTGCTCATCGTGCAGATCGTGGTGGCGATCATCTCCCCCTTCGCGGGCAACCCGCCGTCGGGCAGCCTGCTGGAGTTCTGGACCTATCTCGTCTCGGCGGCGCTGGTACCGGTCGCGGGAGCCGCGTGGGCGCTGATCGAACGCAGCCGGTGGAGCACCGTCGTCATGGGCGTCGCCGCCCTCGCCGTCGCCGTGATGGTGTGGCGCATGCACGTGATCTGGACGGTGCAGATCGCCTGAGGCGTTCACGGATGCCGTGACGCGGGCGCACCGCTCGGCCCGGGCGCCGGAGAACTAGAATCGAGGGGTCATGGCATCCACCACTCCCACCCGCACCCGGGGGATGACCGGCATCGGCCGTGTCCTCGTCGTCGTCTACGGCATCATGGCGCTCGCCGCCACGGGCCGCTCCTTCGTGCAGATCGCCCGAGAGTTCGACGACGCCCCGGTGGCGTATTCGCTCTCGGCGCTCGCCGCCGTCGTCTACATCCTCGCCACCCTCGCGCTCATCTTCTCGGCACGGCCCGCGTGGTACCGCGTCGCGTGGACCGCCATCGGCTTCGAACTCGTCGGCGTGCTCGTCGTGGGCACGCTGAGCCTCGTCGACCCCGCGCTGTTCCAGCACCCGACGGTCTGGTCGGTGTACGGGTACGGCTACCTGTTCATCCCGTTGGTCCTGCCCTTCCTCGGCCTGTGGTGGTTGGTGCGCCACCGCCGGGCGACGACATGATCGTGTTCCGCGATCCCACCGAGGTGCCGGCGGGTTTCGGCCCGTCGGTGGTGGCGATCGGCAAGTTCGACGGCGTCCACACCGGCCACCGTGCCGTGATCGACCGGGCCCGCGTCGACGCATCCGACGGGGCGCGGGTCGTGGCGGTGACGTTCGACCGCAACCCGCTGAGCGTGCTGATGCCCGAACGCTGCCCGCCCGACGTGATCGGACCGCACCAGAAACTCGACCTCCTCGAGCGCGCCGGGGTGGATGCCACCCTGCTGCTCACCTTCGACGACGCTCTGGCGTCCATCGAGGCGGAGGAGTTCGTCCGCGGCATCCTGGTCGAGGCTCTCCAGGCGCGCACCGTGCTCGTCGGGCGCGACTTCCGCTTCGGCGCGGGCGGCGCGGGCGACCCCGCGCTGCTCGAGCGGATGGGCGCGGAGCACGGTTTCCGCGTCGACGTGGTCGACGACGTGCGTGCGGTGCACGCCGACCGGCGCGTGTCGTCGACGTGGATCCGCGAGGCGCTGTCGGCGGGGGACGTCACCACCGCCGCACGCCTGCTGGGGCGCGCTCCGTCGGTGTGGGGCGAGGTCGTGCACGGGCTGAAACGCGGACGGGAGCTCGGGTATCCGACCGCGAACCTCTCCCCGGATCTCGAGGGCTTCGTGCCCGCCGACGGCGTCTACGCCGGTTGGCTCATCGATGTCGACGGCGCGCGCCGCATCAGCTACCCCGCCGCGATCAGCGTCGGCACCAACCCCACGTTCGACGATGTGCACTCTCGGCAGGTCGAGGCGTACGTACTGGACGAGACGGGACTCGACCTCTACGGACACCACGTCGAGGTGCGCTTCGTCGAGCGGGTACGTGGCATGACGGCCTTCGACGGGATCGACGCCCTGCTGGTGCAGATGGCCGACGACGTGGAGCGCACGCGCGCGCTTCTGCGCTGACTCCCGATCGAACGGCTGGTCTCGGCCTCGCTCCTGCGATATCCGCTCGCGCGCCGCGGGCGTGGCATCCCGTACCGCGTCGGTCAGTCGATCCGCGACAGGTGGTTCCGGATGCCGAGGAACGACGCCGCCGCCCCGAGCAGCATCAGGGCGGCGGTGACGATGGCGGCGCGGTGGAACCCGTCGAGGTCGAGCGAACCGCCGACCACTGCCGAGACCGCCGCGATGGCGAGGAGGCCGGCGACGCGGGAGACGGCGTTGTTCACGGCCGACGCGATCCCCGACCGCTCGGTCTCGATCGCACCGAGCACGGCGGCCGTCAGGGGCGAGACGGTCGCCGTCAAGCCGAGTCCGAACAGGACGATGCCGGGGAGCACCTGCGTCCAGTAGTCGAAATCGTCGCGGACGTTCAGCAGCAGAAGCGACCCGATCGCCATCAGGACCGGCCCGAGCGTCATGAAGAGCCGCGGACCGTACCGCCCGGCGAGGGCGCCCATGCGCGAGCTCAGCAGGATCATGAGGAGGGTGCTCGGCAGCGACGCGAGTCCGGCGAGGGTCGCGGACAGGCCCGCGCCCTGCTGCAGGTAGACGCTCACGACGAAGCCGTTCAACGACAGTGCGGCGTAGACGAACACGGTGGTGAGGTTGCCCGCCCAGAAGTTGCGCGCGCGGAACAGGTCGAGCGGCATCATCGGGTCGCGGGCGAGGCGTTGGCGCACGAGGAAGCCGATGAATGCCGCGGCGCCGATGAGTCCCGGTATCCAGATCACGGGGGAGGCCCACCCGAGGTTCGGTTGCTCGATGAGCGCGAAGACGACGCCGCCGAGCCCTGCCGCGCACAGCACCGCTCCGAGGATGTCGACGCGCGCACCGGGGCGACGGTGATCGCGGTGTCCGAGGCGCACGAGGAGCCACATGGTCGCCGCGATCGGCACCACGTTGACCAGGAACGCCAGGCGCCACGACAACGTGTCGACGAACACGCCCCCGATCAGGGGGCCGGCGATGATGGCGATGGTCGTGGCCCCGGTCCAGATGCCGATCGCGCGGGCCTGCGCGGGTCCGCGGAAGGTGGAGGTGATGAGGGCGAGCGAGCTGGGCACGAGCAGAGCGCCCGCGACGCCCTGCAGGGCGCGCGCCACGATGAGGAACTCCGCCGTGGGCGCCGCGGCGATGGCGACGGAGGTGATGCCGAACCCGATGAGGCCGACGCGCAGCACGACCACGCGTCCGAACACGTCGCTCAGGGATCCCGCGACGAGGATGAAGGCGCCGAGGGTCACCAGGTAGGCGTCGACGACCCACTGCTGGGTCGACAGCCCGCCGCCCAGTTCACCGGCGATGGCGGGGAGGGCGACGTTGACGACGGTGCCGTCGAGGAACGACACGAACGAGGCGAGCACGGCGATGGTCAGGACGGTGCGCTGTTCGCGGGTCATCGTCTCGGCCATTGCCTCAGGGTAGGTCGCGCGGCCGCGGCGGGATAGGGCTGGCGGTTTCGCGGGACGGGGCGTTCCCGCCGGCGCGGAACGCCTTCGGAATACCCCCAGGGGGTATCCTGTTCTGGACGGGGTGACCGGAGGAGGAGCCATGAGCGAGAACACGGATGCCACCGCACCCACGGCCGAGGCGGTGCTCGACATCGAGGGCATGACCTGCGCGAGCTGCGTCGCCCGCGTCGAGAAGCGACTGGGCCGGGTGGCGGGGGTCGAAGCCGCCGTGAACCTCGCGACCGAGACCGCCCGCGTGCGCTACCCGGCGGGGCTCGACACCACCGCGCTGATCGATGCGGTGCGCGCGGCCGGCTACGACGCCACGGTCCGTGCGAGGGCGGCCCGGGTCTCTGCGGCGGACACCCTCGCATCCCCGCCGCCCGTCGCGTCCGCCACGGCGGCGAGCACCGCGGNCTCGCCCCACCCCGACGCCGCCCCGCACGTCGACGCGGACACCACGGCAGACCGGTCCGCGGACGCGCACCCCGTCTCCGACGGGCCCGCCGACGCGCACCACGAGGGACACGTGCACGACACGGCCGACGCCCCCGGGGCGACGCCGTTGCGCGTCCGACTGCTGGTCTCGCTCGCTCTCGCCGTCCCGGTCGTGGCACTCGGAATGGTCCCCGCCTGGCAGTTCCCTGGGTGGCAGTGGGTCTCTCTCGTGCTCGCCACACCGATCGTGCTGTGGGGCGGGTGGCCCTTCCACCGCGCCACCCTGCGCAACGCGCGGCACGGCGCCGCCACGATGGACACCCTCATCACGCTCGGGACGTTCTCGGCATACCTGTGGAGCGTCTGGGCACTGGTCTTCGGCAGCGCGGGCCGCATCGGTATCCGGCACGAGGTCATGCTGTTCGGGCCCGTCCACGACGCCACCTCCGTCGTCTACTTCGAGGTCGCTGCCGCCGTGACCGTGTTCCTGCTGCTCGGTCGCGTCATCGAACAGCGCTCCACCCGCCGCGCGGGTGCGGCGCTGCGCTCGCTGCTGGAACTCGGCGCACGCGAGGCCGAGCTCGCCGACGGTCGTCGTGTCGACATCGCCTCCCTCGCCGTGGGCGACGATTTCGTCGTGCGACCGGGTGCGACCGTCGCCACCGACGGCATCGTGATCGACGGTCGCGCCTCGGTCGACGAGAGCATGCTGACGGGCGAATCGATGCCGGTCGAGGTGGAGCCGGGATCCACCGTGACGGGGGGGACGATCGCTTCAGGCGGACGTCTCGTCGTCCGCGCCACCGGCGTCGGGGAGCAGACGCGGCTGGCCCGCATCGCGCGTCTCGTGGAGGACGCGCAGCTCGGCAAGAGCCGCGTGCAGCGCCTCGCCGACCGCATCTCGGGCGTGTTCGTCCCCGTTGTCATCGTCCTGGCGGTCCTGACGCTGGTTGCCTGGATCATCGCGGGGCAGCCGATCGCCGCCGGCTTCACCGCGGCAGTGGCGGTGCTGATCATCGCCTGCCCGTGCGCGCTGGGGCTCGCAACCCCCATCGCGATCCTCGTCGGAACAGGCCGCGGCGCGCAGCTCGGCATCCTCGTCACCGGTCCCGAAGCCCTGGAATCCGCGGAGCGCATCGACACGATCGTGCTCGACAAGACCGGCACGCTGACCGCGGGACGCATGAGCGTCACCTCCGTCACGGTGGACGAGGGAGTGGACGCGGCAGCGGCGCTCGCCCGCGTCGCCGCCGTCGAGCGCGGGTCGGAGCACCCCGTCGCCCACGCCATCGTGGCGGCGGCGGGGGAGGGGCCGGTGGCCTCCGACCTCGACGCGCTCCCGGGCCGGGGGATCGCGGGCAGCGTCGACGGCGTGCGCGTCTTCGCCGGTCGCCCGGCGCTCGCCGCGAGCCTGGGTGCACCGCTGTCGGCGGCCCTGGCCGCGGCCGTCGCCGACGGCGAGCAGCGCGGCACCGTCGTGGTGGCCGGGTGGGCCGACCACGACGGGATGCGCGCGCGAGCGGTGATCGAGATCGCCGACACGGTGCGCCCCGAGAGCGCCGCCGCCGTCGCGGAGCTGCGCGCGATGGGACTGGAACCTGTGCTGCTGACCGGCGACAACGAACACGTCGCCCGCGCCGTCGCCGCCGAGCTGGGCATCCGGCGGGTGCACGCCGGGGTGCTGCCCGAGGACAAGGTCGCCGAGATCTCGGCGCTGCGAGCGGAGGGACGCACCGTGGCGATGGTCGGCGACGGGGTCAACGACGCCGCCGCTCTGGCATCCGCTGACCTCGGGATCGCGATGGGAGGCGGAACGGATGCCGCGCTGCACGCGAGCGACGTGGCTCTCATGCGCGACGACCCGCGCGGGATCGTCACCGCCGTGCGTCTCAGCCGGCGGACGATGCGGGTGATCCGCGGCAACCTCTTCTGGGCGTTCGCGTACAACATCGCAGCGCTCCCGTTGGCGGCGCTGGGATTGCTCAACCCCATGATCGCCGGCGCCGCGATGGCGTTCTCGAGTGTGTTCGTGGTGCTGAACAGCCTGCGCCTGCGACGCGCGGACTGACGGCGGGCCGGGTCTCGTGCGGCGTCGGGGCCATTTCCGCACAGATCCGGCGCCGTACGCGAGCAGACGGCACGGGACCGCTAGAATGGACGGGACTTCGACTTCCGCTGTCTCGCGAGCCGTTCCGGCGTAGATGCGATGCGGGTCGCCGACACCGCTTCTCCGGCGGCGGTTCGAGCGACGACATCCCGAGGTCACTGATCCACCGGCCCAGGCCGGGAACGTTCCGGGACGAGATTCCGGACGACACGCTCAGGAGGAGCATGCCGACCACGGCAACCGCCGCCCGTAGCTCGACCCAGCGGCGCAGGAAGACCACATCATCCCGACGTGACGAGGAAGCCCCCGTCATCCCGATCCTCGCCCGCAAGGTGCGCGAGGTCGAGGCGAAGGCGCAGCGTGGCAAGCTCGGGCCCACCAATCGCGTCAAGTTCCAGGTAATCGCCTTCCTCGTGCGCGAGGAACGCGCCCGGGTCAAGGCCGACACCGAGATCACCGACGCCGCCCGTGCCGAACTGCTCAAGCGTCTCGACGGGGTCGCGACGATCCTCGCCAAGACGGCCGCGCGCGACACCTCGCTGATCCAGTTGCTCGAGGTCGACCAGGCGACCTCTCCCGTCGCCCGCCGCATGCGTCGCGACTGGCTGCTCGAGGCCGGCTCCGAACTGCCGCCCGACGAGCTCATCATCACCGACAACGCGCCCAAGATCGCCCCCGTGGTGCCGGCGGCCCTTGCCGAGAAGCAGGTCATCCCGGCATCCATCGAGGCTCGTCAGATGGCCAACCCGTTCCTCGCGCCCGACCTCACCCCGCGCACCAGCGGTGACGCCCCGCGCCGCCGCCTCGACGGATGGGAGCTCATGGGCCCCCTCTACAAGGCGTTCGAGACCGGCGCCGGCGGGTCGGCCGCGAGCATGGAGCTGCCGCCCGTCCCCGAGTTCGACCGGCTGTCGCCGCGCGGACTCGAGGTCATGCCGCACCAGTCGCGCTTCCTCGAGGCCGTGCGCCTCGGGCACCGGGAGTTCCTCCTCGCCGACGAGCCCGGCCTCGGCAAGACCGCCGAGTCGGTGCTCGCCGCCAGTGTCGCCGACGCCTACCCGCTGCTGGTCGTCGTGCCCAACGTCGTCAAAATGAACTGGGCCCGCGAGGTTCAGCGCTGGACGCCGCAGCGGCGCGCGACCGTCATCTCGGGCGGTGGCGCCGACATCGACGCCTTCGCCGACGTCTTCATCGTCAACTACGAGATCCTCGACCGGCACCTGTCATGGCTGTCGTCGATCGGGCTGAAGGGCGTCGTGGTCGATGAGGCGCACTTCATCAAGAACCTCACGTCGCAGCGCTCTCAGAACGTGCTGGCCCTGGCATCCCGTGTCCGCCAGCAGACCCGCGACCCGCTCATGCTGGCGCTCACCGGTACCCCGCTGATCAACGACGTCGAGGACTTCGACGCGATCTGGCGCTTCCTCGGCTGGACGAACGGTGAAAAGCCCGGTCCCGAGCTGATGGAGAAACTGGATGCCACGGGCCTGACGCCCGCCGACAAGGCGTTCTACCCCGAGGCGCGCGAGGCCGTCATCTCGATGGGCATCGTGCGACGCAAGAAGAAGGACGTCGCCGCCGACCTGCCCGACAAGCTCGTGGCCGATCTGCCCGTGGAGCTCGACGACGAATTCGGCCGCTCGATCCGCCAGGCCGAGCGTGAGCTCGGTGCCCGTCTCGCGGCGAAGTACCGCCGCATCATCGAGGCCCGTGGCGACCGGGGTCTGGCCGCCGGCGCGATCGACGAGGACATCGTGCGCCTCGTCGCCCACGGCGAGCTCGAAGAGAGCAAGGCCGCGGGTTCGGGCAGTGAGAACGTCTTCACGATGGTGCGTCGCATCGGTCAGGCCAAGGCGCACCTCGCCGCCGACTACGCCGTGCAGCTGCAGCGCTCGGTGGGCAAGGTGGTGTTCTTCGCCAAGCACATCGACGTGATGGATGCCGCCGAGGCGCATTTCAAAGCCTCGGGCCTGAAGTCGGTGTCGGTGCGCGGCGAGCAGACCTCGACCGCCCGCCAGGCCGCGATCGACGCGTTCAACAGCGACCCCGGTGTGGGGATCGCGGTGTGTTCGCTGACCGCCGCCGGCGTCGGACTGAACATGCAGGCGGCCTCCAACGTGGTGCTCGCCGAACTGTCGTGGACCGCTGCCGAGCAGACGCAGGCCATCGACCGCGTGCACCGCATCGGTCAGGGCGAGCCGGTGACGGCATGGCGCATCATCGCCGCGCACACGATCGACACGAAGATCGCCGAGCTCATCGACTCGAAGGAGGGCCTCGCCCAGCGCGCCCTCGACGGCCAGGCGGTCGAGCCCGGTTCGAGCGACTCCGTGCAGCTCTCCGCGCTCATGCACCTGCTGCGTCAGGCGCTCGGCAAGGCCTGATCCGCGCCTCCACGAACGCCCCGGCCGCTTCGGCGCCGGGGCGTTCGTCGTGGGCGCGCGGGCGTCGAGCCCTGCCCGCGGGGTCTGCGTCGAACCCCGGCGGCGGGAGGACGGCATCCGCCCTTCCGTCGCCGTGTGGCAACGCTCCCGCCCACGGCGATAGGGTCGAAGACGGCAACGGCGCCGTCACCTCCACCCGAATCACAGCACTTGAGGACTCTGCCCATGAAGATCGGCATCCTGACCAGCGGCGGCGACTGCCCCGGGCTGAACGCGGTCATCCGTGGCGTCGTGCTCAAGGGCACGACCAATTACGACATCGAATTCGTCGGCATCCGCGACGGATGGCGTGGTGTCGTCGACGGCGACTTCTTCCCCCTGACGCGCCACGAGGTGAAGGGCCTGTCCAAGGTGGGCGGCACCATCCTCGGCACGAGTCGCACCAACCCGTACGAGGGCGCGCGCGGCGGGGCCGAGAACATCTCCAAGACGCTCTACGGGCACCGGATCGACGGCATCCTGGCCATCGGTGGCGAGGGCACCCTCGCCGCGGCCGACCGCCTGTCGAAGGACGGCATCAACGTGCTCGGCGTCCCCAAGACGATCGACAACGACCTGCGTGCCACCGACTACTCGTTCGGCTTCGACACCGCCGTCAACATCGCCACGGATGCCATGGACCGCCTGCGCACCACCGGTGACTCGCACCAGCGCTGCATGGTGGCCGAGGTCATGGGTCGGCACGTCGGCTGGATCGCGCTGCACGCGGGTATCGCCGCGGGTGCGCACGTCATCTGCATCCCCGAGGTGCCGATGTCGATCGACGAGATCGTCGAGCAGGTCACCCGTGCTCACGACCGCGGCCGCGCGCCCCTCGTCGTCGTCTCCGAGGGGTTCAAGCTCACCGGTATGGACGAAGCCTTCAGCGACAAGGGCCTCGATGCGTTCAACCGTCCGCGTCTCGGAGGCATCGGGGAGCTGCTCGCGCCCGAGATCGAACGTCTGACCGGTATCGAGACCCGTTCCACCGTGCTCGGGCACATCCAGCGCGGCGGTTCACCGTCGGGCTTCGACCGCGTGCTCGCCACGCGTCTCGGACTGCACGCCGCCGACGCTCTGCACGAGGGCGCGTGGGGCCAGATGGTCGCGATGCGCGGCACCGACATCGTGCGCGTCCCCTTCGGCGACGCGCTCGGCGAGCTCAACAGCGTTCCGCTGTACCGCTACGAAGAGGCCGCCGCGCTGTTCGGCTGAGTCTCCCGCTTCGACGCCCCTGTCCCGCTCGCGCGGGGCGGGGGCGTCGTTGTTGCGCGAGGGAGGGGCGTCGTCGTCGCGCGGGGCGGGGCGTCTGCGCTGCGCGGGGCGGGGGCGTCTGCGGTGCGCGGGAATCCGACCATGTCCCGATTCGGTCGAGGTGTGTCCCAGATGGGGTCGGCTGGCGGTGTCGCAGGCAGCCGAAATGGGGACATGGGCGGAGCTGTGGCCGGTGCGCTCGCTCCGACGCCTGGGGATAGCGCCGAAAGGGGGAGGACGGGACGGGATGCTGAGGCATGCCGAGCCCTGCTCCCCTTCCCGCATCGATTCCCCGCTCCTTCTCCGTTGCCGAGGCGGCGGAGCTCGGGGTGACGCGTGCTCGATTGCGCGCCTCCGATCTGGAATCGCCGTTCCACGGCATCCGGTCACGGGATGGCGCGCGCCCGACGACCCTGGTGGAGCAGTGCCTCGTCTACGCCCCGCGGTTGAGGCCGTGGCAGTTCTTCAGTCATGAGACAGCACTCGCACTTCGAGGGTTCAGCACGCCGGAGTGGCCGTACGTGCCCAGGATTCATGTGTCCGCTCATCGCCCCGCGCGCGAGCCTCGAACCTCGGGCGTCGTCGGGCACCGATTGCAGACCCGGGCCCCGGCCGTAGGCGCGGGGATGCATGGCTTGCCCGTCGAGGATCCTGTCCGAGCGTGGCGCCAGTGCGGTCGGCTGTGGCCGCTGGACGACCTGGTGGCGGCTGCCGATTCGCTCATCGGCGGAAAGGAGCCGACCGCGTCGGTGGAGGACCTCCGTTCTGAGATTCGCGAGATGGGCGATGTCCGAGGCGGCATCCTCCGTGCTGCTGCGGACCTCGCCCATCCCGGCGTTCGTTCGCCTCGAGAGACGCGCCTGCGACTGTTGCTCGCCCGCAATGGTCTTCCCGCTCCCGACGTCAACGCCGACATCTTCGACGAGCGGGGGGACTTCGTTGCCGAGATCGACCTGGCCTACCCGCGGTGGAAGGTCGCCGTCGAGTACGACGGACGAGTTCACGCGGAAGACGGGCGGCAGTTCGCTCGCGACGCCGATCGATGGGCCGAGATCCGGGCGGCGGGCTGGGATCACGTGCGCATCCTCAACCATCACCTCCGCGGCGACGGCGCGCGAGCCGTCTCGCTGGCCCGGGACGCTCTCGTTCGAGCGGGCTGGCGGCCGGGGCTGTCGGCTCACTGAAGGTGATGCGCGTCCCGAAAACGGTCGGCTGGAGGGGCTGCAAACAACCGAAAGCGGGACGGGACGTGCACATATCGGGACGCGGTCGCCGCGCGCCCCGACGCAACAACGCCGCGTGCCCCGCCGCGCCCCAACGCCGCGCTCCCCGCCGCGCGACAACGTCGAACTCGCCGCCGCGCGACATCGCCGAACGCCCCGCCGCGCGACACACCGAACTCGCCGCCGCGCCCAACGTCGAACTCGCCGCCGAGCCTCAAGGCCGATCTCGCCGCCGAGCCTCAAGGCCGAACTCGCCGCCGCGCCCCAACGCGGAACGCCCCGCCGCGCGAGGCGACAGGGCGTCCGGGCCGACGGGGTGCAGCGGCGGCTCGACCTACTCCGCCAGCCCCAGCACGTCGAGCAGCCACGCCAGCTCGAACGCGCGCTCCCGCCAGGCGTTGTAGCGGCCGCTGACGCCGCCGTGACCGGCGACCATCTCGCACTTCAGCATCGCGTCGGCGCCGACCTCGCGGAGGCGCGCGACCCACTTCGCGGGCTCGACGTACAGCACGCGCGTGTCGTTGAGCGAGGTCACGGCCAGCATGCGCGGGTATTCGACGCCTTCGCGCACGTTCTCGTAAGGCGAGTACGACTTCATGTAGGCGTACACGTCGGCGTCGTGCAGCGGGTCGCCCCATTCGTCCCACTCGATGACGGTGAGGGGGAGCGAGGGATCGAGGATCGTGGTCAGCGCGTCGACGAAGGGCACGTCGGCCAGGACACCGGCGAACAGCTCCGGGGCGAGGTTGGCGACGGCGCCCATCAGCAGCCCGCCGGCGCTCCCGCCCTCGGCGACGATGCGATCGGGTGTCGTGTAGCCCTCGGAGACCAAGTGGCGGGCCGCTGCGACGAAGTCGGTGAAGGTGTTGCGCTTGGCCAGAAGCTTTCCGTCTTCGTACCACTGTCGTCCCATCTCGCCGCCGCCGCGCACGTGGGCGACGGCGAAGACGACACCGCGGTCGAGCATCGACAGCCGAGCGACCGAGAAGCCGGGCTCGATGGAGTGCTCGTACGAGCCGTACCCGTACAGGTGCACGGCTCGGGGGGTTGCGCCGGGCTCGCCGAACGAACGCTTCCACACCAGCGACACCGGCACCTGGGTGCCGTCGTCGGCGGGTGCCCAGACGCGCGCCTGACCGTAGTCGGCGGGATCGAAGCCGCCGAGCACGGGCTGGCGCTTGCGCAGCACCAGCTCGCCGGTGTCGATGACGTAGTCGTACACGGTGCCCGGCGTGACGAACGATCCGTAGCCCAGTCGCAGCACGGGGGGAGCCCACTCGGGATTTCCGCCGGTGCCCACGCTGTACAGCGGCTCATCGAACGAGATCTCGTCGACCGTGTCATCGGCGTACGACAGCATGCCGAGGCGGGCGAGGCCGTCGCGACGGTAGCCGACAACGCCCCAGTCGCGGAACGTGTCGACACCCAGCAGCCGGTGACCGCTCCGGTGGGGGATGACGGTCCGACGTTCCCCCTGAGGATCGGATGCCGAGACGCGCACGAGCTCGAAATCGAGGGCGTCGTCGTTGTGCAGGATGTAGAGCACGTCCTCGCCGTCGACGACCGCGTGCGACGACGAGTACTCGACGCCGTCGCGCCGCGGCCAGACGACGCGCGGCTCGCCGCGGAGGTCGTCGGCGTCGAGGAGCCATTCCTCCGACGTGATCGAGGAGCCCATCTCGATGACCAGGAAGCGGTCGCTGCGCGTGAAGTCGGCGCCCACCCAGTAGCGGTCGTCGCTCTCATGGAAGAGCGTGACGTCGGCATCCACGGGGGTGCCGATCTCGTGCAGCCATACGGTGTCGGGGCGCCAGGCGTCATCGACGGTCGTGTAGACGATGAAGCGGCCGTCGGGCGAGAACGATGCGCCCGAGAACGTGCCGGGGATCTCGTCGGGGAGCGTCTCGCCCGAGACGAGGTCGCGTACGCGCACGGTGTAACGCTCGTCGCCCGCGACGTCGATGCCGTAGAGCATGCGCGTGCCGTCGTTCGAGATCTCGAAGCTGCCGAGCGAGAAGAACTCGTTGCCCTCGGCTTCGACGTTGCCGTCGAAGAGCACCTGCTCGCCGGGTACGGGACGATCGGGGGACAGGGTGGGCGGGGTCCAGTCGTCGGGGGAGTCCAGCGGAGCGCGGCACTGTATGCCGTACTGCGCGCCCGCGACCGTGCGGCCGTAGTACCACCAGTCGCCCCGGCGGGCCGGTACCGACAGGTCGGTCTCGAGGGTGCGGCCCTTGATCTCGCCGAAGATGGTGTCACGTAGCGGCGCGAGGTGGGCGGTTCGCGCCGACGTGTAGGCGTTCTCCGCCTCGAGGTGGGCGATGACCTCGGCGTCGTCTTTCACGCGGAGCCACTCGTACGGGTCGTCGAAGGTGTCGCCGTGATGGGTGCGCGCCGCGGAGCGGCGTTCGGTGACGGGTGGGGTCGGCTGGTGCGGGAGGTCGGTCACCGTTCCACGCTACTGCGCCGTCCCGACATCGGGCCGGGCGGCGCACTCCGCGCGCGTTTGACCACGGCCCCCGCCGGTGAAAGGATGACGTCGCGACCTCGGTGAACGAGTGTCGAACTCCAGGTGAACTCTTCGTTCGTCGCGCCGATCCCGTCGGCATCCCCTCTTCCTTCTCACGGAAAGCGAACGGTGGAGAGCGCAGCCCTCATCATCGTGCTGGTCATCGTGCTGGCACTGTTCTTCGATTTCACCAACGGCTTCCACGACACCGCGAACGCGATGGCCACGCCCATCGCGACCGGTGCGTTGAAGCCGAAGGTGGCCGTCCTCTTGGCCGCGAGCCTCAACCTGGTCGGCGCGTTCCTGTCGACGGAGGTTGCCAAGACGATCTCGGGCGGCATGATCCGCGAAGACCAGCTGAGTCCCGACATCTTCCCGCCGATCATCTTTGCGGGTCTCATCGGCGCGATCACGTGGAACATGCTCACGTGGCTGCTCGGGCTCCCGTCGAGCTCGTCGCACGCCCTGTTCGGCGGTCTGATCGGGGCGACGCTGGTGGGCGTCGGCGCGAGCGCCATCGACACGGGGGTCGTGCTGAGCAAGGTCATCCTCCCGGCGCTCATCGCCCCGCTCACGGCGGGGATCATCGCCTTCACCGTGACCAAGATCGCGTACGGGGTCACCCGTCGCTACGACGGGAAGGCCGACGGTCGAGACGGCTTCCGCTGGGGGCAGATCTTCACCTCGTCGCTCGTGGCACTGGCGCACGGGACCAACGACGCGCAGAAGACGATGGGCGTCATCACCCTCGCCCTCATCACCGTCGGATGGCAGTCCAGCGCGAATCCCGACCCGCAGCTCTGGGTCGTCTTCGCGTGCGCCATCACCATCGCGCTCGGCACCTACATGGGCGGCTGGCGCATCATCCGCACCCTCGGCAAGGGACTGACCGACGTCAAGCCCGCACAGGGATTCTCGGCCGAGACCTCGACGGCGGCGACGATCCTGGCATCCAGCGCCCTCGGTTTCGCGCTGTCGACGACCCAGGTGGCATCGGGATCGGTCATCGGCTCGGGCCTGGGCCGTCGCGGATCCACCGTGCGGTGGAACACCGTCGGACGCATCATGATCGGCTGGGTGCTCACTCTGCCCGCCGCCGGTGCGGTGGGCGCCGCCGCCGCGCTGATCGTGGTGTGGCTGGGCGGCTGGGGCGTCGCCGTCGACGCGGTGATCGCCGTCATCATCATCCTGGGGCTGTTCCTGCGCTCGCGCCGCGATTCGGTCACCTCGGCGAACGCGATGAGCGAGGTCGCCGACTCGGGAGCCGCGGTGAAAGTGCCGCGGAAGCCCGGACCGACGCGCCATCAGCGTCGGCTCGACCGCGACAAGGCCGGGAAGGGCGCCTGATGGTCATCGACTGGGGAGCGTTCCTGCAGGTCTTCGTCGCGGCGATCGTGGGCGCATCGATCGTCGTCACCTCGTACGCGCTGGGCCTGCGCCTGCTCGTGCGCGGCGGGCGGCCGCCGCTGGTCACCCCGGCGGAGTTCACGGATGCCATCACCGTGCTCACCGAGAAGCAGCGTCGCCGCGGCGAGAAGGCGGTGGCGAAGGCGGCGCGGAAGAATCCGCTGAGCGACGGGCAGAAACGCCTCTCGCTCGTCGGCGCCTACGCCTGTTTCGCGGTGTGCGCGTCGGCGGTGCTCGGGGCTCTGCTGCTCATCCTGTTCAACCATTGACGCCGGACGCGATGTCGGAGCCCCCTCCTAGGCTGAGGTCATGGCATCCGTGCAGTTCGGTCAGCACGCGCCCGCTGCGCGCGTGATCCTCCACCTCAGCGACACCCACCTCCTGGGCGGTGATCGCCTGCTCGGTGAGCGGTACGACACCGCACGACACCTGCGGCGCACGCTCGAGGCCGCTGAGGCGACCGGCGTGCGGCCGGATGCCGTGGTGTTCACGGGCGATCTGACCGACCTCGGTGAGCCCGAGGCGTACCGGGCGCTCCGTGCCGAGGTCGAACCGTGGGCGGCGCGCCTCGGGGCGCCGGTCGTCTGGGTCGCCGGCAATCACGACGAGCGGCCGGCGCTGCGCGCCGAACTGCTCGACGCGGAGGCGAGCGAGGAGCCCGTGACCGGGGTGTGGGACCTCGGAGGGCTGCGGGTCATCGCCCTCGATTCGACGGTGCCGGGCTGGCACCACGGCGACCTCGACGCCGCGCAGCTCGACTGGCTCCGCGGCGAGCTCGCCGAGCCAGCCCCGCTCGGCACGATCCTCGCGCTCCACCATCCGCCCCTTCCCACGCACATCCCGTTCTTCGACATCCTCGAGCTGCGCGATCAGGCGGGCCTGGCCGAGGCCATCGCGGGCAGCGACGTGCGGGCCATCCTCGCCGGGCACCTGCACTACTCCACCTCGGGCACGTTCGCCGGGGTCCCCGTGAGCGTCGCCGCGGCCTCGTGTTACACGATGGATCTCGCCCGCCCCGCCGACGAGGTCAACGGCATGGATGCCGGGCGCTCGTTCCACCTGGTGCACGTCTGGGACGACACCGTCACGCACGCCGTCGTCCCCGTCGTCGACGAGGAGGCGGCGGGGTTCTTCACCCCCGAGTGGACGGCTCGCATGGCGTTGCTGACCCCCGCGGAACGGCTCGAGGCGTTCTCCCGCAAGCGGTGACGGTCGACTCCCACGATCGTGCGACGCCGAGCGAGGTGCCCGGACGCCACCTCCCGCCCTGGCGAGGGCGCGGCAATAGACGCACCGGACGGTGTGGATACGACGGCAGGCCGTCGCGGCCACCGACGCCGCCCGAGGGGGTCGTTAGGCTCGTGGCATCCCTGCTCGCCGTGACACCCACAAGGACGTACCCATGGCTTTGGACGCAATGACGCGCACCCGTACCGAGACCGACTCCCTGGGATCCCTCGAGATCCCCGCCGACGCCTACTGGGGCATCCACACCGCCCGGGCGCTGGAGAACTTCCCGATCGCCAAGCGCCCCATCTCGGTGTACCCCGACCTCGTGCGCGGCCTCGCGATGGTCAAACAGGCATCGGCCCGGGCCAATCGCGAGATCGGCGTGCTCGACGGGGCGAAGGCCGACCTCATCGACCGCGCCGCCCAGCGGGTCATCGACGGGGAGTTCCATGACGAGTTCACCGTGGGCGTCATCCAGGGGGGTGCCGGCACCTCGACGAACATGAACGCCAACGAGGTCATCACCAACATCGCTCTCGAGATGGCGGGCCGCGAGAAGGGCGACTACGCCTTCCTCTCGCCGATCGACGACACCAACCGCAGCCAATCGACCAACGACGTCTACCCGACGGCGATCAAGATCGGGCTCGCGCTGGTGCTGCAGAGCCTGCTCGAAGAGCTCGCGCTGCTGCGGACGTCCTTCCTGGCCAAAGCCGAGGAGTTCCACGACGTGCTCAAGGTCGGACGCACCCAGCTCCAGGATGCCGTGCCGATGACGCTCGGGCAGGAGTTCCACGGCTTCGCCACCACGCTCGGCGAGGACTACAGCCGTCTCACCGAGAACGCCTACTTGATGTACGAGATCAACATGGGCGCCACCGCCATCGGCACCGGCATCACCGCCCACGCCGGCTACGGGGGAGCGGTGCTGCGGCACCTGCGGGAGATCACCGGACTCGACCTCGAGACCGCGACCGACCTGGTGGAGTCGACGAGCGACACCGGTGCCTTCATGTCGTTCTCGTCGTCGCTCAAGCGCAACGCCGTGAAGCTGTCGAAGATCTGCAACGACCTGCGTCTGCTCTCGAGCGGTCCGCAGGCGGGACTCGGCGAGATCAACCTGCCGCCGCGGCAGGCGGGCTCGAGCATCATGCCGGGCAAGGTCAACCCCGTGATCCCCGAGGTCGTGAATCAGGTCGCCTTCTCGGTCGTCGGAGCCGACATGACGGTCACCATGGCCGTCGAGGGCGGCCAGCTGCAGCTCAACGCCTTCGAGCCGGTCATCGCCCACTCGATCTACCAGTCGATCACGTGGATGCGGCAGGCGATGTGGACCCTGCGCGTGAATTGCGTCGATGGCATCACGGCGAACCGCGAGCGCCTGGGGGCGATGGTCGGCTCCTCCGTCGGCGTCGTGACGGCGTTGACGCCGTTCATCGGCTACGCCGCGTCCGCCGCCCTCGCCAAGACCGCCCTGCTGACCCACCGCAACGTCGCCGATCTCGTCGTGGAGGCGGGCTTGATGACCCGCGACGAGGTCACGAAGCAGCTCTCACCCGCCCGACTGTCGGGTCTGCAGGCGGTGACGGCGGCCATTCCCATCGTCCGCTCCGCCGACAGCGTCGTGGAGGAGTGATCCGCTGAGCGGTGGAGGGCCGGGANGTCGCGTCCCGGCCCTCCGTGGTGGTTAACGCCCCGTCGCAACATCGAGAGCGCTCCGTCCGCACGTCGTGACCGACTCGTCTGGGCGGGAGCCCTCGCGGCGGCGGTGCCGTCTCAGTCGAGGATCCGGCAGTGGGTGGTCAGCTCGCCGATGCCGTCGATGCCGACGGTCACGGTCGAGCGGTCGCGGAGGAAGATCTGCGGATCGCGCGAGTACCCGGCGCCGCCGGGGCTTCCCGTCGAGATGAGGGTTCCGGGCAAGAGGGTCACCGACTCCGACAGCTTGTGGATGAGCGTCGCCACCGACCGCACCATCTGGCCGGTGCTGGCATCCTGCACGGTGTGTCCGTCGACGACGGTCCAGATGTGCAGGTCCTGCGGGTCGGGGATCTCGTCGGCCGTGACCACGAACGGACCCGTCGGGGTGAAACCGTCGAAGGACTTGCAACGCGACCACTGCGCCTCGGAGAACTGGATGTTGCGGGCGGTGATGTCATTGACCACCGTGTACCCCCACACGTGCTTCAGCGCGTCGGCCTCGGCGATGTCGCGACCGGGCCGACCGATGATGACACCGAGCTCGGCCTCGTAGTCGACGGCCTCGCTGAGCGCGCGGGGCCACGAGGTGGTCGCCTCGTGCGCGGTCAGCGAGTTCGGCCACAGCACGAACACCGTCGGCCCCGCGTCCGTCTTGAGCCCGAGCTCGCCGGAGTGGGCGGCGTAGTTCAGCCCCACGGCGAGGATCGAGGGCGGAGCGAGCACGGCGGAGGCGTACCGGATGCCGGAGAGCGGATGCCGCGGTGCCGAGGCCGCGGCCACGCGCACGCGGTCGAGCAGGGCGTCACCACCGGCGATGAGGTGTTCGAGAGTCGCGGGGGCGCCGTCGAAGAGCTCGTCGACGAAGACGATCTCCTCATCATGGACCGAGACGAGACGGGGGGCTTCGGCCCCTTCCTGGGACTGGGCGTGGGCGAAGCGCATAGGTCCACGCTACCCGGACGGGCGCGCGGCCGGGGAGCTCGCAAGCCCCGGATGCCATGCCGGAGGTCGCCCCTAGGCTGTGCGCATGAGCTCCCCCTCGCCGTTCTCCCGACCGGGATCGGGCGAACCCACCCGCATCTCGACCGCGCCCGAGGCGCCCCTCTCCGCGGCGCCCCCGCGGTCACGTCGCGGAGGCGTGGCGCTCTGGGTCATCGCGGTTCTGCTCGTGCCCCTGTTGGCGCTGCTCGTGCGGTACTTCACCGGATTCCTCGGCACGGCCGCATCCTTCATCGGCCTGATCCTGGCGGCGATCCCGTTCGTCATCGTGTGGGTCGCGGTGCGGTACATCGACCGGTGGGAGCCCGAGCCGCGAAGACTGCTCGTCTTCGCCGTCGCGTGGGGAGCGGTCGCGTCGGTGGTGATCGCCTTGGGAGTCGACCTGCTGATCAGTCTGGTGACGGGGGGACTCCCGCCGGCGATCGGTGCGGTCGTGCAGGCGCCCATCGTCGAGGAGGTCGCGAAAGGCCTGGGGGTGCTCCTGATCTTCGTGTTCGCGCGCCGCGTGTTCGACGGACCCGTCGACGGCATCGTCTACGGGGCGCTGATCGGGGCGGGCTTCGCCCTCACCGAGAACGTGCAGTATTTCGCCATCAGCTACCTCGAGGGCGGGCCCGGGCAGGTGGCGAGCACGTTCTTCCTCCGGGCGGTGCTCTCTCCGTTCGCGCACGTCATGTTCACCAGCCTCACGGGCTTCGCGTTCGGCCTCGCCGCCCGCCGCGGTCTGAGCACGCGCGCGGCGCTGGCCTACGGCATCCCCGGGGTGATCGGCGCGATCGTGCTGCACGCGCTGTGGAACGGCTCCGCGACCTTCTTCGACTTCTTCGAGCTTTACGCGGCTCTGCAGGTGCCGCTGTTCGTGCTGTTCATCCTCGGCATCCTGGCGCTCCGCCGAGAAGAGACTCGCCTGACCCGTGCCCGTCTCGGGGAGTACTCGGCGGCCGGATGGTTCACCCCGCAAGAGGTCGAGATGCTCGCCACCGGTCCCGGGCGCCGCTCCGCGGTCGCGTGGGCGCGCACCCTCCCCGGCGACCGCTCAGCGGTGATGAAGACGTTCATCATGGACGCCACGGCGCTCGCCGCCGCGCGACAGCGATCCCTGTCGGGCCGCGACCCGCACGCGCCGGCGACCGAACGCTACCTGCTCGAGCGCACGATGGCGGCCCGGTCGACTCTGTTGTCGTCATAGGGTCTCGGCGGGCGGTGATCCGGCTGTGCGGGGGGTTCGTCGCGCGTCGCGGCGTCTCGTCGGATGCGTGGGGTCTTGACAGCCGGCCGGAGCGGGAGCACCATCGTCGTAGGCCAACTCAGCGCCCGGTAGACACGCAGGCATCGCCGCGGCACCGGGCGCTGAGTCTTTCCCGGGCTCTCGTCCAGGGGCATCGCGAGCGGCGCCGGCGTGCTTGGATGGAGACATGACTGATCGCACCAAGCCGGAGTTCGACGCTCCCAGCGGCCCCGCCCCCTCCGACCTCGTCATCCGCGACATCATCGTCGGCGACGGCGACGAGGCCAAGCCCGGCGACACCGTCACCGTGCACTACGCCGGTGTCGAGTACGAGTCGGGCGAAGAGTTCGACTCGTCGTGGGGCCGCGGCGAGAGCATCCAGTTCCCCCTCCGGGGCCTGATCCAGGGCTGGCAGGACGGCATCCCGGGTATGAAGGTCGGCGGACGCCGCGAGCTCGTCATCCCGCCGCACCTGGCCTACGGTCCCGCCGGCGGCCACTTCCTGGGCGGCAAGACCCTCATCTTCATCATCGACCTTCTGAAGGTCGGCTGACCGGGAGTTCTTCACCCGACGTTCACGAACCCGAGGGGGCTGCGGCTTCCTCGGGTTCGTCTTTTCCCTCGATCGTGGAATACATTCGTGTGAATGGGAGTTGGCCTCGTCAGGACGCCGAAACGGCTCCCACAGACCTCAAGGAGTGACATGACCGACACCACTGCCCTCGACATCCCCGGCTACAAGACCGGCACCTGGGTCCTCGACCCCGCCCACAGCGAGGTCACCTTCTCGGTGCGCCACATGATGATCTCGAAGGTGCGCGGCACCTTCGGCGTGAAGAGCGCCACGATCGTCGCCCCCGAGAACCCGTACGACGCCACCGTCGAGGCCTCCGTCGACGTCACCTCGGTCGACACCAAAGACGAGGGTCGCGACCAGCACCTCCGCAGCGCCGAGTTCTTCGACATCGAGACCTACCCGACCATGGACTTCCGCTCCACGGGCATCCGCCTCGAAGACGGCGACTTCCTCGTCGACGGTGACCTGACGATCCGCGGCATCACCAAGCCCGCGACCTTCTCGCTCGACTTCGGCGGATTCGGCACCGATCCGTGGGGCAACTACAAGGCAGGCGCGACCGCGAAGACGGTCGTCAACCGCGAAGACTACGGCCTAACCTGGAACGCCGCCCTCGAGACCGGTGGCGTTCTCGTCGGCAAGGACGTCACCATCGAGCTCGACCTCCAGCTCGCGCTCCAGGCGTGACCGTTCCGCAGCAGTCCCTGCGGGCGTGATCGTCGACGAGGGCCCCGGATGCATGGCATCCGGGGCCCTCGGTCTGTCCGCTGCGCGCGGTGGCGGCATCTGAGGGTGCGCCCGTGTGTCGAAACGGCATCGCGGTACGTCTCGCGTGAAGGGCGGGGCGCCACCCGCGCACATGCTGCACGGAAGCGGGGCGCGCGGCAGTTCGAGACTGCTCTCTCACGCGGATGCGCGCCGCGGCATCCGGAGTCGTTGCTGCACCAACAGGATGCCGACGAACACCACGGCCGCGCCGACCGGCTCGTTCCACGAGATGCGCTCGCCGAGCACGAGGACGCCGAGCGCCACCCCGACGACCGGCGTGATGTAGGTGACGGTGGACGCCCGGGTCGGGCCCCACGCGCGCAGCACGTTCTGGTTCCAGATGTATGCCAGGCCCGTACCGAGCATGCCGAGCGTCACGATGCTGCCGACCACGGCGGGCGTGAGGTGCAGGGGCTCCGCGAGGATCAGCGGCGACAGCAACACCATCAGTGCCGCCGCGGGACCGATGTACCCGAAGGCCAGGGCGATACCCGAGAGCCCGGTGTCGCTGAGGAACCGCCGCACGTACGCGAGGCTGAACCCGTAGCAGGCGGTGGCGCCGAGGAGCGCGAGCTGCGCGACGGTGCTGTTGCCGACGTCGGTCACGGCGCCGGGTGCGATGATCACGACGACGCCCGCGATGCCGATGGCGATGCCGACGAGCTGGCCGGGCTTGAGGCTTTCGACGCGGAACGCCGCCCACGCCATGATCGCCGTCATGATCGGGGTCGTCGCATTGAAGATGCTCGCCAAGCCCGAGGACACATGCTGCTCCGCCCAGGCGAACAGCAGGAACGGCACCGCGCAGAACGTCACGGCCAGCACGCACAGGTGTCCCCAGACGCGTCGGTCACGGGGGAGGCGCTCGCGTCGGACGGCGACGATGACGCCGAGGGCCAGTGCCCCGAAGAACAAGCGGCCGCCGGCGACCTGCGCGGGTGTCATGCCGGTGAGGGCGACCGCGATGAAGAGGAAGCTCGAGCCCCAGACGATGCCGGCGAGGACGAACTGGACGGCGATCGAGACGGGGGAGGGAGAGGGACCGGATGCCACATCCCCGACCATAGGCTCGACTCCCGACATCGGAGCCGCCCAGGAGACGCGACGTCCGGAATCCGCCGAGGGTCGGCAGTCGCACCTCCGGTCGGGTCGCGGCGGGGCGGGATGGGACGGGGTGTGTCGGGCCCGTCGAGAAACGCGTTCTCGTGGGCGAAACGTCTCGTCGCGGCGTTTCTCGCCGGAGGAGGCGTTTCTCCGGGGGGTTCTTGCGGGGGCGCGGTCGTGCGGTGCGGCGGCCGTGCCGGGTGGGGTTCGCGGGGCGGGGGTGGGGCGGGTGTGTCGAGAAACGCGTTCCGGTGGAGGGAACGCTTGACCGGGGCGTTTCTCGCCGCGGGGAGCGTTTCTTGGTGGGGTGGGGCGGGGCGGGCGGCGCGGTCGCGCGGTGCGGGGGCCGAGCCGGGTGGGGTTCGCGCGGGTGGGACGGGCGTCGAGAAACGTGTTCTGGTGCGAGAAACGCTCGGTCGGGGCATTTCTCGCCGCGGGGAGCGTTTCTCGATCTCTTGCGGCAGCGGCAGCGGGGGCGGTACCGGCTGGGCCGGCGCCCGCGGCGGCGATGACGACGGCAGGGCCGGCCGGAGCGACGGCACGGGTGACGGCGGCGGTCGCGGCAGCGGCGGCGTTTGCGGGCCGCGGCGCGGGTGCCGAGGGAGGGGCAGGACCGCGGGCGCGGGTGTCAGGGCTGGGGATCCAGCGCGTCGTACCGGCGGAAGCGGGGGGAGAAGCGCACGAGCGTGCCCACCAGCGCGAGGATCAGGATGCCACCGAACAGGGGCGGCACCCACAGCGCGGCGACGGTCGCGAGCGTCCCCGCGTAGAGGGCGCCGACGCGGGGTCCACCGGCCACCACGACGATGAAGATGCCCTGGAGGCGTCCGCGCATGGCATCCGGAACCGCGGCCTGCATCATCGTCGAGCGATAGATGGCGCTGACGTTGTCGGCGGCGCCGGAGACGGCCAGCGCGACCGCAGCCAGGACGATGAGCCCGACGGCGGCATGCGACTCGTCGACGATGTCGGGACGCAACCACCCCAGTGTCGCCGCGAGGAGGACGACCCCGAACGCGCCGATCGACAGGCCGTAGACCTGAATGGCCCGCTCGATGCCGAGACCCTGGCGACGGACGCGCCCGACGGGGCCCGAGAACAGACTCGACAGGAAGGCTCCCGCAGCGACCGCAGCCGTGAGCACGCCGGTGGTGATCGCGCCGCCGCCGAGGAGGACCGCTCCGATCGCGGGGAAAAGAGCGACCGGCTGGCCGAAGGTCATCGCGACGATGTCGAGTACGTACTGCAGGCGGATGTTGGGTGCGCGGCGCAGGAACCGTATTCCGTCGCGCAGCGACTCGAGGCCGGGACGGACCACTTCGCCTTCCGGACGCAGCTTCGGCAGCGACCACAGGCCGAGGAACAGGGAGGTCATGAGCAGCACGTCGAGGGAGTAGGTCCAGGCGTAGCCGGCGAACGCGACGAGCACCCCGGCGAGGGCGGGACCCGCCATGACCATGATTCCGACGGTGACGCCTTGCAGTGCGGCCGCGGCCGGCAGCAGGTCGCGCGGAATGAGCCGTGGGGTGATGGCCGACTTCGTGGCCATGACGATCGAGTTCGCCGCCGAGTTCACCACGCTGAGGACGAAGAGCCACCCCACCGTCTCGAGGCCTGTCCACGCCAGTACGGCGAGCAGCGCCGTCGAGCCGAAGGTGACCACGGCCGCGAGCAAGGCCACGGTGCGCCGGTCGAACGCATCGGCCAGCATGCCGCCGTACAGCCCTGCCGCGACCATCGGCAGCAGTCCCGCCACCGCGATCATCGACACCGCGAGTGTGCTCTGGGTCAGCTCGAACACGTGCAGCATCACCGCGACCACGGTGAGCTGGCCGCCGAGGCCCGCCAACGTCGAACCCACCCACAGACGCGCGAACGCGGGGGAGGTGGTCAGGGGGCGCAGGTCGATGAGCGCGCTCTGCCGCGCGCTCACGCGTCGACGTCCACGCGCTTCACGCGGGCGGCGTGCCCGCGCAGGATCTGGACGTCACGTGGCGCTACGCGGAAGTGCGCGGCGAGAGCTCTGACGACTCCGATGTTGGCCGCACCGTCGACGGCACGCTCGCGCACGTGGACGACGAGGCCGTCAGCGGTGTCCTCGACGAGGGGACCGCGCCGACTGCCCGGTTTGACGCGGACGGTGAGCTGCACGAATCGAGGCTACGCCAGCCCTCCTGCGGCGGGCGCCGCGCGGCGGCGGGCAGCGTCATCCGTTCGCGGCTCGGAAAGGGGGCGGATCGCAGCGGGCGAAGAGTGGCGGCATCGGGCACCCTTCGACGACCACGGCGGCCGTTCCTCGTCGCGGCCGCGCGCGGAGTGCACACCGATTCGGCGGTCGCATTCGCATGCGGTAGACTCATGCGGTTGCCGTTTGATCGGCCGCGGATAAAGAGAGCCCACGCATCAGGCGTCGGGCGCCGCGCAATGAGAGAAAGGGGATCCCATCTATGCCACTCGAGTCTGACGCCAAGAAGGCGATCATCGAAGAGTACGCGACGCACCCCGGTGACACCGGATCCCCCGAGGTGCAGGTCGCGATGCTGACGCAGCGCATCAAGGACCTCACCGAGCACCTCAAGGAGCACAAGCACGACCACCACTCGCGTCGTGGTCTGTTCTTGATGGTGGGTCAGCGCCGCCGTCTGCTCGGCTACCTCCAGGACATCGACATCGCGCGTTACCGCTCGCTGATCGAGCGCCTGGGTCTTCGTCGCTAAGCGCGACCCCGCGTATATCGCTTTCTCGAAGGCCGTCCCACGGTGTGGGGCGGCCTTCGTCGTTCCCGGATGCCGTCCCACGGTGTGGGGCGGCCTTCGTCGTTCCCGGATGCCGCCCCACGGTGTGCGGGCGGCCTTCGTCGTTCCCGGATGCCGCGACGCGGCGGGCGCGCGCCGCACGCTGCCGGGGTGCACCGACACCGTGTGACAACCGGCGCGTGGCACGCAGCCGAAGGCGCACCTGCGCCGTGTGACGCGGCGGGCGCGCACCGCTCACTGTAGGAGGTGCACCCGCGCCGTGTGACGGGGCGGGCGCGCCGCTCACTGCCGGAGGTGCACCGGCACCGCGCGATAAACGCGATCGGCGGCCAAAAACGCCGCGTCGCATCGTTCCTTCGTGCCGATCGCGTTTCTCGACGAAGCCTCGACGCCGCGCGGGCGGGACCAGGATGCCGCGCGGGCGGGACCAGGATGCCGCGCGGGCGGGACCAGGATGCCGCGCGGGCGGGATCAGAATGCCGCGCGGGCGGGATCAGAATGCCGCGCGGGCGGGATCAGAATGCCGCGCGGGCGGCGACCAGGTCGGGATGCCAGCGCTCGGCGACGTCGGGGTGGGCGCGCAGGCGCGACTTCAGGGCGTTCTCGCCGTAGGTGGCGTGGATGGGGTTGGTCGGGTCGTCCTCGACGCCGCGGGCTTCGGCGGCAAGCTCTGCGGGCAGCTCGATGATGGGTAGCCGCGCATCGAGCGCGGGGTTGAAGAAGAACGGCACCGAGATGCGCTCGTCGGGGAAGCGCGGCGAGATCACGCGGTGGTTCGTCGCGCGCAGGTAGCCCTGGGTGGCGTATTCGAGCAGCTCGCCGATGTTCACCACGAAGGCGCCGGACACCGGGGGAGCGTCGACCCACTCGCCGTCGCGCTCCACCTGCAGGCCGCCCTTGCCGGGCTCGACCCACAGCAGCGTGAGGACACCGGAGTCCTTGTGCGCGCCGACGCCCTGTTGGGGCGTCGGGTCGTCCTTGCCGGGGTAGCGGACGATCTTGATGAGGGTCTGGGGATCGCCGAAGTGACGGTCGAAGTACTGCTCCTCGGCGCCGAGGGCCAACGCCCACGCGCGGAGCAGCTTGCGGGCGACGCCGGTGAGGTGGTCGTGCCAGTCGGTCACGACGTCTTTCAGCTCGGGCTGGGCAGTCGGCCAGAGATTCGGCCCGATCAAGCGGTTGTAGCCCGGGGCGTCGGGGTCGTCGATCGCGTCGCGCTCGGGACCGATGTCGATCTGCTCGCGCCAGTCGACCCGGCCCTGCGTGCGCTCGCCGCCGACACGGGTGTAGCCGCGGAAGTGCGGGCTGGTGACGTTCTCGATCGAGAGCTTCTCGGCCTCGGGGAGGGCGAAGAAGTCCTTCGCGGCCTGCAGCAGGCGCGCCTCCAGCTCGGGGCTGACGCCGGTGCCGGTCAGGTAGAAGAACCCGACGTCGTGGGTCGCGGCGCGCAGCTCTTCGCGGAAGCGGGCCGCAGCATTCGGTCCCTGGACGAGGAGCGAGAGGTCGAGCACGGGGAGGTTCAGGTCGGACATGCGACGAGGCTAGGTCGATCGCCCGGGTGCGGGGGCGAATGTTGCCCTTGGTTACCCCGCTCGCACATCGGCGCCGCGCCGATGCGGAACGAAGGTGCGCGAAGCGGCGAACATGCGTAATCTGTCATAGTCAGGTGAGGCTGTCCTTACCCGATCCGCAGCGTCGCGGCTCCCCTGAACCCGAAAGTCGGATCACCGCCCGTGCTCGCCAGTTTCTTCGCCACCTTCCTCATCGGCCTCCGCGAAGGCCTCGAGGCCGCGCTCGTCGTCGGCATCCTCGTCGCGTATCTCACCCGTGTCGGGCGTCGCGACGCGCTGCCGAAGCTCTGGACGGGCGTCGGACTCGCGATCGCCCTCGCACTCGGGGTCGGGGCGGTCTTCACGTTCGGGGCCTACGCGCTCACCTTCGAGGCGCAGGAGCTCCTCGGCGGCGGACTGTCGCTCCTCGCCGTGGCGATGGTGACCTGGATGGTCTTCTGGATGCAGAAGGCGGGCCGCTCGCTCAAGGCCGGCCTCGAGGGCGGCGTCGACAGGGCGCTCCGGGGCGGTGTGTGGGCGCTGGTCGCGATCGGCTTCGTCTCGGTCGCGCGCGAGGGCGTCGAAACCACGCTGTTCCTCTGGGCGATGGTCCAGTCCTTCGAGGACCGGTCGGAGGCCCTTCTCGGTGCCGTCGTCGGACTCGGCGTCGCCGTCGTGCTCGGCTGGCTCATCGCCCGCGGCATGCTGCGCCTCAACCTCGGCCGATTCTTCACGTGGAGCGGGGGGTTCCTCGTCGTCGTGGCCGCGGGGGTCTTGGCTTACGCGATCCACGATCTTCAAGAAGCGGGCGCCCTACCCGGCCCGTTCGGCGCCACGGCCCCGATCGATCCCGTCACCGGCGTCGTCGCCACCGGGTGGGCCGGGTTCCCCTTCGGCTGGGCGTTCGACGTGTCCGCACAGATCGCACCCTCCGGGCCCCTCGCGGTCCTGCTCCAAGCCACCGTCGGGTTCATGCCCGCGATGACGTGGCTGCAGGTGATCGCATGGGTGCTCTACATCGCCATCGTGGTGCCGCTGTTCGTCCGCGGGGTGCGCGCGAATCGCCGTCCACGCCCTGCGGCGACGCCCGGGGATGCCGCGGCATCCGCGTCCGGGGGCTCCTCACCGCTGTCGTCGGGCGCGGCCTCGCCCGTCCTCTCGGCGTCGCCCGCCGCCTCCGCGGCCGCACGCCCCTCGGGCGCCGTGGAGGCTTCGAGCCCCGGCGCGCTCGCGGCCGCGGGCCGGTCCGGCAGCGCCTCGAACCCGACTCGCACCGCCCCGGCGACCCCGCACTCCTCGGGCGCGTCCGCCGCCTCGTAGACCCCTGGTTCCCGCGCGCGCCCGACGCCGCGGCATCCGCCCGCCATCCGAACGGAGCATCATGACCCCGACTCGCCTCCTCGCGGCCACGGCCGTGGCCGGCGTCGCCGCCCTCGTCCTCTCGGGCTGCGTCGCGAAGACAGACGCCGCCGCCTCCGGGGCTCTCACCGTCACCTCGACCGCCGACGGGTGCGCTGTCTCGGCCGCATCGGCACCGAGCGGCACCCTCGCGTTCGACGTGAGCAACAAGAGCGACCAGACCACGGAGTTCTACCTGCTCGCATCCGACGGCTTGCGGATCGTGGGCGAGGTCGAGAACATCGCTCCGGGCGCGTCGCGCAGCCTCACCGTCGTCGCGCAGCCCGGCGAGTACTACACGCTGTGCAAGCCCGGCATGGTCGGTGACGGAGTGGGACGGGCGAGCTTCTCGGTCTCGGGCGACGCCGTCGCGGTCGAGGGGCCGGATGCCGAGCAGAAGCAGAAGGCCGTCGACCTCTACGCGGCCTTCGTGAAAGACCAGGTCGGTCAGCTGATCCCCGCGGTGCAGACCTTCGCCGCCGCCTACGAGAGCGGGGACGATGCGGCCGCGCGCGAGCAGTTCCCGCGCGTTCGCGCCTTCTACGAGCGCATCGAGCCGATCGCCGAGGCGCTGGGCGACCTCGACCCCCGCATCGACTACCGCGAGGTCGACGCCGTCGCGGAGGGTCTGGACTGGACCGGTTTCCACCGCGTCGAGAAAGACCTGTGGGTCCCCGCGCAGGACGCGCTGAACGCCGATGGTGAGACGTCCGCCTGGAAGGACTGGGCTCCCTCGTCCTCCGCGGAGCGCGCGACCTACGGCGACAAGCTCATCGCCGACACGCAGGAGCTCTACGACTACGTGCACTCCGACGCGTTCACCGAGGCGCTGGACGCTCAGGGTGTCGCGGGCATCTCGAACGGCGCGATCGCGCTGCTCGACGAGGTGGCCACCGGCAAGATCAGCGGCGAAGAGGACTGGTGGTCGGGCACCGACCTGTACGACTTCGCCGCCAACGTCGAGGGTTCCAAGATGGCGTTCTCCCTCGTGCGCGATTTCGCGGAATCCCAGGGTGACAAGGGCGCCGAACTCGTGTCGCGCATCGACGCCGGGTATGCCGACCTCGAGGCGGCGCTCGCCGCGCACGGTTCGGCCGACGCCGGATTCGCGCCTTACGCGCAGCTCACCGAGGCCGACAAGCGGGAACTCACCGATCTGATCAACGCGCTCGCCGAGCCGCTGTCGCAGCTGACCGTCACCATCCTGGAGTGAGCGTGACCGACGAAGAACAGACCACCGCTGCCGCCNCCGGCGGCAGCCGCGGGTCCGGATCCCGAAGCGGGTGTGTCGCGTCGCGGTCTCATCGGCCTCGCGCTCGGGGCGAGTGCGACGAGCCTCGTCGTCGGCGCGGGCGCAGGACTCGTCGGCGGCGCCGCATACGGCCAGGAGCAGGCGCGGCGCACCATGGATGCCGTGGCACCGGCATCCGGCATCCACCAGGTGGGGATCACCACCCCGGTGCAGGAGCATCTGCATTTCGCGGCGTACGACATGATGGCGCGCACCACGCGCGACGATCTCGCCGAGCTGCTCGCGGATTGGACGTACGCGGCGACGCGCATGATGCAGGGACTGGACGTGAGCGCGACGGGCGCCGTCGGCGGGTCGCCCGAGGCGCCGCCGGACGACACCGGCGAGGCGCTCGGGCTGCCGGCGAGCAACCTCACCATCACGTTCGGGTTCGGCCCGTCGCTGTTCGACGCGCGGTTCGGGCTCGAGGGGCGCAAGCCCGCGGGCCTCGAGCGACTGCCGGCTTTCCTGAACGACGACCTCGACCCGCTGCGCTCCGACGGCGACCTGTGCATCCAGGCCTGCGCCGACGACCCGCAGGTCGCGGTGCACGCGATCCGCAACCTCAGTCGCATCGCGTTCGGTCGCGCGACGATCCGGTGGTCGCAACTCGGTTTCGGCCGCACGTCGAAGACCACGGCTGCCCAGTCGACGCCGCGGAACCTCTTCGGGTTCAAGGACGGAACGGCCAACATCCTCGCCGACGACGCGGCTGCGCTCGATGACAACGTCTGGGTCTCGGCATCCGAGGGTCCGGCGTGGCTCGCGGGAGGGTCGTACCTCGTCGCCCGGCGCATCGCGATGCTCATCGAGACGTGGGATCGCACGCGTCTCGCCGAGCAGGACCGCGTCGTCGGCCGGGACAAGGCGAACGGTGCGCCGCTGTCGGGTGGCGACGAGTTCTCGGCGCCGGATTTCGCGGCCGCCGGTCCCGCCGGCACTCCCGCGATCGACGCGCGCAGTCACGTGCGACTCGCGCACCCCGACAGCAACGGCGGTGTGCGTCTGCTGCGCCGCGGGTACAACTTCGTCGACGGCACGACGGACCTCGGGCGGCTGAACGCCGGGCTGTTCTTCCTGTCGTTCCAGAAGAGCCCCGACCGCTTCATCACGGTGCAGCGTTCGTTGTCGGCCGATGCCATGGGCGAGTACCTCCGTCACGTCGGGTCGGGGCTCTGGGCCGTGCCCCCCGCGCCGGCGCCGGGCGCGTCGGTGGGCGCGGGGCTGCTCGGGGCGTAGGTCTGCTCCGCGCGAGGTGCTCCGCGCGGGGTTCGCTCTTCGGGTGCGACAAACGGCATCCGCGGCGAGACACGCGCTGTCGCGTTATTTCTTCCCGCGGATGCCGTTTCTCGCGGCCGGGCAGGGCCGGGGCCGCGGCCGGGCCAGGGCCGCGGCCGGGCAGGGCCGGCGGAATAAACCTGGGCGCGCCGCGTTCCACCATGTATATTCAGATGCATACAAACGGAGGCGCATCACGATGAGCGAGACGAACAACTGGCCCGGCATGCAGTTCGGTGTCATGACGGTGAGCGACATCACCCAGGACCCGACCACGGGGAAGACCCCGAGCGAAGCCCAGCGCATCAAAGACACGCTCACGATCGCGAAGCACACCGAAGAGGTCGGCCTCGACGTCTTCGCCCTCGGGGAGCACCACAACCCGCCCTTCTGGTCGTCGTCGCCCACGACCACGCTGGCCTACATCGCCGCGCAGACCGAGCGCCTCATCCTCACGACGTCGACGACGCTCATCACCACGAACGACCCGGTGAAGATCGCCGAGGACTTCGCGATGCTCCAGCACGTGTCGGGCGGTCGCGCCGACCTCATGCTCGGACGCGGCAACACCGGCCCGGTCTACCCCTGGTTCGGCAAGGACATCCGCCAGGGCCTGCCGCTCACCATCGAGAACTACGACCTGCTGCACAAGCTGTGGCGGGAAGACGTCGTGGACTGGGAGGGGAAGTTCCGCACGCCGCTGCAGGGCTTCACCTCGACCCCGCGTCCGCTCGACGGGGTTCCTCCGTTCGTCTGGCACGGCTCGATCCGCACGCCCGAGATCGCCGAACAGGCCGCGTACTACGGCAACGGCTTCTTCGCGAACAACATCTTCTGGCCCAAGGAGCACTACCAGCGCCTCATCACCCTCTACCGCGAGCGCTACGCCCACTACGGTCACGGCACGCCCCAGCAGGCGATCGTCGGCCTCGGCGGCCAGGTGTTCATGCGCGCCAACTCGCAGGACGCGGTGCGTGAGTTCCGCCCCTACTTCGACAACGCCCCCGTGTACGGCCACGGCCCGAGCCTCGAGGACTTCAGCGAGATGACCCCGCTGACCGTCGGCTCGCCGCAGCAGATCATCGACCGCTACGCCGCCATGCGCGACACCTTCGGCGACTACCAGCGCCAGCTGTTCCTCATCGACCACGCGGGCCTTCCCACCAAGACCGTGCTCGAGCAGCTCGACATCCTGGGCGGGGAGGTCGTGCCGGTGTTGCGCAAGGAGCTGCAGAAGAACCGTCCGGCCGAGGTACCCGACGCGCCCACGCACGCGAACCAGGTCGAGAAGATCTACGCCGGCGCCGCTCCGCGCCAGGCGGTTCCCGGAGCCAACCGCGGGGACAACATGGTCTCGGGAAGCCCGTACCAGGATGCTGCGCGCGCGGGCAGTGCGTTCGGTTCGGCTGCGACCAAGGTGGGTGCCTGACATGGCCGGCCGCCGCATCGCGGTGATCACGGCGGGCCTGTCGACCCCGTCCTCGACGCGCATGCTCGGCGACCGCCTCGCGCACGCCGCCCTCGCCGAACTCCGCGAACGCGGGATCGACGCGACCAGCGACGTGTTCGAACTGCGCGACTACGCGCACGAGCTCACCGACAACCTGCTCACCGGCTTCGCCCCTCCCGCTCTGGAGCAGATGATCAACACGGTCGTCTCGGCCGACGGCATCATCGCCGTCACGCCGATCTTCTCCACGAGCTACTCGGGCCTGTTCAAGTCGTTCATCGACGTGCTCGACCCGCAGGCGTTGAACGGCACCCCGGTGCTGATCGGGGCGAACGCCGGCACCGCCCGCCACTCGCTCGCGATCGACTACGCGATCCGCCCGTTGTTCACGTACCTGCACGCGAATCCCGTGCCGACCGGGGTGTTCGCAGCATCCAGTGACTGGGGATCCAACGCCGACGAGGTGGCCCCGCTCGGTTCGCGGGTCGACCGCGGTGCCCGCGAGTTGGCGGATGCCATCGCCGCGCGGGAGCCCGTGCGCGACGCCGACCCCTTCGACCCCTCGTCCTACCTCGGCGAGGGCCGGTCGTTCGGCCATCTGCTGGGCGGTCTGTCGGGGGAGTGACCCCGGGTGCAGCCCCCGTCGCCCCTGAGGCGGCGGGGGCTTCGTCGCGCCGAGGGAACCTGCGGGCGCTCATGACGGGGGTGTGGCCGCAGACGCCGCGATTCGCGGGTTGTCAGCGGCATCCGTCGTCATCGCTCAGGGACGTGCGGATCGCTGAAGCGTCGCGCACGGCCGAGGGCCCGTGCGGCGCGGCCGTAGGCTCAGGGATTCGCATGCCGTCAGCGGCATCCGCGGGTTTCGGACGGGAGATGTGCGGACCGCCGAGGTCGTGCGCAAGGTCGAGGGGGCGACCCGTGGGGAGCGGTCCCTGCGCCGCCGAGGCGACAGCCCTAGGGTGGGGCCGACGAGAGGACGCCGAATGGATGCCGCGCAGTGGGACGAGCGATACCGCGCCTCGCCCGGGGGAGTGTGGGCCGCGGAGCCTCCCGCCGCGGTGCAGCAGATCACGGAGGGGCTCCGGCCGGGGACCGCGATCGACGTCGCGACCGGCGACGGACGCACCGCGGTGTGGCTCGCGGGCCACGGGTGGACGTGCACCGGCGTCGACTTCTCCGCGGAGGCGCTCGCGCTGGCCGCGGCGCGCCCGGGCGGGGATGCCGTGACCTGGGTCCGCGGCGATGTGCACGAGTGGGAGCCCGCGGCGTCCGTCGATCTGGTCGTCTCGTGCTACCTGCACGTGCCGGACGGCGCGGCAGCCGTCGCGCGGATGGCGGAGTGGGTGGCTCCGGGCGGTGTGCTCGTGGTGATCGGCCACGACGTCGACAACATCGCCGCCGGGGGACACGGGCCGTCGGATCCCGCGATCCTGTACACAACGGACCTGCTGCGCAGCGCCCTCGACGATCGGTTCCACATCGCGCGCTGCGGGCAGATCGTGCGCACGAGCGCGGACGCGGAGCTGCGCGGCGGCCATGCGGCAGCGGCGATCGACACCCTGCTGCACGCGGTGCGGGTGCGCTGACGGTCTGGGGGTGCGAGGCGAATCCGGCGCCCCGCTGTCAGCGGTGTCGGCCGTGCCAGACGTCGACGCCGCCCCAGACGTCGACGCCGCCCCAGACGTCGACGCCGCCCCAGACGTCGACGCCGCCCCAGGGGGAGGAGTCGTTCGTCCGGACGCGTGGACCCGCTCACGTGGTCAAGCGAGGGGCGCGGACGAACCGCCGTCACGGGTGCACACTCCCCGCGCTCTCACAGCACGATGTCGTCGACGCTCTCGAGCTCGCGGGCGATGACCGGACGCAGCCCGCGGCGCACGAACGTGTCGGCCGCCGCGAGTGGACCGACGTCGACGCCGGCCTCTGCGGCGATGTCGGCGACGGGGGCCTGGAACGTCCGGAACGCCCCCAGGCGGGGCACGGTGAGCCCTTGGCGCGTGTCGACGAGCTCGGTCTGGTCGAGCACGAACCCGGCTGCCGCGAGAGCGTCGCCCTCGCGCCAGGCGGCGATCTTCCAGAAGCGCAGCGGCACGCGGATGCCGCGGTACGGCGGGTCGGCCTCGTCGAGCACCGGGGCGGTGAACACCGCGATGCGCTGGTCGGTCGACTCGGCGTAGGCGAGGACGTGGTCTTCGAGCCCGAGCCACAGCTCTTTCGACTGGTTGAAGCCGGCCGCCTGGGGAGCGGCGTTGGTGTAGAAGAACGTCGCCTCGGTGGCATCCTCAGCCTCGGATGCCGAGCCCCAGCCGGGATCGCGACGGCGCACGAGGTGCCCGCGGTCGAGGTCGTTGCGACTGTAGACCTCGGGCCCGGCCTGAGAGTCGTCGTCCACCCGCGGGTCGAGGCGCCACTCACCCGTGCGGGGCTGGTCGCGCAGCGTCGCCCCGTCGATGACGACGCCGGTGACGGCCGCGAATCGGCGCTCCTCATCGAGCAGCACGGAGAACCGCGGGTAATCGAGGCGCGTGGCGGGGCGGGCGGGCGCGGGGAGGGGGAGGGGGATGCCGAGGAAGTCGGAGTCGTAGCCGTCGCTCATGCCTCCATCGTGCCGCGGACCTCCGACATCGCGACAGACTGGCGTGATGGAACAGCACGTGAAGACGAGGTCGGACGCGCCCGCCGGATTCTTCGCGGTGGAAGCCGCCGGCCTCGCGTGGCTGGCGGAGGCCGGGGGAGCGCGCGTGGCGCGGGTGGCCGATGTCGCGGACGACCGCATCGTCCTGGAGCGCATCGCCCCGGCGCGCCCGACCGCGGATGCCGCAGCCGCCTTCGGCGCCGCGCTCGCCGCGACCCACGCCGCCGGAGCCGACGCGTTCGGCTCGCCGCCGCCCGGACGCGACGGCGACATCTTCATCGGCCGCCGCGCGCAGCCCGCTCGCCCCACTCCGACGTGGGGTGCGTTCTACGCGGCCCAGCGCGTCGAGCCGTTCGTGCCGGTCGCGGTGGCGGCGGGGAACCTGTCGGCATCCGGAGCCGAGGTCGTCCGTCGCGCGTGCGGGATCATCGGGGCCGGTGCGTTCGACGATCATGAACCGCCCGCGCGGCTGCACGGCGATCTCTGGGCGGGGAACGTGCTGTGGTCGCCCGAGGGAGTGGTGCTCATCGATCCCGCTGCCCACGGTGGTCACCGCGAGACCGACCTGGCGATGCTGTCGCTGTTCGGCTGTGCGTTCCTGGAGCACATCGTCGCCGCCTACGACCTGGTCCGGCCCCTGCGTACCGGGTGGCGCGAGCGGACGCCGCTGCACCAGTTGCACCCGCTCGCCGTGCACGCCGCCGGTCACGGTCCCTCGTACGGCCGGGCGCTCGTCGACGCCGCGGAGCGGACGCTCGCCCTCGTGTAGTTCGCCGGGTCGCGGCATCCGGAATCTCGCGCCCGAACGTCGCCCGCACCTCGCACCCCGGCGCCGACAGCGCACGGCCCGCGTCAGTCCGCGGAGGCCGCCGCCCGACGCCTCGCCCGCCGCGCGAGCACGAGGTCGATCCCCACGCCGATCCCCACCGCGACCACGATCGAGACCCCCACGGCCACCACGGGCCCACCCGGCACCACGGCTGCCACGATCGCCCCGATGACGGCCTGGTACGCCGCCCATGCCAGTGCGGCCGCCGCCGCCACCCCGAGGTAGCGCGCCGGATTCACCCGCGCCGCCCCGGCCGCGAGATTGACGGCGAGACGGGCGAAGGGCACGAAGCGCGCGGTGAACAGCACGACCGCGGCGTTGCGCTCCAGTCGTGCCCGCGCCCACTCCAGCGCGCCGCGCACGCGGGGTCCGCGCATCCACGCCCACCGCTCCACACCGACCGTGCGACCGACCACGTAGCAGCAGGCGTCGCCCGCGAAGGCCGCCGCCGCCGCCACCAGGACCACGGATGCCAGGGGGAAGGTCTCGTGCGACACCGCCAGCGCCCCGAACGCGGTCACCGCCGCCTCGCCCGGGACGACGACCAGGAACGCGTCGGCGAAGACGAGCGCCGCCATGCCGACCAGGGCCCAGGGGCTCGCGGCGATCGCCTGCAACCACGCGTCGACACCGTCCATCCGGTCACTCTCCGCCGCGGATCGAGACGCCCGGCCGACCGGGCGGTGACGCCCCGCGGAGCATCCGGTGAACATCGCGAACGTCGGGCGAGAAGCGTCGCGCAGCGCCCCACCCTGGTGTCGTGAGAGTCGCGCTGCTGGCCGAATCCTTCCTCCCGCACATGAACGGGGTCACCGGTTCCGTTCTCCATGTGCTGCGCCACCTCGCCGAGGCGGGGCATGAGACCCTCGTCATCGCCCCGAAATCCGGAGACGTCACCGCGGATCTGCACGGCGCCCGCACGGAGTTGCTGCGCTCCGTGCCGCTGCCGTCGTACCCCGAGGTGCGCGTGGTCTTCGCCCGCGCGGCACGCCTGGGCGCCCTGCTGCGCGACTTCGACCCGGACGTCGTGCACCTGGCATCCCCGTTCGTGCTCGGATGGCAGGGACTCGCGGCCGCCGACGCGCTGAAGATCCCCTCGGTCGCGATCTACCAGACCGACGTCGTCGCCTACGCCCAGAAATACGGGGTGCCCCACGCCAGCGCCCTCGTCGCCGGTCACGTCGCGCGTCTCCACCGTCGAGCGACCCTCACCCTCGCGCCCTCGTCGGCCTCGACCCGCCAGCTCGAGGGCCTCGGCGTCGACCGCATCCGCCGCTGGGGCAGGGGGGTCGATGCCGAGCGCTTCGCCCCCGAGCACCGCGATGCCGCGTGGCGGGCCGAGGTCGCCCCGCGCGGCGAGCGCATCATCGGGTACGTCGGACGACTCGCCCCCGAGAAGCAGGTGGACGACCTAAGGGCCCTCGCGGATCTCCCCGGCACCCGGTTGGTCGTCGTGGGCGACGGGCCATCGCGTCCCGCGCTCGAGAGGGCGATCCCGGATGCCGTCTTCACGGGCCACCTCTCCGGGGACATCCTCGCGCAGACGATGGCGGGTTTCGACGTCTTCGTGCACCCGGGCGAGAGCGAGACGTTCGGGCAGACCATCCAAGAGGCACTCGCCAGCGGCGTCCCCGTCGTCGCGACGGGTGTCGGCGGGCCGCTGGACCTCGTGCGCTCGAGCGTCGACGGGTGGCTGTACAAACCCGGCGACCTCGGCGATCTGCGCGACCGCGTGGCCGACCTCGTGGGCGACGAGTCCAAGCGTCGTGCGTTCGCCCGCGCCGCCCGCGAGGCCGTGCAGGGGCGCACCTGGGACGCACTGACCCGCGACCTCGTCGGCCACTATCAGGATGCCGTCGCCCTCCGCCGCATCGACGACAGCCTGCTGCTGCGCGGGGGTCCGCGACCGGCCGCCCCCGCGGCATCCCGCACCCGGGGGCGCTGGACGCGCTACGTCGCCCTGGGCGACTCGCTCACCGAGGGCCTGTGCGACACCTCGCGCATGCCGGCGGGGCAGTTCCGCGGATGGGCGGACCGCCTGGCCGAGCTGCTCGCGCACACGAGCGAGGCGGGCCCGTTCCGCTACGCGAACCTCGCCGTGCGCAGCCGCCGGGTGCGCCACCTCATCGACGAGCAGGTTCCCGATGCCCTGTCGCTGCAGCCCGATCTGGTGTCGATCCTCATCGGAGCGAACGACCTGCTGACCCCGGGCCTGGTGATGCCCGCCCTCGTGGCCGAGGTCGACTCCGCGGTGCGGGCGATCCGGCGCACCGGGGCCGACGTGCTGCTGGTCACGACGTTCCTTCCGCGCCGACCCGCCGCCCGCCTCTTCGCGCGGCGCTTCGCGGCCTACAACGTGGAGCTGCGCCGTATCGCGCAGGAGCAGGGGGCGATCCTGCTCGATCTGGAGGCCGTCGCGGAACTGGGCGAGCCGCCCCTGTGGGCGGACGACCTCGTGCACCTGCGATCGTCGGGGCACCGCCTCGTCGCCTATCGCGCCGCGGAGGCGTTGGGAGTCCCCGACGCCCGAGCGCTGCTCGATCTCGACGAGGCGTTGCACGCCGACACCGACGAGGCGCCTCGCGGCATGTGGCTCACCCGCGACGCGCTGCCGTGGGTGTGGCGCCGCGTGCGCGGTCGCACCGCGGGCGACGGCGTCCGGGCCAAGCACGCCGGGTACGTGGAGCTACCCACCCGCGGGGATCGCGAGCGGGCCCGCACCACCTGACACGGGTGCGGGTCGAGCGACCTTCGCGGGAGGTCTCTGAGCCTGTCCGAAGGGTCCCTGAGCCTGTCCGAAGGGTCTCTGAGCCTGTCGAAGGGTCCCTGAGCCTGTCGAAGGGTCCCCGAGCCTGTCGAAGGGTCCTGCGGCGGTCCTTCAGTACCAACCGTTCCGCTCGGAGTGGTCCCACGCGCCGCACGGGCTTCCATACCGCGCGTCGATGTACGACAGGCCCCACGAGATCTGCGTGGCCCCGTTGGTGCGCCAGTCGAGTCCCGCGGATGCCATCTTCTCGCCCGGCAGGGCCTGCGGGATGCCGTAGGCGCCGCTCCAGGGGTTCTCGGCCTGCACGCGCCACCCCGACTCGCGGTTCCAGAGCTGGTTCAGGCACGAGAACTGGTCGTCGCCCCAGCCGTATCCGCCGATCTGTCCGCGAGCGTTCGCGCGAGCCTCGTCGGGGGTCATGATCGCCGTCGTGGGTGGGGGTGTCGACCCGGCGCCCGATCCGCCCCCCGAGCCTGCGCCGCCGGAGCTTCCGCCGGACGACGAGCCCCCGCCGGAGCCCGCACCGCCGCTCGAACTCGAGCCCTCGCCGCTGCCGGACCCGCCGGCGCCGGTCCCGCCCGATGCCGGTGAGCCACCCGGACCCGAAGACCCGCTGGAGGACGACGAGCCGCCGCCCGTCGCGACCGCGCCGCCGCCGGTCGCTCCGCCGGGTGCCGCGGCGTCCTGTTGCGCCTTCTCGCGCGCACGCGCGACTCTCTCGGCCGCGGCCGTCGACGCCCGGAGCGAGGCGAGCTGCGCGTAGAGATCGTCGAGGCGCGCCTGCGCCGCGGCGACGCTGTCCGACTCGGCATCCGCCTGGAGCTGTGCCGCGTCGGCGGTGGCGCGGGCCTCGTCGGCGAGTCGCGCCGCCTCTGTACGCGCCTGGTCGGCTTGATCGCTGAGCGACGCGGCGACATCGGCGGCGCTGCGCGCCTGCCCGGCGGTGCGCGCGGTCGCCGTCGCCACACGGTCCAGGATGCCGAGACGCGTGAGCAGCGAATCGGGATCGGCGTCGGTCAACAGCTGCGCGACGAGCGGCCCGCCGCCGACCGTGCGGTACAGCCGCGCGGCGGTCGCCCCCGCCCTCTCGCTCTTCTCCGACAGGTCGGTCGCCGCCGCGGCGCTGCGGGCGGCGAGGGCGTCGGCGCGCGCCGCCGTGGAGTCGGCGAGAGCCCGCGTGCGCTCCGCGGCGGTCGCGGCGTCGAGGGCGCGCCGCGAGGCCTGCACGGCCGTGGCCTCTGCGGCATCCAGCTGCTGCTTCACCTGGGCGACGGCCGCTTCGTCGACGGCCGCGAGCGGGGGAGTCGTCCGCGTCGACAGGGCCGTCGCGCTCGCCGGAGCGCTGAGAAGGGCACCCGCCACCGCGGCGCACGCGAGAAGCGTGTGACCTCTGCGACGGATGGGACCCATGAGGTCACGGTAGAGCACGCGGACCCTCCCCGCCCAGCTCCGGGGCGCCGTCGCTGGTAGGGTGGGATGCGAATGCCGTCTTGGCATCCGCTCAATTGCATATGAGCTCACGGAGCAGGCCGGCAGACGCTGGTCCCCTGTGGTGGACTCCCCGTCGCTTGCCGGGTGGTCGTCTACTGGTGGCCAGTCGCCGGGATTTCCGGGCCGACACGTCGGCGCGCCCTTTCTGCCTGTTCCTGCTCCTTCGCATGTCAGCTCGTCGCCCACACGGGGCGGCGAGCCTAAACAAAGAAGGAGGGACCTCTTGGAAGGTCCAGAAATCACCGCCGCTGAAGCCGTTCTCGACAACGGCCGTTTCGGCACCCGCACCATCCGCTTCGAGACCGGCCGCCTCGCCCAGCAGGCGCAGGGCGCCGTCGCCGCGTACCTCGACGAAGAGACGATGCTCCTGTCGGCCACCAGTGCCGGCAAGCACCCGCGTGAAGGCTTCGACTTCTTCCCGCTGACCGTCGACGTCGAGGAGCGTTCGTACGCCGCGGGCAAGATCCCCGGCTCGTTCTTCCGCCGCGAGGGTCGCCCCTCGACCGAGGCCATCCTGGTGTGCCGCCTCATCGACCGCCCGCTGCGCCCGTCGTTCGTCGACGGACTCCGCAACGAGGTTCAGATCGTCGTCACCGTGCTCTCGATCGCCCCCGGCGAGTTCTACGACGCCCTCGCAATCAACGCGGCGTCGCTGTCGACCCAGATCTCGGGTCTGCCGTTCTCCGGCCCCATCGCGGGTGTGCGCCTGGCGCTCATCCCGGGTCACGGCGAGAACGCCGACCAGTGGGTCGCGTTCCCGACCGTCACGCAGCTCGAGGATGCCGTCTTCGACCTCATCGTCGCGGGCCGCGTGCTCGACGACGGCGACGTCGCCATCATGATGGTGGAAGCCGAGGCCACCGAGGGCAGCTGGAACATGATCAAGGGCGGCGCGACCAAGCCCAACGAGCAGGTCGTCGCCGAGGGTCTCGAAGCGGCCAAGCCCTTCCTGCGTCAGCTCGTCGACGCGCAGAACGAGGTCGCGCGCACCGCGGCCAAGGAGATCCAGTCGTTCCCCGTCTTCCCGGCGTACAGCCAGCAGACGTACGACTTCGTCGCCGGTCGCGCCTACGACCGCCTCGTGCCGGTGTACCAGATCGCTGACAAGCAGGACCGTCAGAACGCCGACGACGAGGTCAAGTCCTCGGTCAAGGAGCAGCTGCTCGCCGCCGTCGAGTCGGGCGAACTGCCCGCCGTCGCGACGCTCGAGTTCAACGCCGCCTACAAGTCGGTCACCAAGACGATCGTCCGCGGCCGCATCCTCGCCGAGGGCGTGCGCATGGACGGCCGCGGCCTGGCCGACATCCGCCCGCTCGACGCCGAGGTGCAGGTCATCCCGCGCGTCCACGGTTCGGCGATCTTCCAGCGCGGCGAGACCCAGATCCTGGGCGTCACCACGCTGAACATGCTCAAGATGGAGCAGCAGATCGACTCGCTCTCGCCCATCACGAGCAAGCGTTACCTGCACCACTACAACTTCCCGCCGTACTCGACCGGTGAGACCGGTCGCGTGGGCAGCCCGAAGCGTCGCGAGATCGGCCACGGCTTCCTCGCCGAGCGCGCGCTCGTGCCGGTGCTGCCCAGCCGCGAGGAGTTCCCCTACGCGATCCGTCAGGTGTCCGAGGCCCTCGGCTCCAACGGCTCGACGTCGATGGGCTCGGTGTGCGCCTCGACCCTGTCGCTGCTGAACGCGGGTGTGCCGCTGCGCGCCCCCGTCGCCGGTATCGCCATGGGCCTGGTCACCGACGAGGTCGACGGCCAGACGCGCTACGCCGCGCTGACCGACATCCTCGGCGCCGAAGACGCCCTCGGCGACATGGACTTCAAGGTCGCGGGGACGAGCGAGTTCATCACCGCGATCCAGCTCGACACCAAGCTCGACGGCATCCCGTCGTCGGTGCTGGCTGCCGCGCTCACCCAGGCGAAAGAGGCTCGTCTGACGATCCTCAACGTTCTGAACGCCGCGATCGACGCGCCCGACGAGATGGCGCCCACCGCGCCCCGCGTCATCAGCGTGCAGATCCCGGTCGACAAGATCGGTGAGCTCATCGGCCCCAAGGGCAAGACGATCAACTCCATCCAGGACGAGACCGGCGCCCAGATCTCGATCGAGGACGACGGCACCGTGTACATCGGCGCGACCGACGGCCCCTCGGCCGAGGCCGCCCGCGCGCAGGTGAACGCGATCGCCAACCCGACCAACCCCGAGGTGGGCGAGCAGTTCCTGGGCACGGTCGTCAAGATCGCGACCTTCGGTGCGTTCGTCTCGCTGCTCCCCGGCAAGGACGGCCTGCTGCACGTCAGCGAGGTCCGCAAGCTCGCCGGCGGCAAGCGCGTCGAGAACGTCGAGGACGTGCTGTCGGTCGGTCGCAAGATCCTCGTGCGCATCACGAAGATCGACGACCGCGGCAAGCTGTCGCTCGAGCCCGTCGTCGACGAGGAGGCCACCACCCCCGAGCCCGCCGACACGCAGAGCTCGGCCGCCGCGAGCGAGGGCCCCGAGGCTCCCGCCGAAGGCTGATCCTCACCCTTTCGGATGCCCGTTCCGCCTCGTGCGGGGCGGGCATCCGTCGTGTGACGCGTGGGGCGGATGAGAACGATGTGACGACGCCGCGCGTAAGCGTTACGCAATGTTTATCGGCGAGCCGGGTGAAACGTCAGCCCATCCTGGGTGAGCGAATACCCTCGAAGTACGTCGGGGGGCGTGCTGATACGGCGTCGGCCGTACCGTCGCCCGGCACCTGAGAGGACCCCATGAGCGGCTCGGGCGTCGACGAGACGGCCACGCCGCGCCTGCGTCGCGATCGCGCACCTCACCCGTCCGCGCCCGTCACGCTCCAGGGGCCGGGCCTCGGATCGCACGTGCGGGTACCGCTCGGCGAGACCGGGTTCTCGGTCTTCCCCCTCTTCCTCGGCGGCGGCGAGTTCGGCTGGAACGTCGACGCCCGCGAGAGCTACGAGATCCTCGACGCCTACGCCGAGCTCGGCGGCAACGCCCTGCACACGGCCGACGGCTATGCGGCAGGGCGCAGCGAGTTCATCCTCGGCGAGTGGCTGCGCACGCGAGGGACGCGCGACGACACGGTTCTGACCGTGCGCGTCGGCGGCCATCCCGATCATCCGGGCCTCGACTCGGTCAACCTCGTGCGCGCGGTCGAAGCCTCGCTCACCCGTCTCGGGACCGACCGCATCGACGTGCTGTCGCTCGACGCCGCCTCCGGTGGTCGTGGGCTTCTGGAAGACACCCTCGCGACCAGTGAGTGGCTGGTCGACTCGGGCAAGGTCCGCGCGATCGGCGCCCACGGCTACAGCGCGGCGCAGCTCGTCGAGGCGCGCATCCTGTCGTCCGCGGGATACCCGCGCATCACGGTGCTCGACGTGCCGTACAACGTTCTGCATCGGACGCAGTTCGACGGCGACGTGCGACTGATCGCCGCGGCGCAGAACATGGCCGTCACCCCGTCGCATCCGCTCGCGCACGGCTTCCTGGCGGGAGAGACCCGCACGCGCGGCCAGTCGCCGAAGTCGGTGCGCGGCACCCAGGTCGCGGCGAACCTGAACCGTCGGGGGTCACGGGTGCTCCGCGCGCTCGACGCGGTCGGCATGGAACTGGGACTCCCGGATGCCGCCGTGGCCATGGCATGGCTGCTCGCCCAGAAGATCGTCACCGCGCCCATCGTGAACGCCTACGCTCCGCGCCACGTCGTGGAGTGCATGCGCGCCGTGGGCGTGCGTCTCAGCCGGGCTCAGCTGTCGGATATCGCGCGCGCCGCCGAGTGAGGTCCCGTCCGCGGGGGCGTGACGTAGGCTGGAAGGACCGGCCGGGGGACGGCAGATCGACAACGGGGTGGGCTGACGTGACGCACTACATCTACCTGGTGCGCCATGGCGAGCACCAGGATGCCGAGCACGGGCTCACCGACGGCCCCCTGTCTCCGCGGGGTCAGCGTCAGGCCGCTCTGCTCGCCGATCGGCTTTCGGGGCTCCCTCTCGACGCCGTGTGGCACTCGCCCCTCGAGCGTGCGGCCCAGACGGCGCGCGCCGTGGCCGATCGTCTGCCGGCGGTGTCGCCGGTGTCGTCGGCGCTGCTGTTCGACTGCGTGCCGACGGGCATGACCCCCGAGACGCCCGCCGCGTACGAACCGTTCTTCGGATCGGTCACCGAGGCCGAGATCGACGCGGGACGCGCGCAGATGGCCGACGCCACCGCCGAATTCCTCGCTCGCAAGGCCGGCGAGGTGCACGAGCTCGTCATCACCCACAACTTCGTCATCTCGTGGTTCGTGCGCGAAGTGCTGCAGGCGCCCGACTGGCGGTGGATGACGATCAACCAGGCGTTCTGCGGTCTCACCGTCATCGCGCAGAAGAAGGGCCGCCCCTGGACCCTGCTCTCGCACAACGATCTCGCGCACCTTCCGGTCGAACTGCGGACAGGGTTGGTCGACCCGCTTCCCGTGTGAGATCCCGGGGCCGGCCCGTGCCCGGACAGGGGCGATCGCGAGGCACATCGTCCACGACGCGGCGCGTCTGTGGACAGAGCCCGGCCACCGCGCGCACTGCCGCCTAGGCTGGATCGCATGACGACACGCGTGGCAATCGTGGGCGGAACCGGCAAGCTCGGCGGGGTGATCCGCCAGGTCATCGAGGCTGAAGAGGGGTACGAGGTCACCGCGGTGCTGGGCTCGCGCTCCGACTTCGCCGATCTCGACGGTGCCGACCTCGTCGTCGATGCGTCGACTCCGGCGGTGTCGATCGATGTCGTGCGCGCGGCGATCGAGCGCGGCATCAACGTCCTCATCGGCACGTCCGGATGGTCGAACGAACGGATCGCTCTCGTGCGACCCCTCGTCGAGGCCAGTGGCACCGGCGCGGTGTTCATCCCCAACTTCTCGCTGGGGTCGGTGATCGGCAGTGCGCTGGCCGCCGCCGCGGCCCCCTTCTTCCCCTCGATCGAGATCATCGAGGCGCACCGCGAGACGAAGGTCGATTCGCCGAGTGGCACCGCAGTGCGCACGGCCGAGCTGATCGCCGCCGCGCGGGCCGACGTCGGACCCGTGGAGTCCCCGCACGTCGACCAGCGTGCGCGCGGTCAGCGTGTCGCATCGGTCCCCATCCACTCGCTGCGGCGGCCGGGCGTCGTCGCCCGGCAGGAGACGGTGCTCTCGGGGGCGGGGGAGTCGCTGACCATCGTGCACGACACCGTCGACCCGGCCACGGCCTACGCCCCCGGCATCCGGATCGCCCTGGCTGCCGCGCGCGAGGCGCGGGGTGTCGTGATCGGTCTCGACAGCTTCATCGACATCGGGGTGCGAACTCGTCCCGCGGCGCCGGAGGCGCCCGTCGCCGACGGCGACGTGTCGGGCCAGGTCGCCGGCGTCACCAGCACATGAGGGTTCGCGTGGCCGTCGCGCTGATGACGGTGCTTCTTCTGCTGTACGTCGTGCTGGCGGGGCAACGCGCCCTCATCCTGGTCACCAGCGGCGAGCCCGTCGCCATCGCCATGGGCGTCGCATTGATCGTGCTGCCGCTGCTGGCCCTGTGGGCGATCGGCCGCGAACTGTGGTTCGGGGTCCGTGCCCAACAGCTCGGCGAACGATTGGATGCCGAGGGGGGCCTTCCCGACGAAGACCTGCCGGTGCGACCGAGCGGGCGCATCGAGCGGGAAGACGGCGATGCCCTGTTCCCGCGGTACCGCGCCGACGTCGAGGCCCACCCCGATGACTGGCGGGCCCGATATCGTCTCGCACTCGCCTACGACGCGGCAGGAGACCGTCGCCGTGCTCGCGCGGCGGTCCGCACCGCGATCCGGCTGGAGAGCGCGGAGCGTCGCGCGGCCTGAGTCCCCGAGCAACGGCCCCGCGCGCGGGCTGCGCGTGCGCACGGGATGCGCGTTCGCCCCCGCCTGCACCATCGCGAGCGGAGCGGTCCCGCCCTGTACGACTGCGCGCCCGACGGGCCCGGCCTGCAGGAGCACGTGCCCGGCGGGCCGGTGCCACGCGTCGGGATGTCCGACCCGAGTCCCTGCCGTGGTGACCCGCGCCAGGGACGGGGATGCGTCCTAGTCCGCGCCGGGGGCGGGAACGGCGGATGCCACGGCCTCCTCGACCGTGCGATGCGTGAAGGTGAAGCCGCTGTCCTCCAGCGCCACCGGACGCACGTCGGCATCCGAGGTGAGGAGGGCCTCGGTCGCATCCTTTCCGAGCGCGAGCTTGACGCCCCACACCGGCGCCCGCAGAACGTACGGGCGGTTCATGCGTCGCGCGAGCGCGAAGCCGAGGTCGTTGGCCGTCGCCCGCGTGGGACCGGTCAGGTTCACGGGGCCGGCGAGGTCGGAGTCGATGACGTGTCGGATGGCCCGCACCTCGTCGTCGAGGGTGATCCACGGCCACACCTGGGTGCCGCGTCCGATCGGACCCGAGACGCCGAGCTTCGTCAGGAGCAGGAGGGGCTTGAGCACACCCCGTTCGTGCACGACGGGCGCCGTGCGCAGCAGGGCGACGCGGGCGCGATCGCCCGCCGAGCGCGCGGCCTCCTCCCAGTCGACGCAGATGTCGACGAGGAGACCCTCGCCGCGCGAAGAGGTCTCGGTGAGGACCGCGCCGGGCTGGGAGCCGTAGTACCCCGTCGCGCTCGCGTTGATCAGAGCGGGAGCATCGTCGCCGAGCGCCCGGATCGCGGTCGCGAGGGTGCGGGTGGGGGTGATGCGCGACCACAGCAGCGTGCTCTTGTACGACGGCGTCCAGGGGAAGCGTCCGATCGAAGCGCCGTTGAGGCAGACCACCGCGTCGGCGCCCGCGAGCACGGCGGGGTCCAGGGGAGCGGCATCCTGCAGCCACTGCACCTCGTGCGGGCCCTGCGGGGCGTGGCGCACCAGCGAAGTGACCTGCACCCCGTCACCGCGCAGGGAGTCGACGAGGGCGGAGCCGATGAGGCCCGACGCGCCGGCGATGACGACGCGTCGGGCAGGGGTCTCAGGCAAGCGTGGCCTCGAGGGTGATGTCGATGCCCGAGAGTGCCTGCGACACCGGGCAGTTGGCCTTGGCGTCGGCGGCGATCTTCTGGAACGTCTCGTCATCGAGGCCGGGCACGACCGCGTTGACGTTGAGGTGGCTGCCGGTGATGCCGGTGCCCGGCTTGAAGGTGATCGACGCGGTCGTGTCGACCGACTCCGGCGGCGTGCCGTTGTCGGCGAGGGCGTTCGACAACGCCATGCTGAAGCACGCCGAGTGGGCGCCCGCGAGCAGTTCTTCGGGCGTGGTGACCGAGCTCGATCCCTCGCTGCGCGCCTTCCAGTTCACGTCGAACGTGCCGATGCCCGAGGAGGTGAAAGTGACCTCACCCGATCCCTCGAACAGGCTGCCCTTCCAGGCGGTGGCTGCTTCGCTCGTGACGGCCATGGGAACCTCCGTGATCTCGTGCGGTCCCGATGACCGCGACGCGGCCAGCCTAATGAGGGCCACCGGGGCGAGGCGGGCCTTGACAGTCCGTGTCGAGGGAAGGCTCAGGCGGTGACCGGACCGCGTCGTCCGACGAGGCCCGCACGCTGGAGCACGAGGTACAGCTGGCATCCGAGGCACAGACCGAACACGGCGTTCAGGGACGCGGCGACGAAGGCCATCGCGGCCGCGATCGGCAGCGCCCACGGAACTCCGGCCACGTGCAGCAGCAGGCCGACGACGGTCACGAAGAGGCCGACGCCCTGCGCGAAACGCGGAGGACGCGCGTCTTCGAACTCGGTCGGGGGCGACAGGCGCGGCTGGATCACCCGTCGGTACAGGACGCCCCACGGGGCGGTTCGGGGCGCGGCGACACCCCAGACGAAGAGCAGGGCGACGACGAGCAGCAGGAGGAAGCCGGGGTCGACGACGCGTGCGGCGAGGGGGAGGGCTGACACGGCCCACGCCTCCGGGGCCAGAGTCGCTCCCGACGACGGCTGGACGGCGATGAACCCGGCGGAGACACGCTGGGTCGACACCCCGGTCAGGCTCAGCACCGTCGCGATGAGCAGCAGGACGGCGGTGACGGATGCCGCGAAGCGGGGGCCGCGGGCGTCGATGCGCGAGACGTCAGGCATGGGTGTCCTCCGTGAGCATTCGGTCGAGCTCGAGTTCGATGACGGCGCGGCCGGGAGTCCCGCCGAACCGCGTGCGGATCGATCCGCGTCGGTCGAGGACGAGCGTGGTGGGTGTCTGCAGCACGCGGAAGCGCTGCGCGAGGTCCGGGCGATGGGTGAGGTCGACGTCGAGATGGCGCACGCCGCCGCGCGCGTCGGCGACCTCGGAGAGCATGCGGCGCACACCCGGGCAGCGCGAGCACATCTCGGTGCTGAACTGCAGCAGAGTGGCCTGTTCGCCGAGTCCGTCCGCGCCGAGGCTCCGGGCGTCCACGACCTCGGTCGAAGAGACAGCACGGGCGCGACCCTGCCGGCGCCGCAGGACGAGGCCGACGACGGCCGTCAGGGCGACGAGCACGCCGACCGAGAGGAGCGCGAGAGTCAGATCCACGACACGCAACGCTAATGCCCGCGGACGGGCTCGGGGCCGATGAGTCGCTGCATGACGCCGATTGCGGGAACCCTCGCGGCGGAGGCGCAGCGGCATCCCTCCTCCTCACCCGGAGACCGGCCCGAGCGCCGTGCGCGCGCCCTCTTCGCGGCTCTCACGCGGGTATCGTGAACCGCGTGACAGCCGACATCCCCACCCCGTACGAAGACCTGCTCCGCGACGTGCTCGCGACGGGCGTGCACAAGTCCGATCGCACGGGCACCGGCACCACCAGCGTCTTCGGGCGACAGATCCGCTTCGATCTGGCCGAGGGTTTCCCCCTCGTCACCACGAAGCGCGTGCACCTCAAATCGATCGTGTACGAACTTCTGTGGTTCCTGCGCGGCGAGTCCAACGTCTCGTGGCTGCAGCAGAACGGCGTCTCGATCTGGGACGAGTGGGCCGACGCCGACGGCGAGCTGGGCCCGGTTTACGGGGTGCAGTGGCGCTCCTGGCCGACGGCCGACGGCGGCACCATCGACCAGATCGCCCAGGTCGTCGAACAGATCCGTCGCGACCCCGACTCGCGTCGGCTGATCGTGTCGGCGTGGAACCCCGCCGACATCCCCGATATGGCACTCGCCCCCTGCCACGCTCTGTTCCAGTTCTACGTCGCCGACGGCAAGCTGTCGTGCCAGCTCTACCAGCGCAGCGCCGACATGTTCCTCGGAGTGCCCTTCAACATCGCCTCGTATGCGCTGCTCACCCTCATGGTCGCGCAGCAGACGGGCCTCGAGCCCGGCGAATTCGTCTGGACCGGCGGCGACTGCCACATCTACGACAACCACCGCGAGCAAGTCGCCGAGCAGCTCTCGCGCGAGCCCTACCCGTACCCGGTGCTGCGCTTCACCCGCACGCCGGCGTCGATCCTCGACTACGCCTACGACGACATCGTCGTCGAGGGGTACCAGCACCATCCCGCCATCCGAGGGGCCGTCGCGGTATGACATCCCTGGGTCTGGTCTGGGCCGAGGCGCGCGGCGGCGTCATCGGCGCCGGGGGAGGGATGCCGTGGCACGTCCCCGAGGACATGGCGCACTTCCGTCAGATCACCGGCACCGACGACGTGGTGATGGGGCGACGCACCTGGGAATCGCTGCCCCCGCGGTTCCGTCCGCTTCCCGGCCGACGCAACATCGTCGTCACCGGCACGGCGGGTTGGTCTGCCGAGGGTGCGGAGCGAGCAGGCTCGCTCGATGAGGCTGTGGCGCTCGCGACCGGCGACCGCACGTGGGTCATCGGCGGGGGGATGCTGTACGCCGACGCCGTCTCCCGGGCGGATCTGCTCGAGGTCACGCGGCTCGACCTCGAGGTCGACGGCGACACCGTCGCCCCGTCGACCGAGGGGTGGCGGAGGGCCGCTGCCGACCCCGACGACGGCTGGCACACCTCGCGCAGCGGCATCCGGTACCGGTTCGAGACGTACCGACGCGAGGGGTGACATGCCCCGCACGGCGCTGATCACGGGAGCGAGTTCTGGGCTGGGAGCCGAGTTCGCCCGGCAGCTTGCCGCGCGCGGCGCCGATCTGGTGCTCGTCGCCCGCGACCGCGCGGCCCTCGACGCCGTCGCCGCCGGCGTGCGTGAGGCGCACGGCCGCCACGCCGAGGTCCTGGTCGCCGACCTTCTCGACGACGGGGCGCTCACCGCCGTGGAGAAGAGACTGCGCGACGGGGGCATCGACGTCCTCGTGAACAACGCCGGATTCGGCCTCGATCTGAGGTTCGAGCAGAACGCGATCGATGACGAGGTGCGCCACCTGCGTCTGCACGTCGAGGTGGCGATGCGTCTCACGCGCGCCGCGCTGCCGGCGATGCTGGAGCGGGGGAGCGGCCGCGTCGTCAACGTCGCCTCGGTCGCGGGCTTCGTCCCGCGCGGTACCTACGGTGCGGCGAAGGGCTGGCTCATCTCGTTCAGCCGGTGGGCGAACGTGGTCTACCGGCCCCGGGGAGTCACCGTCACCGCGGTGTGCCCCGGCTTCGTCCACACGAACTTCCACGAGCGTCTCGGTCTCGCCCCGGGTCACGAGGGGGTGACCCCCGGTCTGTGGCTCGACGCGGAGACGGTCGTGCGGCAGGGGCTCCGAGCTTGTGCCCGGGGGCGAGCGGTGAGCGTGCCATCGTGGCGGTACAAAGCTCTCGTAGCGGGTTCGCGCCTGCTTCCGGACGGCGTCGTGGTGCGGGCGGCTTCGCGCGGACGCTGACCCGCCCGCCGGGCCGATCACCGCGCGCCGCCCGCCGGGCCCTTCACCCGTGGACCCGCCCGCCGGGGCGTCCTCAGCGGAACCGTCCCAGGCGGATGCCCGCGAAGGCCAGCGCCGCGATCGTCTCGCCGTCGGTGATCTCCCCGTCGGCGATGAGCCGCAGCGCGTCGGCGAACGGCACCCAGCGCGCGGCGTCGATCCCCTCTTCGCGCTGCGAGGTCGTGGCATCCGCCGTCGTCAGACCCCGCGCGAGGAAGACGTGCTCGGGGGCGTCGGCGATGCCGTTCAGGGCGTTCATGCGCCCGAGGGGCTGCCATTCGGATGCCGTGACGCCGGTCTCCTCGAGCAGCTCCCGCCGCGCCGCCGCCAGCGGATCCTCCCCGTCCGAGCCCCCCGCCGGAACCTCGATGGAGCGCCCGGTGGTGTAGCGGTCCAGCTCGATCAAACAGACGCGATCGGCGTCGTCGAGGGCGATCACGAACACCGCGGGATGCTGCATTCGCACGACCCCGTAGATGCCGTCGCCGTGTGGCCCGGTCACCTCGTCCTCGCGGACCTGGATCCAGCGGTTCTCGTACACGGTGCGCGTCGCTCGGGTGCTCCAGGCCATGCCGCCACCCTAGGCCGCGCCGTCGTCGGGGATTGTTCACCCCGGCGGGCGCCCTCCACCGGGGGAGGCGCCCGCCGAACCGATAACCTGGACGTATGACGCACTCCGGCAATCCCTTCGGTCAGGTGCTCGTCGCGCTCATCACCCCGATGACCGCCGACGGCGAAGTCGATTGGCCCGCCACCGAGAAGCACATCGACGACGTCATCACCGCCGGTGCCGACGGCATCGTCGTCACGGGGACCACGGGCGAGACCTCGACCCTGACCGACCCCGAGAAGCTGCGACTGGTCGAGGTCGGCAAGAGCGTCTCCGCCGGGCGCGCCAAGATCATCACGGGCGGCGGGTCGAACGAGACCGCCCACGCGATCGAGCTCTACAAGGCCAGCGAGAAGGCCGGCGCCGACGGCATCATGATCGTCACGCCGTACTACAACAAGCCCACACAGGCCGGCATCCTGACGCACTTCCGCCTGGTCGCCGACGCGACCGACCTGCCGGTGATCCTCTACGACATCCCCGGCCGCACGGGCGTGCCCATCAAGTACGAGACGATCCTCCGCCTCGCCAAGCACCCCAACATCCTCGCGATCAAAGACGCCAAGGGCGACTTCAGCGAGGTCAGTCGCGTGCTCAACCAGACCGACCTGATGTACTTCTCGGGCGACGACGCCAACGTGCTCCCGCACCTCTCGATCGGCGCGTCGGGCCTCATCGGCGTGACGGCCAACATCGCCGCGGCGCCCTACCGCACGATCGTCGACGCAGTGAACGCCGGCGACCTGGCATCCGCCACCGCCGCCCACAAGGGCCTCGAGCCGCTCGTGCGCGCCGTCATGACGCACGTACCGGGCACGGTCGCGGCGAAGTACATCCTGCACGGGCTCGGCCGCATCGGCAGCCCGCGCGTGCGTCTGCCCCTCGTCGGTCCCGAAGAGTGGGAGGCCGCCGTGATCGAAGACGAGCTGGCCCTCGTGAAGAACGTCGCCGGTGCCGACTTCTCCAACTTCCGCCCCGACCGCAATGCGGCCGCCGGCGGTGCCCTGCCGAAGGTGCACGGCACCACGCGATAACGACATCGGCGTCCGCCGATCCGCGGCACGGGACGCCACACGAAGGGATGCCACGCAGTGGCATCCGAGGAGGCAATATGCCCACGACCGTCTACGATCCCCCCGCCCTCGCTCCCGGCACCCTGCGCGTCATCCCGCTCGGCGGCCTCGGCGAGGTCGGTCGCAACATGACCGTGTTCGAGTACGAGGGCAAGCTCCTCGTCGTCGACTGCGGCGTGCTGTTCCCCGAGGAGCACCAGCCCGGGGTCGACCTGATCCTGCCCGACTTCGAGCCCATCAAACACCGCCTCGACGACGTCGTCGGCGTCGTCCTCACCCACGGACACGAAGACCACATCGGCGCGGTTCCCTACCTTCTCAAGCTCAAGGGCGACATCCCCCTCATCGGCTCGGGCCTCACGCTCGCGCTCATCGAGGCGAAGCTGAAGGAGCACCGGATCCGCCCCTACACGTTGACCGTGAAAGAGGGCCAGCGCGAACAGGTCGGTCCGTTCGACCTCGAGTTCGTCGCCGTCAACCACTCCATCCCCGACGCGCTCGCCGTGGCCATCCGCACGCCCGCGGGCCTGGTGCTGGCCACGGGTGACTTCAAGATGGATCAGCTGCCGCTCGACGGCCGCATCACCGATCTCCGCGCCTTCGCGCGGCTCGGTGAAGAGGGCGTCGATCTGTTCCTGGTGGACTCCACCAACGCCGATGTCCCGGGCTTCACACCCGCGGAGAAGGCGATCGGCCCCGTGCTCGACCAGGTCATCGCGCGTGCACCGCGTCGCGTCGTCGTGGCGAGCTTCTCCAGCCACGTGCATCGCGTACAGCAGGTGCTCGACGCCGCCCACGCGAACGGGCGCCGCGTGGCGCTGCTCGGTCGCAGCATGGTGCGCAACATGGGTATCGCCGCCGACCTCGGCTATCTGAACGTCCCCGACGGCGTGCTGATCGACTACAAGAAGGCCCGCGACCTTCCCGACGACAAGATCGTCTACATGTCGACCGGTTCGCAGGGCGAGCCGATGGCGGTTCTCAGCCGCATGGCCAACCTCGACCACGCGATCGAACCGGGCGAGGGCGACACGATCATCCTGGCATCCAGCCAGATCCCCGGGAACGAGAACGCGATCTACCGCGTGATCGACGGGCTGACCAAACTCGGCGCGACCGTCGTGCACAAGGGCAACGCCAAGGTGCACGTGTCGGGGCATGCCGCCGCGGGCGAGCTGCTGTACTGCTACAACATCCTCAAGCCCAAGAACGTCCTGCCCGTGCACGGCGAGTACCGCCACCTCATGGCGAACGCGAAGCTGGCGCGCGAGACGGGGATCCCGGAAGAGAACACGATCCTCGGCGAGAACGGCACCGTGGTGGACCTACGCGACGGCGTCGCCCGGGTCGTCGGCCAGGTCGACATCGGGTTCGTCTACGTCGACGGCTCGTCGGTGGGAGAGATCACGGATGCCGACCTCAAGGATCGCCGCATCCTCGGCGAGGAGGGCTTCATCTCGGTGATCGTCGTCGTCGACTCGGCGACCGGGAAGATCATCTCGGGGCCGGAGATCCACGCGCGCGGGTTCGCCGAGGACGACAAGGTCTTCGACAGCGTCAAGCCGAAGATCGCCGCGGCCCTCGCGGAGGCGGCGAAGTCGGGTGTCCGCGACAATCACGCGCTTCAGCAGGTCGTGCGCCGCACCATCGGTCGCTGGGTCAACCAGTCGTTGCGTCGTCGGCCGATGATCGTCCCCTTGGTCATCGAGGCCTGATCGTCACGGAGCGCCGCGGGTTCGCCCGCGGCGCTTCGTCGTTTCCTCGGCCGAGACGTGTCCGTGGTCGCGCCGCGCGGACCAGGGCTCTCCGAGGGCGCGACGGGCTCGCGGATCCCGCCGTTCCGTCCGGAGCGGCGCATGTCGATATCATGCGGGCATGCCCGCTCTCCCGATTCGCGCGGCTCTCCGGTCCGACGGCGTGTTCTTGGCCGACATGGCCGTCGAGGCCGCCAACTGGCGTGCCGGTGCCGCGCGTCCGCGCCACGAGATCATCAGCAGTCCGGAGTACAGCAGGTACATCGCCGGCTGGCTCCGTCCCGGCGACGCCGGTTTCGTCGCCGAGTCTCCCGGCGGCGAGCCGGTGGGTGCCGCGTGGTACCGCATGCTGCCCCGTGACGAGCCCGGCTTCGGATGGGTGGGCACCGGCGTCCCCGAACTGATCATCGGCGTTCGGCCGGTCTGGAGGGCCCACGGACTCGGCCGCGCCCTGCTGCGGCGGCTCACCGACCATGCCCGCGGCGAAGGCTACGCGCGCATCAGCCTGAGCGTCGAGCGCGACAACTACGCGGTCTCGCTGTACCGGTCGGAGGGTTTCGCGGTCGTCCGCCGCGGGATCGGACGCGACGCCATGGTCAAGCGGCTGCGCTGAACCCCGCGTCGGTGCGGGCGAATGTCGGAGGTGCCGCCTACCGTGGAGGAATGGCTCGTACCTCGTCCCCGTCCGGCGGCCGCGCCCCCGCGAAGGGGTCGACGCGGTCGAAGGCTCCTGCTCCCGCGCCCAAACGCTATGTCGATGAGCCCGAGAAGCCCGCTGTAGCCGTGCGCGCCTGGATGGCGGTCGCCCACGGCGTGGGCGGCATGTTCCGCGCGTTCGGCCCCGAGACCCTCGAGCGCGATCAGCGTCGTGACGGGTTCCCCTTCTTCCTCGTCGTGCTGGCCGTGATCGGCGCCGTCGTGGAGTGGTTCTTTATCGGGACGGATGCGGCTGCGCTCATCAGCGCCTACAGCTTCGGCGCCCTCGTGGGCCGCGTCGCGTTCGTGCTGCCGGTGCTGCTGCTCCTTCTCGCGGGGTGGCTCTTCCGCCACCCGGCGTCCGTCCACGACAACGGGCGGGTGGGGATCGGCTTCGGCTTGTTCGTCGTGACGCTCGCCGGCTTCCTGCACGTCGCGGGCGCGCGTCCCGTCCCCAACGAAGGCGGCCTGCCCGCACTGAGCACGGCCGGCGGCATCGCCGGCTGGATCGTCGGCGAGCCCCTCGCGCTGGTGCTCACCGACGTCGGCGCCTACGTCGCGCTGTCCGTGCTCGCGGTGCTGAGCGTGCTCATCCTCACCAAGACGCCGCCCAACCGCATCGGTCGTCGTCTGGGCGAGCTCTACGCGTGGATGTTCGGCGTCGAACGCACCGAGCGTCCCGATCCGGCCACCAAGGCGCTCCCCGTCGACGATGACGACGACTCGCCCGCCGAGAAGTCGCTGCCGTGGTGGCGGCGCAACCGCTCGGGACGCGAAGAAGACACCGACGGCGCCCTCGGGTCCGACGACCTCACGACGCTGCTGTCGCCGGGGACACCGCAGGGGGGCTTCGAGTCGGCCGTCGTCGCCCCCGAGCCCGCGACATCACGCGTGTCGACACCGTCCGTGACGCCGCCGCCCCGGCCCCCGGCTCCCGACGCGGTCACCGAGGTCTTCGACCCGCGCGTGCTCCAGGCGGCGGCGTCCGGTCGCGGCCTCCACGACGACTCGCCCGTCGACGACAGCGTCGACGACGACGATCTGCCCGGCATATCCGGACTCGGCGGTGACAACGCCGGTGCACCGCCGGCGGCCAACTACCGCCTGCCGGCGGTGACCGCCCTGGCCAGCGGCACGCCGCCGAAGGCGCGATCGGCCGCCAACGACGCGGTCGTCGCGGCCATCGAGAGCGTGATGCAGCAGTTCAAGGTCGACGCCCGCGTCACGGGGTTCTCGCGTGGTCCGACGGTCACGCAGTACGAGATCGAGGTGGGTCACGGCGTCAAGGTCGAGCGCATCACCGCGCTGACCAACAACATCGCCTACGCCGTCGCCTCGAACGAGGTGCGCATCCTCGCCCCTATCCCGGGCAAGAGCGCCATCGGTGTCGAGATCCCCAACGCCGACCGCGAGATCGTCACGCTCGGTGACATTCTCCGATCGGACGCCGCCACCGCCTCGACCCACCCCATGACCATCGGGGTCGGCAAAGACGTCGGCGGCGGGTTCGTCGTGGCCAACCTCGCGAAGATGCCTCACCTGCTGGTCGCCGGTTCCACCGGCTCCGGCAAGTCGAGTTTCGTGAACTCGATGATCACGAGCCTGCTCATGCGGGCGAAGCCGTCCGACGTGCGCATGGTGCTCATCGACCCCAAGCGCGTCGAGTTGACCTCGTACGCCGGTGTCCCGCACCTCATCACGCCCATCATCACCAACCCGAAGAAGGCGGCCGAGGCGCTGCAGTGGGTCGTGAAAGAGATGGACATGCGCTACGACGACCTCGCGTCGTTCGGCTTCCGCCACATCGACGACTTCAATCGGGCCGTCGTCGCCGGTGAGCTGAAGCTGCCGGTGGGCAGTGAGCGCGTCCTCAAGCCCTACCCCTACCTCCTCGTGGTCGTCGACGAGCTCGCCGACCTCATGATGGTCGCCCCCCGCGACGTCGAGGACTCGATCGTGCGCATCACGCAGCTCGCCCGAGCCAGTGGCATCCACCTGGTCCTGGCGACGCAGCGCCCGTCGGTCGACGTCGTGACGGGCCTCATCAAGGCCAACGTCCCTTCTCGTCTCGCGTTCGCGGTGACCAGCGTCACCGACTCCCGCGTCATCCTCGACCAGCCGGGCGCCGACCGTCTGATCGGTCAGGGTGACGGGCTGTTCCTTCCGATGGGCGCTTCCAAAGCGCTGCGCGTGCAGGGTGCGTGGGTGAGCGAGCAGGAGATCGAGAAGGTCGTCGCCCACGTCACGCAGCAGGCGCGGCCGGAGTACCGCTCAGATGTGCAGGCCGCGGCCGAGAAGAAGGAGATCGACGCCGACATCGGAGACGACCTCGAGCTGCTGCTCGCCGCCGCCGAGCTCGTCGTGTCGACCCAGTTCGGGTCGACCTCGATGCTGCAGCGCAAACTCCGCGTCGGCTTCGCAAAGGCCGGACGTCTGATGGACCTCCTCGAATCTCGCGAGATCGTCGGTCCGTCGGAAGGGTCGAAGGCACGAGACGTGCTCGTCACCAACGAACAGCTACCGGCGGTGATGGCTCGCCTGCGCGGCGACGACACCCCGTCCGCGCCGGCGACCCCGGCGTCCGACGACCGCTACGGTGACGACCCCATCGAGGCGCAGTTCGACGGTCTCCCGGTGGTCGGCGACGACGACGACGACGAGGGTTCGGAAGACGCGTGGCAGCTGACGGGACGCGACTGATGGCCGTGCACCCGCAACTGCCCAACGCGATCACGATCGCGCGCATCCTGTGCGCCCCGATCTTCCTCTGGATGCTCCTGGCCGACGCGGGCGCCGATGGCGGGTTGCGGTGGGCGGCGGCGGTCCTGTTCATCGTGGCCATCGCCACCGATGGCGTCGACGGCTACATCGCGCGCCGGTACGACATCGTCAGCGACCTCGGCAAGCTCCTCGACCCCATCGCCGACAAGGTCCTCACGGGGGTCGCCTTCGTCGGCCTCTCGCTTCTCGGCGAGCTCCCCTGGTGGGTCACGATCGTCGTGCTCGTGCGCGAGATCGGCATCACCGTCTACCGCTTCATCGTCGTCAGCGATCACGTTCTGGCTGCCGCGTGGATGGGCAAGCTCAAGACGGTCTTCCAATCCATCGCCCTGTCCATCGCGCTCCTTCCGCTGGCCAGCCTGTCGGATGCGGCAGCGTGGCAGAGCGCCGTGTGGTGGGCGAGCGTGGTGACGATGACGATCGCGGTGGTCCTGACGATCGCGTCGGGCATCGATTACCTCGTGACCGAGGTGCGTGCCTCGCGGAAGCGCCGGCGCCGGTGATCGACGAGATCCCCGAGGACTTCGACGAAACCGTCGTGCGAACGCCCCGAGAAAGCGCCGGGCTGCTGCTCGACCGTCTGAGGGAGCTCGGGTGGACGATCGCCGTTGCCGAGTCCCTCACCGGCGGCCTCGTCATCTCGTCTCTCGTCGACGTCCCCGGCGCATCGCGCGCGGTGCGCGGGGGAATCGTCGCCTACGCGACCGACCTGAAGCACGGGGTGCTGGGCGTGGATCAGGCACTCCTCGACGCCCACGGTGCGGTGCATCCCCGTGTCGCCCGACAGATGGCGCGCGGCGTGCGCGACGTGCTCGGCCGGGACGGGGTCGCCGCCGACGTCGGAATCGCCACGACCGGGGTCGCGGGCCCCGACGAGCAAGACGGTCAGCCCGTCGGAACTGTGCACATCGCCGTATCGACACCGCTGGGTACCCGCGTCGACTCGTTGGTCATCGCGGGGGACAGGGAACGCATCCGTCGCGAGACCGCCCATCTCGCGATCCGACGTGCGTTGGCCGCACTGTGACGCCTCGGCATCGCGGCGAACAGCCGCCGACATCGCATCACGGCGGACCGCGGGAACAAATGATCGCACATCGTGGTTTCGTCCAGCGATTCCCATCCGGTGCACAGCGCGCGGCATTAGGGTGACCACAGACGGTGTTTCACAGTCGTCCACCCGGGCGACGACGGAATCAGCAGTGAGGAGGGCCCCCAAATGATCCTGGTTCGTCAAGAGATCGGCGAAGTCCTGCGTGACCTCCGCCAGCAGAAGGGGCGCACCCTCCGCCAGGTCGCCAGCCGCGCGAGTGTGGCTCTCGGCTACCTCAGCGAGGTCGAGCGTGGTCAGAAAGAGGCTTCCAGCGAGATCCTCGCCTCCGTGGCCGAGGCCCTCGACGTCCCCATCTCGACCATCATGCGCCAGGTCGGCGATCGTCTGTCGGTGCTCGAGGGTCTTCAGACCTTCCCCGACGTGGTCCCCGACGAGCTCGTGGCGTCGGTCGAGCCCGAGCTGTCGCTGCGCTGATCCGTTCCGAAGATGCGCCGTAGCGAGTTCGATCGCGCCATCGCCGACGAGTTCGGCGCGCGCGGAGGTTCGCTGCTGACCGATCTGGTCCTCTCCGCGGTCGGAGGTCGAACCAGCGTCGATGCCTTGGCCGCGGGCGTGGATCCGCGCGAGGTCTGGCTGGCGCTGTGTGAAGAGACCGACGTGCCCGACGAGCGCCGTTACGGTGTCGGCCGGCTGGAACCGCGTCGTTCCTGACGGACCCGTAGGCGCTCGACAGAGCCTCCCGCACCCGACCTGGGCCTCGGCCGCACGGGCTTCGCCACGGGCGGGCGTCCGTCGGAGTCGGGAGAGCGGCCGTATCGAGGACATTCGTACATTAGTTCCCGGCGTGTCCTCGAAACTACGTTCGATACGCGCGTAGGCTCCTTCACAGCAGGCGAAGCGACGCGTTCCTCCCCGATCCGGGCAACGCTCCGACACCAATGTCGGAGCCCCTCCCTAACGTGAAGAACGTCGAACGACACCTGAACGCCTTGTCGGATTGTCCCACCGTCGGTGGGGGGCCCGACAGCCTATAGGCGACCGGAACGCGAGCAGAAAGAAGATGTCATGCCCTCACCCGCAGAGCGCGAGAAGGCCCTCGAGTCGGCCCTCGCCCAGATCGACCGTCAGTTCGGAAAAGGCTCGGTCATGCGACTGGGCAGCGACGAGCGCGCCCCGATCGAGACCATCCCCACGGGATCCATCGCCCTCGACGCCGCGCTGGGGATCGGCGGGCTGCCGCGCGGTCGCATCATCGAGATCTACGGACCGGAGTCGTCGGGTAAGACGACTCTGACGCTGCACGCCATCGCCAATGCGCAGCGCAACGGCGGCATCGCGGCGTTCATCGATGCCGAGCACGCGCTCGACCCCGAGTACGCCAAGAAGCTCGGCGTCGACATCGACGCCCTCCTCGTGTCGCAGCCCGACACCGGCGAGCAGGCCCTCGAGATCGCCGACATGCTGATCCGCTCGGGCGCGATCGACCTCGTCGTCATCGACTCCGTCGCGGCGCTCGTCCCCGAGGCCGAGATCAAGGGCGAGATGGGCGACTCGCACGTCGGTCTGCAGGCCCGCCTCATGTCGCAGGCCCTCCGCAAGCTCACCGGTGGCCTGAGCAACACCAAGACGACGGCGATCTTCATCAACCAGCTTCGCGAGAAGATCGGTGTGTTCTTCGGCTCGCCCGAGACCACCGCCGGCGGAAAAGCGCTCAAGTTCTACGCGTCGGTGCGTCTCGACATCCGCCGTATCGAGACCCTCAAAGACGGTACCGAGGCAGTGGGTAACCGCACCCGCGTCAAGGTCGTCAAGAACAAGATGGCCCCGCCGTTCAAGCAGGCCGAGTTCGACATCATCTACGGAGTCGGCATTTCCCGAGAGGGCAGCCTGATCGACTTCGGTGTCGAGCACGGCATCGTCAAGAAGTCCGGTGCGTGGTACACCTACGACGGCGAGCAGCTCGGCCAGGGCAAAGAGAACGCCCGCAACTTCCTCATCAAGAACCCCGACATCGCGGTCGAGATCGAGACGAAGATCAAAACCAAGCTGGGCATCGGCGTGGTTCCTGTCGCGGCGGTCGAGGCCGGTCCCGCTGATGACGAGCTGGCCGCACGTCGCCCGGCGTGATGACGGACGACGGTAACGGTTCGGGTCGTCGCCCGCTCNGGCGGGCGACGACCACGGGTCCGACGGGGTGCGTGACCTCCACGGGTCGACCGGAGTGCGTGACCTCCACGGGTCCGACGGGGTGCGTGACGACCACGGGTCCGACGGGGTGTCGGGCGGGTCCGGGCAGAGCGCGGGAGTCCTTCACGGCCTGCCGCGTTCTGGCGGGGTCGATGCCATCGCACCGGTCATTCCCCTGTTCGGCTCCCGTGGCCGCTCGTCCTCCACGCATCCGTCGCTCGCGCGCGACCCCGGTGATGGTCCGGGAGGTGCCGCCGCCGATGCCTTGGGTGGGCCTGCCGCGAGGCGCCCCCGCCTTCGGCCGCTTCGAGACCTCGACGCTGTTGACGACGTGTCCAGCCCGCGCGTCGGCGGCGCAGATCCCTCTGCGCCGCACGACGACGGCGGCTCCGACGACGTCGCATCGGCGGATGAGATACGGCAGCACGCCGAGGCAGTGCTCCTGCGGAAGCTGCGGTCGAGGTCGTTGTCGCTCTCCGAAGCTCGCGCCGTGGTGCGTGGCACGGAAGGCGCCGATGACGTGCTCGCCGACCAGATCGTCGACCGCTTCGTCGATCTCGGGTACCTCGACGATGCCACGTTCGCCGAGCAGCTGGCGATGTCGGCGGTCGAGAAGCGGGGCGAGGGTCGCCGAGCGGTGGCCGAGACACTGCGCAAACGCGGCATCCCGCGAGACGTCGCGGAGGCGGCGCTCGCTGCGCTGCCCGATGACGATGCCGAACGTGCACTCGAGTTCGCCCGATCGAAGGTGCGCGCGGTCGAGGGCGCGGAGTACGAGGCGGCGCTCCGCCGCCTGGCAGGACAACTGGGTCGCCGGGGTTATCCCTCGTCGGTCGCTCTGACGGCGGCTCGCTCCGCCCTGGCGGAAGCGGGCATCGGCCGTTCTCGGTCGTTCGCCCGTCCCGCCTCCGGGGTGCGCTTCACTCCCGACGAGTGAGGTGCGACATCGCCTCCGGTCGGCGGGGGAGCGCCGTCGCCCGCCCATTCGTGGGCGACACGACGGACGGTTCATGGCCCGGCGTCGGGTCCTACCCGTCTGCCGCGGCCGTCGACCGGGAGGTCGTCGGGTCCCGCCCGTCTGCCGCGGCCGTCGCCCTCCCGCTCGGGGGCGAACCGACGCGCGGTCCATGGATCATCGTCGGGTCCCGCTCGTCTGCCGCGGCCGTCGACCGCGTCGTCGTCCGCGCCCGGTCCGCCTGAGCGGCCACCATCCGTCCCAGCTCCCTGCGAGACGCGGCACCCACCTTCGCCCGCGCCTGGTAGATGTGCGACTCCACCGTTCGCACCGACAGGAACAGCCGTGTCGCGATCTCGCGGTTCGTGAGCCCCTCGTCGGCCATCAACGCGATCTCGTGTTCGCGAGCCGTCAGTTCGCCCGTCGCCATGCCGAGCTCCGGCGGGCGGGGGAAGTCGATCACCGCGTCGGAATGCTGCCGGCTCACCTCACGCGTCGACCACAGCGCGTGCAGCCGGAGCTCGTCGACGGGGAGTTCCTCCTCGGCCGTCGATCGTGCCGACGCGCGCCGGACCGCTTCGGCCGCCAGGGGCAGGTCGGTCGTCGCGGCGAGTTGCACGAGCTCGTCGACCTCGTCTTCGCTCGCGGCCCCCAGGGCGGTCAATCGGAACAGGTCGCGAATGCGCAGGGCTGCCGCGGAGCGTCCCCGCGTCAGCTCGGCAGCGCCGCGGGCCGCGACACGGGCGGCATCGTGGCGTCCTTCGGCCGCGAGGATCGTCGTCTGCACGTAGAGGCTGCTGCGGCGCAGCAGAGGGATGCCGCGGTCGTCCAGACGCGCGAGGATCGCGCGGGCGTCGTCGAACCCGCCTGCCAACGCGAGCTCCTCGGCGACGCTCAGCTCGATCAACGTCGTATCGACATCGGGGACGGTCGATGGCGTGCGCGACATCGCCGATGCCAGCTCGCGGCGCGACTCCGCGGCCCGCCCCGCTCCGGCGAAAGCGATCGCCGCCGCCGCCCCTGCCAGGGGCAGTTCCGCCCCGTCGCCCTCGCGTGCGGTTCGCGCCAGTTCGCGTTCGAGGCGGGCGTGCACGGCGGCGCCGTCGGCTCCGGCGATCTGGTGACCCGCCAGCATCGATATGAGCGCCGCAAGCCGGTCGCGGGCGAGGAGCCCATCGGTGATGTGTCGCGCATCGAGCATGCGCTCCGCGGCGCGATAGTAGACACGCGCCCGCCGCCAGCAGCCGGAGATGGTCTCGGCGGTGCCCGCTGCCACGAGAGCGCGCAGGCGTGCCGCCGGTGACGCGGACACCTCCGCGACAGCGCGTCCCGCGGCCTCGGCCGCTGCGGTCCACTCCAGCCGCGCGCCCTCGCGTGACGCATGGGTGAGCAGATCGTCGACGCGGGAGTCCGCGAGAGTCCGGTCGGGGGATGTCTCTCCGCGCCGCTCGTACCCGTCGTCTTTGGCCCTGCCTCGCGCCATCCGGCGGCGCGTGTCGACGTTGCCGCCGTCGTCCGCCTCGCCGTCGACCGTGACGCGAGCGCGGGCGGCGAGTTCCGCTTCGACGCGGAGCGCGGGGACGTCCGCCGATCTCAGCCCCCGCGCCGCGTAGGCGGCGGCGTGTGCCGCGTCGCCGCGATCGTTCGCCTCGCGCGCCGCGTCCAGGGCGATGCGTGCCCGGACCGCCGGCGGGTGGGCGGCCTCGCCCGAGCGCTCCGGCCCGAGACGGTGCCAGCGTCGGGCGACCGTCACGGCGACGGCGGGGCTCCACCACTCGTCGCACTCGGCCAGCATCCGTCGGCCCACGGCGTCGACGAGGGCTTCGACGTGGGAAGCGCCCAGCCGACGCCTCGCCTCCTGGGCGATGAGGTCGTTCGCGGTGAGGCGGCGCTGCGGCGAGCGGTCTGCGTGCACGAGGCCACGCGCCGTCAGCGCGTGGAGGCTGTCGACGTCGAAGAATCGGGTCGCCACGGCGGTCTCGAGATGAGCGAGACGACTGATGACGGCGAGGCTCTCGAGATCGTCGACGGGCATCTCGGACATGTGGCGTTCGAGTGCGACGGCGAGTCGGCTGTGCGGGGCGATCGTGCGGAACGACTCCAGCGGATCGCGACCAGCCCGTGCGTCCGCGATGGCGTGCAGGACGAGGCGTCGCAGGAGCGCCCTCGAGCGGTCGGCGCGCCACACGAGCGCCGCGCGTGTGGGGCTGTCGAGGAGTCCCGCGTCGGGGAAGACGTCGATGAGCCGGAACGCGTCCTCGTCAGCCAGCTCGGTGAGATCGACGCGTCGCGCCAACCCCTCGACCCAGAGATCCCGCAGGCCGCGACGCGCGCCGTCCGCGGCGTCGTCCGTTCCGACATCCCGCGGACGGGGGGTTCGTTGAGCGAGGACGGCGGTGAGTCTCCGGGATGCCACGGACCGGGCGATCGCCCGCGCCGACTCGGCATCCAGGAGTTCGATGTCGTCGACGATGAGCACGCCGTCCATGCCCGCGCCGTCTTCCGAGGGCGTCCGCAGCATCGCGAGCGCGGGCTCGGCGGCGGCGTGGACAGCACCGAACGGCTGCTGCGAGAGAGCCGATGCGGTATGGAGGACGACGGCCCGACCGCCGAGGCGCTCGATCTCCGCGGTGATCCCGCGCAACAGGTGGCTCCGGCCGCTCCCGCGCGGACCCGCCACGACCAGTGAATGTCCGTCCAGGACGCGCGCCGCCCACGCCCCTGCATCCCGATCCGCGCCGATCGCTTCCACCGAGCGCAGCGTCCTCCGGTCGCTGTCCATGCTTCCCCCTGGCACCCGTCTGTCCACGCTATCGCCGCGGTCGCGCAGGGGACGTCCGGTGCACGCAGGCTTCTGCTCGGATCGCGCCACGGGGACGCCCGGGCGGGGGCCCGACGACCCGTGCGGCCCCGGAGTGGGCCGCTTAGACTTGCACGCATCATGACCACCCCCGTTTCCTCCCCGACGCTGATCGCACCGTCCTCCGCCGCGCAGGGCGCGCAGGGTCCACGTACCTACGAAGTCCGCACCTTCGGATGCCAGATGAACGTCCACGATTCCGAGCGTCTCTCCGGTTCGCTGGAGAGCGCCGGGTACGTGCGGGCCGATGCGGGCGTCGAGGCCGACGTCGTCGTCATCAACACGTGCGCCGTCCGCGACAACGCGGCGGGCAAGCTGTACGGCACCCTCGGCCACCTCAAGTCGCGCAAAGACGCGCACGAGGGGATGCAGATCGCCGTCGGCGGCTGCTTGGCCCAGATGGACAAAGAGGCCGTCCAGAAGAAGGCGCCGTGGGTCGACGTGGTCTTCGGCACGCACAACATGGGGTCGCTTCCCGGCATGCTCGAGCGCGCCCGGCACAACGGCGAGGCCGAGCTCGAGATCCTCGAGTCGCTGGAGATCTTCCCGTCCACCCTTCCCACGAAGCGGGATTCGATCCACAGCGGCTGGGTGTCGATCTCCGTGGGGTGCAACAACACCTGCACGTTCTGCATCGTGCCGAGCCTGCGCGGCAAAGAGAAGGATCGTCGCCCGGGCGACATCCTGAGCGAGATCCGTCTGCTCGTCGACGACGGCGCGATCGAGGTCACGTTGCTCGGACAGAACGTGAACTCCTACGGCGTGGAGTTCGGCGACCGCCTCGCCTTCGGCAAGCTGCTGCGCGCCGCGGGGGAGATCGAGGGCCTCGAGCGCATCCGGTTCACGAGCCCCCACCCCGCGGCCTTCACCGACGACGTCATCGCCGCGATGGCGGAGACCCCGGCCGTCATGCCGCAGCTCCACATGCCGCTGCAGTCCGGCTCCGACCGCATCCTCAAGGCGATGCGCCGGTCGTACCGCGGTGAGAAGTTCCTCGGCATCCTGGACCGTGTGCGCGAGCGCATCCCGAACGCGGCGATCACGACCGACATCATCGTCGGCTTCCCCGGCGAGACCGAGGAGGACTTCCAAGAGACCCTGCGCGTGGTGGAGGCCTCCCGCTTCTCGAGCGCCTTCACCTTCCAGTATTCGATCCGCGAGGGCACCCCGGCGGCCACGATGGCCGACCAGGTACCGAAGGCCGTCGTGCAGGAACGCTACGAGCGACTCACCGCCCTCCAGGACCGGATCTCCGCCGAAGAGAACCGCACGCAGCTCGGTCGCACCCTCGAGGTGCTCATCTCGGCGGGCGAGGGCAAGAAGGACGCCGAGACGCACCGCCTCACCGGCCGTGCCGAAGACAACCGGCTCGTGCACGTCGAGGTGCCCGCGGGGACCCCCGTGCCGCGACCCGGCGACGTGGTCTCGGCGACGGTCACGCATGCCGCGCCCTTCCACTTGCTCGCCGACTCACCCGACGGCGCGCCCCTGCGGATCCGTCGCACGCGCGCGGGAGACGCCTGGGATCGCGCGCAGGCCGAGTCGTGCGGCGTGCCCGTGCCGGTCGGCGAGAGCGGCGCGCCGCGCGCGGTATCGCTCGGTCTTCCCACCCTCCGCGCCGGCGTGTGACCGCGCCGGTCCTCTGGGCGGTCGTCGGCGCGACGGGGACCGGCAAGACCGGCCTCTCGCTCGACCTCGCCGACGCACTGGCTGCCCGCGGGCGCCCCGCCGAGATCGTCAACGCCGACGCGATGCAGCTCTACCGTGGCATGGACATCGGCACCGCCAAGATCGCGGTCGCCGAGCGCCGCGGCATCCCTCATCACCTCTTCGACGCCCTCGCCGTGACCGATGAGGCCGCGGTCGCCTGGTATCAGGATGCCGCCCGCACGGCCGTCGGCGACATCCATGCCCGCGGCGCGGACGCCATCCTCGTCGGGGGGTCGGGACTGTACGTCTCGAGCGTGCTGTGGGACTTCCGCTTCCCCCCGCGCGACGAAGCCCTGCGCGCCCGGTTGGAGGCGGAGCTGGAGACCGAGGGGGCGGGCGCTCTGTACGCGCGACTGCGCGACGCCGACCCGGTCGCGGCCGGGCGCATCGACCCGCGCAACGGACGCCGTGTAGTGCGGGCCCTGGAGGTCCTGGCGCAGGGCGGTGAGACGCACGGCGGGGCGCTTCCGGACGCGCCGGAGTTCTGGCATCCGCGCACGCGCATCGTCGCCACCGCGATCGACCGGGACGAGCTCGTGCCGATGCTCGACGCCCGTGTCGAGCGCATGTGGGAGCGGGGGCTCGTCGACGAGGTTCAGGCGTTGCGCGCGGACGGCCTCGAGCGGGGGGTGACCGCCGGGCGGGCGATCGGCTACGCGCAGGCTCTCGCGCACCTCCACGGCGGGCTGACGCGTGAGGAGGCCATCGCCCAGACGCAGTCGCTCACCCGGCGGTACGCGCGCCGCCAGGTGTCGTGGTTCCGGCGCTACGTCGGAGCCGCATGGGTCGACGCACGCCGCGTGGATGCGGCTCGTCTCGCCGCCGGGGGACGGGACGGCGCCTGACGGACCGGGTCCGTCCTTTCGCGCTCCCCGCGAGCCGACCGCCGTCGCCCCGTCCGTCGGGACAGGGCGGGGCGGTCGCTCGGAGAGGAGCCGCTCCGGGACACGCCTCGTCGTCGGTACTGCTCCCGCTCGCGTCGACCGAGCGACCACGGCGAGCCGCTCCCTAGACTGGACGCATGGCGACTCTCCCGTTCACCAAGGGCCACGGCACCGGCAACGACTTCGTGGTGGTGGCCGATCCCGACGGAGAGCTCGACCTCTCCGACGCGCAGATCGCGGCCCTGTGCGACCGTCACTTCGGAATCGGTGCCGACGGACTGCTCCGCGTNAGGGCGCGGATGCCGCGGCATCCGGTGCCGAGTGGTTCATGGACTACCGCAACGCCGACGGCTCCGAGGCCGAGATGTGCGGCAACGGCACCCGCGTCTTCGCGCGGTATCTCACCGACACCGGCCTCGCGTCGATCGACGAGGGCTTGCGCATCGGCACCCGCGCCGGTGTCAAGACGCTCACCCGCAGCGACCGCGGTTTCGAGGTCGACCTCGGGGTCTTCGCGGTGGATGCCGATGAGACCCTCGTCCGCGCGAAGGGGCTGTCGGTGGCACGCCCGGGCGTCGGCATCGACGTGGGCAACCCGCACGTGGTCGTCGCCCTGTCGTCCGACGCTGAACTCGACGGTCTCGATCTCGCGTATCAGCCGGTGCTCGACCCCGCTCCTCGGCACGGCGCGAACGTGGAGTTCGTCGTCCCGGCCGATCCGCTCGTGCGCGACGGTGTCGGTGCGATCCGCCTCCGGGTGTTCGAGCGCGGCGTCGGCGAGACGCTGAGCTGCGGCACCGGCGTGGCCGCGGCCGCGCTCGCCGTGCGGCACTGGGCGGGTCCGGCTGCCCCCGATCACTGGGTGGTCGACACCCCGGGCGGTACCCTCGGCGTGCGCGTGTCCGGCGGGCGGGTGTTCCTGTCAGGCCCCGCGTCCTTGGTGTTCACCGGCGAGGTCGCGCTCGCCTGAGGTGTCGCCCTCCCGGCTTCGGGTCGAGGTCGCGAAATCGGCTCGAGATCACGGCGACGGAGACCGCCCGAGCGCGTGACCTCGTACCGAACGTGCGACCTCGGCATCCCTGCTCCAGACCTGCGTCGCGGTGACCGTCAGGCGATGATGTCGATGGGCTCGCTCGGCGGCGAGCCGTGGCGGCGGACGCGGATCACGCGGAACCCGCGGCCGGTCGCGGCCCGCTGCACGCTGTAGCCGTCGACGAAGGTCGCGGCGAGCCACCGCTGGAGGGAGTCCGAACCCAGGTTGCGTTGCACGACGAACCACCCGTCCGAACGCTCCGACATGCGGGGGATCCACTGCTGCAGCATGCCGTGCAACTCGCTCTTGCCCACGCGGATCGGCGGGTTCGAGCGGATGGTGCGGAACGAGATCTCGGCGGGAACATCCTCGGGGCGCACGGCGTTGACATTCGTGAGGCCATACGTCTGCGCGTTGCGTCTCACGAGATCGAGAGCACGCTCGTTGACGTCGACCGCCCAGATGGTCGCGTGCGGTGAGGCGAGCGCCAGCGACAGCGAGATCGGACCCCACCCGCACCCCAGGTCGAGGAAGTGCCCGCCGGCGGGAGGGGGAGGGGTGTTGGCGAGCAGCACCGAGGTTCCGGCATCCACGTGATCGGGACTGAAGACGCCGCCCGCCGTGACCACCTCGAGCTCACGACCGGCGAGTGTCACACGGATGCGACGGAGCTGCTCGGGACTCGACGGCGACGCGCTGAAGTAGTGCTCGCTCCCCATCACGCCAGGATATCCGACCGGCCCCTCGGGCGTCGGGACGGATAAAGTGCCAGAACACCGAGATCACCGCCGCGGCAGGGTCCGCGGCCGAAAGGAACACATGACCGAACAGACCACACCCCCGAGCATCGACGCGTCGCCGGTCGACCCGGTGGACCGCGTGCTCTCGCGCGCCGAAGCGCATCGCGGGGTCCGGGTCTTCGGTGCAGCGCAGGCGCTCCAGGATGCCACCACCGCCTACGGCGGCGATGCCGACGGCGACCAGTGGGACCGCGAGGAGCGCGCCGCGCTCCGCCGCGTCGCCGGACTCTCCACCGAGCTCGAAGACGTCACCGAGGTCGAGTACCGCCAGCTGCGCCTCGAGAACGTCGTGCTCGTGGGCGTGCACCCCCAGGGCGAGCAGGCGGATGCCGAGAACTCGCTGCGGGAGCTGTCGGCCCTGGCCGAGACGGCCGGCGCGGTCGTGCTCGACGGCGTGCTGCAGCGTCGACCCCATCCGGATCCCGCGACCTATGTCGGACGCGGCAAGGCGGCCGAGCTGCGCGACATCGTCGCCGCGGTCGGCGCGGACACCGTGATCGCCGACACCGAACTCGCACCGAGCCAGCGGCGCGCGCTCGAAGATGTCGTGAAGGTGAAGGTGATCGACCGCACGACGGTCATCCTCGACATCTTCAGCCAGCATGCCAAGAGTCGCGAGGGCAAGGCGCAGGTCGAGCTGGCGCAGCTCGAGTACCTCCTCCCGCGTCTGCGCGGATGGGGTGACTCGATGTCGCGTCAGGCCGGTGGACAGGTCGGCGCGGGCGGGGCGGGCATGGGCTCGCGCGGGCCGGGTGAGACGAAGATCGAGCTCGACCGTCGGCGCATCCGCACGAAGATGGCGCTGTTGCGCAAGCAGCTGCGCGACTTCGCGCCCGCGCGCGAGGCCAAGCGTGCCGAGCGCAAGCGCCACACGATCCCCTCGGTCGCCATCGCCGGCTACACCAACGCCGGCAAGTCGAGTCTGCTGAACCGCCTCACCAGCGCCGGCGTGCTCGTCGAGAACGCCCTGTTCGCCACGCTGGATGCCACGGTCCGTCGCTCTGAGACGAGTGACGGTCGCGTCTACACCCTCACCGATACGGTCGGCTTCGTGCGCAACCTTCCGCACCAGCTGGTCGAGGCTTTCCGCTCGACCCTCGAGGAGGTCGGCGACGCCGACGTCATCCTGCACGTCGTCGACGCCTCGCACCCCGACCCGGCTGCGCAGCTGATGACGGTGCGCGATGTGATGGGCGACGTCGACGCGAACTTCGGTCAGGAGATCGTGGTCTTCAACAAGGCCGACCTGGTCACCGATGATGACCGGCTCGTTCTTCGCGGTCTCGCGCCGAAGGCGAAGTTCGTCTCCTCCCGCACCGGAGAGGGGATCGACGAGCTGCGCGCCGCCATCGAAGAGGCCCTGCCCCTTCCGGCGGTAGAGGTGCAGGCGGTCGTTCCGTACGACCGCGGCGACCTGGTGTCGGCCATCCACGAGAGCGGGCTGATCCTGGCGCAGGAGCACCGAGAGACCGGAACGTTCCTGCACGCCCACGTGGGCGCCCGTCTCGCGGCGGAGTTGGAGCCTTTCGCGGCGTGACACGCGAGCGAGAACCCCGCCGACGTTTGTTCGGCGGGGTTCTTCGCGTCCGGTTCGGCGGACGACCAGAACTCTCGGCTGCCTTGGGCAGGGGACGGCGGCGGGTGCGGTCGCCCCATCAGTCCCGTTGCGCGGGATGGCCGCAGATCAGTCGAGTTCCAGCGCCGCCACACCGGGGGTCTCGAAGCCGAAGACGGCGCCGAGGAAGCCGAGTTCGCGCTCCAGGGAGTCGACGACCGTCTCTGCACGGCGGAAACCGTGGCCCTCTCCCTCGTACAGCACGTAGGCGTGGGGGACGCCGTGCGCAGCCAGGGCGTCGCGGATCGCCTCGGCCTGCGACGGCGGCACCACCCGGTCTTCGGTGCCCTGCAGGATCAGCAGCGGCACGCGGAACCGCTCGGGACGACTGAGCGGAGACCGCTCGATGTACACCTGTTCCGCTTCGGGCAGCGGTCCGATGAGACCGTCGAGGTATCGCGCTTCGAAGTCGTGGGTGTCTTCGGCCAGGGCGCGGGCGTCGCCGACTCCGTAGCGGGAGATGCCCGCCGAGAACACATCGGTGCGGGTGACGGCGGCGAGCACGGTCCATCCGCCCGCGGAGCCGCCCGCGACGGCGAGGCGCTCGGGGTCGGCGAGTCCCGCCGCGGCGAGGGCCGATGCCGCCGCGGCGACGTCATCGACGTCGACCACGCCCCACTGCCCGGCGAGGCGGTCGCGGTAGGCGCGCCCGTATCCGGTGGAGCCCCCGTAGTTGACGTCGAGCACGCCGATGCCACGACTCGTGAAGAACGCCGTTTTCGCTGACGGTGCGGGGCCGACGTGGGAGGTCGGGCCCCCGTGCACGAGGACGACGTACGGAGGGCGCTCGCCCGCGGGGGCCGTGACGTCGGGATGCGTGGGCGCGTAGGCGAAGGCGTGCACCGGGCCGTGCGGCCCCTCGGTCTCGAGCGCGCGCGCAGACGGCATCCATTCGCCACCCCACGGGCCGGAACCCCCCGTCACGAGGTCGACGACGCCGGAGTCGAGGTCGACCAGCCACAGGCCGGAGCGGCCGGCGGCGTCGGCGCCCGAGATCAGCACCCGGTCGCCGCGCGCGTCGTCGACGGCGGCGCCGGCCACCACGGGTACATCGAGCGGACGGACGCCCGACGGGGCGATCTCGACGATCTCGTCGGCACCGTCCGTCCGCACCGCGACGATACGGCCGTCGCCCGCCGCGCCGAACCAGCGGGTGCCGAGGACCCACAGCCCTCCGCCCGTGTCGGCGTCCGCCGGTGCGACCGGCTGTGCGCGACCGTCGAGGGGATGGCGGAAGAGGTTCCAGCGGCCATCGGGATCGTCGGCGTACAGCAGTTCGTCGTCGGCGAGCCAGACGGGCTGCAGGGGCGCACGATCGCCGCCGCCCGCGAGGTCGCGCACCTCTCCGGAAGCGAGGTCGGCGACGCGCAGGGTCGTGGCGTCCCAGGGCATGTCGGGATGGTTCCACGCGATCCACGCGAGGCGCCCTCCGTCGGGGCTGAGGGCGGGCTGCGCGAGGAAATCGCTGCCCTCGGCGAGCACCTCGATGGTGTGGGAGTCGTCGGTCGCGATGCGCACGATCGCTCGCGCCGGGACGCGCCCGGCGCCGTGCGTCTCGCGGACCGCCAGGAGCGTGCCGTGCTCGAAACGCAGACCGCCGTGTCGCGCCGCGTCATCGGCCGGGGTCAGGGCTCGCACCGCACCGCCCGGACGCAGGGCGTACACCCGCTGGTCGGTCTTCTCGACGTAGTAGAGATCGCCCTCGTCGGATGCGGTCCAGGCTCCGCCGCCGTACTCGTGGACCGCCGAGCGGGCGTTGGAGGGAGCCGGGAGGAGTGTCTCGATCACACCGTCGGCGCGGCGACGCTTCACCGCGACCCGGCCGGCCTCGGCGGGGACGGACTCGCCCCACCACACCTCGTCGCCGACCATCCGTGCACCGTCGACGCGCGGGGTGGACTGCGCCACCGACTCGGGGGTGATCGGCGAGGGCCAGGAGCCGTAGGGGAGGGTGTCTGCCATGGCTCCCACCCTACGGACCCCCTCCGACACGCGAAGCGGGCGCCGTCGTCACGCCCCGACGGGCCGCCTCTGCACGCCGAGTCCGCCCACCCAGTCGCGGATGACCTGGCGTTGCGCGTCATCGCAGGTGTAGCCGTATCCGACGCTGACCTCCCAGTACGAGAGGTCGTCGATGGGCACCTCGTGCTCCAGCGACCATCCGTCCAGGAATGTCAGGGCGTAGCAGTCCGCCATGGTCTCCATGTCTCCGGCGAAGGCCGTGAGGGCGGACGCCGTCTCTTCGGGGTTGGTGAACTGCAGGACGTGCGCGTACTCGTGGTAGGCGACGCCGGTGCGGATCCAGTCCGTCAATTGGGGGTCGTCTCGCGTGTCTCCGCTGACGTGGACGATGAAGGGGGCGCCCTCCGAGACGCACGCCATGGCGTCGAGACCGCACGGGCGATCGGTCTCGTCGAAGGCCATGCTGACCCATCCTCCACCGAGGCGGTCGAGGGTGGCCTCCCACGGGGTTCCCGTGGCATTGGTCGAGGCTTGACCACGCGCCGCCGCCGCTCGGTTGGCCAACAGGGCGGTGAACGCCTCGACGTCGACGACGTCTCGACTCAGCGCGCCGGCGGTCCATCGATGCTGCCAGGCGCGGCCGGCGAAAGCGTCGATCTCGGTCCAGGGGACGACTGAGGCGTACGGAAGGCCGATCAGCGGATCGATCGTCGCGTAGAGATCGGCCATGGCGGCGCCGAACTGCTCTTTGCGCTCGATCAGACCCTTCTGCTCATCGATCTGCCGCTGCTGCTGCTGGATCTGTTCCTGCTGATCGGTGATGCGAGAGCGCGATTCCGACAGTTGCGAGGAGAACCAGAAGAACCCCGCTCCCGCTACGGCGACGGATACTGCCAGCGCGGCACCGAGAACAAGGGTGCTTCGACGCGCACGCGGACGCCAGGCATGATGGTCGACGCTCTCGGCGGTGGCCGACGGGGAGTCGCCGGGGGAAGGAGTGGAGGACACGGCTCTCGCCTTCTCTTGCGCGTCCGGTCATGATAGCTGCGCCGCGTGTCCCTCCCGTTCCGGGCTGTGGACAGCCGCACACCGCATTCCCGCGCCAGGGGGACTTCCCGTGTCCCCGTCCGTGAGCGAAGGCGTCAGACCGCGCGCAGCACCGCCACGATGCGGCCGAGCACGACGGCCTCGTCGCCGAGGATGGGCTCGAACGCACTATTGCGGGGGAGGAGCCATGTGTGGCCGTCGCGGCGACGGAACGTCTTCACGGTGGCTTCGCCGTCGAGCATGGCGGCCACGATCTCGCCGTTCTCGGCGTTCGCCTGCGAGCGCACGACCACCCAGTCCCCGTCACAGATCGCCGCATCGATCATCGAGTCGCCCGAGACCTTGAGCATGAACAGCTCGCCCTTGCCCACGAGCTGGCGGGGGAGGGGGAAGATCTCCTCCACCTGCTGGTCGGCGGTGATGGGCACGCCCGCGGCGATGCGGCCCACCAGGGGTACGAGGGCGGCGTCGCCCACCGAGGGCGCGGCGTCGGCCGGATTCTCGGCGGCGGTGCCGGGGAGGTCGATCAGCACCTCCATGGCGCGGGTCTTCCCCGGGTCGCGGCGCAGGTAGCCGCTGAGCTCGAGCTGATTCAGCTGATGGGTGACGCTCGACAGCGACTTCAAGCCGACCGCGTCGCCGATCTCGCGCATGCTCGGCGGATAACCGTGCCGCGCGATCGATCGCTGGATGACCTCGAGGATGGCGAGCTGCTTGTCGCTGAGGCTCTTGCGCCGACGCGTCTGCGGTCGTTCGCGGCCGGCGGTCGTCGCGTCGGTCATCTGGTGCTCCCCTCGCGCCGCGGGAAGGGCGGCGGAAATTCGAATGTCGGAGGTTGGTGATGAGGTCTCCGTGTCGAAACCGTATCCGGTGGACGAGGCGAAACACACGGAAGCTCACGCGTGTCGCGTTCGATTCGTCTCCGACAGACGCGGTCTTGACACTCTCGCAGTATCGAAGATACATTCGGAAGACAGATTCGCGCCTCGCCCTCCCGGCCGAGGGAGGGGTGCGAATCTCTCCCCACTGAGGAGCACACCATGACCAGCATCGCCATCTCCGCCCCCACCACCCGCCTGCGCATCACGCCGCGGGGTCGCCGCGTCGCCGCCTTCCTGGTGTCATTGCCGCTCGTCATCGCTCTCGGCGTCGCGATCGTCGGTGGAGGTTCCGCGCTGGCCTCGAACGACGCCGGGGCGTCCGTCGGTTCCTTCTCCGAGGTCACCGTGATGAGCGGCGACACCCTGTGGTCGATCGCCGAAGAGCTCGCGCCCACGGCCGATCCGCGTGATGTCGTCGCCGAGATCTCCCGTCTCAACGCTCTGCCCGGAGGCTCCGTGGCGGCCGGTCAGCGCATCGCGATCCCCTCCGAGTACGCTCCTGCGAACTGACGTCCTCTTCGCGTCGGCCATGCCGCGTGAGTCGCCAAGACGCCCGCCGCCTACGATGGGTGAGGTGACCGTACGCCTCGACGACCTGCCTCTTCGCGACGATCTGCGGGGGATGACCCCGTATGGAGCACCGCAAGCGCCGCTTCCCGTGGCGCTGAACGTGAACGAGAACACGCATCCCGTTCCGTCGGAGGTCGCCGACGACATCCTGGATGCCGTCGCCCGGGCACTGCACGATGTCAATCGCTATCCCGACCGCGAGTTCACGGGACTGCGTGAGGCGTTCGCGCACTATCTGGGCCACGGCCTCGGTGCCGAGCAGATCTGGGCGGCGAACGGCTCGAACGAGGTGCTGCAGCACATCCTGCAGGCGTTCGGCGGCCCTGGTCGCACCGCGATGGGCTTCGCGCCGACCTACTCGATGTATCCGATCCTCACGCGCGCGACCGGGGCGCGATGGATCGCCGGTCACCGGGAACACGATTTCTCCTTGACAGCGGAGTCCGCCGCCGCGCAGGTGCGCGAGCAGCGTCCCGACGTGGTCTTCCTCTGCGCGCCCAACAACCCCACGGGCACCCCGCTCCGGCGCGAGGTCATCGAGGCGGTCTACGACGCGACCGACGGCGTCGTCATCGTCGACGAGGCGTACGAGGAGTTCGCCCCCCGTGACGAGCCGTCCGCCGTCGCGCTCCTTCCCGGCCGGCCGCGGTTGGTCGTCTCTCGAACGATGAGCAAGGCCTTCGCCTTCGCCGGCGCGCGCGTGGGCTATCTCGCGGCCGACCCGGCCTTCGTCGACGCCCTCCGCCTGGTGCGCCTGCCCTACCACTTGAGCGCGTTGACCCAGGCGGCGGCGACCGCCGCGTTGGGTCACGCCGAGACCATGCTGGGGATGGTCGACGAGATCGTCGCCCAGCGCGATCGCCTCTCCGCGACCGTGTCGGCACTGGGGTACACGGCGCACGAGTCGTGGACGAACTTCGTGCTGTTCGGAGGAGTCGACGACCCGGCCGCGACCTGGAAGGCGCTCTACGACCGCGGCGTGCTCATCCGCGACGTGGGGATCCCGCACCACCTTCGCGTCTCGGCCGGAACGGCCGACGAGACCACCGCGTTCCTCGACGCCCTCGCCTCGATAGGATCCCGATCATGACCCGCCCCGCCACGCCCCGCACCGCCTCGATCACGCGCGAGACGAGTGAGTCGCACATCGAGCTCGAGCTCGATCTCGACGGACGCGGTGCGAGCGACATCCAGACCACGGTGCCGTTCTTCGACCACATGCTGACCGCCTTCGCGAAGCACTCGCTGACCGACCTGCGCGTGCGCGCCAACGGCGACACCCACATCGATGCGCACCACACCGTCGAAGACACCTCGATCGTGCTCGGCCAGGCCATCCGGCAGGCGTTGGGCGACAAGTCCGGCATCGCGCGGTACGGCGATGCCCTCGTGCCGCTCGACGAGGCGCTGGCGCAGGCCGTGGTCGACATCAGCGGTCGGCCGTATCTCGTGCACACCGGGGAGCCCGCCGGCTTCGAGCACCACCTCATCGGCGGCCACTTCACGGGCTCGCTGGTGCGCCACTCGTTCGAGGCGATCTCGATCCACGCGGGGTTGACCGTGCACGTGCGCGTCCTCGGTGGCCGCGACCCGCACCACATCGCCGAGGCGGAGTACAAGGCACTCGCCCGAGCCTTCCGTCAGGCAAAGACGCTCGACCCCCTCGTCGACGGCATCCCGAGCACCAAGGGCGCGCTGTGACGGCCAAGCCCGTCGTCGCGGTCCTCGACTACGGTTCGGGCAACGTCCACTCCGCTGTCAAGGCGCTCGTCGAAGCCGGCGCCGACGCGCGTCTGACCTCTGACCGGTCGCTGCTGCTCGACGCCGACGGACTCCTCGTGCCCGGCGTCGGCGCGTTCCGCGCGGTCATGGACTCGTTGAACGCCAGCCGCGGCGGCGAGATCATCGACCGCCGCCTGGCCGGGGGGCGACCGGTCCTCGGCATCTGCGTCGGCATGCAGGTCATGTTCGAGCGCGGGATCGAGCGCGGCACCGACACGTCTGGGCTGGGGGAGTGGCCGGGCACGGTCGCCGAGCTCAGGGCACCCGTGCTGCCGCACATGGGCTGGAACACCGTCGCCCCGGGAGAAGGTTCCCGCCTGTTCGAGGGCATCGAGCGGGAGCGGTTCTACTTCGTGCACTCCTACGCCGCCCAGGAGTGGCAGTTGGACGTCGTCCCGCCGTTCCCGCAGCCGTCCGTGACCTGGTGCACGTACGGTGCGCCCTTCATCGCGGCGGTCGAGAACGGTCCGCTGGCCGCGACCCAGTTCCACCCCGAGAAGTCGGGGGAAGCCGGCATCCGCCTCCTCGCCAATTGGATCGACGGGCTGCGCGCGACTACTGTGTGACCTCGTGCCCCGGCTCGGCGAGATGCGCCGAAGGGTGCGAGGAGCCATGAACGATTTCGCGTCCACGCCCGAACTTGTGCTGCTTCCGGCGGTCGATGTGGCCGACGGCAAAGCCGTCCGCTTGACCCAGGGCGAGGCCGGCACGGAGACCAGTTACGGCGACCCGGTCGACGCGGCTGCCGACTTCGCCCGCCAGGGCGCGCAGTGGATCCACCTTGTCGACCTCGACGCCGCCTTCGGCCGAGGCAGCAACGCCGGCGTGATGCGCAAGGTCATCAAGCAGGTCAAGGGCGTGCAGGTGGAGCTGTCAGGCGGCATCCGCGACGACCGCACGCTCGAGGCCGCGCTCGAGAGCGGCGCGAGCCGTATCAACCTCGGTACCGCTGCGCTGGAGAACCCCGAGTGGGCGGCCGACGTCATCAACCGCTACGGCGAGGCCATCGCCGTCGGCCTCGACGTCCGCGGCACCACGCTGGCCGCTCGCGGCTGGACGCGCGACGGCGGCGACCTCTGGACCGTGCTGGAGCGCCTCGAGGACGCCGGCTGCAGCCGCTACGTCGTCACCGACGTCACCAAGGACGGCACCCTCCGCGGCCCCAACATCGAGTTGTTGCGCGAGATGACACAGCGCACCCCGAAGCCGATCGTGGCATCCGGCGGTGTGTCGAGCCTGGACGACATCGTGGCGTTGCGCGACCTCGTGCCCCTGGGTGTCGAGGGTGCGATCGTCGGCAAGGCGCTCTACGCGGGGCAGTTCACGCTCGCTGAGGCTCTGGATGTCGCCGGACACTGACGGTCCCGACGACGGCCCGCACGGCCACGGCCCGCACGGCGCCGGGGCCGACTCCGCGGGTCTCCCGTGGGAGGGGCGCAGCTTCTCACCCAATCCTCATTCGGGCGACGACGGGTCGGCCGATCCGGCGCTCCTGGCGGCGCTTCTCGCGTTCCGGGCAGCGGAGGGCGACGCGCGAGCGGTGGTCGACGCCTACCGCGAGGCGCGCCTGCTGATCCCGCTCGTCGCCGAGAAGGGCGATCACAGTATCGGCGCGCACGGGCTCGAAGTCGACAAGACCCAGGAGCTGTCGATCGTCACCGTTGCAGCCCCCGACGGGCGCAAGGTCCTTCCGGTGTTCACCTCCGTCACGGCATTACAGACCTGGGATGCCACGGCACGCCCCGTTCCCGCGGACGGCCGACGCACGGCGCTGGCCGCGGCATCGGAGGACACCGAGCTGATCGTCGTCGATCCCGGATCCGAGACGGAGTTCGTCATCCGCCGCCCCGCTGTGTGGGCGATCGCCCAGGGTGAGGCGTGGGAGTCCGCTCACACGTCGCCGACGGTCTTCACGGGTCTGCAGCAGAGCATCTCGGGCGAACTGGCGGTGCTCGACCTCGCGGTGGAGCCGGGCGACCCCACCGGGCGTCTGCGCGGACCGGAGCTGGTGGTACACCTGCAGCTCATGTCCGGCCTGGAGCAGGACGAGCTGGATGCCGTTCTCGCGCGCATCGCGCGGCGGTGGGCGTCCGATGACCGCATCGCCGTACTCGTCGACTCGCTCACGGTGAAGTTGCACCGCAGCGCCGACGTCTGACCGTCCCCGGCGCGCCGCGTGCTCCGGTCCCTTCGACAGGCTCAGGGACCTTCCGATCATCCCGGGGCAGTCGGCGCGCGGCACACGGCGCGACGACGCCTCTCATACCCCCACGGGTGTCACGGAGGAGTCGTCCCGCGGCACACGGCGGAGGGGTG
>NZ_JBQEOS010000001.1:526358-769376 GCF_052045385.1 Microbacterium sp. 22296 | reverse complement strand
TTCCTCGTCGGTCTGACTTTTGTTGGATTGCGAGAAATTCCTTTGGATCAAAGACCAGCCCTTCCGGGGGTTGGCATTATGGATTCGTCAGTAATGATGTTTTCTCTTTGGTCAGTTTCGAACTCGCTGCGGCATCGTTTTCCCGGTGTTGTGGTTTTTTTCTTTTACGGAGAGTTTGATCCTGGCTCAGGATGAACGCTGGCGGCGTGCTTAACACATGCAAGTCGAACGGTGAAGCCAAGCTTGCTTGGTGGATCAGTGGCGAACGGGTGAGTAACACGTGAGCAACCTGCCCTGGACTCTGGGATAAGCGCTGGAAACGGTGTCTAATACTGGATATGAGATGTGATCGCATGGTCATGTTTGGAAAGATTTTTCGGTCTGGGATGGGCTCGCGGCCTATCAGCTTGTTGGTGAGGTAATGGCTCACCAAGGCGTCGACGGGTAGCCGGCCTGAGAGGGTGACCGGCCACACTGGGACTGAGACACGGCCCAGACTCCTACGGGAGGCAGCAGTGGGGAATATTGCACAATGGGCGGAAGCCTGATGCAGCAACGCCGCGTGAGGGATGACGGCCTTCGGGTTGTAAACCTCTTTTAGCAGGGAAGAAGCGAAAGTGACGGTACCTGCAGAAAAAGCGCCGGCTAACTACGTGCCAGCAGCCGCGGTAATACGTAGGGCGCAAGCGTTATCCGGAATTATTGGGCGTAAAGAGCTCGTAGGCGGTTTGTCGCGTCTGCTGTGAAATCCCGAGGCTCAACCTCGGGTCTGCAGTGGGTACGGGCAGACTAGAGTGCGGTAGGGGAGATTGGAATTCCTGGTGTAGCGGTGGAATGCGCAGATATCAGGAGGAACACCGATGGCGAAGGCAGATCTCTGGGCCGTAACTGACGCTGAGGAGCGAAAGGGTGGGGAGCAAACAGGCTTAGATACCCTGGTAGTCCACCCCGTAAACGTTGGGAACTAGTTGTGGGGACCATTCCACGGTTTCCGTGACGCAGCTAACGCATTAAGTTCCCCGCCTGGGGAGTACGGCCGCAAGGCTAAAACTCAAAGGAATTGACGGGGACCCGCACAAGCGGCGGAGCATGCGGATTAATTCGATGCAACGCGAAGAACCTTACCAAGGCTTGACATACACCAGAACACCGTAGAAATACGGGACTCTTTGGACACTGGTGAACAGGTGGTGCATGGTTGTCGTCAGCTCGTGTCGTGAGATGTTGGGTTAAGTCCCGCAACGAGCGCAACCCTCGTTCTATGTTGCCAGCACGTAATGGTGGGAACTCATGGGATACTGCCGGGGTCAACTCGGAGGAAGGTGGGGATGACGTCAAATCATCATGCCCCTTATGTCTTGGGCTTCACGCATGCTACAATGGCCGGTACAAAGGGCTGCAATACCGTGAGGTGGAGCGAATCCCAAAAAGCCGGTCCCAGTTCGGATTGAGGTCTGCAACTCGACCTCATGAAGTCGGAGTCGCTAGTAATCGCAGATCAGCAACGCTGCGGTGAATACGTTCCCGGGTCTTGTACACACCGCCCGTCAAGTCATGAAAGTCGGTAACACCTGAAGCCGGTGGCCCAACCCTTGTGGAGGGAGCCGTCGAAGGTGGGATCGGTAATTAGGACTAAGTCGTAACAAGGTAGCCGTACCGGAAGGTGCGGCTGGATCACCTCCTTTCTAAGGAGCATCTGGCATCTCATGGTCTTTCGGGATTGTGGGTGTCCAGGCGCCAGTTCAACACCGGATGTGTGTTGCTGGTAGCTCATGGGTGGAACATTTGACTGGGTGTCGGGGACGATGTTTCTGGGTTTAGTACGTGGCTTGCCACTGGAATGATCCGGGTTCGAAGTTTCTGTCACATGCACGCTGTTGGGTCCTGAGGGGCCGGGCGCTGATCGCGTTGGTTTTCGGACTGGTGTGGTTGGTGTTTGTTCCTCTTGGGCCTGTTCTGGTGCCGGTGTTTCGGTGGCTGGGGTGGGTTCCGCCCGTACTTTGAGAACTACACAGTGGACGCGAGCATCTTCGACATGAGCCTTCGGGTTTGTGTCGTGAAGATGATCTTAAAGATCATTAGTCAATTTTTTGACGATTCAACTCATGTGATTTCAAGTCTTTAAGAGCAAACGGTGGATGCCTTGGCATCTGGAGCCGAAGAAGGACGTAGCAATCTGCGATAAGCCTCGGGGAACTGATAAGCGAGTTTTGATCCGAGGGTGTCCGAATGGGGAAACCCCGCCAGGGCGCGTGCGTACCTGGTGACTCCCGCCTGAATATATAGGGCGGGTAGAGGGAACGTGGGGAAGTGAAACATCTCAGTACCCACAGGAAGAGAAAGCAAAAGCGATTCCGTGAGTAGTGGCGAGCGAAACCGGAAGAGGCTAAACCTAGCGTGTGTGATAGCCGGCAGGTGTTGCACGTTGGGGGTTGTGGGACTTTTCTGATTGTTCTGCCGAGCAGTCGACGTGACAAGAGGGTATAGACGAACGGTTTTGAATGGCCGGTCATAGAGGGTGCGAACCCCGTAGTCGAAATGCCTGTTCTTGGCGTGAAGAGTATCCCAAGTAGCACGGGGCCCGAGAAATCCCGTGTGAATCTGTCAGGACCACCTGATAAGCCTAAATACTCCCAGATGACCGATAGCGGACAAGTACCGTGAGGGAAAGGTGAAAAGTACCCCGGGAGGGGAGTGAAATAGTACCTGAAACCGTTTGCTTACAAACCGTTGGAGCCTCCTTAGTAGGGGTGACAGCGTGCCTTTTGAAGAATGAGCCTGCGAGTTAGCGATACGTGGCGAGGTTAACCCGAGTGGGGTAGCCGTAGCGAAAGCGAGTCTGAATAGGGCGATTCAGTCGCGTGTCCTAGACCCGAAGCGAAGTGATCTATCCATGGCCAGGTTGAAGCGACGGTAAGACGTCGTGGAGGACCGAACCCACTTAGGTTGAAAACTGAGGGGATGAGCTGTGGATAGGGGTGAAAGGCCAATCAAACTTCGTGATAGCTGGTTCTCTCCGAAATGCATTTAGGTGCAGCGTTGCGTGTTTCTTGCCGGAGGTAGAGCTACTGGATGGCCGATGGGCCCTACAAGGTTACTGACGTCAGCCAAACTCCGAATGCCGGTAAGTGAGAGCGCAGCAGTGAGACTGTGGGGGATAAGCTTCATAGTCGAGAGGGAAACAACCCAGACCACCAACTAAGGTCCCTAAGCGCGTGCTAAGTGGGAAAGGATGTGGAGTTGCTTTGACAACCAGGAGGTTGGCTTAGAAGCAGCCACCCTTGAAAGAGTGCGTAATAGCTCACTGGTCAAGTGATTCCGCGCCGACAATGTAACGGGGCTCAAGCACGCCACCGAAGTTGTGGCATTGACATTTTTGGTAGGCCTTCGTGGTCCAGCCGTGTTGATGGGTAGGAGAGCGTCGTGTGGCGAGTGAAGCGGCGGGGTGACCCAGCCGTGGACGCTACACGAGTGAGAATGCAGGCATGAGTAGCGAAAGACGTGTGAGAAACACGTCCTCCGAAAGACCAAGGGTTCCAGGGTCAAGCTAATCTTCCCTGGGTAAGTCGGGACCTAAGGCGAGGCCGACAGGCGTAGTCGATGGACAACGGGTTGATATTCCCGTACCGGCGAAGAACCGCCCAAGCTAATCCAGTGGTGCTAAGAGTCCTAACCAGGAATGGATGGATCCCTTCGGGGTGAAGCCGTCTTGGCGAACGCTCGACCCCATGCTGGTGCGGTTAGCGTATTAACAGGTGTGACGCAGGAAGGTAGCCCAAGCCAGGCGATGGTAGTCCTGGTGCAAGTGCGTAGGCCGACTCTTAGGCAAATCCGGGAGTCATTGAGGCTGAGACACGATGCGGATAAAAAGTGGGTGATCCTATGCTGCCGAGAAAAGCATCGACGCGAGGTTCAAGCCGCCCGTACCCCAAACCGACTCAGGTGGTCAGGTAGAGAATACCAAGGAGATCGAGAGAATCGTGGTTAAGGAACTCGGCAAAATGCCCCCGTAACTTCGGGAGAAGGGGGGCCATCCACTTATTAGGACTTGCTCCGAAAGGGTGTGGTGGCCGCAGAGACTAGTGGGTAGCGACTGTTTACTAAAAACACAGGTCCGTGCCAAGTCGCAAGACGATGTATACGGACTGACGCCTGCCCGGTGCTGGAAGGTTAAGAGGACCGGTTAGCCGCAAGGCGAAGCTGAGAATTTAAGCCCCAGTAAACGGCGGTGGTAACTATAACCATCCTAAGGTAGCGAAATTCCTTGTCGGGTAAGTTCCGACCTGCACGAATGGCGTAACGACTTCCCAACTGTCTCAACCGCGAACTCGGCGAAATTGCATTACGAGTAAAGATGCTCGTTACGCGCAGCAGGACGGAAAGACCCCGTGACCTTTACTACAGCTTGGTATTGGTGTTCGGTGTGGCTTGTGTAGGATAGGTGGGAGACGGTGAAGCATTCACGCCAGTGAGTGTGGAGTCATTGTTGAAATACCACTCTGGTCACTCTGGATATCTAACTTAGGACCGTGATCCGGTTCAGGGACAGTGCCTGGTGGGTAGTTTAACTGGGGCGGTTGCCTCCCAAAATGTAACGGAGGCGCCCAAAGGTTCCCTCAACCTGGTTGGCAATCAGGTGGCGAGTGTAAGTGCACAAGGGAGCTTGACTGTGAGACTGACAGGTCGAGCAGGGACGAAAGTCGGGACTAGTGATCCGGCAGTGGCTTGTGGAAGCGCTGTCGCTCAACGGATAAAAGGTACCTCGGGGATAACAGGCTGATCTTGCCCAAGAGTCCATATCGACGGCATGGTTTGGCACCTCGATGTCGGCTCGTCGCATCCTGGGGCTGGAGTAGGTCCCAAGGGTTGGGCTGTTCGCCCATTAAAGCGGTACGCGAGCTGGGTTTAGAACGTCGTGAGACAGTTCGGTCCCTATCCGCTGCGCGCGTAGGAAGTTTGAGAGGATCTGACCCTAGTACGAGAGGACCGGGTTGGACGAACCTCTGGTGTGTCAGTTGTTCCGCCAGGAGCACCGCTGATTAGCTACGTTCGGGATGGATAACCGCTGAAAGCATCTAAGCGGGAAGCCGGCCTCAAGATGAGACTTCCATACCCTTTACGGGTGAGAGGCTCCCAGCCAGACTACTGGGTTGATAGGCCGGATGTGGAAGCGTAGTAATACGTGAAGCTGACCGGTACTAATAAGCCGATGACTTGATAACACACCGTTTTTGGTGCTTGCGTCCACTGAGTGGTTCTCGATGTACGGTCGAGAACAACACAACAATGAAATATCGTTGTTGGTTTACGAACACATCAATAGTGTTTCGGCGGCCATAGCGAGAGGGAAACGCCCGGTCACATTCCGAACCCGGAAGCTAAGCCTCTCAGCGCCGATGGTACTGCAGGGGGGACCCTGTGGGAGAGTAGGACACCGCCGGACTTCCTTTAGTCGAAATGGCCACCCAACGCTGGGTGGCCATTTCGCATTTACGGGCACAATTTGCCGCGTCGATGCGCGGACGTGACGATCCCCACCCCGGATTACACACCAGCGCACCGTCCTACCCCGCGCCGACGGAACGAGGCTCGAACGGGTGACCGACTTCACAGGGCTCCTACCGGGCGGCCGTGCGTACCGCCGCCTCCTGGTCGGGCTGTTCTTCGGCGGCGTCGCGACGTTCGCGCAGCTCTACGCCACGCAAGCCGTGCTGCCGGCGATCGCGGCAGACGTTCCGACGACGCCTTCGGCAGCGGCCTTGACCGTCTCGGCGTCGACGCTGGGGTTGGCTGCCGCCGTCATCCCCTGGTCTGTCGTCGCCGACCGGATCGGCCGCGTACCGGCGATGACGATCGGCCTCGTCGCCGCCACGGTCCTGGGCGGTGTCACACCCCTGGCCCACGATCTCGGCATCCTGCTCTGCCTTCGCCTGCTCGAGGGTGCCGCGCTCGGCGCGGTGCCGGCCGTCGCTCTCGCCTACCTCAGCGAAGAGGTCGACGCACGCTACGTCGCGGCGGCAGCGGGGTCCTACATCGCCGGCACGACGGTCGGCGGGCTCAGCGGCCGGGTCGTCTCGGGCTGGGTAGCGGAAGCGGTCGGATGGCGGTGGGGCGTGGCATCCGTCGTTCTGTTGTGTGTGATCGCGGCGGTGCTCTTCCTCACCCTCGTGCCCGCGTCACGCGGGTTCGTGCCGGGGCGTCTTCGCGCGGTCCCCGGGCCGTCCGTCCGGCGGCGTCTCTGGCTCAATCTGCGGTCGTCGGCGCAGCTCGCGCTCTACGCGCAAGCCTTTCTTCTGATGGGGGCGTTCGTCGCGGTGTACAACTACCTCGGCTTCCACCTGATCGCGCCGCCGTTCTCGCTCGCGCCCGCTGTGGTGACGCTGCTGTTCCTCGCCTATCTCGCGGGCACCGTCTCGTCACCTCGTGCCGGAGCTCTCGCGGTCCGCCACGGGCGGCTGCCCGTGCTGCTTGTGTGCTCTGCCGTGATGGCGGCGGGTGCGGCGCTCATGTTCGTGCCCATCGTCTTCGTCGTCGTCGTCGGGATAGTCGCCTTCACCGCAGGATTCTTCGGTGCGCATGCCGTGGCATCCGGATGGACGCCGGTCGCGGCGCACTCCGAGGCTCGCGCCCAGGCATCGTCGTTGTACTACCTGGGGTACTACGCCGGATCGAGTGTGTTCGGGTGGGCCTTGGGCATCGTCTTCGGTGCTGCCGGGTGGGGATGGTTCCTCGGGGCCGTGCTGGGCATGTGTGCGCTGGCCATGGTGCTCGCGGTCTGGGGGCTGCGCCCGTCGTCGTCGCCCGTGCGGTGACGGCATCCGTCACTCGTTTCCGCGCCCAGGTCAATGCCTCGGCGCATCATCGTCCCGACCGACTAGCGTCGAGGAGGACGTGAGGGAGGTCGCGAGTGGACGATGCCGGCGAGCGCAGCATGACGGATGACGAGATGGTGGGGTCGACACCGGTGGACGCGGAGGATGCGATCGAGAACGTGTCCGAGATCAGCTACGACGAGCAGCGCTACCCGGCGCGCCCGCGGCGCCTGCGGCCGCGGGATCAGTTCCGTGGCGGCACGCTCCGCCGATTCCTCACGGATCCGCGGAACGCCAACGGGCTCAATCCCTCCTACGTCGAATGGCTCGTCCGGCAGTCGATGCTGAAGGATGCCGACGTCCTGAGCCGGCAGCTGTCGGGTCAGCCGTCGATGTGGCGCAACCCGTACGCACGCCCCGACGCGCGGCGGGCGATCGAGTCGACCGACGTGTGGTTCACGGCGTACCCCATCTCGCTCATCACCCGACCGGGGGAGTCCTTCCTCGACGCGCTGGGCGATGAGGCGCTGTGGGAGGCGTTCGAGTGGGTGGGCATCAACGGCATCCACACGGGCCCGGTCAAGCGCGCCGGTGGAATCACGGGATGGCAGGAGACGCCGAGCGTCGACGGTCACTTCGATCGCATCAGCACGCAGATCGACCCCGAATTCGGCGACGAGAATGCCTTCCGGCGCGTGGCCGACGTGGCCGAGTCGCACGGCGGCAGCGTGATCGATGACATCGTGCCCGGACACACCGGCAAGGGCGCCGACTTCCGCCTCGCCGAGATGGCCTACAAGGACTATCCGGGGATCTACCACATGGTCGAGATCCCCCGTGAGGACTGGGAACTGCTGCCCGAGGTGCCCGCCGGGCGCGATTCGGTCAACCTCGACGCCGACACCGAACGTGAGCTGAGCGCACGCGGATACATCATCGGCGAACTGCAGCGCGTCATCTTCTACACGCCCGGAGTGAAGGAGACGAACTGGAGCGTGACCGCGCCCGTCGTCGGCACAGATGGCCTCGAGCGCCGGTGGGTCTACCTGCACTACTTCAAAGAGGGGCAGCCCTCGATCAACTGGCTCGACCCCACCTTCGCGGGGATGCGGTTGGTCATCGGAGATGCGCTGCACTCCCTCGGCGACCTCGGTACGAGCGCTCTCCGCTTGGACGCCAACGGCTTCCTCGGCGTGGAGAAGAGCGCCGAAGGCCTGCCCGCGTGGTCGGAGGGCCATCCGCTCTCGCACGCGGCGAACCACATCATCGCCGGCATGGTGCGCAAGGTCGGTGGCTTCACCTTCCAGGAGCTGAACCTGACGATGGAGGACATCCGCGACACCAGCGCGGTCGGCGCCGACCTGTCCTACGACTTCGTCACGCGCCCGGGCTACCACCACGCTCTCGCGACGGCGAACACGGAGTTCCTCCGCCTCGCGTTGAACACGGCGCTGGAGACCGGCGTCGAGCCGGTGCAACTCGTGCACGGCATGCAGAACCACGACGAGTTGACGTACGAGCTCGTCCACTGGGCGACCACGCATCGCGACACGGTGTACCCCTTCCGGCACGACGAGCACACCGGCGCGGAGATCGCCGAGATGGTGCGCGCCGAGTTGACCGAGAAGCTCACGGTCGACGCCGACTACAACCTCGTGTTCACTCAGAACGGCATCGCCTGCACGACGGCATCCCTCATCGCCGCCACGCAGGGCAAATCGACCCTCGACGACATCACCGAGGCCGACGTCCCCGCGATCCGCGACGCGCACCTGTTGCTCGCCAAGTACAACTCCTGGCAGCCCGGGGTCTTCGCCCTGTCGGGATGGGACCTGACGGGATCGCTCACGCTGCCCGCGGACGATGTGCGCCATCTCATCTCGTCGGGCGACACCCGGTGGATCGAACGCGGGGCCCACGACCTGCTCGACGTCGCCCCGGACGCCGCGTCGTCGATCTCGGGGATGCCGCGCGCCCGCTCGCTCTACGGATCGCTGGGTGACCAGCAGGCCGACCCGCGGTCGTTCCTGTCGGGGCTGCGCGACGTGCTGCGCATCCGCAGCGACCACGGCGTCGCGATCGCCTCGCAGGTCGACATCCCCCAGGTGGGCCACCCGAGCATGCTCGTCCTGGTGCACCGGCTCGACGGGGGAGACCGTCGGGCGGACGACGCGCCGCTGCAGATCACGGTGCTGAACTTCTCGGCCGAGACCATCGAGGGGACGGTGCGCTCCGAGTACCTCGTCCCGCAGAGCACGGCGGTGGATGCCGCGACCGGTGACGTCCTCGGTCGCGTCGACGAACTGCAGAGCTTCTCGATCGAGCTGGGACCGTACGCCGGTCTCTTCCTGGTGATGGAGGGTCCCGACGGCGACGAGTGAGCGATGTCGGGGGTCGGGCGTAGCGTGAGCGCATGCCCGCCCCCGTCTGTCTCGTCGATTCGTGCGCCCGTGAGGTCGACGATGCCGCACCGGTGGCGCTGTGCGACTGGCATGCCGCGGTCAGCGCAGAGTGGACGACGGCACGCGACGGTGTGACCGACGTTCTGCCGACACCGTGTCGACTGTGCGGATCGCGTCTCGGGGTGCGGTGGCCGAGCGGCTGGCTGTGCGCGGTGTGCGAATGGCGGCACGGTGAGATCGTCGATGACGAGCTCCCCCCGCCCCGCGTCGACGTCGTGTACTACCTGCGGTTCGAAGACCGCATCAAGATCGGTACCACCGCGCGGCCGCGCCAACGGCTCGCTGCGATCCGGCACGACGAGCTCCTCGCCTTCGAGCCGGGCGACAGGCTGGTCGAGCGGCGTCGTCACGCGCTGTTCGCCGACGAGAGGTTCGGGCGCACGGAATGGTTCCGACGATCCGCGGCTCTCGACGCGCACATCGAGGCGGTCGGCGCCGGGGTCGACGACCCGTGGGCCCGTCACGCCCGATGGGTCAGCGAAGCGATCGCTCGGCGCGGGTGAGCGAACACCTGTCCGCGCCGGCGGCAAGCCCTCCCCACCGCTGAGGGGGGACGTCTAGCGTGTGCTGCACACGATGTGGGAGGTCACGCACCATGGGATTCCTCGATCGACTCTTCGGATCCGGCGACGACTCGCCGCAGCGCACGGCCGCACCGCAGGTACCGCGTGGTGCGGCGAGCGAACTGCGCGACGCCGACGGCAGATACGCACCACCACCGGCCGGCGCCGGTGAGCCCGTGGCATCCGGATCCGACGAAGACCGACAGGCCGTCGATCGCTACCGATACCTCCTGCGAACGGCGCCGCCCGAGACGGTCGAGCAGGTGCACGCAGAGGCGTTCGGCAAGCTCACGCCCGCACAGCGACAGCAGGTCCTGCAGGATCTCTCGTCGGGCTTGGCGCCCTCCGAGCGTCCGGCCGACGATCGGCCCGCCACCCTCGCGCGCGCCGCGACCCGCGCCGAGTACTCGCAGCCCGGCTTCATGGAGCGCACGTTCGGCGGAAGGTCGTTCTCGGGCGGCCCCGGCTTCGGCTCCATGCTGGGTGCGTCGATGCTTGGCACGATCGGCGGATACGTGGTGGGCTCGGCGCTCGTGGGCGCGATGTTCGACCCGGGATATGACGCGGGCTATGCCGACGGTGCCGCCGCGGACGCCGGCGCGGGCGATCCTGGGGCCGCCGATGCCGGGTCCGTCGACGCCGGAGGAGTGGACGCCGGCGCGGGCGGTGATGTCGGAGCGGACTTCGGCGCCGATTTCGGAGGCGACTTCGGCTTCTGAGGCGGCACCGGCGAGCGCACGGGGTTCGGCCTCGCGTGCCTCGCGATGTGGCATCCTCGTCGGGTGCCCCTTTTTGCGCTGACGGGTGGAATCGCCTCGGGGAAATCCACCATCGCGACCGCTCTCGCCGACCACGGAGCCGTGGTCGTCGACGCCGACGCGATCGTCCGCGAGGTCCAGGCGCCCGGTTCCCCGGTGCTCGAGGCGATTGCCGCAGAGTTCGGTTCCGGGGTGCTCCGCGGTGACGGCTCACTCGATCGACCCGCTCTCGGTGCTCTGGTGTTCGGCCATCCCGACCGGCTCGCCGCGCTGAACGCGCTCGTGCACCCCGCCGTCCGCTCCGAATCGCAGCGGCGTTTCGATGAGGCGTTCGCCGTCGATCCGGATGCCGTGGTCGTCTACGACGTGCCCCTGCTCGCGGAAGCGCGGGGCGGGGATTCCTGGGATCTGGTCGTCGTCGCCCACGCGCCGGTGGAGGAACGCGTACGCCGCCTCGTCGACATCCGGGGACTCAGCGAACGGGATGCGCGCGCGCGTATCGGCTCGCAGGTCACGGACGCGGAGCGACTCGCCCTCGCCGACGTCGTCATCGACACGGGCACGACCCTGGATGCCACGCGGCGACAGGTCGACCAGCTGTGGGGCCGCGTGACGCGCCACGACTGACGGCCCGAAGCCCCCGCCGCGCCGTCGCGCTCGCGTACGGCGAACGCAACCCGACCCCGATGTCGGAGGCCCCGCCTACGCTGGAACCATGCAGGCAACGCGTTCGGTCCGTCCCTTCGAGGTCATCAGCGAATACTCACCCTCCGGCGATCAGCCGCAGGCGATCGCCGATCTCGCAGGGCGCATCAACGCCGGCGAGACCGACGTCGTGCTGTTGGGTGCGACCGGTACCGGAAAGTCGGCGACGACGGCCTGGCTGGTGGAGCAGGTGCAGCGCCCCACGCTGGTGCTCGCGCACAACAAGACCCTTGCCGCGCAGCTGGCGAACGAGTTCCGCGAGCTGATGCCGAACAACGCCGTCGAGTACTTCGTCTCCTATTACGACTACTACCAACCCGAGGCTTACGTGCCGCAGACCGACACGTTCATCGAGAAGGACTCCTCGATCAACGCGGAGGTCGAGCGTCTGCGCCACTCGACCACCAACTCGCTGCTCTCCCGCCGTGATGTGATCGTCGTGTCGACCGTGTCGTGCATCTACGGCCTCGGTGCGCCCGAGGAGTACCTGCGCGCGATGGTCGCGCTGCAGGTGGGGGAGCGGTACGACCGCGACGCGCTCATCCGCAAGTTCATCTCGATGCAGTACAACCGCAACGACGTCGATTTCTCGCGCGGGAACTTCCGTGTGCGTGGTGACACCATCGAGATCATCCCGGTGTACGAGGAGTACGCGATCCGCATCGAGATGTTCGGAGACGAGATCGAGGCGCTGTACACGCTCCACCCCCTCACCGGCGACGTCATCGAGAAGATGGATTCCGTGCCGATCTTCCCGGCCTCGCACTACGTCGCCGGCACCGAGACGGTTCAGCGAGCGATCGGCACCATCGAGCACGAGCTCGAGGAGCGACTGAAGGAGTTCGAGTCGCAGGGAAAGCTTCTCGAGGCGCAGCGTCTGCGCATGCGAACCACGTTCGATCTCGAGATGTTGCAGCAGCTCGGTTTCTGCTCGGGCATCGAGAACTATTCACGTCACATGGACGGCCGCATGCCCGGCGATCCCCCGCACACGCTGCTCGACTTCTTCCCCGACGACTTCCTGCTCGTCATCGACGAGTCGCACGTCACGGTGCCGCAGATCGGAGCCATGTACGAGGGTGACGCGTCGCGCAAGCGCACGCTGGTGGAGCACGGTTTCCGACTGCCGAGCGCGATGGACAACCGCCCCCTGCGGTGGGACGAATTCAAGGAGCGCGTCGGTCAGACCGTCTATCTGTCGGCGACGCCGGGTCGATACGAGATGGGCATCGCCGACGGGGTCGTCGAGCAGATCATCCGCCCGACGGGCCTGGTCGACCCCGAGATCGTCGTGAAGCCCTCGAAGGGTCAGATCGACGATCTGCTCGAAGAGATCCGCGTCCGCGTCGAACGCGACGAGCGCGTGCTCGTCACCACGCTGACCAAGAAGATGGCAGAGGAGCTGACGGACTTCCTCGGGGAGCACGGCGTGCGGGTGCGGTACCTGCACTCCGACGTCGACACCCTGCGTCGCGTCGAGCTGCTGACCGAGCTGCGCGCCGGCGTCTACGACGTGCTCGTGGGCATCAACCTGCTGCGGGAAGGCCTCGACCTGCCCGAGGTCTCGCTCGTGGCGATCCTCGACGCCGACAAAGAAGGCTTTCTCCGCAGCGGGACCTCGCTCATCCAGACCATCGGCCGTGCCGCGCGAAACGTCTCCGGTGAGGTGCACATGTACGCCGACAGGATCACCGACTCGATGCGCAACGCGATCGACGAGACCGAGCGGCGTCGCGAGAAGCAGGTCGCCTACAACACCGAACACGGGATCGATCCGCAGCCGTTGCGGAAGAAGATCGCCGACATCACCGAGGTGCTCAACCGAGAAGCCAGCGACACCAAGAAGCTGCTCGCCCGCAACGACAAGGCAGGCAAAGGCAAGTCGCCGACGCCGTCGCTGCGTCGGACGGGAATCGCCGCCGAGGGCGCGGATCAGCTCGAGTCGACCATCGCCGACCTTACGCAGCAGATGCTGGCGGCTGCGGCGGAGCTGAAGTTCGAGCTCGCCGGGCGGCTGCGCGACGAAGTGCAGGACATGAAGAAGGAGCTTCGGGCGATGGAGAGAGCCGGGCACGCCTGAGCCCGCAACGGCACATGGACCAACGCGTCACCCTCGTCACCCTCGGGGTTGTCGACCTCTCGCGTTCGATCGCCTTCTACCGCGCATTGGGGTGGAGGGTGCATCCGACGTCCGTCGACGGCGAGGTCGCATTCTTCGACGCGGGCGGCCTCGTCCTCGCCCTGTGGGGTCGCGACGAACTGGCCGCGGATTCGGGCGTCGAAGACGGCGGCGGGTGGGGTGGTGTGACCCTGGCGCACAACGTCCTCGAGGCGGAGCAAGTCGACGCCGTCCTCGCCGGCGCCGTAGCAGCGGGTGCGCGACTGGCGCGAGCGGGTGCACCGACGCCGTGGGGCGGGTATTCCGGAGTCTTCATCGACCCCGACGGTCACCCGTGGGAGGTCGCCGTCAACCCGGGGTGGCCGTTGGACGAGGCGGGGCGCCCGCAGCTGGGGTGACGACCGACCGGCTCGCCACCCGTGTCAGGGGCAGTGCAGCAGGGGCTTCGGTCCGGACCTGTCGACACTGTGCTCCGTCATCGCATGCCCGCACAGGGGGCAGGGGCGGCCCGTGCGGACGGGCTCCGGCGTGGTCTCGTAGGGGCCGACCGACGCCGGGCCGGCGACGCGGATCAGACGCGTGTTGAGGTACTGGTACCAGCCGCCCGCTTCGCGCACACGCTCGCGGAGCGGTGGGCGATCGGAATCCCTTCGTGTCATGATCATTAGTGTACTAACGATTGGGGAGGTCGCTCGTGCAGGATCCGTTGAAGCTCGAGAATCAGGTGTGCTTCGCCCTCGTCACCGCAGCTCGCAACGTCGTATCGATATACCGTCCCGTGCTCGAGCCGCTCGGACTGACGCATCCGCAGTACCTGGTCATGCTCGCCCTGTGGGAGTGCTCGCCCCGCACGCTCGGAGCGCTGGCCGCCGAGCTCGCGATGGAGCCGGCCACGCTGTCGCCGCTGGTGAAACGTCTCGAGGCGCAGGGACGAGTCACCCGCACCCGACGCGCCGATGACGAGAGGATGCTCGACATCGCGCTCACCGACGAAGGGCGCGCACTGCGCGAATCCGCGCTCTCCGTCCCTCGCCAGATCATGGCGCGGGTGGGGGTCTCGGAGGGGGCGCTGATCGCGCTCCGCGACGGACTCGCCCCGTTCGCCGGCGGCGCCCGCACGGGGGAGTGAAGCCCGTCCGACGACGCCGCACTCTCGCACATTCGTGCGCCCGAGGCGAACCCGGGGCCGATGTCGGAGGCCCGACCTAGACTTAACACGTGCCGATCGTTCCCGTATCTTCGCCCTCCTCGTCCGCCCCCTCAGGTACGAGTGGAAAGCTCAGTGTGCGTGGCGCGCGCGTGCACAATCTCAAGAACGTCGACCTCGACATCCCACGCGATTCCCTTGTCGTCTTCACCGGTCTGTCCGGTTCGGGCAAGTCGAGCCTCGCCTTCGACACGATCTTCGCCGAGGGGCAGCGCCGCTACGTCGAGTCCCTGAGCGCCTACGCGCGCCAGTTCCTCGGGCAGGTGGACCGACCCGACGTCGACTTCATCGAGGGCCTCAGCCCGGCGGTGTCGATCGACCAGAAGTCGACCAACCGCAACCCGCGCTCGACGGTCGGCACGATCACCGAGATCCACGACTACATGCGTCTGCTCTGGGCGCGCGTCGGCGTCCCCCACTGCCCCGATTGCGGTGCGCGCATCCAGCGTCAGACGATCCAGCAGATCGCCGACCAGCTGATGGAACTGCCGGAGCGCACCCGCTACCAGATCGTCGCCCCCGTGGTCACTCAGAAGAAGGGCGAGTTCGTCGACCTCTTCAAAGAGCTGAGCGCCAAGGGCTACGCGCGCGCCGTCGTCGACGGCGAGCTGGTCCAGCTGGCCGAGCCGCCCACGTTGAAGAAGAGCTACAAGCACGACATCGCGGTCGTCGTCGACCGACTCGTGGCATCCGGAGACAATCTCAGCCGCGTGACCGACTCGGTCGAGACGGCCATGGGTCTCGCCGGCGGCATCATGCAGGTCAACTACGTCGATGAAGAGGGCGACGACGCCTGGCAGTCGTTCTCCGAGAAGCTGTCGTGCCCCAACGGGCATCCGCTGCAGCTCACCGAGATCGAACCGCGTACCTTCTCGTTCAACGCCCCCTTCGGCGCCTGTCCGGTCTGCTCCGGTCTCGGAACGCGCATGTCGGTCGACGTCGACCTGATGCTCGGCGACGAAGAACTGTCGATCCGCGACGGCGCCATCCTGCCGTGGACGACGCAGGGCAAGGGTCTCTTCCAGTACTACGAGCGGCTCCTCGAGGGACTCGCCCGCGACCTCGACTTCTCTCTCGATACCCCCTGGAAGAAACTGACGCGCGACGTGCAGCAGGCGGTGCTCCGCGGCGAGAACTACAAGGTCACGGTCAAGTGGAAGAACCGCTACGGCCGCGAGATGCGCTATTCGTCGGGGTTCGAGGGCGTCGTCCCCTACATCGAACGCCAGTATCTGCAGGCGGAGTCCGACGCGCAGCGTCAGCGCTGGTCGGAGTACCTGCGCGAGGTCCCGTGCGCCGTGTGCGACGGCGACCGCCTCAAGCCCGAGGTGCTCGCCGTGCTGGTCGACGGCACCTCCATCGCTGCGGCATCCCGCATGAGCCTTGCCGACGCCCGCGAGTTCTTCTCCGAGCTCACGCTCACCGACCGCGAAGCCACCATCGCCGCGGCGGTGCTGCGCGAGATCCGCGCGCGCCTCGACTTCCTCCTGCAGGTGGGGCTCAACTACCTCAGCCTCGGACGTGCGGCCGGCACCCTGTCGGGCGGTGAGGCGCAGCGCATCCGTCTCGCCACGCAGATCGGCTCCGGCCTGACCGGCGTGCTGTACGTGCTCGACGAGCCCTCGATCGGACTCCACCAGCGAGACAACCGACGTCTGATCCAGACGCTCGAGACCCTCCGCGACCTCGGCAACACCCTCATCGTCGTGGAGCACGACGAAGAGACCATCCACGCGGCCGACTGGGTCGTCGACATCGGGCCCCGCGCCGGCGTCGACGGTGGAAACGTCGTGCACTCCGGGCCCCTCGCCGAACTGCTGACCGATGACAGCTCGCTCACGGGCGCCTACCTCTCGGGCCGTCGAGCGATCGAGGCACCGAAGAAGCGACGCAAGATCGACAAGAAGCGCCAGGTCACCGTCGTCGGCGCGCGCGAGAACAACCTGCAGAACGTCACGGTCGATTTCCCCCTCGGTGTCCTCACCGCAGTGACCGGCGTGAGCGGATCGGGCAAATCGACGCTGGTGAACGGCATCCTGTACGAGGTGCTCGCATCGAAGCTGAACGGCGCGCGCCGCGTCCCCGGCAAGCACACCCGCGTGACCGGTCTCGACAACCTCGACAAGGTCGTGCACGTCGACCAGGCCCCCATCGGGCGCACTCCGCGCTCGAACCCGGCGACCTACACGGGCGTCTTCGACCGCATCCGCACGCTTTTCAGCGAGACCCCTGAGGCGAAGGTCCGCGGCTACCAGGCCGGCCGGTTCAGCTTCAACGTCAAGGGCGGCCGCTGCGAGGCCTGCTCGGGCGATGGCACGCTGAAGATCGAGATGAACTTCCTGCCCGACGTGTACGTCGACTGCGAGGTCTGCCACGGCAAGCGCTACAACCGCGACACCCTGTCGGTGCACTACAAGGGCAAGAACATCGCCGAGGTGCTCGAGATGCCGATCTCGGAGGCCGCGGAGTTCTTCGAGCCCATCCAGGCGATCCACCGCTACCTCAAGACGCTCGTCGACGTCGGTCTCGGGTACGTCCGCCTCGGCCAGTCGGCCACGACCCTGTCCGGGGGCGAGGCCCAGCGCGTCAAACTCGCTACCGAGCTCCAGCGGCGCAGCAACGGTCGCTCCATCTACGTGCTCGACGAACCGACGACGGGTCTGCACTTCGAAGACGTGTCGCTGCTGCTGAAGGTGCTGAACGGCCTCGTCGACAAGGGCAACTCGGTCATCGTCATCGAGCACAACCTCGACGTCATCAAGAGCAGCGACTGGGTGATCGACCTCGGGCCCGAGGGCGGTGCCGGCGGTGGCACGATCGTGGCGACCGGCACCCCCGAACAGGTCGCGAAGGTCGAGGGCAGCCACACCGGCGCGTTCCTCGCCGAGCTCCTCGAGACCGGGCGCACGGGTGCGCAGCGCAACGCCCCCTCACTCGACGCGGACAGCGCCGAGCGGGAGCTCGTGAGCGCGGCAGGCTGACCGATGGCATCCCGAGAACGGATGTCGCAGCTGCCGTACCGTCCCAAGGCCGGAGAGATCCCCACCAACCCGGGGGTGTACCGGTTCCGGGATGCCGAGGGGCGGGTGCTGTACGTCGGCAAGGCGAAGAATCTCCGGGCTCGACTGTCGAACTATTTCGCGCCGCTGTACTCGCTGCACGAGCGCACGCGACGCATGGTGACCACCGCGGCGAGCGTGGAGTGGACCGTCGTGCCCAGCGACGTCGACTCCCTCCAGCTGGAGTACATGTGGATCAAGGAGTTCGATCCCCCCTTCAACGTGCGCTACCGCGACGACAAGTCGTACCCGTTCATGGCGATCACGCTCGCCGATGAGGCGCCGAGGGTGATCGTGACCCGCAATCACAAGATCCGCGGCGCGAAGTACTTCGGCCCATACCCCAAGGTGTGGGCGGTGCACGACACGATCGACCTGATGATCAAGGTCTTCCCGATCCGCACGTGCAGCGACTCCTCCTACAAGAAGGCGATGGCCTCGGGGCGTCCGTGCTTCCCGGGCCAGATCGGTCGCTGCGGCGGCCCCTGCTCGATGAAGGTCACGATCGACGAGCACCGGGCCGTCGTCAACGACTTCATCGCCTTCATGTCGGGTGGCGACCAGCGTTTCGCGCGCGAGCTCACCGCTCGCATGAAAGAAGCCTCGGCCGCGATGGACTACGAGTCGGCCGCGCACTACCGCGACCGTCTGCAGGCCATCGACGCCGTGCTCGGCAAGAGCGCCCTCGTGCTGGCATCCGACACCGACGCCGACCTGTTCGGCATCGCCGAAGACGAGCTCGCCGCGACCGTGCAGCACTTCGTCGTGCGGGGCGGCCGCGTTCGCGGTGTGCGGGCGACGACGATCGAGAAGGAGATCGACATCTCGGGCGCCGAACTCGTCGACCAGGTGCTTCAGCGCACCTACGGCGATGCGGACGCCGCCGACATCCCGCGTCAGGTGCTCGTGCCCGAGCTCCCCGACGACGCCGAGCAGCTGGAGGCATGGCTGCGCGAGCGTCGCGGGCGCCCGGTGACCCTGCAGGTGGCCCAGCGGGGACGCAAGTCCGACCTGCTGAAGACGGCGACGCTGAACGCGCAGCAGGCGCTCATGCTGCACAAGACACGCCGCACGAGCGACTACGTCGCCCGCTCTCAGGCCCTCACCGATCTGCAGGAGGCACTCGGCATGACCGAGGCGCCGCTGCGTATCGAGTGCTTCGACGTGTCGCACCTCTCCGGCACCAACGTCGTGGCGTCCATGGTCGTCTTCGAAGACGGACTGCCGAGGAAAGACCAGTACCGCTCGTTCGGCGTCGCCGAGACCACCGACGACACCGACTCGATGTACCAGGTGCTCACGCGACGACTCGCCTACCTCGACCGACCCGAGGAGATCGAACCCGAGACGGTCGGGGGAGCGATCATCGCCGACCCCGACTCCGACCAGGCCACCGCCGACGGCGAGGTCGTGACCGCACGCAAGCGCCCCCGTTTCGCGTACCGGCCGCAACTGCTCGTCGTCGATGGCGGCCAGCCGCAGGTCGCGGCTGCGGCCCGCGCGCTCGCCGACGCGGGGCACCAGGAGATCGCCCTGTGCGGCATCGCCAAGCGCCTCGAAGAGGTCTGGCTGCCGGGGGAGGACTACCCGGTGATCCTGCCGCGCACCTCGGAGGCGCTCTATCTGCTGCAACGCCTGCGCGATGAGGCCCACCGTTTCGCCATCGTGCATCAGCGAAAACGACGCAAGCGCGACATCACGAGCGTGCTCGCGGAGGTCCCCGGGCTCGGCGACACCCGCATCAAGGCACTGCTCCGGCACTTCGGGTCGGTCTCCGCGCTGAAAGACGCCAGTCCCGACGAGATCACGGCTCTCCCCGGGATCGGTCCGGCCCTCGCCGAGGCGATCCACTCCCACCTGGCTCGGTAGGCTGTAACGACACGACGGGAGGCGACGCGGATGGAGCCGATACGCGACGAGCCCGGTGAGGTGTTGATCGTCACCGGCATGTCGGGTGCCGGGCGGTCCACGGTCGCCAACGCCCTCGAGGACCTCGACTGGTACGTGGTCGACAACCTGCCGCCGCAGATGCTGCGGCCCCTGCTCGAGCTGACCGAGCTCGCGGGCGGTGCGGTACCCCGGGTGGCCGTCGTGGTCGACGTGCGCGGGCGATCCCTGTTCAGCGACCTACCCGAGGCGATGCGCGCGCTGCAGGCCGGCCGTCAGGTGCGCGTCGTCTTCCTGGATGCGAGCGACGCGGTGCTCGTGCGGCGGTTCGAGGCCGTGCGACGACCGCATCCCCTGCAGGGCGACGGGACCATCCTCGACGGCATCCGCCGCGAACGCGAGCGTCTCGCCCCGCTGCGCGAGGCCGCCGACGTCGTGATCGACACCTCGGGGCTGAACGTGCATCAGCTGTCGCTGCGCACCGTGGCGCTGTTCGGCGAAGAGGGTGCCGCGCGCCACACCGTCACGCTCATGAGCTTCGGTTTCAAGTACGGACTCCCGCCCGACGTCGACCTCGTGGCCGACATGCGCTTCCTGCCGAACCCCTTCTGGAACGAAGATCTTCGCCCGCTCACGGGCGAGGATCCCCGGGTGCGGGAATACGTGCTGGGCCAGGCGGGGGCGTCGGAGTTCCTCGATGCGTACGCTTCGGCACTCCGCCCGGTGCTCGACGGGTATCAGCGCGAGAACAAGCGGCACTCCGTCGTGGCGGTGGGCTGCACCGGGGGCAAGCATCGCTCGGTCGTGATGGCGCGCGAACTGGCTGCACGTCTGGCCGATGTTCCCGGGGTGGCCGTCCGTGTGGCTCACCGCGACCTCGGTCGCGAGTAGGCTGTACCGTCGTCCCCGCCGCCCCCACCCGAGGAGAACCGTGCCGCTGACCGCCGACGTGAAGGCCGAACTCATCACCGTTCGCGACCCGCGCCCGACCGCGCGCGTCGCCGAGCTCACGGCCCTGTTGCGCTTCTCCGGCGGTCTGCACTCCATCGCCAACCGCGTCGCCGTCGAGGCCGAACTCGACTCCGACGTGCTCGCTCGTCGCGTCGCCCGCGACCTCATGGAGCTGTACGGCGTGCGTCCCGAACTGCACCACGTGCAGGGCTCTGGAGGCCGCACCGGCGGACACTACGCCGTGCGCGTCATCGAGGCTGGAGAGACCCTGGCACGCCAGACGGGACTGCTCGACCAGCGCCGCCGCCCGGTGCGCGGCCTTCCCAACAAGCTGACCACGGGCTCGCGCCCCGATCTCAGCGCCATCTGGCGCGGAGCGTTCCTCGCGAGCGGCTCATTGAGCGACCCGGGCCGGTCCGCGGCGCTGGAGATCTCGTGCCCGTCGTCCGAGGCCGCGATGGCGCTCGTCGGAGCCGGTCACCGCATCGGCATCCCCGCGAAAGCCCGCGAAGTGCGCGGCGTCCCGCGCGTCGTGGTGCGCGACGGCGAGGCGATCCGCGGCGCGCTGTACGAGATGGGCGCCCGCCGCACCGCCGGGGAGTGGGACCAGATGCGGCAGCGGCGCGAGGTGCGCGCCGGCGTCAACCGCCTCGTCAACTTCGACGACGCCAACCTCCGCCGCTCGGCCCAGGCCGCCGTGGCCGCGTGCGCCCGGGTGGAGCGTGCGCTCGAGATCCTCGGCGACGAGGTCCCCGACCACCTGCAGCAGGCCGGCGAGCTGCGCCTGGCGCACCGCGACGCCAGCCTCGACGAGCTCGGGCACCACGCCGACCCGCCCCTCACGAAAGACGCCGTGGCCGGTCGGATCCGCCGCCTGCTGGCGATGGCCGACAAGAAGGCCGAGGTCGAGGGCATCCCGGGCACCGAGGCCGCCGTGCCGGTGGGCGCCGAGGACTGAGACCTTCCGGATGCCGTGATCTGCGGCATCCGCATCGCTGTCGTGCCGGAGTCGGCGTGCTGCGCCGAGGAGATCATCCGGAGGCCGTGACCCGTGGCGTCCGACCGCGCCGGCGCCCGATGCGTCGCGCGCTACCTTCCGTCATCCGGGGAAGCAACCCTGGGGGCCGGGCGTTACCGCTCAATAGGATGAAGACGTCACCCTCGCTGCGCGGTTCCTCGCACGTCGTCACGGCGGAGAGGTCCCGGCGGCGCCCGATTCGGAAGTTGAGATCATGGCGAAGTACACGCTGCCCGAACTGCCCTACGACTACTCGGCGCTGGAGCCGCACATCAGTGCGACCATCATGGAGCTGCACCACAGCAAGCACCACCAGACCTACGTCAATGGTGCGAACACCACTCTCGACCTTCTCGCCGAAGCGCGTGAGAAGGGCGATTTCGCCAACATCAACCGTCTGCAGAAGGACCTCGCGTTCAACCTCGGCGGCCACACGAACCACTCGATCTTCTGGACGAACCTCTCGCCCAACGGTGGCGACAAGCCCACCGGCGACCTCGAGGCGGCGATCGACGACCAGTTCGGCTCTTTCGACGCGTTCCGCGGGCAGTTCACCGCCGCCGCTCTCGGTGTGCAGGGCTCGGGCTGGGCGGGGCTCTTCTGGGACTCGATCGGGGAGAACCTCGTGATCCAGCAGTTCTTCGACCAGCAGGGACAGATCGTCGCGGGCACCGTGCCGATCCTTCTGCTCGACGTCTGGGAGCACGCGTACTACCTGGACTACAAGAACGTGCGCGCCGACTACGTCAAGGCGTTCTGGAACATCGCAAACTGGGCCGACGCCCAGCAGCGCTTCGCCGCCGCCCGTGAGAAGACCGCGGGTCTGCTGGTACTGTCGTAAACGGCGTGGGCGTCCCGGTGGGCACCCCGCCGGGACGCCGTTGTCCGCCAGCGAACACCGCAATCACGCGCATATCGCGCACAACTGATTCAGGAGAAATTCCGTGACCGTCAAGATCGGAATCAACGGCTTCGGCCGTATCGGACGCAACTACCTCCGCGCGGCTCTCGCGCAGGGGGCCGACCTCGAAATCGTGGCGGTGAACGACCTCACCGACAACAAGTCGCTGGCGCACCTCCTCAAGTACGACTCCGTCGGCGGCGTGCTGACCGAGGACGTCTCGTACACCGCGGACTCCATCACCGTCGGCGACAAGACCATCAAGGTCTTCGAAGAGCGCGACCCGGCCAACCTCCCCTGGGGCGAGCTGGGCGTCGACATCGTCATCGAGTCGACCGGTCGCTTCACCAAGGCCGAGGACGCCAAGAAGCACATCACGGGTGGGGCCAAGAAGGTCCTCATCTCGGCTCCCGCCACGGGCGACGACGCCACGATCGTCATGGGCGTCAACGAAGAGACGTACAACCCCGAGACCGACGTCATCATCTCGAACGCGTCGTGCACCACGAACTGCCTCGCGCCTCTGGCTCAGGTCTTCGAAGAGGCGTTCGGTATCGAGCGCGGCTTCATGATGACCGCCCACGCCTACACGGCCGACCAGAACCTGCAGGACGGCCCGCACAGCGACCTCCGTCGTGCCCGTGGCGCGGCCATCAACATCGTGCCCGCCTCGACCGGTGCCGCCAAGGCCATCGGTCTGGTCCTGCCCGAACTCAACGGCAAGCTGAGCGGCTCGTCGTACCGCGTTCCGGTTCCCACCGGCTCGATCGTCGACCTCACCATCATCACGCCCACCGACGGCCTGACCGTCGACCAGGTCAACGAGGTCTACAAGAAGGCCGCTGCCGAGGGCCGTCTCAACGGCATCCTGCAGTACACCGAGGACCCGATCGTCTCGAGCGACATCCAGGGCAACCCGCACTCGTCGATCTTCGACGCGGAGCTGACCAATGTCAGCGGCAACCTGGTCAAGGTGTCGTCGTGGTACGACAACGAGTGGGGTTACTCCAACCGCCTCGTCGACCTCACCGAGTACGTCGCCGAGCGCCTGTAACCCTTCATGGCTCTGCGCACCCTCGATTCGCTGGGGTCGCTCGCGGGCACGCGCGTCATCGTCCGTTGTGATCTGAACGTCCCCCTCAAGGACGGCGTCATCACGGACGATGGCCGCGTGCGCGCGTCGCTGCCGACTCTCAACGCACTGATCAACGCCGGCGCGCGTGTGGTCGTGTGCTCGCACCTGGGTCGCCCCGACGGGGCGCCCGACCCGAAGTACTCGCTCGAGCCGGTCGCGCAGCGCCTCTCCGAGCTTCTCGGCCAGCCGGTCGCGTTCGCGCGCGACACGGTCGGCGAGTCGGCTCAGGATGCCGTCGGCTCCCTGGAGAACGGCGAGGTCGCCGTCATCGAGAACCTCCGCTTCAACGCGGGGGAGACCTCGAAGGACGAGTCCGAGCGTCAGGCCTTCGCGCGAGAGCTCGCCGGTCTCGGCGACGCGCTCGTCTCCGATGGTTTCGGCGTCGTGCACCGCAAGCAGGCGAGCGTCTACGACCTCGCCCAGCTGGTGCCCTCGGCCGCGGGCCTGCTCATCCAGAAGGAGCTCGAGGTCCTCGACCGGCTCACCGAGAACCCCGAGCGTCCTTACACGGTCGTGCTCGGCGGATCGAAGGTCAGCGACAAGCTCGGCGTGATCGAGCACCTGCTGCCCCGCGTCGACAAGCTCCTCGTCGGCGGCGGCATGATGTTCACCTTCCTGGTGGCCGAGGGTCACGAGGTCGGCGCGAGCCTGCTCGAGAAGGACCAGATCGACACCGTGAAGGGCTACCTCGCCACGGCGAAGGAGCGCGGCGTCGAGATCGTGCTCCCCGTCGATGCGGTGGTCGCGGCGTCGTTCTCGGCCGACGCCGAGCACGTGGTCGCCGACGCCGACGCTCTGGAGGACACCGACTTCGGTGCATCCGGGCTGGGACTCGACATCGGTCCGCGCACGGCGGAGATCTTCGCCGAAGCGATCCGCGGTTCGCGCACCGTCTTCTGGAACGGCCCGATGGGCGTGTTCGAGATGAAGGCGTTCGAAGCGGGCACCAAGACCGTCGCTCAGGCGCTCACCGAGGTCGATGGCCTCAGTGTCGTCGGCGGCGGCGATTCCGCGGCGGCCGTGCGTCAGCTCGGCTTCGCGGACGACGCGTTCGGCCACATCTCCACGGGTGGCGGCGCGAGCCTCGAATTCCTCGAAGGCAAGAAGCTCCCCGGACTGGAGGTCCTCGGATGGGTGTGACCAGAACCCCCCTCATCGCCGGCAACTGGAAGATGAACCTCGACCACCTGCAGGCGGTCGCGTTCGTCCAGAAGCTGCACTGGACGCTGAAGGAAGCGAAGCACGACAAGGGCAGTGTCGAGGTCGCGGTGTTCCCGCCGTACACCGACCTGCGCACGGTGCAGACCCTCCTCGACGCGGACAAGATCGAGTTCGCCCTCGGCGGGCAGGACCTGTCGGCCCACGACTCCGGTGCGTACACCGGCGAGATCTCGGGTCAGTTCCTCGCCAAGCTCGACGCGAAGTACGTCATCATCGGGCACTCCGAGCGTCGTCAGTTCCACCACGAGACGGACGAGGTCATCGCGGCCAAGACGCAGGCCGCCCTGCGCCACGGCCTCGTGCCCGTGATCTGCGTCGGGGAGACCTCGGAGGACCTCGAGAAGTTCGGCGCCAGCGCCGTTCCGGTCGGCCAGCTCGAGGTCGCCCTCGAAGGCGTGGCGGCGGATGCCGACATCGTCGTCGCCTACGAGCCCGTCTGGGCCATCGGCTCCGGTCAGGCGGCGACGCCCGATCAGGCGCAGGAGGTCTGCGCGAAGCTCCGCGCGGTCGTCGCCGACAAGCTCGGCGCCGATGCCGCCGCGCGCACGCGCGTGCTGTACGGCGGTTCGGTGAAGTCGGGCAACATCGCCGGCTTCATGCGCGAGCCCGATGTCGACGGTGCCCTGGTAGGCGGTGCGAGCCTCGTCGTCGACGAGTTCGCCGCGATCGTCCGCTTCCAGAAGCACGTCGGCGTCTGACGCTCACGATGCCCGCGGCGCCTCGCCGCGGGCATCCGTGCGTCCGCGCCCCCTCCCTCTATACTTGACGCTTGTGCGGTCGACCAGGCCGCCCGCGAAAGGCTTTCGACAGTGCAGATTCTCGAGTTCGTCCTGCAGGTGCTCCTGGGCGTCACCAGCCTCCTGCTGACCCTGCTCATCCTGCTCCACAAGGGTCGCGGCGGCGGTCTCTCCGACATGTTCGGCGGCGGCATGAGCTCCGCCATGGGATCCTCCGGACTCGCGGAGCGCAACCTCAACCGTTTCACGGTCGTCCTGGCTCTGACATGGTTCGTCACCATCGTCGGCCTCGGCCTGCTGACCAAGTTCGCGGAGCTCTGACATGGCCACCGGAGGAAATGCGATCCGCGGCTCACGCGTCGGCGCCGGACCCATGGGCGAGCAGGATCACGGCTTCCACGCCGATCGCGTGGCCGTGTCGTACTGGGACGCCCTCGGCAACGAGACGGTGCGCTACTTCGCCGCGGGTATCCCCGACGACGAGATCCCCGAGACGATCGATTCCCCGCACTCGGGCCTTCCGGCCGGGCGCGACAAGGCGAACCCCCCGGCCCTGGCCAAGGCGGAGCCCTACAAGACCCACCTCGCGTACGTGAAGGAACGCCGAAGCGACGAAGAGGCCGCTTCGCTCCTCGACGACGCGCTGCAGCAGCTTCGCGAGCGTCGCGGTCAGTGACCTGCGAGAGGGCCGGATGCCATGGCATCCGGCCCTTCGTCGTCCACTCGGCCGCTCCCGCCTGGCATCCCTACCGGACCGGTGAGTCGGTGACCACTCGTGTCCACGGTCCCGGCGGGACGTCGTCGTCGTCGACGAATGCCCAGTCGACCCGGTCGTCCTCGCCGTCGAGCTCGGCGAAGCCGAGGCATCCGTTCAGCGCCGGCGAGACGTCGAGACCGGCGCCGTTGAAGCGGGTGTTCGCGGGGCGTCGATCATCGGCGCCGAAGACGTAGGCGGCGTCGTCGTACTCGCCGGGTCCGGCATCCTGGATCTGCCCGTAGCAGAGGTGCCCATCCTTGTGGAGGGCCACCCAGCGGTTCTTCATGAGGCTGACCGTGGGGTCGTCGACGGAAGACGCGAAGGGGGACTCGTCCGCCCACGGCACGACCTCGCCGCGGAGGGCGAACCCCTCGGGATCGTTGACGTCGTCGAAGGGCAGGTCGAGGTAGAACGGGTTCTGCCGGGGCGTCATCCGTGTGGGGAAGAAGTCGTCGTCAGCCGTCCGCGACTCCGTGCGGCACGCGTCGCCGGTGTCGATGCCGTCGCATCCGCCGTAGGCGGAGAGCCAGTCGCGGTCGTACGTCGACACGCGTTGACTACCGTCGGGGGCCTCGGGGTCGAACACCTCGCCCACCCAGAACGTCGTCGCCACGATCCCGGTGTGCCAGGGATACCCGGTGTCGGGGCGGGCCGGTGCCGCCGGTGCGCACGCGCATACTCCGGCGGCGACGAGCACCGCGAGGGTGATCGCCGCCGCCGGCCTCCGCTGCGAGGTCATCCGGTCGTGGCCTCGGTGGGTCGGAACACCTCGACCGGACCCTCGGGGGGTGTCGCCGAGGTCGACGAGGGGGGCTGTGTCACGGCGCCGGTGGGCGACAGCGGGGGCGCGCCGACGCTGTCGTACAGCTGCAGGTCGTCGGTGCGCAGGGTGCCGTCGCCGAAGATCGTGAGGGCGAAACTGATCCCGTCGTAGCCGGCGGGGATCGCCGGTGTCGTCCAGTCGGCCTGCGTCCACTGCGTCGCCGACGCGAACCACGGACTCGAGGTCCAGTACGACCACGCCCCCGTCGCGGAGCGCAGATAGACCGCGAACTGAGTGACCCCGCTCGCGAGGTACCACTCGCGCAGCGCGTAGGTCCGCCCGGCCGTCACCGTCGGGGCGCACTGTCCCAGGTCGAACTGCGGGAGGAGCTTGGCGTCGCCATCGGCATGAGCCGACATGGTGATGCCGCTGGCGACCGTGCCCGTGTGCGCGGGTGCCCCCGTGCTGAAGGTCGGGGAGTTGGTGCCGTAGCCGCCGCGCATCCAGCAATCGGGAGCACCGACCTCGAGGCTCGGGTTCACGATGCCGTTGGTCGATCCGGTGGGGGCCGCGACGACCGGTCCGCTCACGAGCGGCTTGGCGGCACCGCCGATGACGTCGCCGATCGTCCGCACCACGGTGCCGGCGGCCTGTCGCGTCTTCAGCCACGCCACGAAGCTCGAGAACACGCCCGGGTCGACCGCCAGGTCGCTGCACGCGTCGGCGCACACGTCGTGGAAGGTGAACTGCACCCACCCGCCGCCGTTGCGTTCGGCATTCGTGACACCGGCCTTGAGGTCGTCGAGCGACCAGGTGGCATCCACCTGATCCAGGGCCTTCAGCGCGAATCGGTTGGTGGGACGCGGCGACTCGGCGAAGGCGCAGTCCGGACAGCCGAAGCGACTGCGGATGTCGCCGAGCAACCGGGCGCTGCTGTATCCGCATGCTTCGGCGGCGCGCTCGACCTCGGGCGTGCTGGAGGCGAAGGGATACGCGAAGCTGCGGACGGTGAACCCCCACGATGAGAGGTTGCGGCGATCGGTGCAGATCTGTCGCTTCGCCTCATCGACGCTCACCTGCGCCAGGTCGGGGTGGTTCACGGTGTGCCCGCCGATCTCGTGGCCGGCGTTCTTCAGGGTCGTCAGGTCGGCACGCGTCATGTGTCCCGCGGCGCCGATGAACCCCGAGGGCACGTAGAACGTCGCCTTCATCCCGTTCGCCTTCAGGGCGGGCAGGGCCTGCAGCTGGTTCGCATCGGCGTCGTCGAAGGTCAGGCTCACGATCGTGCGGGCCGCGGCCTCGGCGGGATCCGCGGGAGCGAGCGCCGTGAGAGTCCCGGCGACAGCGGCCATCGCGCACGCGGCCGCGAGTGCGCGGCGCAGGGCCGACGTCGTCTCGCGCGGGATCCGCGCCCGACGCGTCATAGCGCACCCCGGAACGCGCTCGCGCTGGCGAACGGCATGGCATCCGACGCGAGCCGCTCGCGGGAGAGGAGGTCGGCGGCGACCCGCATGATGGTCGTGCCCAACGACGTGAGCGGTTCGTAGCCGACGAGCTCGTGCGCCTTGGTGTTGTCGGGCACGCGGCGCCGCATGTCCTCGAAGCCGGGGGCGTACGCCCGCTCGTAGGGGACGAGTTCGACCGTGCTCCGACTGTCGAGGGTGCGGATGATCTCGTGCGCCAGGTCGAGGATCGAGATCTCGCGCGCGCCGCCGAGGTTGTAGGCCTGGCCGCGGCTGCGCGGATCGCGCTCGATGCGCACCATCGCGGGAACCACGTCCTCGACCGCGGAGAAGCATCGCGTCTGCAATCCGTCGCCGAAGACGGTGAGCGGCTGATTGCGCAGAGCCTGACCGACCAGGTTCGGGAACACCATGCCGTACCGGCCGGTCTGGCGGGGGCCGACGGTGTTGAACAGCCGCACGATCGAGACGTCGAGACCCTCTTGGTCGTGATAGGCCTTCGCGAACGCCTCGTCGATGCCTTTCGCGCCCGCGTACGTCCAGCGCGAGAGCAGGGGGTCGCCGAGAACGCGGTCGGAGTCCTCACGCAGACGGTCGGCGGTGTTCTTGCCGTACACCTCGCTCGTCGAGACCAGCAGGACCGACGACTGCCGCTCGATCGCGGCGGTCAGCACGTTCTCGGTGCCGTGGATGTTGATCCGCAGGCCTCGCAGCGGCTGCTCGACGATGAGCTTCACCCCCACCGCCGCCGCCAGATGGAACACCCGGTCGCATCCGCGCATCGCCTGGCCCACCGTCGCCGGATTCAGGATGGACCCGTGGATCATGCTGAGACGGGGATTGCCGACGACCCCGGCGAGATTGCGGGTCGAGCCGGTGGAGAGGTCGTCGAGGACCACGACCTCGTCGCCCAGACCGAGCAGGTGCTCCACGAGGTGGCTGCCGACGAAACCGGCGCCGCCGGTCACCAGTGAACGGCTCGTCCCGCCGCCGGGGTACACGTTGACGCTCACAGGAGCACCCGCCCGGTGATGTCGGCGCTGCGGTAGGTGCCGTCGACGACGACCGTGTCGGCCTCCAGCCAGGCGAGATCGCTGTCGTGGTGTCGCGTGTGCACGAGCACCACATCGGGGTGGAACGCGCCGGGGTCGGCGAGCGAGTCGCGCTCCCGGCCGGAGCCGAGCCGGATGTGCGGAGCGTGGGTATCGGTGAACTGCACCTCGGCGCCGAGATCGATGAGCAGATCCATGATCTCCAGCGCCGGTGATTCGCGCAGATCGGCGACGTCGGGCTTGTAAGTGACACCGACAAGCAGGATCCGAGCGCCGAGCGTCCCCTTGCCGGCGCGGCCCAGCACGTCGCGGATCCGCTCCACGACACGACGGGGACGCGCCGCGATGCGCGTCATGGCCTCGGTGATGACCCCGGTGTCGACGTGCAGCGATTTCAACTGCCAGAGCAGATAATGCGGGTCGCACGGGATGCAGTGCCCCCCGACGCCCGGTCCCGGGTAGAACGCCATGAATCCGTAGGGCTTCGTGCTCGCCGCCTCGATGACCTCGGTGACGGGCACGTCGAGCGCCCCGCAGATGTCGGCGAACTCGTTGGCCAGGGCGATGTTCACGGCACGGAAGGTGTTCTCGAGCAGTTTGGTCATCTCCGCCGTCGCCAGGCTCGACACGCGGTGCACGCTCGCGGTGTAGCGGGAGAGCAGGCGCGCGCCCTCCTCCTCGCACTCCGGGGTGGCTCCGCCCACGACGCGCGGGACCACCTCCTGCGCGAAGCCCACATTGCCGGGGTCGATGCGCTCGGCGCTGAAGGTGACGAAGACATCGCGCCCGATCTGCATCCCCCGCTCCCGGAGGGGCTGTTCGACGAGGTCGTGCGTGCACCCGACGTAGGTGGTGGAGGTCAGCATGATGAGCTGGCCCGGGCGCGCGGTGGCGACGACGGTGGCGCACGCCGCGCGAAGGGCCGTCAGATCGGGCACCTGACGGGCGTCGACGGGGGTGGGCACGCACACGACGATGGCGGAGGCACGCGCCAGCTCGCGGGCGTCTCCGGTCAGCCGGAACGCCGCGGGGGCGTGCAGGGCGATATCCAGACGCTCACGGTCCGGCGCGATGAGGTCAGCGCCGCGCGCGGCGATGGTCCGTAGCCGCCGGGACGACGCGTCGAGCGCGAGGACGCGGGATCCGCCGGCGTGATAGGCCAGCGCCGTCGGGAGCCCGACGTACCCGAGCCCCACGATCGCGACATCGAAGTCGAACGGGACATCGATCGGGGTCGGTGGCAGCGGAGCGTCGAACAGGTCCGCTCGGACGTCGAGTGTGGACATCATGATCCTCCAGGAACGGGTGTGGGAAGCAGCCGGGCATCGGGCCCGGAATCACCCTCGGTCGCCGGATCGGACCGGTCAAGCAACGGGGCGAGATCTTGCGGGTCGCCGCGAACCGCAGTCGATCGTGCGGGAAACCGCAATCCGCATGCGGTTCCGCGTCCACCGAGGACGGCATCCGGCGCGTACGGTCGAGCGCGACCGAAGGGGAATGCCATGTCCGGATCCGTGATGTCGGGGTCGAGTGCCCGGTGCTCCACGCGGCCGATCGCGGAGGGCCTCGCATGACGCTCGCGATCATGCTGGTCGTCGTCTTCTGCACCATCGGCCTGTCCACAATGGTGTGGGGGATTGCGGCGCTGTGCCGTCTGGCGGCGCAAGGGCGGGCGGACACCCGACTCCTCTCGCCATCGATGTACTACCGCCGTGACGAGGTCGCGGTGCTCATCGCCGCGCACAATGAACAGCTCGTGATCGCGGAGGCCGTGCGTGCCGCCCGCGCCCTCGTCCCGGCATCCCACGTCTTCGTCGTCTCGGACGGATCCAGCGACGAGACGGTCGCTCGGGCCCGGGAGGCGGGTGCGGTCGCCTGGGATCTCTCGCCCAACCGGGGGAAGGCCGGGGCGATCCGCGCGGGGCTCGCCCACTTCCGCATCCCCGAGCGCTTCCCGCTGCTGCTCCTCCTCGACGCGGATTCACGACCCCGACCCGACTACCTGCGCACGGGCCTTCCACTGTTCACCGATCAGGACGTGGTGGCGGTCGCCGGCCGGGCGACCACCTCGGCGGATGCGGCGACGCGCGGAATGGGCCTCGTGCTCACCTCGTATCGCGAGCGGACCTACGTGTGCACGCAGTACCTCCACAAGTTCGGACAGGCCGCGCGAGTGGCCGACGCGGTGGCGATCGTGCCGGGATTCGCGAGCATGTACCGCACGGACGTCTTGGATCGCATCGATATCGATGCGCCCGGCCTGTCGATCGAGGACTTCAACATGACCTTCGAGGTGCACGCGAAGCGACTGGGACGCATCGCCTTCCACCCCGCGTGCGCCGTCGCGGAGACGCAGGACCCGGCGATATTCCGAGACTATTCCGCGCAGATGCGCCGGTGGAGCCTCGGTTTCTGGCAAACGGTCCGGCGTCACGGCCCGCGCGTCGGCCTCTTCTGGGCGTCCGTCGGCGCTTTGGCGGTGGAGACGGTGGTGTCCAGCCTGGTTCTCACCCTCATGGTGCCCGCCCTCGTGATCGCCGCGGTCGCTGCGGTGGCGAGCACGATGCTCAGCGGATTCGCGGCAGAGGTCGCGGGAACCGTCGCCACCGTTCTGCCGGTCGGTCCGCTGGCCGCCGCGTTCCTGGTGGCGGATGCCGCGATGACGGCGTTCGTGTGCATCGTCACCGCCACGCGCCCGCGGGTGTGGATGCTGCTGTACCCGCTCCTGCGGGTGTGGGATGCCGTGCTGTGTCTCCGGGCGCTCGTCGCCGCCCTCGGACGGCCGTCGGACGGACGGTGGCGGAGCCCCGATCGCCGAGCGGCGCTGTCACCCGCATCGACGTGACAGGCGGCATCCGCGGCTCCCGGACGCCCGCGTGGCTCCGGCTCTCGTACGGCTCCGGCGGGCGGGCGCGGTCCCCGGCGTCCCGGGGTCCCTCGTTCGCTGCGCATCCGTGCCTCCGCGGCGACCCTCTACGCACGAGCCGTCACGATCGCGACGCCCCGTGCAACAGGGCGACCAGGTGGACGCGCGAGGTGACGCCGAGCTTGCGGTAGATCCCGGTGAGGCGGAGTTCGACGGTGCGCAGCGACACGAACAGGGCGGCGGCGATGTCGCGATTGCGCAGACCCTGCCCGACCAGCGCGGCCACATCGCGTTCCTGCGGGGTCAGGGTGCGCCCGCGGTCGCCCGGACGCGACGGGGCCCGGACCGGAGCCCGCTCGGACGTGGGCAGGCAGCGCTCCCGCGCCGCGGTCAACCGCAGCCGCTCGATCGGCGGATCGTCGGTGCGCACGATGGCCTCCGCCTCGCGGAACGCCTCGGCTCCGGCAGCGTCGCTGCGGCAGACCGCGCGCGAGCGCGCCACCGCGAGTATCGTCCAGCGGCGCGGGATGCGCTGGGATGCCGCTTCCAGGCGGGCGAGGACGCGGCGGGCCTCCGCGCGGTGACCGCGCAACCACAGCGCCTCGACGAGATCGGCGTCGGCGCGCAGCAGGGATGGGTCCTCGCAGGTCGCCGCGTCGGTCGCATCCCGGAGGGAAGCGATCGCGTCGTCGAACCGTCCCTCCGCCAGGGCCACGCCGCCCTCGATGACGGCGAACCACGCCAGTGGGGTCGGGGTGCCCTCGCGACGGCAGAGATCGCGACCGTACCGCACGAACTCCTCCGTGTCGGGTCCGAGGGGGTCCATCGCCGCGGCGCTCGCGTAGACGAGGATGTCGGCCACCTCGGGTGTGCGGCCCGGGACCCACTCGCGGCGCCATGCGGCGACGGCCTCACGGGCGGCGACAGGGTCCCCGCCGCGCACCTCCGTCGTCACCAGCATCCGTCGCAGGAGATCGCTCCAGTACGGTGCCGGACGCGGCCGGCTCTCGAGCCGCTGGAGGATTCGACGCCGCGCGATCGCGTACTCCTCCCGCAGCACGGCGAGCTGGAGGGCGAGCAGCTCCTCCTCTATCGGGACCTCCGACTCGGAGACGACCGCCGTGACGCCGGTGTCGACGCTGACGGGCAGCAGGGCGTCGACGCCGATCTCCTCGAGCGTGCGAGCGAGCAGTGTCGTCTCGGTCGAGGCGACACCCCGTTCCACGGCGCGGACGACCAGGCCGTGCGCCTGCTGTATCTCCCCGCGCGACAGGTGCAGTCGTGCGCCCTCGCACAGCAGCCGCTCCGCGGCGCGCGGGTCGACGGTCTGCGCCGCGATGCGCAGCATGGTCTCGTCGGCGGTGCGGTCGGCGGCATTCGTCGCTCGCAGCCACGCTATCGCCGCCCGGGTGCGCACCCCCGGATCGCTTGGCGCCCCGGCACGACGGAGGTAGTGCTCAGCCCGCACACCGTGCCCTTGCATCACCAGCGCTTCGCCGAGGTCGACGAGAAGTCCGCTTCGGGTGGCGTCGCCGATCCTGCCGGCCAGGGCTCTCTCCGCGTATTCGATCGCGGCCGAGGGCTCTCCCGCACGCGCCAGGTCGACCGCGGCGGCGAGGAGGCGTTCACGATCGCGGTGGGGTTCAGCGTGGCTCCGATGCCAGAGGAAAGTCGCCGGGTACATGCCGGCGTGCTCCTGCGCGGCACGGACGTGCAGCCGCGCCCTTTCATCTGCGTTGAGGGAGCCGAGGTGCCGCAATCGCAGGGCCGGGTCGGCGATGCGCGCCCACTCGCCGTGAACGGCGACGAGCCCCTCGTCGATCAGCGCGTCCGCCTCCACGCCGAGGGCTGCGGTGGCGGAGCGCAGACGGTCGAATTCGACGAGCGGGCTGATGGAGAGGAAATCCATCACCGCGCTGAGCCGCGGATCGCGGCACGCGCCCCTGCCGCGCCCGCGTCGGCCCGGTCGGTCCTCGGTGAGGCGGAGGGGCAGGGGAAGCGGATCGTCACCGCTCGCCTCGCACGGAGTCACGTGCACGCGCGCGAGGATTCCGGGATCGCCTCCCGCCGCCGCCGCCACCGTGTGCAGGATCGCGGGTGCCGCCCCCGATCCGAGCACGGCGCGAGCGAGGTCGAGCGATTCCTCGAAGGACAGCCGCTCGATCCGTGCGCGTCGCATGCCGGCGAACTCATGCCGTTCGTCGTCGACGTCCGCTGTGGCCACGACGCTGAGACCCGTCCCGCGCAGTCGCCCGAACACGTATGACAGGACCGTGATGCTCGCGCCGTCCATGCGATCGAGGTCGTCGATCACCACGACGTCGGGTTCGTCGTGGACGAGGTGGAGAGTACGGCTGAGTTCCTCGGCCAGCAGGTGCTCGGGCCAGTCCCGCCCGCGCGCGAGGACGGTGTCGACGGCCGCGCGCCGTCGGCCCCCGAGACCGGAGGCGAAAGCCGACAGCCCCGAATACGGCCACAGTCGCTCGAGCGGGCTGGCCGCGACGACGACGGCGCCGTGGTCCTCGGCGATCGCGCGCGCCAGCGCGGTCTTGCCGATGCCGTCCGCTCCGAGGAAAAGGCATCCGGCTCCCCCCGAAGCCCTGATGACGTCCTCCGCGATCTGTCTCTCTCGCGCGCGACCGAAAAATGGCATCCTACGTTCCCCAACTACGTCGTCCGAAGCCGGAAATCGCATTTCCCGGGCCGGATCTGGATGCCCCCTCGTTGAGGCTAAATCGCGGCACAGGGGATGACAAGGGGTGTGCGACCCGAAGCGCAAACGAACGAGAGGGGGGATCGGATGCCCTNCATCCGATCCCCCCTCTCGTTCAACGGCGCTCAGTACTCGCGGTCGATGAGTTGCGGTGGCACCTGGTCGGCGGCCACCTCGTCGACGAAGAACGCCGTGCGCCGGCGTCCCTTCGCCCCCGCGGCCGGAACGCTCTGGTAGCTCGCCCCCGCCAGGGCGAGGCCCAGAGCTGCGGCCTTGTCGGCGCCGGCGATGACCATCCAGACGCGCTTCGAGCTGTTGATGACAGGACGCGTGAGCGAGACGCGCTCGCTCGGCGGCTTGGGGGATTCCCTCACCGGCACGGTGGCGCGGTCGGTGACCGAGATCTCGGGCCGGTCCGGGAACAATGAGGCGATGTGCGCGTCGGGGCCGACCCCGAGGAAGCAGATGTCGAACGACGGCCAGGGGCCCGTCTCGCTGCGGTCCGACGGGGCGAACTGCGCGAGCTCGTCGGCATAGGCGATCGCCGCGGTGTCGAGGTCGACCCCGTCCTCGCTGGATGCCACGGTGTGGATGTTCTCGGCCGGTACGTCGATGTGATCGAGGAAGGCCTCGCGCGCCTGCTTCTCGTTGCGGTCGTCGCTGTCGCGCGGCACGAATCGTTCGTCGCCGAACCAGAAGTGCACGAGCGACCAGTCGATGTCGGCCACGCGCTCGTCACGCGCGGCGGTGCGCAGGACCGCGCCGCCCATCGTCCCGCCGGTGAGACAGATGTGCATGCGCTTGCCCTCGGCGACGCGTTTGACGATGCGATTCACGAAGCGGGTCGCGACGTATTCGGCGAGGGCGTCGGCGTCGCGTTTGATGATGACGCGCTTGGCCGAACCGTCGCTCATGATGCGCTCTTCTCGCTCGCGGCGTGCAGCAGATCGTGTCCGTCGGTGATCACGCGACCGTAGAGCAGGTCGGGGTCGAGGCGGCGCAGTTCTTCGGCCAGGCACTCGCGGAGCGTCCGGCGAGGGAAGGCGAGATCATGCGTCGGCTGCCCGGGCTGGCGCAGGATCGCGACGCCGGCTTCGGGACGCTCGAGCAGGGTGTCCCCGCTCGCACGCGTGAGGCGCACCGACTTGATGCCGCTCGCCCACTCGTCCGCCGGGAGGTAGGCGTAGTCGACGGGGGCGTCGAGCTTCATGCCCAGCCAGGCAGCGAGCAGCGACGTCGAGGGCGAGTCCGCGGCGCCGCGCACCTCGATCGCGGTGACCGGCTCGTACGGCGGCTGATCGAGCACCGCGGCGAGCTGCTCGCGCCAGCGCGTAAGACGCGTCCACGCGAAGTCGGTGTCACCGGGGGCGTAGTGCTCGCCGAGCTCGGCGACCCATGCGGCCGGATCTGCCTGCGAAGAGGCGTCGGTGATGCGGCGTTGCGCGATACGGCCGATGGCCGAGCGCGACGGGTTCGCCGGCGCCTCGGCCGGCCACCATGCGACCACCGGGGCGTCGGGGAGCAGCAGGCCCGTGACGAGGCTCTCGGCGTTGGATCCGGCGGCGCCGTGCGCGCGCAGGACGACGACCTCGCTGGCGCCCGCGTCGCCGCCGACGCGGATCTGGGCGTCGAGACGGGGCTCTTCGTCCTCATCGCCGAACAGCACGGCGATGACGCGCATCGGGTGCTCGCGCGACGCGTCGTTCGCGGCCTCGATGACCTCTTCTTCGGCGCCGTGGTGCGTGACGATGATGAGCGTCAGCACGCGGCCGAGGGCGACCGCGCCGCCCTCTTCGCGCACGCTGACGAGCTTCTTCGAGATCGCGCTGACGGTGGTGTCGGGCAGGTCGATGATCACGGGCGTCTCCAGGTGCGGCCGTCGCGGGCGAGGAGTTCGTCGGCGGACGCCGGCCCCCACGATCCGGGCGAGTACTGTTCGAGCGGGCCGCCCTCCGCGGCCCAGAACTCCTCGATCGGGTCGAGGATCTTCCAGCTGAGCTCGACCTCCTCGTGCCGCGGGAACAGCGGCGGGTCGCCGAGCAGCACGTCGAGGATGAGCCGTTCGTAGGCTTCGGGGCTCGCCTCGGTGAAGGCGTGCCCGTAGCCGAAGTCCATCGTCACGTCGCGCACCTGCGTGCCGTCGCCGGGGACCTTCGAGCCGAAACGGATCGTGACGCCCTCGTCGGGCTGCACGCGGATGACGAGCGCGTTCTGCCCGAGTTCCTGCGTCTGGCTGCGCGAGAACAGCTGCTGCGGGGCGCGCTTGAACACGACGGCCACCTCGGTGACGCGGCGACCCAGGCGCTTGCCGCTGCGGACGTAGAACGGCACGCCCGACCAGCGGCGGGTGTTGATCTCGAGCTTGATCGCGGCGTACGTCTCGGTGACGGAGTCGGGGTTCATCCCGTCTTCCTCGAGGAAGCCGAGCACCTCCTCGCCGCCCTGCCAGCCGCCGGCGTACTGCCCGCGAGCCGTGGACTCGGCGAGGTTCTCGGGCAGGCGCACCGCCGCGAGCACCTTCTCTTTCTCGGCACGCAGGTCGGCGGCGTTGAAGCTGATGGGCTCCTCCATCGCCGTAAGGGCCAGCAGCTGCAGGAGGTGGTTCTGAATGACGTCGCGCGCCGCGCCGATGCCGTCGTAGTAGCCCGCGCGACCGCCCACACCGATGTCTTCGGCCATGGTGATCTGCACGTGATCGACGTAGTTGCGATTCCAGATCGGTTCGTACAGCTCGTTGGCGAAGCGCAGCGCCAGGATGTTCTGCACCGTCTCTTTGCCGAGGTAGTGGTCGATGCGGAAGATCGAGTCGGCCGGGAACGCGCTCTCGACGACCTCGTTCAACTCGCGGGCCGAGGCCAGGTCGTGCCCGAAGGGCTTCTCGATCACGACGCGGCGCCAGCCGGTGGTGTCGTCGGCGGTCTCGCCGACGAGGCCGGACGCCTTCAACTGCGTCGTGACGAGGGGGAAGGCCTTCGGCGGGATCGAGAGGTAGTAGGCGTGGTTGCCCATCGTGCCGCGTTCGGTGTCGAGCTTGTCGACCGTCGCGCGCAGACGCTGGAAGGCCTCGGGGTCGTCGAACTCGCCCTGCACGAAGCGGATGCCCTCGAGCAGCTCCTTCCACGTCTCGTCGCGGAACTCGGTGCGGGCGTACTTCTTGACCGAGTCGTAGACGACCTCGGCGAAGTCCTGGTCCTCCCAGTCGCGACGGGCGAAGCCGACCAGGGCGAACCCCGGGGGCAGCAGACCGCGGTTGGCGAGGTCGTATACCGCCGGCATGAGCTTTTTGCGCGACAGGTCGCCGGTGACGCCGAAGATCACCAGGGCACTGGGCCCGGCGATCCGGCTCAAACGGCGATCCTCGGGATCGCGGAGGGGATTGTGACCCGGTGTGATCTCTACGACCATGTCTTACTGTGCCGCCTCGAAGAGTGAGAGCACGTCGACCTGCGGGTCGGTCAGCGTCAGCGTGACGACGGGACGGCCATGGCCCTCCGCCAGCACGCTCGCGTCCCCCGCGGCCTGTGCCTGGATGAGTTGTCCGAACGTGAACGGTCGACCGGGGATCTCGAGGTCGACGTCGGTGCGTTCGAGGATCTGGAGGAACACGCCTGTGGCGGGTCCTCCCTTGTGATATTGGCCCGTGGAGTGCAGGAAGCGGGGACCCCAGCCGAAGGTGGTGGGGCGACCGGAGTCGGCGGCGACGAGCTCGCGCAGACCCGCGAGCTGCGCCAGCTCCAGGCGGTTCGCATAGGCCTGGATGCTGAGGTAGCCGTCTGCCGTCACCCGCTCGTACAGGGCTGCCAACACGCCCGCGACGCTGCCGCTGGCCGCCAGTGCCGGGTCGGAGACCCGCACCTCCACGGCGCCGTCGACGAACGCCGGGGCGGTGGGGGCCGGCTGCGCCTGCAGCAGACCGCGGGTGGCGTCTTTCGCCGACTCGACATCGGGCTGATCGAACGGGTCGATTTCGAGCATGCGGCCGGCGATCGCGGTCGCGTACTCCCAGACGACGAACTGGGCTCCCAGCGACCCGCTCACCAGCACCTCGTCGGTGTGTCGGTCGAAGAGGTGGAACGCGGTGGCGTCGTCGACGAATCGGACGACCTGCAGGTCGTCGGGCCGGGATTCCAGCTCGGGCGAGACCGGCAGCAGCACCACGGGAAGGATGCCGGAGCCGTTCTTGCCCGTCGACTCGGCGACGAGCTGCTCGATCCAGTCGGGCAGGCCCACGATGTGTGTGCCGTCGGTGACCAGGCCGAGCTTGTCGCGGCGCACCGAGCCACCGCCGGCGATCGCGGCGGCCAGGACGAGCGCCGGGTTCTCGGGGGAGTCGATCGCGACCTCGAGGAGTGTGGCATCCGCCTCGTCGAGCAGGTCGTCGATGTCGACGCCCGCGAGTCCCGTCGGCACGAGACCGAACGCGGTGAGGGCCGAGTAGCGGCCGCCGACCTCGGGGTCGGCGGTGAAGACCCGGTAGCCGTCGGCTCGCGCCGACTGCTCCAACGGCGAGCCGGGATCGGTCACCACGACGATGCGCTGGGTCGGATCGATGCCGAGGTCGCGGAAGGCGGCCTCGAATGCGCGCTTGGCGGAGTCGGTCTCGATCGTCGAGCCGGATTTGCTCGAGACCACCAGAACGGTCTGTGCGAGACCGCCCGACTCGGCGTCGCCGTCGATCGCGGCGAGCACCTGCCCGGGAGAGGTCGAGTCGAGGATGACCAGCGGAACGCCGGCCGTCTGGGCGATGACCTCGGGCGCGAGCGACGACCCGCCCATCCCCGCGAGCACGACGCGGGTCACGCCCTGCGCGANCAGGGCCGTGATCTCCGGCACGAGCGGGCGCGAGACGGAGACCGCTCGCACCCACCCGAGCCGACGGGAGGCCTCGTCTTCAGCGGCCGGGCCCCACAGGCTCGCGTCACCGGCGGTGATGCCCGACGCGATCAGCGAGCCGGTCAGGCCCGGCAGCTCGGCCGAGACGACCGAGCCGACGTGGCCCGTGACCTTGACCGCGAAGCTCACTTGGCGGCCTGGGCGCTTCCGGCCTCGAGGGCGGTCTTGACGGTGTCCTGCAACTCGTGCCACGAGGCGATGAACTTCTCGACACCCTCGTCTTCGAGCGTCTGCGTCGCGTCGGCCACGTCGACACCCGCGGCGGCGAGACGGTCGAACACGTCGTGCGCGTCGGCGTAGGCGCCGGTGATGGTGTCGCCGGTGATCACACCGTGGTCGAACGTGGCCTCGAGCGTCTTCTCGGGCATCGTGTTGACGGTGCCGGGGGCGACGAGCTCGGTCACGTACAGGGTGTCGGGCAGCGCCGGGTCCTTCACGCCCGTCGACGCCCAGAGCGGACGCTGTACGGTCGCGCCCGCCTCGAGCAGCTTCTTGGCGCGGTCGTCCGAGAACTTCTTCTCGAACAGCTCGTAGGCCAGACGCGCGTTGGCGATGCCGGCCTTGCCCTTCAGCGCCGCGGCCTCGTCGGTGCCGATCGCGGCCAAACGCTTGTCGATCTCGGTGTCGACGCGCGACACGAAGAACGAGGCCACGGACTGCAGGTTCGCGATGTCGTGACCGGCGGCCTGCGCCTTCTCGACACCGGCGAGGTACGCGTCGATGACCTCCTCGTAGCGCTCCAGGCTGAAGATGAGCGTGACGTTGACCGAGATGCCCGCGCCGATGACCTCGGTGATGGCCGGGAGGCCCGCCTTGGTCGCGGGGATCTTGATGAGGACGTTCTTGCGGTCGACGCGGGCCGACAGGTCCTTCGCCTGGGCGATGGTGCCCTCGGTGTCGTGGGCGAGGTCGGGGGAGACCTCGATCGACACGCGGCCGTCGACGCCGTTCGTGGCCTCGAAGACCGGGAGGAAGATGTCGCACGCGTCGCGGACGTCATCGGTGGTGATCGAGAAGATCGCCTCGTCGACATCGGCGCCGGCGGCGGCGAGCTCCTTGACCTGGCCCTCGTACGCCTCGCCCTTGGACAGGGCACCGGCGAAGATCGTGGGGTTGGTCGTCACGCCCGATACGTTGCGGGCGTCGATGAGCTCGGCGAGGTTGCCGGACTGGATCCGCTGACGCGACAGGTCGTCGAGCCAGATGCTGACGCCGGCGGCGGCGAGGTCTGCGGTGGGAGTGCTCATGTCGTTTGTCTCCTCGGATTACTTCTCGGTTGCGGCGAGCGAGTCGCGCGCTGCCGCGACGACGGCCTCGGCCGTGATGCCGAACTTCTGGAACAGGGTCTTGTAGTCGGCCGACGCACCGAAGTGGTCGATCGCGACGGAGCGGCCGGCGTCGCCGACGATCCCCGCCCAGGTGAGGGCGGAGCCGGCCTCGACCGACACGCGCGCCTTCACCGACGAGGGCAGCACCGACTCGCGGTAGGCCTCGTCCTGCTCGGCGAACCACTCCAGCGACGGAGCCGACACCACGCTGGCGTGGACGCCCTCGGCGGCCAGGGTCTCGCGCGCCTCGACGGCGAGCTGCACCTCCGAACCGGTGGCGATCAGGATGACGTCGGGCTCGCCGTTCTTCGCTTCCGCGAGCACGTAGGCGCCCTTGACGGCGCCGGCGGCCGACGCGAATTCGTCGCCGGATGCCGCGCCCTCGCCGCGGGCGAAGACGGGGATGTTCTGGCGGGTCAGCGCGATACCGGCGGGTCCGGCGGTGCGACGCAGCATCTCGAGCCACACGACACTGGTCTCGTTGGCATCCGCGGGACGCACGAGGGCGAAGTTTGGGATGGCGCGGAGCGTCGCGAGCTGCTCGATCGGCTGGTGGGTGGGGCCGTCCTCACCGAGGGCGACGGAGTCGTGGGTCCAGACGAAGATCGTCGGGATGTTCATCAGCGCGGCCAGACGCACCGGCGGGCGCATGTAGTCGCTGAAGATGAGGAACGTGCCGCCGAAGGGCCGCGTGGGTCCGTGCAGCACGATGCCGTTGAGGATCGCGCCCATGGCGTGCTCGCGGATGCCGAAGTGCAGCACGCGGCCGTAGGGGTCGCCCGACCACTCGTGGGTCGACCACGACGCGGGGATGAAGGACTTGGCATCCTTGATCGTCGTCAGGTTCGACTCGGCGAGGTCGGCCGAGCCACCCCACAGCTCGGGGAGCTGGGCGGCGAGGGCGTTGATGACCGTGCCGGAGGCGGCGCGGGTCGACACGTCTTTGCCGGCCTCGAAGGCGGGGAGGGCGTCGGAGATGTCCGCGGGGAGCTCGCGCGCCTGCAGACGGTCCCACAGCTGCTTGCGCTCGGGGTGGGCGGCGGCCCACGCGTCGAACTTCTGCTGCCAGGCGGCCTTCTCGGCCTCGCCGCGCTCGACGAGCTGGCGCGTGTGTGCGAGGACGTCGTCGGCGACGGCGAAGTGCTGCTCAGGGTCGAAGCCGAGGACCTCTTTGGTGGCCTTGAGTTCATCGGCACCGAGCGCGGAGCCGTGGATCTTGCCCGAGTTCTGCTTGCCGGGGGAGGGCCAGCCGATGATCGTCTTCAGGATGATGAGCGACGGCTTGCTCGTCTCGCCCTTGGCGGCCTCGATCGCGGTGTGAAGCGCGGCGACGTCTTCGACGTACTCGCCGGTCTTCTTCCAGTCGACCGTCTGCACCTGCCAGCCGTAGGACTCGTAGCGCTTCGCGACGTCTTCGGTGAAGGCGACGTTGGTGTCGTCCTCGATCGAGATCTGGTTGGAGTCGTAGATCGCGATGAGGTTGCCGAGCTCCTGGTGGCCGGCGAGCGAGGAGGCTTCGCTCGTCACGCCCTCCTGGAGGTCGCCGTCGCCGGCGATGACGTAGACGAAGTGGTCGAAGGGGCTCTCACCGGCGGGGCTCTCGGCGTCGAAGAGACCGCGCTCGTAGCGGGCCGCGTACGCGAAGCCGACGGACGAGGCGAGACCCTGACCGAGCGGGCCGGTGGTGATCTCGACGCCGTCGGTGTGGCCGAACTCGGGGTGGCCGGGGGTCAGTGAACCCCACGTGCGCAGCGACTCGAGGTCTTTCAGCTCGAGGCCGAAACCGCCGAGGTAGAGCTGTACGTACTGCGTCAGCGACGAGTGACCCGCCGACAGGATGAAGCGGTCGCGGCCGGGCCAGTGCGTGTCAGCCGGGTCGTGGCGCAGCACCCGCTGGTAGAGCAGGTACGCGGCCGGAGCCAGCGACATCGCGGTGCCGGGGTGACCGTTCCCCACCTTCTCGACGGCATCCGCCGCCAGAATGCGGGCGGTGTCCACCGCGCGCCGATCGATTTCATCCCATTCGAAGTCCGACAAAACGGTGCCTCTCTCGATCTGCGCCCGTTCACGTCCGACGTCCGCGCTCACCACCGTAGGAGTGGGAGGGGGGTGGGGGTGTCGTCGCGGGGCGCGCGTTCACCGCCAGCATAGCGAGAACCCGCGACGCTGTTGCGGATCGTGACGGGGCTCGACAGGCGGCCGGGGGTCTGGTGCGGATGGCATAGAATCGAGGAGGTTCTTTACGCGCTACCCCGGGGGACGATGGACATCTCGACGACGTCGCACGTCATTGCGACGACCGATCGCCGCTCCGTCGGACGCACCGTCCGGGCCTACGTGGCTCTGACGAAGCCCCGTGTGCTCGAGCTGCTGCTGGTCACCACCGTTCCGGTGATGATCCTGGCGCAGGGCGGCCTGCCCGACCTGTGGTTGATCTTCGCCACGGTCATCGGCGGTTCGTTGAGCGCCGGTTCGGCGGCCGCGTTCAACATGTACCTCGATCGCGACATCGACGCGCACATGCAGCGCACCGAGAACCGTCCGCTCGTAACGGGTGAGGTTTCGCCGCGGGGCGCGCTCGTGTTCGCGTGGACCCTCGCGGCCGTCTCGACCGTGTGGCTGTGGGCGTTCACCAACCCGCTGGCCGCAGGTCTGTCGGCGGCGGCCATCTTCTTCTACGTCGTGATCTACACGATGATCCTCAAGCGCCGCACCGAGCAGAACATCGTCTGGGGCGGCATCGCGGGCTGCTTCCCGGTGCTCATCGGATGGTCGGCCGTCACGGGATCGCTCTCGTGGGCGGCGCTCATCCTGTTCGCCCTCGTGTTCCTGTGGACGCCGCCGCACTACTGGCCGCTGTCCATGAAGTACGCCGCGCAGTACGAAGAGGTCGACGTCCCGATGCTGGGCGCCACCCGTAGCGGGTCGCAGGTGGGTCTGCAGGTCATCCTCTACGCGTGGGCGACCGTCGCCTGCTCGCTCCTGCTGATCCCCGTGGCATCCATGGGTCTGGTCTACGCGGTGTCGTCGCTGGTGTTCGGCGGCTGGTTCATCTACGAATCGCACCGTCTCTACTCCCGCGCCGTGCGCGGCGGCGAGCCGCGTCCGATGCGCGTGTTCCACGCCTCGATCACGTACCTCACGTTGCTGTTCGTCGCGATCGCCGTGGATCCGCTGCTGCCGTTCTGACCTGATCGCCGAAGCGNCGCTTCGGCGTTTCGACGAGGGCCGCGCGTGGGATACCGTCGCGACCCCGCATGCCGCTCGACGGCGACACGGATGGGTACGGGCGTCGGAGGATGTGGCGGGAGGCCGCCGGAGCGGAGGAGTTTCCGCCGGGGGAGGACCCGTCGTCGCGGCATCCGTGCTCCGCTCGAGGAATCTCCTCCGGTCGGCAGGTGGCGCGCACGCTGAGATGTTCGGTCAGGGGCGTGGATGCCGCCGGAGCCGAGGAGTTGAGGAGTTTCCGCCGGGGGAGGACCCGTCGTCGCGGCATCCGTCCTCCGCTCGAGGAATCTCCTCCGGTGGTCGGGTGGAGCGGAGGCGCGAGGTCCGAAGGACGCGAACGCGCCCGCCCCCGAAAGGGAGCGGGCGCGTTCGTCCGAGCGGGATCAGCGACGCGGGGCGTCGTCTCCGGCGTCGAGTCGGGGCTCGTCGTGGCGGGTTCCGGCGTCGAGCTTCGGGGCGTCGTGACCGGTTTCGGCCGCGGCACGGGCCGGAGCGGGAGCGGTCGACGGCGTCTCGATGTCGGCGTCCTCGACCGCGATGGGGGCCGCGATCGGCTCAGCGGCCGTGGCGGGCGGGTACACCGCGGCGGCGGGCTCGGCGACCGTCTCGTCGTCGCGCGACAAGTCGATGCTCTCGACCGCCACGTCGGGGCGGCGGGTCAGTGCGGTGGCTGCGCCGAGCGCGAGCACGGCGACGATGCCCACGGCACCGGCACCGAGCACCGCGGCGCCGACGACGACCCAGGACTGACCGACGTAGACCTGCACGACGGTGGCGTTGGGGTCGTTGAGGACCTCCTCCATCGCGGTGATCCCGTTCAGGACGATCGCGAGTCCGCCGATGATGGCGGCCAGGGATCCGGCGACGAGCACCCAGAAGGGGATGCTGGTCAGCAGACGGGGACGAGTGTGCATGGGATGAACTCCTTGTCGTTCCGACCCGGGGGAGTCGGAAGGCGTCATCCGACGCGGTGGCATCGGATGGATCACGGGCGCCGGGCACCCTGAGGACAACCCTGTCTCACCGGGCGGTGTCGGGGTTAGGGGTCGCCCATGAATGCCCTATGAGCGTATAAGCGCGCCTTCTCGCCCCGATGGCAGCGGTCGGCGGGGCGGTCAGCTCCGCGCCGACGCGGTTTCGCGGGCCGCGATCGAATCGTCGACGGCGGCCGGCTGCTTCAGGCGCATCACGACGACGGTCATCGTCGCCGCGGCCAGAGCGGCGAGCACCATGTGGGTGCCGACGGCGAGCTCGGGCAGTCCGTTGCGCGCCTGGTAGAGGCCGACGGCGATCTGCACGAGTTCGACGGCCAGCAGGGCGGTCGCCCAGCGACGCACCGGGAGGCGGAGCCGCCACGCGATCACGACGACCGCGAGGGTGAGGACGAAGAGCGCGTACCCGGGCCACGCGTGGACGTGCTCGAGCACCTGCGCGTCGAAGCCGTTGCGGATCGAGGCCTCGTCACCCGAGTGGGGGCCGGCGCCGGTGGTGAGCACGCCGAAGACGATGGTCAGGGCGAGGATCGCGGTGGTGGCGTGCACGAGACCCGCGAACCAGCGCGGGACGGCGAGGGTGCGGGCTCCGGCGGGCTGATACATCCGCACGAGGAAGGCGGCGCACACGGCCACCAGCGAGACCGACGCGACGTAGTGGAACCCGACGATGAAGGGGTTCAGGCCCGTCAGCACGGTGATGCCGCCCACGACCGCCTGCGCGACGATGCCCACCAGCACGACGAGAGACAGGACGAAGAGCACACGGCGCTCGTGACGCATGCGCCAGACGAGCACCACGACGGCGATGGCCAGGATGCCGACGAGCCCCGTCAGCGTGCGGTTGCCGAACTCGATGACTCCGTGGATGCCCATCTCGGGCGTGTTGACCAGGGAGTCGGGCGTGCAGCGCGGCCACGTCGGGCAGCCGAGCCCCGAGCCGGTCAGACGGACGGCGCCCCCGGTGCCGATGATCAGCACCTCCGCCACGAACGACAGCCACGCGAACACCCGTACCCGCCGGTCGACGTCGACGGGCAACCAGGCGACGAAGCGGCGCAGGGGCGCCGGAACGCGTGACGGGGCAGTGGGGGACGGGGCGGAGGGCATGCGTACGGCTTCCTGGCGTCGAGGTGCTCCGGGCGTTCGGGAGAGCGGGCCTGCCATGCCGGGAGCGGGTGTTGCCTGTAGAATCAGAGGGTCCGGGTGCAGCGCTCACGCGTTCCGCACCACTGACAGTCTAGGCGCGCCGCCAGCGCCTTCGAGCGGGCCCACCAGCGACATTCCTGGGACTTCGACCGGAGTCCGGAATGCCGGGACGGATGACACCGTTGAGGCCCGAGAAGGAGAGTGACCACTATGTCCGATGTACTCATCGACCGACCCGAGCTCGAAAGCCTGGGGCAATACGAGTTCGGCTGGCACGACACCGATGCCGCGGGTGCGCTCGCGCAGCGCGGGATCAACGAGGACGTCGTCCGCGGCATCTCCTCCCTGAAGTCCGAGCCGGAGTGGATGCTGAAGACGCGCCTCAAGGGCTACCAGCTCTTCGGCCGCAAGCCCATGCCCACCTGGGGCGCCGATCTCAGCGAGATCGACTTCGACAACATCAAATACTTCGTGCGCTCGACCGAGAAGCAGGCCCAGTCCTGGGAAGACCTTCCGGAGGAGATCCGCAACACCTACGAGAAGCTCGGCATCCCCGAGGCCGAGCGTCAGCGCCTCGTCGCCGGCGTGGCCGCGCAGTACGAGTCCGAGGTGGTCTATCACCAGATCCGCGAAGACCTCGAGCAGCAGGGTGTCATCTTCATGGACACCGACACCGCTCTGCGCGAGCACCCCGAGTTCTTCGAGGAGTACTTCGGCACCGTCATCCCCGCCGGCGACAACAAGTTCGCAGCGCTGAACACGGCCGTGTGGTCGGGCGGTTCGTTCGTCTACGTCCCCAAGGGCGTGCACGTCGAGATCCCGCTGCAGGCGTACTTCCGCATCAACACCGAGAACATGGGTCAGTTCGAGCGGACCCTGATCATCGCGGACGAAGACAGCTACGTGCACTACATCGAGGGCTGCACGGCGCCGATCTACAAGAGCGACTCGCTGCACTCGGCCGTCGTCGAGATCATCGTGAAGAAGAACGCCCGCGTGCGCTACACGACGATTCAGAACTGGTCGAACAACGTCTACAACCTCGTCACGAAGCGTGCCGTCGCCCACGAGGGCGCGACCATGGAATGGGTCGACGGCAATATCGGCTCCAAGGTGACGATGAAGTACCCCTCCATCTACCTGATGGGCGAGCACGCCAAGGGCGAGACCCTGTCGGTCGCTTTCGCCGGTCCCGGTCAGCACCAGGACGCCGGCGCGAAGATGGTCCACATGGCGCCGTACACGCAGTCCTCGATCGTGTCGAAGTCCATCGCCCGCGGCGGCGGTCGCGCCGGGTACCGCGGTGAAGTGCGAGTGGATGCCAACGCGCACCACTCCGCCAACACGGTGCGCTGCGACGCGTTGCTGGTCGACACCATCTCGCGCAGCGACACCTACCCCGCGATCGACATCCGCGTCGACGACGTGCAGCTCGGTCACGAAGCCACCGTTTCGAAGGTCAGCGAAGAGCAGCTCTTCTACCTGCAGTCGCGCGGGATGCCCGAAGACGAGGCCATGGCCATGATCGTGCGCGGGTTCATCGAGCCCATCGCGCGCGAACTGCCCATGGAGTACGCGCTCGAGTTGAACAAGCTCATCGAGATGGGCATGGAAGGCAGCGTCGGATGATCGCTTCGGCGACGACCGCCCCGCCCTCAGTTCCCCGCCCTCTCGCCGAATGGAGCGTTAGCTAAGTGACGACAGCGACCACGACCCCCGCGGGCACCGCGGCGGGTCATATCGACCCTGCCGCCCTCGTGGCATCCATCGTTCCGGTGCAGACGCGCTCGGAGCGGGCGACCTCGTTCGATCCGGCCGACTTCGGCACTCCGACCGGCCGCGAGGTCAACTGGAAGCTCACCCCGATCGACCGGCTCGCGGCGTTGTTCGCCGACGAGGCGGGTCCGACGGGCGTCATGCGCGTCGAGGTCGAGGCTCCGGCAGAGGTCGAGCAGCTGCGGCTCGCGGCCGGTGACGCGCCGCGCGGTGAGCACTTCCGTCCCGAAGACATCACGGCCGCCCTCGCCTGGACCCACGAGTCCGAGGCGCCGCTGCTGCGGATCCCCGCGAACGTCGAACTCGACGAGCCCGTGATCGTGCGCCTGACCGGCACCGGCGGGCTCGCCCACGCACACGTCGTGATCGAGGCGCAGCCGAACTCGCGCGGCACCATCGTGCTGCGCCACGAGGGCACCGCCCAGCACGCCCAGAACGTCGAGATCCTCGTGCGCGACGGAGCCGACCTCACGGTCGTGTCGGTGCAGAAGTGGGACGACGACGCGATCCACGCCTCGGCGCACCAGGCTCGCGTCGACCGCGACGCGAAGCTCACCCACGTCGTGGTGAGCTTCGGCGGCGGTGTCGTGCGCGTGAACCCGTCCGTCGAGCTGTCGGGCGCCGGAGCCGAGGGCCGTCTGTACGGTTTGTCGTTCGCCGACGCCGGCCAGCACCTCGAATCGCAGGTGTACCTGCACCACAAGGGACCGCACACGGTCGGCGACGTGCTCTACAAGGGTGCCCTGCAGGGCAAGAACGCCCGGAGCGTGTGGATCGGCGACGTGCTCATCGGCCCCGATGCCACCGGCACCGACTCGTACGAGGCCAACCGCAACCTCGTGCTCACCGACGGCGCGCGCGCGGACTCGATCCCCAACCTCGAGATCGAGACCGGCGACATCCAGGGTGCGGGCCACGCCAGCGCCACGGGCCGTTTCGACGACGAGCAGCTGTTCTACCTCCAGGCCCGCGGTATCGCCGAAGACGAGGCGCGACGACTGGTCGTGCTCGGCTTCCTCAGCGAGATCGTGCAGCGCATCGGCATCCCCGAGCTCGAGACCGAGCTCACCGAGGCGATCGAGCGCGAGCTGGCCGAAGGGGCGGCCGCGTGAGCGCCTCGCGCGCGTGCGCGCTGAGCGACCTCGTGCAGGACGAAGCGCACCGCGTCGAGATCGACGGCACCGCGATCGCCGTGGTCCTCGACGGCAACGGCGAGGTGCACGCGATCGGAGACGTCTGCACCCACGGCGACATCTCGCTGTCGGACGGCTTCGTCGAGGGAGAGACGCTGGAGTGCTGGGCGCACGGCTCGGCATTCTCGCTGAAGACCGGACGCCCCCTGAACCTGCCGGCCTTCGAGCCGGTGCCCGTGTACGAGGTCGTGATCGACGGAGACGACGTGCTCATCGATCCTTCCGTCACCAAGGCGACGGCCTGAGCCGCGCCCACGACCCCAGACTTACGTAAGGAACACCATGCCTGTCCTCGAGATCCGCGACCTCCACGTGACGGTCGAGACGGAGAACGGTACGACCCCGATCCTCAACGGCGTGACGCTCACGCTCCGCACCGGTGAGACCCACGCCATCATGGGCCCCAACGGCTCCGGCAAGTCGACCCTGGCCTACACGATCGCCGGGCACCCCAAGTACACCGTCACCAGCGGCTCCATCACGCTCGACGGCGAAGACGTGCTCGAGATGACCGTCGACGAGCGCGCCCGCGCGGGCCTGTTCCTCGCGATGCAGTACCCGGTCGAGATCCCCGGTGTCACGGTCACCAACTTCCTCCGCACCGCCAAGACGGCCATCGACGGTGAGGCTCCGGCCATCCGAGGCTGGACCAAGGACGTCAAGGGAGCCATGTCGAACCTGCGCATGGACCCGACGTTCGCCGCGCGCAACGTCAACGAGGGGTTCTCCGGCGGCGAGAAGAAGCGTCACGAGATCCTCCAGCTCGAGCTGCTCAAGCCCAAGATCGCCGTGCTCGACGAGACCGACTCCGGTCTCGACGTCGACGCGCTCAAGATCGTGTCGGAGGGCGTGAACCGCGCCAAGGAGCAGACCGACCTCGGTGTGCTGCTCATCACGCACTACACGCGCATCCTCCGCTACATCCGTCCCGACTTCGTGCACGTGGTGGTGAAGGGCCGCATCGTCGAGGAGGGCGGCCCCGAACTCGCCGACCGTCTCGAAGAAGAGGGGTACGACCGTTTCCTCGAGGCCGGTACGCCGGTCGAAGCGTAAGATCGTTACATGACCGCAACGCTCGCGCCCGAGAAGTACGACGAGGTCACCGAGGCCCTGAAGGACGTCATGGACCCCGAACTGGGGATCAACGTCGTCGACCTGGGGCTCATCTACGACCTCGCATGGGACGACGAGAACGACGCCCTCGTCATCCACATGACCCTCACCTCGGCCGGCTGCCCGCTGACCGATGTGCTCGAAGAGCAGACCGCCCAGTCCCTCGACAACGTGGTGGACCGCTTCCGCATCAACTGGGTGTGGATGCCGCCGTGGGGTCCCGAGCGGATCACCGACGATGGCCGCGACATGATGCGCGCCCTCGGCTTCGCGATCTGATCGAAAACGCCCAGCACCGCCGGTCGATCCGACTCGCGTCCTCGGCTCCGCTGAACGCCCGTCCCTCCGGGGCGGGCGTTCGCGCGTGTCCGGACGGTGGCACCGTGCCCGTGTTTCGCCGTCTGACGCGTCGATTCCCCGGCATCCGGAGCCCTGATTAGGCTCGCGGCATGAGCGTTCCTCCCCTCCAGGCCCTGCCGCTCGACCTGTTACGTCAGCGAACGAGCACGAAGTGGCGCTCGTACGGCGACGATGTCATCCCGATGTTCGTGGCGGAGACCGACTTCGCGTTGGCTCCCGGCATCACGGCCGCCCTGCACCGGGCGGTGGAGATCGGCGACACGGGCTACACGCCCCCGCGGCCGGGAATCGACCTCGACTTCGCGGACTTCGCCGATCGTCACTGGGGCTGGCGCCCCGATCCGTCGCGCATCCGCTGGACGGGCGATGTGATGATGGGCGTCGTCGAGGTGCTGCGCGCTGTCACGTCGCCCGGGGACCGCGTGATCGTCACACCGCCGGTGTATCCGCCGTTCTACGACACGGTCGAGGAGGCGGGGGCGGTCGTCGAGCGGGTTCCGCTCGTCGACGACGGTGACCGCTGGCGGCTGGATCTCGACGGCATCGAACGGGCCCTGGCCGCCGGCGCCCGCTCGGTGCTGCTGTGCAACCCGCACAACCCCACCGGCACGGTCCACACGCGGGAGTCGCTCGCGGCCCTGGCACGGTTGGCGCACCGGTTCGGGGCGACCGTCGTCAGCGACGAGATCCACGCGCCGCTCACGCACGCGCCCGCGGTGTTCACCCCATTCCTGGATGCCGCGCCCGAGGCGGCTGCGGTCGGATTCACCGTGACGAGCGCGAGCAAGACCTATAACCTCGCGGGGCTCAAATGCGCGGTGATCGTGACGGGCGCCGAGGAGACTGCGGCGATCGTGCGTGCCCTGCCGTGGGAGGTGGAGTGGCGCGCGGGGCTGTTCGGCGTGATCGCCAATCGCGCCGCGTTCTCGGTCGACAGCGACGAGTGGCTGGAGGGGCTGCTGGCCGCCCTCGATCAGAACCGTCGCCTCCTGGCCGAGCTGCTCGCGGAGCACCTTCCCCTCGCGCGCTACCGCATCCCCGATGCCGGGTTCCTCGCCTGGGTCGACGTGTCGGCCTACGGGTGGGGGGAGAACCCCGCGCCGTTCATCCGTCGCGAGGCGAAGGTCGCGCTGCACCACGGCCCGCTCTTCGGCGACGAGGGCGTGGGGCACGTGCGCATCAACGTGGGGTGTGCGCCCGAGGTGCTGCGCGACGCGATCGGACGCATCGGACGGTTGGTGCCCGTCGTCTGACCGTTGCGGGGCGCGGGTGCGCCGCATCCGGTGTCTGTCGAAGGTGCGAGCATTGGGGGCGCGGGTGCGCGGCATCCGGTGTCTCGTCAGTGCGCTCGCGCGTGGGAGGCTCCGGGAGGCGTCGGGCCGTCAGCACTCCGCGCGACCGGAGCGCCAGTAGCCCATGAACGCCACGGCTCGCCGGTCGACCCCGCGCTCGGTCACCAGGTGACGGCGCAGGGTCTTGATGGCCGAGGCCTCGCCGGCGAGCCACGCGTACAGCGGCGCCTTCTTCAAGGCAGCCCCGCCCTTGGCGGTGCGGGGGACCTCCCAGAGCATTCCCTCGTCGATGTCGACTTCCTCGACCTCGTCGCCGTGACCGTCGGGGGTGAGCGCGAAGGCGGCGTCACGGGTGGCGGCGACCAGGTGCGCGTGGCGGTCGCGGCCCGCCCGTGCCGCCACCAGGAAGGAGAAGCCCGGATGCCGGGGCAGGTAGGCGCAGTCCTCGGGCGTCGGCACCTCGAGCACGACCGTGCCGGTGGCATCGGCGGGCAACTGCTCGAGGATGACGGCGATCGCGGGAGCGGCGGTCTCGTCTCCCGCGAGCAGATAGTCGCCGGTCTCGGCGGGAGGGACGAAGTCGACGCCGAAGCTGACGTCGGTCAGCGCGACGGTGGGCGCGAACACGAGCACCTCGTCGCCGACACGCGCGTTCGCGATCCACGCGGAGGCGGGCCCCAGCACGTCGTGGGCGACCATGTCGACGTCGACCTCGCGGTCGGCACGTCGCACGGCGCGGGTCGTGTAGGTGCGGAAGGGAAGGCGCTGCTCGTCGGGGAGTTCGCGCCAGGCGGTCCACCAGTCCGGTCCGGTCGGCATGGCATCCAGACTCAGCGTCTCGGTGGGGAAGACGACCTTGATGCGCTGGTCGAAGCCGGGGTCGCCGTACTCGTGGAGGTCGTCGCCGACGAAGGTGAAGCGGCGGAAGCTGGGCGTGAGCTCGGTGATGCGGGCGACGCGGACGCGGAAGAACCGCGAGGTCTCACGAGGGGAGGACATCGAGGGGCTCCTGAACGGTGTCGGGGGCGGGCACGCGCGGGCTCACGTGGTGGCGGCCGCGAGGCAGGACGAGAGGGGTGCCGGAAACCGGGTCGGGAACGACGAGGGCGTCGAGACCGAAGACGTCGCGGATGAGGTCGGAGGTCATGACCGCGGTGGGTTCGCCGGCGGCGACCACGTGACCCTCGCGCAGCGCGACGAGGTGGTCGGCGTAGCGCGCGGCCATGTTCATGTCGTGCAGCACCATCACCGTGGTGGTACCGCGGTCGCGGTTGAGGTCGGTGAGCAGATCGAGCACCTCGACCTGGTGGGCGACGTCGAGGAAGGTCGTCGGTTCGTCGAGCAGCAGAATGTCGGTCTCCTGTGCCAGCGCCATGGCGATCCAGACGCGCTGACGCTGGCCGCCGGAGAGCTCGTCGATCGAGCGGTCCGCGAGGTCGCTGACGCCGGTCGCGGCGAGGGCCTCGGCGACGACCTCGTAATCGCGGGCGCTCCAGCGGGCGAGCGCGCGCTGGTGCGGGTGGCGACCGCGGCCCACCAGGTCGGCGACGGCGATTCCCTCGGGCGCGATCGGGCTCTGCGGGAGCAGACCGAGGATGCGCGCCACCTCCTTCGACGGCCGCTCGTGCAGCGCTTTGCCGTCGAGCACGACGCGCCCGGTCTTCGGCGGGAGCAGTCGTGCCAGCGCGCGGAGGAGCGTCGACTTGCCGCAGCCGTTGGCGCCGACGATGGCGGTGATGCGGCCGGCCGGGAAGACGATGTCGAGGTCGTCGACGATCACGCGGTCGCCGTAGGCGAGGGTGAGTCCTTCGGCGGTGAGCGTGCGGTTCGCGGTCACGAGAGGGCTCCCTCGGGATGGGAGGTCGCAGGTGCGGTCACAATGAGCCTCCGGAGCGGTTGGTCCTGATGAGCAGGTAGATGAGGTACGGCGCACCGAGCACGCCCGTGATGACGCCGACGGGGTAGCGGTTGTCGAAGGCGAACTGGCCGAGCAGGTCGCTGAGCATGACCAGGAGGGCGCCGACGAGTCCGGCGGGGATCAGGAGCGAGCCGCCCGGCCCGATGAGTCGGGCGGCGATCGGGCCGGCCATGAACGCCACGAACGCGATGGGGCCGCTCGCCGCGGTCGCGACCGCCAGCATCACGACGGCGCCGACGATCAGCAGCACGCGAGTGCGCTCCACCCGCACGCCGAGACCGGCGGCCGAGTCGTCGCCGAGGCGCAGCACGGCGAGTCCGCGGGTGTTGGCGACCATCAGCGGCACGACGACCACGACGGTGACGACCAGGGGCAGGAGGCGGCCCCACGAGGCGTTGTTGAGGCTGCCGGTGAGCCATTGCATCGCGGTCTGCAGATCCCAGTTGGCCGCACGGGTCAGCATCCACGTGGTGACGCTGTCGAGCATCGCCGCGACGCCGATCCCGATGAGCACGAGCCGTGTGCCGGTGAAGGCCCCGCGGCGGGACAGCAGGTAGATCGCCGCGGCCGTGGCGAGGGCGCCGACGAGGGCGAAGGCGGAGACGGCCGCATCCGAGAGCGAGAAGCCGATGATCGCGACGACGGCGAAGGCGCTCGCGCCCGAGGAGATGCCGATGATGTCGGGGGAGGCGAGGGGATTGCGCAGCATCGTCTGAAACGTCACGCCCGCCATGCCGAAGGCGAGACCCGACAGCAGTCCGAGGCTGGCCCGGGGGAGGCGCAGCTCGCCGATCGTGAACGATGCTCCGGGCACCGTCTCGCCGAGGATCACACGGATCACCTGGTCGGGGGTGTAGAAGGTGTTCCCCACCATGAGGGTGACGAGGTACACGAGGACGACGGCGGTCACGAGGATGCCGGCCACGAGCATCCGACGGCGCGTGCGGCCGCGGCGCCCGCGGACGAGGGCTTCGACGTCGGGCACGGATGCCGCCGGGGCATCGCCCCGGGGTGGCAGAGTCGACGTGCTCACAGTTCCCGCACCTTCTGCCGGCGGACGATCCAGATGAAGAAGGGGGCGCCGATCAGGGCGGTGAGGATGCCGACCTCGACCTCTGTCGGGCGCGCGACGAGGCGGCCTACGACGTCGGCGCCGACGAGGAGGATCGCCCCTCCGAGGGCCGAGAACGGCACGAGCCAGCGGTGGTCGGTGCCGATGAGCATGCGGCAGACGTGGGGGACCACGAGACCGACGAAGGCGATGGGGCCGGCGACCGCGGTGGCGGCGCCCACGAGCACGACCGCGCCGGCGGATGCGACGAGTCGCGTGCGGCCGACGTGTTCGCCGAGGCCCGTGGCGACGTCGTCGCCGAGCGCGAGCGAGTTCATGCCGCGAGAGCAGAGCACGCACACGAGGGTGCCGATCACGAGGACCGGCAGGACGACCTGGACGCGCTCCCACGTCGCGCCGCCGATCCCGCCGATCTGCCAGAACCGGAACACCTCCAGCAGGTCCACGCGGGGGAGGAGGATCGCGCTCGAAAGCGAGCCGAAAGCGGCTGTGGTGGCCGCGCCCGCGAGGGCGAGCTTGAGCGGAGTCGCGCCGCCCCGGCCGAGCGAGCCCACGGTGTAGACGAAGACGGCGGCGACCGCCGCGCCCACGATCGCGAAGCCCATGTACCCGGTCGAGTCGGAGAGCCCGAAGAAGGCGATCCCCGCGACCACCGCGAGCGACGCCCCGGCGGAGACGCCGAGGATGCCGGGGTCGGCGAGCGGGTTGCGGGTGACGGCCTGCATCGTCAGCCCCGCCATGGCGAGGGCGGCGCCCACGAGGAGACCGAGCACGGTGCGGGGGATGCGGGCGATCACCGCGGCCTCCCCGACACCGCCACCGCCGATGAAGGCGGAGCCGATCTCGGTCAGGGAGACGTCGCGCGTTCCGAGGGCGACGGATGCCGCCGACACCACGACCACGCCCCCCGTGAGCACCAGCAGCCACAGAAGGCGGCGACTCGCCGGACGCCGCAGGGAGGCGGCGTCCGGGAGTGCGTCGGCGACGGGGGAGCGGGTGGTCATGAGGGGCGCGGTCCGGTCAGGTGGGGGATCAGCCGACGGCGGAGGCCAGCAGGTCGAGGTACTCGCCGAAGCCCCAGCCGACCGACAGCGGCGAGGGGTTCGCCGAGGCCGCGAGCGGCGTGCCGTCTTCGAGCACGGCGATGCGGCCGGCCGCGATGGCGGGGATCTTCGACAGCAGCGGGTCGGCCTGCAGCTGCGCGACGGTCGAGCCGTCGGTGTTGCCGTAGGTGATCCACAGACCGACGTCGCTGAAGACGTCGGCGTTCTCGGAGCTGATGTCGCTGTAGAACGCGTCGATCTCGGACGAGGTCTTCGTCACCTGCTCGGGCTCGGGCATTCCCAGCTCGTGCAGGAAGCCCGCGCGCGGGTCGTGCGAGGTGTAGTAGGTGATCTTGCTGAGATCGGTGGGGTCGGTGAACGCGAACAGCGGTGCGGCGTCGGCGAGGGTCGGGTGCGCGGCGTACGCGGCCTCGGCCTCGGTCGTGATCTGCTCGATCAGGGCGTCGCCCTCGCTCTCGAGGCCCAGGGCCTTCGCGTTCAGCTGGATCATCTGATCGAGCGTGGTGCCCCAGGCGGCGTCGGGGTAGGCCACGACGGGCGCGATCTTCGACAGGGTGTCGTAGTCCTCCTGCGTCAGGCCCGAGTAGGCCGCGAGGATCACATCGGGCTGCGTGTCGGCCACGGCCTCGAAGTCGATGCCGTCGGTCTCGTCGAAGAGAACAGGGGTCTCGCCGCCGAGCTCGGTGAGCTTGTCCTCGACCCAGGGCAGGATGCCGTCGCCGTCGTCGTCGCCCCACGTGGCCTTGGCCATGCCCACGGGCACGATGCCGAGCGCGAGCGGGACCTCCTGGTTCGACCACGCCACGGTCGCGACGCGTTCGGGCTTCTTCTCGATCACGGCCTGGCCGAGGGCGCTGTCGACAGTGACGGGGAAGACGCCGTCCGAGCCCTGCGCGGCCTCTCCTTCGGGCGATGCGGAGGTACCGGCGCAGCCGGTGAGGACGAGAGCGGAGCCGACGGCGAGGGCCGCCAGGGCGCGGAATCGGGACACAGAGAGCCTCCTGTGATTCAAGTAAGGACAGCCTTAGCTTAGGTCAGGAGTCGGGTGAGAGTGCAAACCCGGATGCCGACACCGGGGTCGAACGTCTCGACGCCGAGCTAACGGCGGCGGGGCGTCGAGCGGCCGCGCGGGCACGCGGCACCCGGTCTGCGCGGCCGCGCGGGCACGCGGCACCCGGTCTGCGCGGCCGCTCGGAGAGTTCTCTGTCGGGGGACGTTCGGGAAGGCGACTTATACTGGGTGGCTGGCCATCGTCTGGCCACTCCCCGACCCCGAAGAACGGACGTTCGCTGTGCTCGCCGTGCACGACCTCGAGATCCGCGTGGGCGCCCGCGTGCTCATGTCCGATGTGGCGTTCCGCGTCTCCGACGGCGACAAGATCGGCCTCGTCGGGCGAAACGGTGCCGGAAAGACGACGTTGACCAAGGTGCTCGCGGGTGACCTGCTGCCCTCGAACGGCGGCGTCGACCGCTCGGGCGAGCTCGGCTACCTGCCGCAGGACCCCCGCTCGGGCGACCCCGAGATGCTCGCCCGCACCCGCATCCTCGACGCCCGCGGGCTCGGCTCGCTCGCGCTCGGCATGCACGAGGCGTCGCTGGCCATGGCCGACGACGACGCCGCGGTCGCGGCGAAGGCGATGAAGAAGTACGCCACCCTCACCGAGCGGTTCGAAGCGGCGGGAGGGTACGCGGCCGAGGCCGAGGCGGCATCCATCGCCCACAACCTCTCGCTTCCCGACCGCATCCTCGATCAGCAGTTGAAGACCCTGTCGGGTGGTCAGCGGCGCCGCATCGAGCTCGCGCGCATCCTGTTCTCGGACGCCCGCACGATGATCCTCGACGAGCCCACCAACCACCTCGACGCCGACAGCGTCGTGTGGCTGCGCGAGTTCCTCAAGGGCTACAAGGGCGGCCTCATCGTCATCTCGCACGATGTCGAGCTCGTCGGCGAGACGGTGAACCGGGTGTTCTACCTGGATGCCAACCGCCAGGTCATCGACATCTACAACATGAACTGGAAGAACTACCTGCGCCAGCGGGTGGCCGACGAGGAGCGCCGCAAGAAGGAGCGCGTCAACGTCGAGAAGAAGGCCACGGCGCTGCAGCTGCAGGCAGCGCGCTTCGGGGCGAAGGCGTCCAAGGCCGCCGCCGCGCATCAGATGGTCGCGCGCGCCGAGAAGATGCTCTCGGGCCTCGACGAGGTGCGTCAGGACGAGCGGGTCGCCAAGCTCCGCTTCCCCAAGCCCGCGCCCTGCGGTAAGACGCCGCTCATGGCGTCGGGGCTGTCGAAGTCGTACGGGTCGCTGGAGATCTTCACCGACGTCGACCTCGCCATCGACCGCGGCTCGCGCGTCGTCATCCTGGGGCTCAACGGCGCCGGCAAGACGACGCTGCTGCGTATCCTCGCGGGCGTCGACCAGCCCGACACCGGGCAGCTCGAGCCCGGTCACGGCCTCAAGATCGGTTACTACGCACAGGAGCACGAGAACCTCGACGTCTCGCGGTCCGTGCTCGACAACATGATGTCGGCCGCGCCCCACATCACCGCGACCGAGGCCCGCAAGGTGCTCGGATCGTTCCTCTTCGTGGGGGATGACGTGCTCAAGCCCGCGGGAGTCCTGTCGGGTGGCGAGAAGACGCGCCTCTCGCTCGCGACGCTCGTGGTGTCGTCGGCGAACATGCTGTTGCTCGACGAGCCGACGAACAACCTCGACCCCGCTTCGCGCGAGGAGATCCTCGGCGCGCTCGCGCACTACGAGGGCGCGGTCGTGCTCGTCTCGCACGACGAGGGTGCCGTCGAGGCGCTCAACCCCGAGCGCGTGTTGATCCTCCCCGACGGTGTCGAAGACATCTGGGGACGCGATTACGCCGACCTGATTACGCTGGCCTGATCACCCGGGGCTGGTCACGGCGGTCTGACCACGCTGGGCTCGTCGCGCTGGCCTGACCACGCTGGGCTCGTCGCGCTGGCCTGACCACGCTGGGCTCGTCGCGCTGGCCTGACCACGCGGGGCCCGTCGCGCTGGCCTGATCACGCGAGGCTGGTCGCGCTGGCCTGGTCACGCGGCCTGGTCACGCCACGCCCGCGCGACGGCCGGCGTCGTCGCCTGACCGCCCTCGCCCGATGACTCTGTCGGGCGCACAGCAGGAGCGATGGATGCCGGGGAGCCGGCGCCCGTGAGATCACCGGGCGTCGAGCAGGGCGTCCTCGTCGTCGGCGTCGCGGTCGCGTGGCCGCTTCCTCGAACGGTGCAGAGCGACGGGGTCGACGCGGCGCGCTTCTTTCGGCACGGTCTCGGTCGCGAGGACCGGGTCGGAGTCGTCTTCGGCTTCCTCGCGGCGGAGCTTGCGCTCGTTCACGATGACGTAGCTGATGAAGGCGAAACCCATCACCGCGAAGAGGATCCACTGGATCGCGTACGAGAGGTACGGCCCCGGGTCGTTGCTGGGAGGGTCGATGGTGAACGGAGCCGTGGCCGGGGCGGGAGTCTCCGACATCAACAGTCCGTAGGCCCCCTGCTCGAGCGGTCCGGTCTGCTCGGCGACCAGCCCTAGGTTGATCGTCGGCACCTGCCCGGCCTCGGCCGACCGACCCGAGGTCGGGGCCGCCTCGCCGGGACGCAGGCGCACCTCGACCGTGACCTCGCCGGACGGTGGGGCGGGGATGTCGTCGGGTGCGGACTGGCTGTTCCCCGGGGGCAACCATCCGCGATCGACGAGGACGATGCGGCCGTCGTCGAGGCGGAAGGGCACCAACTGCTCGTACGCCGCGGAGCCGCCGTGCGCGCGATTGCGCACGAGGAGCTGCTCGTCGGCGAGATAGCGGCCTTCGAGGCGCACCGGACGCCATTCGTCCTGCGGGTTCAGCTCGGCTCCGGGGGCGAGCAACTGCTCGAGCGCGACGGGGGCGGCGTCGTAGTTGTTCTCGACGAGCTGCAGTTGCTCCGTGCGCTCGGCGTTGCGCGAGAACTGCCAGTTCGACAGGAACGCGCACGCGATCGCGAACAGGATCGCGACGCCGACGTACATCGCCCATCGGGCGGCGGCGGGGGTCTCGCGGGCGCTCACGGGCGGCCTCCGATGACACGCGCTGCGAAATCGCTCACGTCGTCCTCCCTCGCCACACTTCCAGGTTACGTCGGTCGAAGCGTGCGCGCGCTCAGGCTGATCGCGGCCCGAGGCCGACGGCGGCCCGCGTGCGGACCCTCCGCACGCTCGGGAGCGTCCGTGCGAGGGCTCACGCGGGTCGCTGTGCGAGGGCGGCGACCTCGACGGGGAAGTCCCGTGCGCTCAGGAACTCCCGGAGGTAGACGACGTGCTCGCCGCACGCGATCCATGTCTTGCGGCGGTCGGCGGCGTGGATGCGGGGATTGCGCCAGTGAAGGGCCCAGACCGCCTGCTGGCGGCATCCCGCTCGTGAGCATTCGGTCTGCTCGACCGGCGACGGCTGCTCGACGGAACTCGCCCGATCCGTCGACGCGGTCACCGGGGTGATCGACGGCTGCTCGACCGGTGCCGCCTGAGGGGATGCGGGCAGCCCGTGCGACGCCTGGGGCGGGGCGGTCACGACCGGTCGTCGCGCGGCGGGTCGATGCGCGGGGTCTCGGCGATGCGGATGACGAGCGGGGAGTCGGGATCGACCGCGGCGGCGGTCGGTGCCGGGCGGGGTGCCTCGATCGCGCGCTCCGGGTTGATCGCCGTCGTCTCGGCGGCGTCCTCGCCCACGTTCGCCAGGATCACGGCCACGTAGGGCAGGAAGATCGCGCCCGCGGCGAAGACGAAGGTCCACCAGCCGTACGGCGTGACGAGGGCCATGGCGAGGAAGCACCCGATGCGGATGCCCATCATCAACATGTACTTGGCGAAACGACCGTCGGCGCTCTCCCGAGGTGCCTTGGGGAGCGACGTCGCAGACTGGGCGCGGTGTGTCTTCACAGTGGTCTCAGGGTACGCCCGTCGGCGAGGGGGGCGGCGCGTTCTCGCGGGCGTCGTCTCGACGTCATGACAAGCCCCGCCGACACGGCTGCGGGTGCCGCGCGATCGGACGGCACCCGCAGGAGGCCACACGGTCGCTCAGGCGCCGTAACGCACGTCGCTTCCGCCGGTGACGCCGATGATGACGGCGGTCAGAACGATGAGGAGGATGCCGAGCCCCAGGCTGATGTACCCGATGAGCACACCCGACAGGGCCATGCCGCGCCCGCGTTCGCCCGTCGTCTTGACCTGCTTGAGCGAGATGTGGCCGGTGATGATGCCGACGATCTGCCCGATGACCGGGATGGCGAATAAGCCCACGAGCGACGACACGAGCGCGACGATCGCGAGCGGGTTGACGCGCGGGGCGGCGCCGTAGCCATAGGCGGGCGCGCCGTAGTTCGGCTGACCGTAGGCCTGTTGTCCGTAGCCCTGCTGACCATAAGCCTGCTGGCCGTAAGCCTGCTGGCCATCGTTCTGCTGATCGTCGTCGCGCCGACCGTCGGCGGGTGCTCCGGACGCGGACTGGCCGTACGCGGGTGCCGGGTACGCGGGCGCGCCGTGAGGAGGCGTCGCCGGGACGCCGTATCCCGCCGCCGGTGCGCCCGTCCCGGGTGCCGGGGGAGTGTCGTACGGGGGTGCCGGGGGCACGCCGTCGCCCGTCGGACGTGACGGTGCGTCGTGGCCGGTCGCCTCGGGCGTGTGCCCGTACGGGGAGGGGTCGTTGGTGCGGTCGTCGCTCACGGGATGCCTTTCGTCGCGCTGTGTTCCAGCGTTTCAGCGCCGCTCCGCTCGTGTCAAACCCCGTGTCGCCCGCGGGGAATCGGTATACCCGCCGCCGTCGGCGAGGCGCGGTGATCGCTAGGCTGGGCCGGTTACGTCCCCGCACGCACAGGAGTGTCACCATGTCCCAGGACCGCGTCGTCGTCGTCACCGGAGGAAATCGGGGTATCGGTCGTTCCATCGCCGAGCGTTTCGTCGCCGAGGGCTGGAAGGTCGCCGTCACCGCCCGATCGGGTGAAGGCCCCGAGGGGACGCTCACCGTCCGCGCCGACGTGACCGACGCGGCCGCCGTGGACGCCGCTTTCTCCCAGGTCGAAGCCGAGCTCGGTCCGATCGCGGTGATCGTCGCGAACGCCGGCGTGACCAGGGACACCCTGCTGCTGCGCATGAGCGAGGACGACTTCGACTCTGTCATCAACACGAACCTCGGCGGAGCGTTCCGCGTGGTCAAGCGCGCGTCGAAGGGCATGCTCAAGGCGCGCTGGGGTCGTGTCATCCTCATCTCCAGCGTGGTGGGCCTCCTGGGCTCGGCGGGTCAGATCAACTACGCCGCCTCCAAGAGCGCTCTCGTCGGCTTCGCGCGGTCGCTGACGCGCGAGCTCGGCGCGCGCGGGATCACTGCGAACGTCGTCGCCCCGGGGTTCATCGAGACGGAGATGACCGCTGAACTTCCTGCCGACACCCAGGCGGAGTACAAGAAGAACATCCCCGCCGGCCGGTTCGCCTCGCCCGACGAGGTCGCGGGCGTCGTCACCTGGCTGGCCGGTGACGATGCCGCCTACATCTCGGGCGCCATCATCCCCGTCGATGGCGGTCTCGGGATGGGGCACTGACCAGCGGCACGGATGGGGCACCGACCAGCGGCACGGCGCTTCGTGGCCTGAGGGCCGAGCACCGGGGCGGCGGTTTCGCGGTCGCCGCCCCGGGTGACAGCTGACCGCGTCTCTACCGCACCGCGGCCACCAGCTTCTTCGCGAAGTCCGTAGGTTGCGAGAACTGCGGCCAGTGGCCCGAACCGAGGTGCACGACCTCGACGTCGTCGAGGCGGCCGAACTCTTCGGCGAATGCACCCCAGTCCGCGAGCACGCGCGGCAGGGATTCGGCGTCGAGCTGACCGGACAGGACCGTCACGGGCACCGCGAACCGACGGTCGTCACCGAGGGTGATCGGAGACGTTGGTACGCGCGCGGGCACGTCGACGACCTGCTCGGCAGTGCGACGGCGCGTCTCGTCGTCGATGTCGGCGACGTCGTCGTGATCGAAGAAGTCCCAGCCCGGGAAGTGCACGACGCCGTCCTCGACGGGGAATTCCGAGATCATCGCCCCGGGATGCGGAACGATCGTGTCGACCAGGATGACACGGGCGATACGCTCTGGACGCCGGTCGGCGGCACCCCACGCCACGTTGCCTCCGCCGGAATGGCCGACGAGCACGACGGGCCCATCGAGACGGTCGATCTTCGAGACGACCGCATCGACCCAGTCGTCGATGACCAGGTCGCCGACAGCGGGGCCGGGCATGCTCAACGGGTGCGGTCGATGGCCCGCCGCCTCGAGAGCGGGGACGATGTCGTCCCACGACGACGCGGTGAGCCAGAGTCCGGGTACGAGGATGACGTCCATGCCGGGAGCGTACGACGGGGTTCCGACATCGAAAAGAGAGTCGGCGCCGACCGCGATCGCACAGGGCCGTCCCGACGGCCAGCTCGGGGACCTCCGGTCTCGTGCATCAGAGCAGGGACCTCGGGTTCCCCGGCGACCGGGTCAGCGAGGCAGCAGCGCGATGACCTCGGCGAGGTCTACGGCGTCGATCACGAGGTCGGCGCGTTCACGCACGGCCGGCTTCGCGTTGAAGGCCAGCCCCAGGCCCGCGACCGCCATCATCTCGAGGTCGTTCGCGCCGTCGCCGATCGCGAAGGTCAGGGCGAGAGGAATGCCGTGTTCGGCTGCCCAGGCCTGCAGCGTCTCGGCCTTGGCCGTGGCATCCACGATCCCGCCGTCGACCTCGCCCGTGAGAACTCCCTCGGAGGTCGAGAGACGGTTCGCGCGCCAGACGTCCACTCCCAGGTCGGGGGCGATGGTGTCGAGCACCTCGTGAAAGCCGCCCGAGACCACACCGACGACTCCGCCGCGCTCGTGCACCGCCGCGATGAGCTCGCGCACACCCGGGGTGGGCTCGATACGCGCGATCGCGCGGGAGAAGGCGTCGGTGGAGACACCGGTCAACGCTTTCACCCGCGATCGCAAGCTGGTGGCGAAGTCGACCTCACCCCGCATGGCGGCTTCGGTGGCGGCGGCGACCTCGGCGCCGCGGCCGGCTTCGTCGGCGAGGAGTTCGATGACTTCGTTGCGGATCAGGGTGGAGTCGGCATCGAGCACGACGAGGAAGCGGGCGGGCGCAGGCACGCGCTCGACCCTAGCGGGTCGCGACGCCGCGCGCCGATCCCGAGCGGTCCCGCCGCCGCGTGGTCCCGCGGCCGCGCGGGACGCCTTTCGAGCGGTGCCGTGGCCGGACCCCGAGCCCGTTCCCCAATGCACCCGCGGGCTCGATATGGGCAGCCCGGAACGACCCGTATCCCTCCTCGACACCCCGTTCCGATGTCGTCCGGTGTCCTGCACCGGCGTCGATGCCGGTGGGCGCGCGTAGGCTCGACCGGTACCCCAGACCTTCGAGAAGGGACCCCCCATGGCCGATGTCGAGAGCTTCACCCTGGACCACACCGCCGTGCTGGCGCCCTACGTGCGCTTGATCGGTTCCGAGTCGGGACCGCGCGGCGACGTCATCTCCAACTTCGATCTGCGTCTCGTGCAGCCCAACGAGGGTGAGATCCCCACCGCGGGATTGCACACCATCGAACACCTGCTCGCGAGCCTCGTGCGCGACCGCATCGACGGACTCATCGACATCTCGCCCTTCGGCTGCCGCACCGGCTTCCACGTGATCATGTGGGGTGAGCCCGACGTGGCATCGCTCGTCGACGCGATCTCCGATTCGCTGCGGGCGATCGCCGAAGACGTGCAGTGGGAGGACGTGCCCGGCACCGACGCCTACAGCTGCGGGAATTACCGCGACCACAGTCTGCACAGCGCACGCGAGTGGTCGAAGGCGGTGCTCGAGAAGGGCATCAGCCGCGACGCGTTCGCGCGTGTGGGTGTCTGAGACTCCTGAGCGGATGCCGAAGGGGCGGTGACCGATGCGGTCACCGCCCCTTCGAGGACGCGGGGCTCACGGCATCCGGAGCCCCTCGGTTCACGCGTGGACGTGCACGTCCTTGCCGACGACGGTGATGCCCGTCTCGGTGACGGTGAAGCCGCGAGCGAGGTCGCGGTCGCGGTCGACTCCGATGGTCGCTCCGGGCTCGAGCACGACGTTCTTGTCGAGGATCGCGCGGTGGATACGGGCTCCCGCGCCGACCTGCACGCTGTCGAAGAGCACCGAGTCGGTGATCGTCGAGCCGCCACCGGCGAGTGCCCACGGGCCGACGACGCTGCGCTCGAGGTGCGTGCCCGACAGCACCGATCCGAGCGAGACGATCGAGTCGATCGCGTTGCCGATGCGTCCGACCGAGTCGCGCACGAACTTCGCCGGCGGGGCGTTGAAGGTCTGCGAGTAGATCGGCCAGTCGGTGTTGTAGAGGTTGAAGATCGGGAGCGTGGAGATCAGATCCATGTGAGCGTCGTAGAACGACTCGATCGTGCCCACGTCGCGCCAGTAGGAGCGATCACGCGGCGTCGAGCCCGGAACGTCGTTGCGCTGGAAGTCGTAGACGGCCGCTTCGCCGCGGTTGACGAAGTAGGGAACGATGTCGCCGCCCATGTCGTGCGCCGAGGTCGGCAGTTCGCCGTCGTGCGTGACGGCTTCGACGAGGGCGTCGGCGTCGAAGATGTAGTTGCCCATCGAGGCGAGTACCTCGTGCGGCGCGTCGGCCAGTCCCGTCGGGTTCTGCGGCTTCTCGAGGAACTCGCGGATCTTGGTCGGGTCGGTCGGGTCGGTGTCGATGACCCCGAACTGGTTGGCGAGTCCGATGGGCTGACGGATGCCGGCGATCGTGGCGCGCGCGTCGGAGGCGATGTGCGCGTCGAGCATCTGGTTGAAGTCCATGCGGTAGACGTGGTCGGCGCCGATGACGGCGACGATGTCGGGCTTCTCGTCGCGGATGAGGTTCATCGACTGCAGGATCGCGTCGGCCGAACCGGAGAACCAGCGTTTGCCGAGGCGCTGCTGCGCGGGAACCGACGCGACGTATGCGCCCAGCATCGGCGACATACGCCATGTCTGGGAGATGTGTCGGTCGAGGCTGTGCGACTTGTACTGCGTCAGCACGACCAACTGTCTCAGGCCCGAGTTGATGAGGTTGGAGATCGCGAAGTCGATCAGGCGATACTGGCCGCCGAACGGGACGGCGGGTTTCGCGCGATCGGCCGTGAGGGGCATGAGTCGTTTTCCCTCGCCGCCGGCGAGGATGATTCCGAAGACCTTCGGCGCTGCAGGCATGGCACCACACTAGGGGGCGCGGGGGGATGCAGGTATACGTGTACGGCGTGCCGCGCGCTGTACTACGGTTCGTCTCATGCGCGTCGACATCGTGACCAAGGAGTACCCGCCGGAGATCTACGGGGGAGCCGGGGTCCACGCCACAGAACTGGTGAAGGCGTTGCGCGCCGAAGGCACCGAGGTGCAGGTGCGCGCCTTCGGCGCCGCGCGCGAAGAGACCGACACGACCGCCTACGGCGTGCCGGCCGAACTGGCCTCGGCGAACGGTGCGATCCAGACCCTCGGCACCGACCTCGCGATCGTCTCGGACGTCGCGGGCGCCGACGTCGTGCACTCGCACACCTGGTACGCGAACTTCGCCGGCCACCTGGCATCCCTTCTGCACGGCATCCCGCACGTGGTGACCGCCCACAGCCTCGAACCGCTGCGGCCGTGGAAGGCCGAGCAACTCGGCGGCGGGTACGCGGTGTCGAGCTACATCGAGAAGACCGCTTACGAGGGCGCCGCAGCGGTCGTCGCGGTGAGCTCCGGTATGCGCGACGACATCCTCCGCAGCTACCCGTCTCTGGATCCCGCCAAGGTGCGCGTGATCTACAACGGCATCGACACGGAGTCGTGGCATCCGGTGTCGGACGACGATTTCCTCTCGTCGGTCGGAATAGATCCGTCGCGTCCCTCCGTCGTCTTCGTCGGGCGCATCACCCGCCAGAAGGGCCTGCCGTACCTGCTTCGCGCCGCCGAGCGCCTGCCGAGGGACGTGCAGCTGATCCTGTGCGCGGGGGCTCCCGACACCCCGCAGATCATGGACGAAGTGCAGGAGCTCGTGCGCGGGCTGCAGGCGACGCGTGACGGCGTGGTGTGGATCGACCGGTTGCTGCCGCGCAACGAGCTGTGCGCCATCCTCACCGCGGCGACGACGTTCGTGTGCCCGTCGGTGTACGAGCCCCTCGGCATCGTGAACCTCGAAGCGATGGCCTGCGGCGCGGCGGTCGTGGGGACGGCGACCGGTGGCATCCCGGAGGTCGTCGTCGACGGCATCACCGGCAGGCTCGTACCCATCGAGCAGGTGCAGGACGGGACCGGCGCGCCTGTCGATCCCGAGCGCTTCGTCTCCGACCTGGCCCGCGTGCTGACCGAAGTGGTGACGGATGCCGAGACGGCTCGCGCCTACGGGCAGGCCGGTCGTCAGCGGGCGATCGACGACTTCAGCTGGGCGGCGATCGCGGAGACCACCGCGGCGTTGTACGCAGAGGTCGCGGCAAAGTAGGGTCCGCGTCCGGCGGAGTCCGGAGTGCTCGCGGGGCGGGCGGCGATCGCGGTGACCGGCGGGGTGTTGCGCGCGGAGGTCGTGGGACAGCACTGTCCGCGTCGAGCGGAGCCCGGACTTCTCACCCGGGCGTCCAGGGTTCGAACGGCCGTCCCCCGTCCGTCGCGTCTCGCCCGGGGCGGGGGCCGCGCGCGGCTAGGCTAGCCCCATGCCGCAGGTGCTCGAGTTCTCTGATGTCGTCGTCCGCCGCAACGGTCGGGACATCGTGTCCCACCTCGACTGGACGGTCGCGGATGACGAGCGCTGGGTCGTCCTCGGACCGAACGGCGCCGGCAAGACGACCGTGCTTCAGCTCGCCGACACGCTGCTGCACCCCACCTCGGGTGCGGTCACGATCCTCGGCGAGCGGCTCGGACGCACCGACGTGTTCGAGCTGCGCCCGCGGATCGGCTTCGCCTCCTCGGCGATGGCCCGTCGCGTGCCGCCGGAGGAGACGGTGCTCGACGTGGTGTTGACCGCGGCGTTCTCGGTCGTCGGGCGTTGGCGCGAGGACTACGACGACATCGATGAGCGACGCGCACTGCGGGTGCTCGCCGAGTGGAAGCTCGACCACCTCGCGGATCGCACGTTCGGCACGCTCAGCGACGGCGAGCAGAAGCGCGTGCAGATCGCGCGCGCCGTGATGACCGACCCCGAACTGCTCCTGCTCGACGAGCCCACCGCCAGCCTCGACCTCGGGGCACGCGAAGAGCTTCTCGGCCTGTTGTCCGGCTACGCCCAGGCGCCCACGACGCCGGCGATGGTGATGGTGACGCACCACGTCGAGGAGATCCCCGTCGGGTTCACGCACGTGCTGCTGCTGCGTGACGGTGAGGTCGTGGCATCCGGTCCCCTGGGTGAGGCGCTGACCGCCGAGAACCTGACGGCGACCTTCGGCCTGGAGATCGCGTTGACCCACGAGGCCGGGCGTTACACGGCACGGGCCGTCTGAGGCGTCGGCTGAGTCGTGTGGCCCTCGAGACGGGGCCGACATCGCTGACCGTCGATCGGGCTCGCGCCTGGTAGACTCTCCTGTTGGTGCTTACGGCGCCGCAGACTTTGACGTCCTGGCAGAATCCAGGGCACCACTTCTCAAAGGACCTCCCATGAAGACTGACATCCACCCCACGTACAAGGCCGTCGTATTCCGCGACCTCGGTTCGGGCGACACGTTCCTCACCCGCTCGACCGTCTCCAGCGATAAGACGATCGAACTCGACGGCGTGGAGTACCCCGTCATCGACGTGGAGATCTCGTCCGCCTCGCACCCGTTCTACACGGGCAAGCAGCGCATCATGGACTCGGCCGGTCGTGTCGAGAAGTTCAACCAGCGCTTCAAGAACTTCGGCGGTCGTTGAGCTTCAACGGACTCGCTTCGAGAGCCCCTCGTCCTTCGGGACGGGGGGCTTTTTGTTTCCGGGGTGGATGTCGGGGCTGGGGCTCTCGGACGGACTCGGGCGGTGGGGTCGCGTGAGGTCGCGCGTGATGGAGAGGGGAGCGCGTGATCGGCCGGCGGGTCGGGGGAAGCGGTCGCCGGCATCCCGAGTTCGCTCACGACGCGGGGCCGCGATGCCGCGACGAACCGAGGTCGTCGCGTCGGTGCGTCCACATTCGCTGGGTTGCGCGGGCCTCGTCGATCACTTGCGGGTCCATGTCGGCGAACGCGAGATGTCGGCCCTCGCCGACCGTGGCGATGCGCCGACCGAGCGGGTCGAAGACGGTGGAGCCCCCGATGAATCCGTGCGGCGCACCCACGAGGCCGCTGAAGGCGACGTACATGCCGTTGTCCAACGCTCGCGCGGCGTAGTGAAGGTCGCGACGGTGTTCGCCGCCTGGAAAATACGCACCGCTGTTCGCATACACATGGGCACCGGCCCGTGCTGCAGCCGCGGCGTGCTCGGGGAAGTTCGCGTCGTAGCAGACGGACAGGGCGATCCGCATACCTTTCACGGTGATGGTGGTTCCGGACACCCCGGGCGTGAAGATCGGCCGTTCGTCTTCGTACAGATGCTGCTTGTCGTATGCGTCGACGGGCTCGTATCCCGGCACCAGCAGGAGGGTGGTGAGAGAGCGGGATCCCTCTCGCTGCAGCGCGGTGTTCACGACGGCGGCGATGCCGGTGCGGTCGACGACGGTTCTGAGGGGGGTGAGCCAGCTCGAGTCGGCGAGGTTCGGCAACCGACCGGCGAAGACGTGACCGTCATACCCCGTGATCACCGCTTCAGGGAAAAGAGCGACATCGGCGCCACCGTCATGGGCCTCCGCAAGGAGCCGGGCGACGCGGGCAACGTTGCCGGGAACGTCGCCCGGCACGGCCTCGACCTCTGCGACGGCGATTCGACAAACCACAACTCCGATCCTGTCACCCGTCTCGTGCGGTCCCCCTCGACATGGCGGGCAAGGTGGGACGTGTCCGTCTCGGGTGGGCCGCGCGTGCGGCGGGGGTGTTCGTCGCTCGTGGGTGTGGCGGGCGGGTTCGGTGCGCCTGCTCTGTTTGAGGGCTGCTTCGCCGGTGGCGGGTGCGTGCTTGCTGGCAGGGAGCGAGTGTCGGGGTGCGTGCCTGTCGGCGAGGAGGGGGTCGGGGGTTTCGCACGTGTCGTCGGGCCGCTGTCGCCGCGGGGGAGAAAGGCGCCCGAGGGCGTGGAGGCGGTGGCGTCGGGTTCGCCTGTCGTGGGCGGAGCGTCGTCACGTCGGGCGCGTGCGTGCCGGGGTGGGCGGGCGGTGGCGTCGGGTTCGCCGGTTGAGGGTCGAGAGCCGTTGCGGCGAGACCGGGTGACGGGATGCGGGGACGAGGAAGCGGCGTCGGCGGCATCGTCGGCGGGCGTCGGGACTTGCGCGGACGACCCCGCGGCGTCGATCGACTCGACGGGCGGCGAGGCCACGAGGTCGGCCAGCACATCGGCGCGCAGTTGAGCGAGCGTGCGCTCCTCGTCGGGGGCGGCGTGCAGGTGACGGGCCGCGCGATCCAGCCGCGACATGAGGCTGCGCGCGCGGTCGGCGGGCAAAAGAGCGCTCAGGGAGGCCATACCGTCGAGCTCGGGGGTCATCCACACGCCGCGATCCCGCGCCGCGCGCCGGTGGCGCGTGTCGATCGTCTCGGCGTGCACGCGCTCGCGGAGCGCTCGTGCCGCGACGGCGAACTTCGCGGGGACGAGGACCGGCGCCAGCCGAGCCACTCCCGCATCGAAGGCAGCCCAGGACGCGGGGTCGTCGTGGGGCAACGACGCGGCCAGGCGTGCGGCGTCGGTCGCGTGCCGGTCGGAGGTGCTGCCGGCCGCGACCTGCCGCCACAGCACCGGGCAACGTTGCTGTAGGACTTCCACCTGCGCGGCTCGCGTGCGGACCGTCTGCTCGGACAGACGAAGGCGCACGGCGATCTCGGCGACCGCTGCTCGCTCCGCCAGATCGGCGCGGTCACGCCGGACGGCGGCGACCGTTCGACCCCGTGCGTCGTTCCACGTCAGGTCGAGCGTGGGGTCTGGACCCACCCACGGAGTCGGATCGGCGGCGGCGTCACGCGACAGCGCCGCGATCGCACGACCTTCCTCTGCGGCGGCACGGTGGCGGGCGGCGACGGTCAGCTCGAGGTGACCGAGTCGAGCGTCGAGATCAGATCTCGCGGCGGCGTGAGCATCGATCGGCGTCGATTCGGGTGCGCCGTACAGCGCGGGCGAGGGGAGGGAACCGGGCTCACCGGGCATCGCGCCCTCGGCGGCCCACTCGGCATCCGATTCGGTATCCGTCATCGGAGGAAGACCGTCGTGCGCCTGCACCCACTGCGGCCATGCCGCCTCGGGATCGAGGTCGTCATCGCTCGGCCACGGAACGCCGTCGCACGTCCGCACCGCCGGCCGGGACCGGTCGGTGCGGGGCGTTCGGGTGTCCTGCCCACACGCTATCCGGGACCTCCGACATCGGGTCGTGGAGGTCGCGGTCCCGGTCTCAGCGGATCGGCCAGGCCCCGTCGAGTGGGGGAGCCGTGGCATCCAGGCGTCCGACCTTGATGAAGTATTCGGTGAGACTCGCGGCCTGAGCCCGGGCCCACGCGATCTGCCGGGTGTGCAACTCGTCGAGGGTGGGCGGCATCCACGGACCGAACTTCTCGGCGAGCGCCAGCGCGAGGCGACCGGCGGCGACCGCGTCGGCGCACGCCTCGTGAGCCGCGTCGAGAGGGACCGCGTAGTGCTCGGCCACGACCGACAGGGTGCGCTTGCCGCGCCGGTAACGGTCGTAGGTCTTGTCGACCACGAGCGGATCGATGACGGGTGACGGCGCGTGGATCGGCGCGATGCCGTGGCGCACGGCCTCGTTCTTGAGCATCGAGAAGTCGAACGGGGCGTTGTACGCCACGACCGGGATACCGGCGGCGAAGAGTGCTCCGAGAGCCTCGACGACCTCGGCCACCACGCGCGGCGCGGGAGCACCGTCGGCGCGGGCGCGCTCAGTCGAGATGCCGTGGATGGCGGCGGCGCCCGCGGGGATCTCGACACCGGGGTCGGCGAGCCAGTCGCGGGCGTCGATCACGTTGCCATCGGCATCGAGCACGCCCACGTGCGCGGACACGATGCGGTCGTTCTCGACGTCGATCCCGGTCGTCTCGAGATCGAACACCCCGATGAGGCGCGCCCACTCGGGGGTCTGAAAGAGGGGGAGCGGCTCGGCCTGCCACGTGGTCATGGCGTCACCGTAGAACGGAGCACCGACATCGCCGCCGAGGCGCGCAGACGGAGGGACGGATGTCGCCAGACCCCTCGTACACTCGACCCATGCCGAACCCCTACGCCGAGCTCCTCGCCGCGATCCCCGTCGAGCGCCGCGAGGTCGAGGTTCTCGGGGGGACGACGGCGTACTGGGTGTACGGCGACGACGACGCCGACGCGACGATCGTCGCGGTGCACGGCTTCCGCGGCGAGCATCACGGGCTCGATCCGGTGGTCGCGCACCTGCGCGGCATCCGGGTCGTCTCACCCGACCTGCCCGGCTTCGGCGAGACGGCGCCCCTCGAAGGGCGTGCGCACGATCTCGACGCGTACGCGCAGTGGCTGCGCGCGTTCGTCGAGACGGTGAGTCCGGATGCCATCGTGCTCGGCCATTCGTTCGGCTCGATCGTGTCGTCCGCGGCCGTGGCCGGAGGGCTCGCGACGCCGAAGCTCATTCTCGTCAACCCGATTGGCGCGCCCGCGCTGGAGGGACCGCGCGGCATTCTGACGCGCCTCGCCGTCTTCTATTACCTGGCGGGGGCGAAGCTCCCGCGGCCGGTGGGCGAAGCCCTGCTGCGCAACGGACTCATCGTTCGCGTCATGAGCAACGCCATGGCGAAGACACGCGACCCCGCGCTGCGACGCTTCGTGCATGAGCAGCACGACGAGTACTTCTCGCGCTTCGCCGACCGCGACGTGCTGCACGAGGCTTTCGTGACGAGCGTGTCGCACGACGTGCGAGAGTTCGCGCCGCGGATCGCGCAACCGACGCTGCTCATCGCCGCGCAGAAAGACGACATCACGCCGATCGAGGCCGAGCGGCACCTGGCGACGCTGTTCCCCGACGCGCGGTTGGTGGAGATCGCCGACGTCGGCCACCTGATCCACTACGAGACGCCGGAGGCAGCGGCATCCGCGATCCGCGAGTTCGTGGGGTAGGGCCGCGCCGCGCGAGCGCCGCCGAGGGGAGGCATCAGGCCGGCGTCTCGGCCTTGCGCTTGCGGTAGGCGTTGACGTTCATGCGGTTGCCGCAGTTGCCGGCGTCGCAGTACCGCTTGGAGCCGTTCTTCGAGAAGTCGATGTAGACGCCGCCGCAGTCGTCGGCGTCGCAGATGCGCACGCGGGCGTACTCGTCGGCTCGGATGACGTCGACGAACGCCATCGCCGTCTCCACGAGGATGCGCTGAGCGAGATGGTCGGTCTCCTCGGACGCATGGATGTGCCAATCGAACTCGTCGTGCCGCACGAGCTGCGGAAGCGCGCGTCCGTCGCGCAGCATCGCGTTGACCAAGGGCACGGCGTCGTCGCGATCGACCGTCCACAGCTCGAAGATGCGGGAGCGGATGCCGCGCACCGCGGCGAGTTCGCGATCGTCGCGAGCGCGCGACCCGGTGTACGTGTGGCGCTCGGCGAAGTCGTCGAGATCGGCCATCGTCATCAGCGTGTCCGCCCCGCTGGTATCGGTTCGTGGCAGCGTGTTGACGAGCTCGACCGTCGCACGCAGCACCAATTCGGTGTCACGGATGAAGACCATGTTGACTCCTGACATGTCGAGGTCGTACTGTCACGAGTGTAAACGCTCTTGACTCCTGACAGCAGGCTCCGTATGACGACGTCATCCCTCACGCTCCCGCGTCCCACCCGCCATGGCTCCGGCGCCGTCACCGGGCTTCTCATCGCCGTATCCTCGGCGCTGGCGTTCTCGTCCAGCGGACCGTTCGTCAAGCCGCTGCTCGACGGCGGCTGGTCGCTCGGCGCGGTACTGCTCGTGCGCATGGGGGTCGCAGCGCTCCTGCTCTCGCCCGCGCTCGTCATCGCCGTCCGCCGACAGCGCGGGTTCCTGCGTCGTCACGGCCTGCTGATCGCCGCCTTCGGTCTCACCGCGGTCGCCGGATGCCAACTCTTCTACTTCGCCGCGATGCAGCGCATGCCGGTCGCCGTGGCGCTGCTGATCCAGTACATCGCGCCCGTGCTGCTCGTCATCGCGGTGTGGGTGCGAACGCGTCGTTCCCCGTCGACGTCGGTGATCGTCGGTTCGATCGTCGCGATGGCCGGCCTCGTGCTCGTCGTCGACATCAGCGGTGCGCGGTTCGACCTCCTCGGCACGCTCTTCGCCCTCTGCGCCGCGGTGTGCGCGGCGGCGTACTTCGTCATCGCCGGCCGCGCGGGAGACGACCTTCCGCCCCTCGCCCTGGCCGCCGGCGGCCTGCTCACGGGCACGCTGGTCATGGGCGTGCTCGTGGGCACGGGCGTGCTGCCCTTCGCCGCCCCCTCGATCACGGTGGAGTTCGCGGGGCTCGAGGTTCCCGGCATTCTGCCCCTGCTGTGGGTGGGCGCCGTCGCCACGACCCTCGGGTACGCACTCGGGGTGATCGCCGTCCCGCTCATCGGTTCGCGGCTGGCGTCGTTCGTCGGCCTGAGCGAGGTGCTCTTCGCCCTCGGGTTCGCCTGGCTCCTGCTCGGTGAGGCCCCCGCGCCGATCCAGTTCGTGGGCGGAGCGCTGATCCTCGCGGGCGTGGTCCTGGTGAAGATGAATGCCGGCAGCCCGGCGGAGCAGAAGGCCGAGACGGCGAGCATCCCGGTGGTGCCGGCGCCCTAGACAGGCTCGGGGACCTCGGCGCGGGCGGGAGCGCTCGCGCTACACGCCGTCGCGCGCCAACTCCATCAGCGGTCGCACGCGGTAGCCGATCACCTCGCCCATCACCAGCGACGTCTCGGTGCGTTCGACGCCCTCGATCGCGAGGATCCGCGCGTCGGTGTCGAACAGGTGCTGCGTGTCGCGGCAGGCGACCCGCACCAGCAGGTCGACCTGTCCGCTCAGGCCGTGCGCCTGCAACACCTCGGGCACTTTCGCGAGGTGTTCGCGGATGACCGGCAACTCCGCCTGACGCACCGTCACCTGCAGGAACGCCTCGATCGGAAACCCCAACGCCTCGGCCGACAGGGTGCGCTCGTACGACAGGAACACGCCCCCGCGTTCGAGGCGGCTCATGCGGGCCTGGACGGTGTTGCGCGAGAGTCCGAGCTTCTCGGCGAGCGCGACGACGGTGGCGCGCGGATCGGCGGACAGGGCGCGGAGGAGGTCGAGGTCGACCGCGTCGAGCTTGCTCATGCTGCGAAACATTAGCAGGGCCGAGACGGAGCGCAATGGGCACTGTGCTCAATATGTCGGCGAGGTCTTGAGCGGGCTGCATTCCGCGCGTACCGTCGCGCCTGTCGGCACTGCTGCCGGCACCCGGACCGCCGCGGCTCTCACGAGGAGCCCGGCCGCACCTGGAGGGATGACGATGACGTACACCCAGACGCGAGGTTCTTCGACCGGAAGACGCCCCGATGACGCAGGACCCGACGTGGACGACGTCGCCCGCGTGCTCGAGCCCGACGGCACCCGGGTCGCCGATGCGACGCTCGACCCGTGGATCGCCGACCTGTCACCGCACGAGCTGCGCGCCCTCCACCGCGACATGGTCCTCACCCGCCGTCTGGATGCCGAGGGCGTCGCCCTGCAGCGCCAGGGGCAGCTCGCGCTCTGGGCCCCGTGCCGCGGCCAGGAGGCCGTGCAGGTGGGGACCGCGCACGCCCTCGCCCCGGGTGATTTCGTGTTCCCGAGCTACCGGGAGCACGGCGTGCTGCTGGGCCGCGGCGCCAAGCCCGCCGACTACGTGCTCGCCTGGCGCGGCGAGGAGCACTCGGCCTACGACCACACGACGATCAACGCCGCTCCTCCGCAGATCATCATCGGTGCGCAGTCCCTGCACGCCACCGGGTGGGCGATGGGTGCTCAGCGCGACGGCTCCTCCGACGTCGCCGTGGCCTACTACGGCGACGGTGCCACCAGCCAGGGCGACGTCAACGAGGCGATGGTCTTCGCGTCGTCGTTCCGCGCCCCGGTGGTCTTCGTCTGCTCCAACAACCAGTGGGCGATCAGCGAACCCGTCACCGTCCAGGCGAAGTTCCCGATCGCGGGCCGGGCGCCGGGGTTCGGCATCCCGAGTCTGCGTGTCGACGGCAATGACGCCCTCGCCTGCGTCGCCGCGATGCGCTGGGCGCTCGATCGTGCGCGCCGCGGCGAGGGACCCTCGTTCATCGAGGCGGTGACCTACCGCATGGGTCCGCACACCACGAGCGACGACCCCACCCGATACCGCGACGCCGACGACGTCGAGGAGTGGACGCACCGCGACCCCATCGCCCGCCTCGAGGCCTACCTACGCGCCGAGGGTGTGATCGACGACTCCGGTCTCGACAAGGTCGCCCGCGCCGCCGACACCCTGGCCGCCGAGGTGCGCGCCGCTTGCATCGGCGCGATCACCCGTGAGCCGGCGACCATGTTCGATCACGTGTACGCCGAGCCGCACGCCGGCGTCGAGCGGCAGAAAGCGGAGTACGTCGCCTACCTCGGGGGGTTCGAGAAATGACCGCGCTGACGCTGGCGTCTTTGATGGAGGCGGGATGGACGAGGGCCCTGGCGGGCCGGGGGAAGAAGGTGTCGCAATGACCGCCCTCACCCTGGCATCCGCGGTCAACGCGGGCCTCCAGCGGGCCCTCGAGGACGACGGCAAAGTCCTCCTCATGGGCGAGGACATCGGCAAGCTCGGCGGGGTGTTCCGCGTCACCGACGGACTGCAGCAGCGATTCGGCGCGCAGCGCGTGATCGACACGCCGCTCGCCGAAGCAGGCATCGTGGGCACCGCCGTCGGCCTGGCCCTCCGCGGCTACCGGCCCGTCGTCGAGATCCAGTTCGACGGGTTCGTCTACCCCGCGTTCGACCAGATCGTCTGTCAGGTCGCCAAGCTGCACTACCGCAGCAACGGACGCATCCGGATGCCACTGGTCATCCGCATCCCGTGGGCCGGGGGCGTCGGTGCCGCCGAGCACCACTCCGAGTCGCCCGAGGCGTACTTCGTGCACACGGCGGGGCTGCGTGTCGTCGCGCCCAGCAATCCCCAGGACGCCTTCGTGATGCTGCGGCAGGCCGTGGCATCCGACGATCCCGTGATCTTCTTCGAGCCCAAACGCCTGTACCACTCGAAGGGAGAGGTCGACCTCGACGCCGACCTCGCCGATGCTCCACCCATGCACCTCGCCCGCGTCGCCCGCGAGGGCACCGACGCCACCGTCGTGACCTACGGGGCGCAGGTGCGCACGGCGCTCGACGCCGCTCTGGCCGCCGAGGACGAGGGCCTCTCGCTCGAGGTCATCGACCTGCGCTCGCTGTCTCCGATCGACATGAACACCGTCGCGGCATCCGTCCGCAAGACCGGCCGCGTCGTCGTGACGCACGAGGCCGCCCGTCAGGCCGGGGTCGGGGCGGAACTCGTCGCGGGCATCACCGAGCAGTGCTTCGAGTACCTCGAGGCGCCGCCGCAGCGGGTCACCGGTCACGACATCCCGTACCCGCCGTCGAAGCTCGAGAAGCACCACGTGCCCGACCTCGATCGCATCCTGCACGCCGTGGACAGGGTGCTCGAGCGGGGCGAGATGACGACGGGAGGCGTTCGATGATCGCCGGATACCGTGCTGGCCGTCGCATCGTCGGAATGAGTGAGGGAGGCGTTCGATGATCGCCGAGTTTCTTCTTCCCGACCTCGGTGAGGGGCTTCCCGAGGCCGAGATCGTCCAGTGGCACGTCGAGGAGGGCGACACCGTCACCCTCAATCAGACGATCGCCGAGGTCGAGACGGCCAAGGCGATCGTCGAGATCCCCTCGCCGTACGCGGGCACCGTGCAGGGGCTGCACGCGGCGGCCGGAGACGTCGTCGCGGTCGGCTCACCGCTGGTGTCGTTCGCGGTGGAGGGCGCGGATGCCGAGACACCGGCGTCCGCGGCCGAGTCGCCGACGCCGCAGCGCACCGTCGCCGCCGGCCGGGCTCGGGTGACCGAGGACGTCACGGCAGGCGACCTCTCCACCCGCGCGATCCCGAACCTCGTCGGGTACGGCGCATCGCCCGCATCGGGGAGCCGTCCGCGACGACGGACGCGAGCGGCCGCGACCACCGCGATCGACACCGACCAGTCCGTGCGCGAGGCCGCCCCCCACGACGTGCTGCGTACCGGCCCCATCGACCTGCCCGTCGAACGCCCGCGCTCGACACCGCCGGTGCGCAAATACGCCAAGGACCACGGCATCGACCTCGGTCTCGTCGCAGCGTCCCACCCGGGCGAGGCGGTGACCCGCGCGCACGTCGACGAGTTCGCCGAACGGTTCGCCACCGCGGGGACGCACGCCGCGTCGACGGCTGTTCCGCGGAGCCGGCCGCACGCGCCGTCCGGGAACGAGGCCGAGCCGCGCGTGACGCGCGTTCCCATCCGGGGCGTGCGCAAGCACACGGCCGCCGCGATGGTGCACAGCGCCTTCACCGCGCCGCACGCGACGACGTTCCTCACGGTCGACGCGACCGCGACGGTCGAGCTCCTGGCATCCCTGAAGCACGACCGGGCGCTCGACGGACACCGGATCGGCGTGCTCGCGATCGTCGCCAAGGCGGTGTGCCTCGCGCTCGGGCGTACGCCCTCGATGAACGCGAAGTGGGACGAATCCGCCGGCGAGATCACGCTGCACCACTACGTGAACCTCGGCATCGCCGCCGCGACCGATCGGGGCCTGGTGGTTCCGGTGATCCCGGATGCCGAGCGGCTCCCGCTCGTCGACCTGGCCGACGCGATCGCCGAACTCGCCGCCACCGCCCGCGCGGGCCGCACCGCGCCGGCCGCGATGACCGGCGGCACGTTCTCGATCACCAACGTCGGGGTGTTCGGGGTGGATGCCGGAACCCCCATCCTCAATCCGGGTGAGGCCGGGATCCTCGCCGTCGGGGCCCTACGGCGTACACCGTGGGAGCATCAGGGCGAGATCGCCCTGCGCGACGTCGTCACCCTCAGTCTCTCGTTCGACCATCGGCTGGTGGACGGGGCGGAGGCGGCGCGGTTCCTCACCGACGTGGCGGGCGTGCTGCGCGAACCCGGCAGGGCGATGCTGCTGCGCTGAGACGTGCCGTGCGGTGGGCACGGAAGAGACCTGGTGCCGGGGGAGTGGTCGCCCCCGGCACCTTCTCGTCGGGGAGGCGCATGCTCCGCGGGTCATCGTGAGGCCGCCGACCCGGACTCGTGACGGCTCAGGCGGTCAGCGCGGCGAGCGCCATGCGCGCCAGGACGGGACGCACGCGGGCCGTCGGGATCCCGCGGACGCTGTGCGGTGTCGAGTTCATCAGCCCGAAGCACGCGAGCGCCCGCACGCGCCGCTCGGCGGGGGTCTCGGCATCCGGGAACCGTCGTGCGAGGGCGTCGGTCCAGACGTCGATGTAGGCGTTCTGCAGGTCTCGCACGGTGCGACGATCGGCGGGGGAGAGCCGGTCGAGGTCGCGATCCTGCACGCGGATGACGTCGGCCTCGGCGAGCGCGAACGCGACGTGGAAGTCGACGAGCGCGCGCAGGGGAATGGATGCCGGGTGCGCCCCGCGGCGGAGGGATTCGTCGACACGTCGGTCCTCGGGCTGCCGAGACGGCGTGTCGACGCCGGCGTCCGTCGTCGTACCTATGCCGGGGCGGGACGGGGTGGTGGGCGCATCGTGAGGGACAGTGGTCAGGGCATCCACCTCGGGAGCGGTGGTCCCGACCGCACGACCGCCGTGAAGCAGTCGCTCGCTGACGTCGACGAGGATCGCGCCCAGGAGCGCCTGCTTGCCGGAGACGTGACGGTACACCGCGGGGCCGCTCACTCCGACGGCGGCGCCGATGTCCTCGAGGGTGACGCCGTCGAAGCCGCGCTCGGCGAACAGGCGGGCGGCGGCCGCGAGAAGGGCCGCTCGGCGCTCGGCCTTCGCACGGTCGCGCGCGGTGCCCGGGGGCGACGCGTCGGCGGCGGCCGGGGGTTCGTCGTTCGCTCTTGTCATCGGCATCCCGTCGGGCTAGCCTGAAATCTCAGTTAGCCAACATTAACTGAAACTGTCCGCCCGGGGAACGACCCCGAGCGCGAACGACGGTGCCGTCGACGACGCGGCATCGAGACGGAGCCGCCATGAGCACAGCACCGGTCATCGGATCACCCCCGGCATCGCCCGAGGCGGTGGGCGACGCCGCGCCCACCCAGCGCACCCTGGCCGCCGAGCTGCGCGACACGCTTCAACGCACCGCGCGCGGAGGCTCCGATGCCGCCCGCGAACGCCACACCGCCCGCGGCAAGCTCCTCGCCCGCGACCGCATCGATCGTCTGCTCGACGACGGCAGTCCCTTCCTCGAGGTCGCCCCCCTCGCCGCCCACGGCCTCTACGACGGCGGCGCCCCGTCCGCGGGCGTGGTCGCCGGCATCGGGCTCGTGCACGGGCGCCACGTGATGGTCCTCGCCAACGACGCCACGGTGAAGGGCGGAGCGTACTTCCCCCTCACGGTGAAGAAGCACCTGCGTGCGCAGGAGATCGCGCTCGACAACCGCCTGCCGTGCGTCTACCTGGTCGATTCGGGCGGGGCGTTCCTGCCGATGCAGGACGAGGTGTTCCCCGACCGCGACCACTTCGGCCGCATCTTCCGCAACCAGGCGCAGCTGTCGGCCGCGGGCGTACCCCAGATCGCGGCGGTCATGGGCTCATGCACCGCGGGCGGCGCCTACGTCCCCGCGATGAGCGACGAGAGCGTGATCGTGCGGAACCAGGGGACGGTGTTCCTGGGCGGACCGCCCCTCGTGAAAGCCGCGATCGGCGAAGACGTCACCGCCGAGCAGCTCGGCGGCGGTGACCTGCACGCCCGCCGTTCGGGCGTCGTCGACCACCTGGCCGACGACGACGAGCACGCGCTCGAGATCGTGCGCGACATCGTCGCCACCCTGCCGCCGACGCCGGCGCCGGTATGGGAGGTGCTCACCCCCCGCGCGCCGGCACGACCGCCGGAAGACCTCTACGACATCGTCCCGGTCGACGTGACCCGGCCCGTCGACATGCGGGCCGTCATCGACACCCTCGTCGACGCCGACTCCCTGCACGAGTTCAAGTCTCTCTACGGCGAGAGCGTCATCACCGCCTTCGCGCGCCTGCACGGCCACCCGATCGCCGTCATCGCCAACGACGGCGTCCTCTTCAGCGAGTCCGCCCTCAAGGCCGCCCACTTCATCGAGCTGGCCGATCAGCGCGGCATCCCCCTGCTGTTCCTGCAGAACGTCACCGGTTTCATGGTGGGGAGGGATGCCGAGGCCGGCGGCATCGCCAAGGACGGCGCCAAGATGGTCACCGCCGTCGCCACCACCCGCGTGCCCAAACTCACCGTGCTCGTCGGGGGCTCCTACGGCGCCGGCAACTACGCCATGTGCGGCCGCGCCTACGACCCGCGGTTCCTGTGGACCTGGCCCGCGAGCCGGATCTCGGTCATGGGCGGAGCGCAAGCGGCATCCGTGCTGTCCACCGTGCAGCGCGATCAGCGCAGCGCCCGGGGGGAGGAATGGACGGACGCCGCGCAGCGCGCGTTCGAAGAACCGATCCGCGCACGGTACGAGGAGCAGGGCAGCCCCTACTACGCCACCGCGCGGCTCTGGGACGACGGCGTGATCGACCCCGTCGACACCCGCACGATGCTCGGACTCGCGCTCGACGTCGTCAGCCGGGTGCCGCTGGCCGACCGGGGCTTCGGCCTCTTCCGGATGTGATCCCGGTGACAGACCTGCGCCCCGCCGAGACGTCCCGGCCGAACATCCGACACGACGGATCCCCCGCACGGCCGTTCACCTGCGTCCTCGTCGCCAATCGCGGAGAGATCGCGCGCCGCGTGTTCCGCACGCTCCGCCGTCTCGGCATCCGCTCGGTCGCGGTGTTCACCGATGCGGATGCCGACGCTCCGCACGCCCGCGAGGCGGATCACGCCGTGCGCGTTCCCTCGTACCTCGACGTCGACGCGGTGGTCGGCGCCGCCGTGCACTCCGGCGCCGAGGCCGTGCACCCCGGATACGGCTTCCTCAGCGAGAACGCCGGTTTCGCCCGCGCGTGTGCCAACGCGGGGATCGTCTTCGTCGGCCCGGGCGTCGAGGCTCTCGAGGTGATGGGCGACAAGATCCGGGCCAAAGAGCACGTCGCCGCCCACGACGTTCCGACCGTGCCGGGATTCTCGGCGACGGGTCTCTCGGACGCCGAGATCGCCGCCGAGGCAGAACGCGCCGGGTATCCCCTCCTCGTGAAGCCCTCCGCGGGCGGCGGCGGCAAGGGGATGACGGTCGCCACCGGCCCCGTCGACCTCGTCGCCGCGCTCGCCACCGCGCGCCGGGTCGCGGCCGCTGCCTTTGGCGACGACACACTGCTGCTCGAGCGGTTGCTGGAGCGCCCCCGGCACATCGAGGTGCAGGTGCTCGCCGACGCGCACGGCACGACCCTCTCTCTCGGCGAGCGCGAATGCACCCTCCAGCGGCGGCACCAGAAGGTGATCGAGGAGGCTCCCTCGCCCGTCGTGGATGCCGCCACCCGCGCACGTCTCGGGGAGGCCGCCGTCGCCGCCGCGCGCAGCGTCGGCTATCTCGGTGCGGGCACCGTGGAGTTCCTCGTCTCGGGAGACCGGCTCGACGAGCCCTTCTTCATCGAGATGAACACGCGCCTGCAGGTCGAGCACCCCGTGACCGAGATGGTCACCGGGATCGACCTCGTCGAGCAGCAGCTACGGGTCGCGGCGGGTTTCCCGCTCGAGCTCGGCGAGATCCGCCTCGACGGCCACGCGATCGAGGCGCGCGTGTACGCCGAGACGCCCGCCCGCGGGTACCTTCCCGCCACCGGGACCGTGGCCCTCTGGCATCCGGGATCCGCCCGCGTCGACAGCGCCGTGGAGACCGGGAGCGTCATCAGCGCGCTGTACGACCCCATGATCGCCAAGGTCATCGCGCACGGTCCCGACCGCGAGACCGCCCTGGCCCGCCTCGACGCCGCGCTCGCCGAGACCGTCGTGCTCGGCGTCGACACCAACATCGCGGATCTTCGCGCGCTGCTCCACGACCCCGCCGTGCGGGCAGGGGAGCTCGACACGGGGCTCCTCGACCGGCGCGGAACGCCGGGGGTTCCCGACCCCTCGCCCGCCGCGCTCGCCGCGGTGGCGCAGAGGATCGTGGATGCCGAGACCCCGGCGAACGGCTCGGTGTGGGGTCGCGTCGGCGCGTGGCGGGCCGGGGGAGCGGCGGCTCCTCGCACGGTGGCGCTGGAAGACGACGCCGCGCAGGTGCACGCGGTCGCGCCGTCCGAGGGCGACGCCGTCGTGACGGGTGGTCCGGTCGAGTACTGGGTGCACGCCGACGGGGGAACGCACCGGCTGCGTCTCGTCTCACGTCGAGCGGCCGCCGAGCGCCGCCGGACCGCCGCGGGCCGCGCGCCCGGGGCTGTCGCCCCCGACCTCCTCGCCCCGCTCCCCGGCACCGTCGTCGCGGTGCACGTCGTCGACGCAGACACCGTCGAGCCGGGCGCTCGGCTCCTCACGATCGAGGCCATGAAGATGGAGCACACGGTCGTGGCCCCGCACGCCGGCACCGTGCGGCTGCGCACGGCGGCGGGCGCGCAGGTCGCCCGCGACGCCGTGGTCGCGACAGTGACCCCCGCGGCGCGGGTTCCGGAGGCTTCGACGGGCTCAGCCTCCTCCGCTGCCCAGGTCCCTGAGCCTGTCGAAGGGACCGGTGCCCCCGCGGCGCGGGTCCCGGAGGCTTCGACGGGCTCAGCCTCCTCCGCCGCCTCTTCGGCATCCGCCCCCACCCCATCCCACAAGGAGACACTCCCGTGAGCATCGACACCCAGCAGGCCTTCACAGACGACGAGCGCGAACTCAGCGCGATGGTGCGGGACTTCGCCGACGAGGTGATCGCGCCCCGCTCCTACGAGGCCGACCGCGCCCACGAACTCCCGCTCGACATCGTCGCCCAGATGGGCGAGCTCGGCCTGTTCGGCCTGCCCTTCCCCGAGGAGGTCGGCGGGCAGGGCGGCGACTACGCGAGCCTCTGCGTCGCGATCGAGGGCGTCGCCCGCGTCGACCAGTCGCTCGCGATCACCCTCGAAGCGGGAGTGGGCCTGGGCGCCATGCCGATCTACCGCTACGGCACCGACGCGCAGAAGGCCGAGTACCTCCCCGACCTCGTCGCCGGTCGCGCGCTCGCCGGATTCGGCCTCACCGAGGCCGAGGCCGGCAGCGACGCCGGAGCCACGCGCACCACCGCGCGGCTCGACGGCGACGAGTGGGTGATCGACGGATCGAAGCAGTTCATCACCAACTCGGGCACGGCCATCACGCGGTTCGTGACGGTCACGGCCGTGACCGGCCGTACGGGGGACCGCCCCGAGATCTCCACGATCATCGTCCCCAACGGCACGCCGGGGTTCACCGTGGGCCCCGCCTACGACAAGGTCGGCTGGAACGCCAGCGACACGCACCCGTTGACCTTCGACGGCGTGCGCGTCCCCGCGGCGAACCTGCTCGGCGAGCGGGGTCACGGCTTCAAAAACTTCCTCCGCACGCTCGACGAGGGCCGAGTGGCCATCGCCGCCCTCGCCACGGGCGCGGCCGAGGGATGCCTCGAAGCGGCCGTCGACTACGCCCGCAGCCGCGTCGTCTTCGGCGAGCGGCTGTCGACGCGGCAGAGCATGCAGTTCCTCCTCGCGCGCATGCACGCCCGTGTGCACACCGCCCGCCTGGCGTGGGTGCACGCCGCGCGCCTGTGCGACGCGGGCCAGCCGTTCTCGGTGGATGCCGCGGTGGCCAAGATGACCGCGAGCGACGCCGCGATGGCCAACGCACGCGATGCGACGCAGGTGTTCGGCGGCAACGGCTTCATCAACGAATACCCCGTCGCCCGGCACTACCGCGACTCGAAGATCCTCGAGATCGGCGAGGGCACGACCGAGGTGCAGCTCATGGTGATCTCGCGCGCGCTCGGCCTCACCGGTACCGTGGCCGCATGATCGAGCAGCGCGGCCTTCTCCTCGAAGAGTTCATCGTCGGTGAGAAGTACGCGCACCGGCCGGGGCGCACCGTCACCGACGCCGACAACGTGCTGTTCACCACCCTGACGATGAATACGCAGGCCCTGCATCTGGATGCCGCGTTCTCGGCGACCCAGCCCTTCGGTCGGCCGCTCGTGAACTCGATGTGGACGCTGTCCACCCTCATCGGCCTGTCCGTCGCGCAGCTGACGCAGGGAACGCTCGTCGCCCAACTGGGCTTGTCCGATGTGAGCTTCCCGGCTCCGCTGTTCGTCGGCGACACCCTCTCCGCCGTGACCGAGGTGGTGTCGGTGCGGCCGTCGGCATCCCGTCCGGGGCAGGGTGTGGTCGTCCTCGCGCACACCGGGTGCTCGCAGAACGACGAGGTCGTCGTCACCGCCACGCGCACCGTGCTGGTGTGGGCGAAGGACGGTGTCGAGTGAACGCGGCGCCCCCTGACTCGCGCGCCCTCTTCCCGGGGCCCGCGTTGCTGTTCGTCCCGGGCGACAGGCCCGAGCGGCTGCCCAAGGCCCTCGAGCGGGCGGACGCGGCCATCATCGACCTCGAGGACGCGGTCTCCCCGGATGCCAAATCGGCGGCCCGCGACGCCCTGATCGCCGCCGATCCCGACCCGACGCGCGTCATCGTGCGCGTGAACGGCCCCGCCACGGCGGAGTTCCCCCTCGACCTGGAGGCTCTCGCGCAGACCCGCGTGCGCACGGTGATGCTCGCCAAGGCCGAGGAACCGGCATCCCTCGTCGCCCTCCGGGAGTACGACGTCATCGTGCTGTGCGAGACCGCGCGCGGGATCGTCGTCGCCGAACAGCTCGCCGCGCTCCCGCAGGTGGTCGCCCTGATGTGGGGTGCCGAGGATCTGGTCGCCAGCCTCGGCGGCACCTCCAGCCGGTTCGCCGACGGTGCGTACCGCGACGTCGCCCGGCTCGCCCGCGCGCGGGTGCTGCTCGCCGCAGGGGCCTTCGGCAAACGCGCGATCGACGCGGTGCACGTCGACATCGATGATCTCGAGGGACTCGCATCGGAGGCGCAGGATGCCGCGGCCTCCGGATTCGCCGCCACCGCCTGCATCCATCCGGGGCAGGTCGCCACGATTCGCGCGGCTTACGCCCCGACGCCCGAGCAGGTGTCCTGGGCCAGAGGTCTTCTCGCCGCCGCGGGAGGGGAGTACGCGGCGTTCCGTCACGAGGGGCGGATGATCGATGAGCCCATCCTGCGACACGCCCGGTCGGTGCTCGCGCGCGCGGGGGAGTGACGCGGAGGAATCACGCGGGACAGGATTCAGCCCGTCGAGGCGCCGGGCTCCGCGATCCGCGGACGCCGCGACGTGCTGCGGGACCCGGCAGGGGCCGCCCGAACGCGGCTTCGACGTCAGCTCGCGACGCCCGCGTAGGTGAGCATCTCCCACGCTTCACCGTTGAGGCGGAACGTCGTCGCCGAGCAGTTCGGCAGGCGCTCGCCCTCTCGCGGGAACGCCCCGTCGGTGGCGAACATGATGACCTCGCGGATCAGCGCGCCGTGCGCGACAGCGATGACGTCGACGCCCTCGGGCGTCTCGGCGACGACCTCGGCGAGCGCGGCCAGCGCCCGCTCGCGCACCACAGGCCACGACTCGGCGTTGGGCACGTCGGCCACGTGCCACGGCCCGTACGTCTCGTAGAAGGTCGGGACGTCCATCCCCTCCGCGTCGCCGTAGGACCGCTCCTGCAGCCCGGGCATCCGTCGGCTCACCGTCGCGCCCAGGGCCGCGGCGATCACGTCGGCGGTCTCGGCCGCGCGCGAGAGGTCGCTCGAGACGATGACCACCTCACGCCCCGCGTACTCGGTCGCGAGACGCTCGGCGAGGTCGCGCGCCTGGCCGCGGCCGGTGTCATTCAGGGGGATGTCGGTCGAGCCCTGGATGCGGCCCCCGGAGTTCCAGTCGGTCTCACCGTGTCGCACGAGGGTCAGGATCGTCACGGTTCGAGCCTAACCGAGCGCCCCAGGTCACGCTCCGCGCGGGGCAGATCCCCGCGTACCGCCGAGCTCGGGGGTGCCCCGAGACCGGTCAGAGCAGTCCGGGCAGCCGCTCCGCGAACGCACGCAGGGCGTCGGTCGTTCCGCCGTCGATCTTCACCGTCGCACGCTGATCGGCGCGGGTCTCCCCGCGGTTCACGATCACCACCGGCAGGCGCTTGCGACGCGCCCGCTCGACGAGTCGGATGCCCGAGTTCACCACGAGCGAAGACCCCGCCACCACGAGAGCGTCGCTGGTGTGCACCAGCTGCTCGGCCTCGCGGAACTTCTCGACCGGGATGTACTCGCCGAAGAACACCACGTCGGGCTTCAGGGTGCCACCGCACACCGAGCACACCGGAACGACGAAGCCCTCGGCCGATGCCGGCGTCACGTCGCCGTCGGGACCCAGCTCGACGTTCGCGGGGAGGCTGATCCACGGGTTGTCGGCCTCGACGCGCTCGGCCAGGTCGCGGCGGTCGAACACCTGCCCGCACTGCAGGCAGCCCACGCGGCGCATGGTCCCGTGCAGCTCCACGACCCGCCCGCTGCCCGCGCGCACGTGCAGACCGTCGACGTTCTGCGTGACGACGCCGTTGGCCACTCCCGCGGTCTCGAGGTCGGCGAGGGCGCGATGCCCGTCGTTCGGCTCGGCCGCGGCGAACACCTTCCATCCGAGGTGGCTGCCCACCCAGTAGCGGCGGCGCGCATCGGCGCTGGCGAGGAACTGCTGCGCGGTCATCGGCGTGCGCGTCGGCGCGCCCTTGCCGCGGTAGTCCGGAATGCCCGAATCCGTCGACACGCCCGCGCCGGTCAGCACCGCGATGCGCCGCCCGGCGAGCACCTCGACAGCCCGATCGATGGATGCCGAGAACCCGGCATCCTTCGTCGTGTCGGTCATGCACACCTCCGTCGCACCGAGTCTACGGCGGGGCGCCGACGCCGGCTCGCACGGGGGCGCTGCGCACGTCCGAGCGTCCGGCGTCGCCGACACGGCTGGCACGATGGGACGATGCCCGTCATCCCCCTCGACTCCGCCGACGACCCTCGTCTCACCGACTACCGCGACCTCACCGACGTGTCGTTGCGCCGCGTCACGGAGCCGGCGGGCGGCCTCTACATCGCCGAGTCGTCGAAGGTGCTCGATCGCGCGCTCCGCGCCGGCCACCACCCCCGCTCGGTCCTCGTGCAGGAGAAGTTCCTCGCCGACGCCGTCTCCCTCGTGGGGGAGGATGCCGAGGTGTACGTCGTCCCCGCCGACGTCGCCGAGCAGGTCACCGGGTACGTCGTGCACCGGGGGCTCCTGGCATCCATGCACCGTCCGGCACTCGCCTCGGTCGCCGACGTCGTCGCGGGAGCACGTCTCGTCGTCGTCCTCGAAGACATCGTCGACCACACCAACATCGGGGCCGCGTTCCGCTCCGCGGCCGCCCTCGGAGCGGATGCCGTGCTCGTCACGCCGCGTTGCGCCGACCCGCTCTACCGGCGGAGCGTCCGCGTCAGCATGGGCACGGTGTTCCAGGTGCCGTGGACGCGACTGCCCGAATGGTCGGAGGCGAAGCCGCAGCTGCACGCGGCGGGCCTGCACCTCGCCGCCCTCGCCCTCGCCGACGACGCTGTCACCCTCGACGCCTTCTCGGCCGAGGGCCACGAGCGGGTCGCTCTCCTGCTCGGCGCCGAGGGCGACGGGCTGAGCCGTCACGCGCTCGCCGCGGCCGACTCGATCGTGACGATTCCCATGGCCGGGGGCGTGGACTCCCTCAACGTCGCAGCTGCGAGCGCGGTCGCGCTGTGGGAGCTCGGGCGCGGGCGGCGCTGATCGTCCGATTCACGGATCCCATGGCTGCGGCGCGTGTCCTGGCTCACGACCGACGAGTCGTCGCCCGGCGACACGGTCACACCGGCCTTTCGGGAGAGGCGGCGGCATCCCTTCCCGGGGCGAGCGTCGTCACCGGCAGCGGTTCGGGTCGTTTGGCTTGCACGTGGTCACCCGACGACTGGTGTCGCAGTCGTCGCAGCACCCACGGCATCAGATAGGAACGCGCCCACACCAGGTCTTTCTCCCGCGCAGCGCGCCACGTGGTGGCCGCGAGGGCTTCAGGCTGGTGCGGCTGGAGGTCGTTGGGAACGTTCAACGCGCGCAACACCATGCGCGCCACCTCGTGGTGGCCGAGCGGGTTGTAGTGCAGGCGGTCGTCGTCGAAGAAGCGCATGTCCTGCACCTCTTTCAGCCCCCACTGATCGGCGACGATGCAATCGTGGGCGTCGGCGATCGCGCGGACGTTCTCGTTGTAGATCGCGACCTTGCCCCGGATGCCGCGGAACACGGGCGTGAACTCCGTGTCGATGGCCGTGAACACCACGACGGTGGCATCGTCGCGGCGAAGGCGCACGACGGCATCCTCGAACTGCCGCGAGACCGCGTCAGGATCGCTGCCGGGACGGATGACGTCGTTCCCCCCGGCGGAGAAGGTGATCAAGTCGGGCTTGAGCGCTAGCGCGGGCTCGATCTGGTCGGCGACGATCTGCGCGATGAGCTTGCCGCGCACCGCGAGGTTCGCGTACGCGAAGTCGTCGACCTGCGCGGCGAGAACCTCGGCGACACGGTCGGCCCAGCCGCGATGACCGCCGTCGGGCAGGGGATCGCCGATGCCCTCGGTGAACGAGTCGCCCAGAGCGACGTAGCGCCGCCACGGGTGCGGACCGGGGTTGTCGGGCAAGGGCGAGGTGCGGGGCGAGTGCGGATCGAGTGTCATCGAAACCTCCACCTCCAGGCTAACCCCGCCCTCCGACATCACTCGAGGCGTAGGGCGACGGTCTGCGGGCCCCGTCGCGGAGGCGAACTCGCTCGCGGCGCCGCCCCCACGCCGAGAAACGCCGTCCGCGTCGAGAAACGTGCTGTGGTGTCGCTGCCCACGCCGAGAAACGCCGTCCGCGTCGAGAAACGTGCTGTGGTGTCGCTGCCCACGCCGAGAAACGCGGTCCGCGTCGAGAAACGTGCTGTCATGTCGTTTCTGCCCGCGGTTCGCGTTTCTCGCGTCGAAGCACCGCGACCGCCGCCATCGCCGCCACCCTTCGCCACCGTCGTCGTCGTCACCGCCGCCGTCGCGGCCGCCGGTCCGTGCGTGGTTGTGCGACGGTCGCCACCCACGCTGAGAAACGCCATCCACGTCGAGAAACGCACTGTGGTGTCGTTTCTGCCCGCGGTTCGCGTTTCTCGCGTCGAGTCACCGCCACCGCCACCGCCGCCGGTGCCGGTCGAGGTCGGTCGGGCCGCGGTCGCCACTCACGCTGAGAAACGTCATCCACGTCGAGAAACGCACCCTCACGTCGTTTCTGCCCGCGGTTCGCGTTTCTCGCTGATGAGAGGGCGGAACGACTCACAGGGCGGCGCCGCGCGTCGTGGGAACGCCTATCGTGGATGTTCGCGCTCGCGTGGGAAGGAGGTTCGATGCTGGAAGCAGAAGCCCGCACCCCGAACCTTCCCCACACCGACGGCCCCGCTTCGGCGAAGCCGCGCATCGCCAGCCCCGGTCCTGTCGCCAGCCCCGGTCCTGTCGCAAGTCCCGGTCCTGTCGCCAGCCCCGGTCCTGTCGCCAGCCCCGGTCCTGTCGCAAGTCCCGGTCCTGTCGCAAGTCCCGGCCCTGTCGCACATCCCGGCCACGTCGCGGAACCCGGCCCTGCCGCACGTCCCGACCCCGTCGCAAGCCGCGACTCGGTCCGCACCCGCATCGCGAGCCCCGGCCCACGCAGCGGCGAGGACCCCTCCGCCTCGATCGCGCCGGGATCCCGTGCCCGCGACTCGAGCCCGGTCAACGCGTTCAGCGACCCGGCCGACCCGGTCGACGCGTTCAACGACCCAGCCGACCCAGCCGACCCGGTCGACGCGTTCACCGACCCCGCGGCATCCCCACCGCTCGACCCGGCTCATGCCACCGCCCCCGTCGCCGACCACCCGGTCCCGGGTGAGGAACCCCTGCCCACCGACGGCGCCGAGCCCCACTTCGGCTCCTTCGCCGCGGAGCACCTCTCGCCTTCCTTCCCCCAGCGCGCGCCGTGGGGAACCGCCCAGCGCTTGCGGGCGTGGCAGGCTGAGGCGCTCGATCTCTACTTCGGCCTCGACGGACCCGACGGCGAGGGCAAAGGCCCCCGCGACTTCCTCGCCGCCGCGACGCCCGGCGCCGGTAAGACGACTTTCGCCCTCCGCCTCGCATCCGAGCTCATGCGGCGCCGGGTCGTCGACCGCATCGTCGTCGTCGCCCCCACCGAGCACCTCAAGACCCAGTGGGCCGAGGCGGCCGCGCGGGTCGGCATCCGTCTCGACCCCTTCTTCTCCAACCGCCACGCCACGCCCTCGCGGCAGTATCACGGTGTCGCGGTCACCTACGCGCAGGTGGCGGTCAAAGCCGAGGTCCATCAGCGTCTGACGATGGATGCCAGGACCCTCGTCATCCTCGACGAGGTGCACCACGGCGGCGACGCCCTCAGTTGGGGTGACGCCCTGCGCGAGGCCTACAACCGGGCGACCCGGCGCCTGCTGCTGTCGGGGACGCCGTTCCGCAGCGACACCGCCCCCATCCCGTTCGTGGAGTACCACCCGAACGCCAAGGGAATCCGTCTCTCGCGCACCGACTACGCCTACGGTTACCGTCGCGCGCTCGACGACGGCGTCGTGCGCCCCGTCTTCTTCCTCGTCTACGCCGGGCAGATGCGCTGGCGCACCAAGGCGGGCGAGGAGATGGAGGCCCAGCTCGGCCAGGACAACACCAAGGACATCACCTCGCAGGCCTGGCGTACCGCCCTCGACCCCAACGGCGACTGGATCCCGGCCGTGCTGCGCTCCGCCGACCGCCGCCTCACGGAGGTGCGCGAGACGGTTCCGGATGCCGGGGGCCTCGTCATCGCGACCGACCAGACCGCCGCGCGTGCGTATGCCGCCATCCTCGAGGACATCAGCGGCGAGAAGGTGACGATCGTCCTCTCCGACGAGGCCGAGGCCTCGGGTCGCATCGAGACGTTCTCGAAGGGCACGAGCCGATGGATGGTCGCCGTCCGCATGGTGTCGGAGGGCGTCGACGTCCCGCGCCTCGCAGTGGGCGTGTACGCGACCAGCGCCTCGACGCCCCTCTTCTTCGCGCAGGCCATCGGCCGCTTCGTCCGCGCCCGCCGCCGCGGAGAGACGGCGAGCGTGTTCCTGCCGAACGTTCCGCAGCTGCTCGCCCTCGCCGGCGAGATGGAGGCGCAGCGTGACCACGCTCTCGACCGCGACAGCGATGCGGAAGACCAGTGGAACGCCGAAGAAGACATGATGGATGCCGCCGAGCGCGAGGACAAGGCATCCGACGCGCTCGAGCAGGAGTTCGAGTACCAGGCGCTCGGCTCGCTCGCGCACTTCGACCGTGTGCTCTTCGACGGGCAGGAGTTCGGGCAACTCGCGGTGCCCGGGACCATCGAGGAGGAGGAGTTCCTCGGCATCCCGGGTCTTCTCGAACCCGATCAAGTGCACGAGGTGCTCATGTCGCGGGCGACCCGGCAATCGCGTCATCGCTCCACACGCGAGGCGACCGAGAAGGAGAGCGGCGTCGAGCCACCTTCCGTCGACGACGGCGGTCTGCCCGCCCCGCTGCACCGCACTCTGAAGGAGCAGCGACAGCTCCTCAACACCATGGTCGGCCTCTACGCCCGACAGAGCGGCGAGCCGCACGGTCTCGTGCACGCCGAGCTCCGGCGCATCTGCGGCGGGCCCGCCGTCTCGCACGCCACGGTCGCGCAATTGCAAGCGCGCATCGACGTGCTGCGACGACGCGTGCACTCCTGAGGCGCAGCGCCTCACCCGGCAGGCACGCGCCTCCGGAGGCGTAGCGCCTCACTCGGTAGGCACGCGCCTCCGGAGGCGTAGCGCCTTACTCGGTAGGCACGCGCCTCCGGAGGCGCAGCGCCTCACCCGGCAGGCACGCGCCTCCGGAGGCGTAGCGCCTCACCCGGGCGGGCACGCGGCGCGCAGCGGTGCACGCGGTCAGCCCGCGCCGGTGGCGTTTTCGCGGCCCCGAAATGCTGGCATCCCTCCGCGGGAATCCGCGTCTTCCCGGGCTTCGGAGACCCGAAATGCTGTCAGTATCGGTCGACGCGCCCGGGGGAGTGAAACCGCCTCATTACGGTGGGGGACGACCCGAAGGAGCCCCCGTGACGACCCTCGCCACCCCCACCGCCCGTGATCGCCGTCGCTGGGCGCGCTATCTCGTCGATGAGCGCGCCGAGGCCCGCGTCTACCGCGAGCTCGCATCCCGCCGCAGCGGCGAGGAGCGCGAGATCCTGCTCGCCCTCGCCGAGGCCGAGGGCCGCCACGAACAGCACTGGATCGGCCTCCTCGGCGAGCAGCCCCAGCGTCTGCCGCAGCCCGGTGTCGGCACCGTCCTGCTGGCGTGGATGGCGCGCCGCTTCGGCTCGATCTTCGTCCTCGCCCTCGCGCAGAACGCCGAGGCGCGCTCACCGTACGCCGATGAGCCGTACGCGACACCGGCGATGGCGGCCGACGAGCGGGTGCATCACGAGGTGGTCCGCGGACTCGCCGCACGCGGACGCCGCCGCCTCTCGGGAACCTTCCGCGCCGCCGTCTTCGGGGCCAACGACGGTCTCGTCTCCAACCTCGCGCTCGTGATGGGCGTCGGCGCGACCGGCGTCGCCCCCAGCTTCGTGCTCTTCAGCGGAATCGCGGGCCTGCTCGCCGGAGCCCTGTCGATGGGCGCGGGGGAGTTCGTGTCGGTCCGCTCGCAACGCGAGCTGCTCGAGGCGACCGAAGAGAGCGACTTCGCCGATTCGGCTCTTCCTCATCTCGACCTGGACGCGAACGAGCTCGCCCTCGTCTACCGCACGCGCGGGATGGATCCGGATGCCGCGCTCGCCAAGGCCCGCGAGACCGTCACCGCCGCGCAGGCGGGCACCGCGCCGGTCGCGGCGGCCCCGGGGGAGTCCTCGCACGACGTCGTCGGCAGCGCATGGGGAGCGTCGATCTCGAGCTTCCTGTTCTTCGCCTCGGGGGCGATCATCCCGGTGCTGCCGTGGATCTTCGGCATGACCGGCTTCGGTGCGGTGGTGCTGGCGCTCGTGCTGGTGGGTATCGCCCTCATGGCCACCGGCGCGATGGTGGGTCTGCTCTCGGGCGCGTCCCCGCTCAAGCGCGGTCTGCGTCAGCTCGCGATCGGCTTCGGCGCCGCGGCGGTGACCTACGCGCTCGGGCTGTTGTTCGGTGTGTCGGCCGCCTGACACGGCTGGCCCGCGAAGCGCTTCGGGATGCGTGTCGGCGGGGGCGGGTGATGGTGAGCGACCCTGACGTCCCCATCGAGAAACGCGATCCCCAGGGAGAAGCGCGACGACAGGGCGTTTCTTCTCGCGAGACGCGTTTTTCGCACCGGTTGCGCGTCACGAGGATCGAGCGGCAGCCCCCGAGCCACCCCGTCCCTCAGTCGCGATTCGCCGCCGCTGCCACTCTCGCCGCCTCGCGCACCGCGCTGACGTTCTTGCGGCCCGCGCGGGAGCCGGCGAGCTTGGCCGTGATGTGCTCTCGCACGGTCACCGGGTCGTACAGGGCCGGCGACTCGTCCGAGGTGAAGTGCCGCAGCGGCGCGATCACCGCGTCGGCGTCGCCGTCGTGGAAGAACGCCGCCGACCGTCGCCGCTCGATCGTGCCGTCGATGACCGGGGGCTTCACCCGGTGCAGCGTCGACAGCCACTTGTCGTTCGTCAGCCGCGCGGCGACGTCGCCGAGGTTGACCAGCAGCGCTCCCTCCGCCGGGGAGACGTCGTTCCACGAGCCGTCCTGTCCGAGTACCTGCAGCCCGGCGACGCGATCGGCCCACAGGACGGTCACCAGCCCGAAGTCGGTGTGTTCGCCCATGCCCGTCAGCTCGGCATCCAGCTCGATGGATCCCGGCGGCAACGCGTAATTGTTCATCCGCAGCACATCGATCGATTGCCCCGTGATGGAGCCGAAGAAGTCGTCGGGCACCCGTAGCGCGGCCGCGAACACGCGCGTCAGGGTCTGCGCCACCCGCCGCGCCTCGTCGTAGTAGGCGCTCACCGCCGGCTCGAAGTCCGCCGCGTCGTCGGGCCACGTGTTCTCGGCGTAGTCGGATGCTGTCGCGGTCGTCCCGTGGTACTCCCGCCACGAGGTCCCCACGTTGAACGCCTCGAAGAAATCGTTCATCCGCGTGACCGGATCCACGCCCAGGCTGTAACTCAACGACTCGCTTTTCGGGGGCGAGTACCCACGGTTCTCGGAGGCCGGGCGAACGTACCGCTTCTTCGTCTCGAGGGGCAGGGCGAAGAACCGATCGAGAGCGCTCGCCAGATCGCCGATCACGGCGGGATGGATGCCATGACCCACGACCTGCATGAACCCGACGGTGCGGCACGCGTGGTCGACGGCGGCGACCACGGCCGCGCGCGCATCGGGCGATCCCGGTCCCACCCAGGCGGAGATGTCGATCGTGGGCACGCGGAAAGAAGCCATGTCTCGACGCTAAGCGCGCCGTGTCACGTCGGTGTTTCCGCGGCGTCACGGAAGCGCGGGTGCGAGCGCCGCTGGGCAGCGCGCCGAGTATTAGGCGGCGTGGGCCCAACCTCGAACGGGTCCGAAATCCTCCCACTCCCGCAGACAACGAAGAAGGCCCCGGACGAATCCGGGGCCTTCTTCATTCTGTGCGCGAGGGGGGACTTGAACCCCCACGCCCGTTAAAGGGCACTAGCACCTCAAGCTAGCGCGTCTACCTATTCCGCCACCCGCGCATTGGGTGTATGTCGCTTGCGCAACGAGGAACGACATTACCATGCCCGAGACCGCGACTCGAACCGATGGGCCGCCCCGGGCGCGTCCCGCCGCCTCCACCCGGCGGTCGACGGCGCCGCGCACCGGACCGGGGGCATCGCCCGTCCTCCCCAGGGCAGCGAGCGACAGGAGAGGTCGCCGCACCCCGGTACGGTAGTGCGCATGTCCGAGCGCGAAACCGTCGTCCCCGAAGTGGCACGCGTCGCGTCCGACCTCATCCGGTTCGACACCTCGAACTACGGCGGCGGCCGCGCCAACGGCGAGCGCGAGGCCGCCGAGTACGTCGGCGCCTACCTTGAAGCACTCGGGCTCGACACCGACTACTACGAGCCCGTCGAGCGCCGCACCAACGTGTGCGCCCGCGTTCCGGGCCGCAACCCCGACAAGCCCGCGCTGATCCTGCACGGGCACCTCGACGTCGTTCCCGCGGTCGCCGAGGATTGGAGCGTCGACCCGTTCGCCGGTGAGATCCGCGACGGCATCCTGTGGGGGCGTGGCGCCGTCGACATGAAGGACATGGATGCCATGATCCTCACCTCCGTCGCCGATCTGCTGCGCGCGGGCGAACAACCCGAACGCGACGTGATCGTCACCTTCTTCGCCGACGAGGAGAACGGCGGCGTCGAGGGATCGGCGCGTGTCATCACGGACCGTCCCGAATGGTTCGCGGGTGCGACGGAGGCGATCAGCGAGGTCGGCGGGTACTCCATCGCGGTCGGTGTCCGCCGGGCCTACCTGCTGCAGGTAGGCGAGAAGGCCCTGATCTGGATCAAGCTCATCGCCCGCGGTCGCGCCGGCCACGGCAGCGGTCTGCATCCCGACAACGCCGTCACCCGCCTCGCCGAGGCGGTGACGCGGCTTGGACAGACCGAGTGGCCCATCCGCCTCACCGACACCACGGCGGCCCTGCTGGCGGGCCTCGCCGCGATCACGGGTGACGACGCGGGTGACCCCGACTCCCTCGCTCTGCGCACCGGTGCGGCAGCCAGCTTCATCCGGTCCACGCTGCGGACGACGACGAATCCGACGGGTCTCACCGCGGGATACAAGCACAATGTCATCCCCGACCGAGCCGAGGCGCTGATCGACGTTCGCGTGCTGCCGGGCACGGAGGCCGTGGCCCTCGCCGACATCCGCCGCATCGTCGGCGACGACATCGAGATCGAGATCGTCCACCAGGACATCGGTCTCGAGGTGCCTTTCGCCGGCGACCTCGTCGACGCGATGATCGCGCAGCTCGACCGCCACGACCCGGGCGTGCCCGTCGTGCCCTACCTCATGGGCGGCGGCACCGACAACAAGGCCCTCTCCGCCCTCGGAATCTCCGGTTACGGATTCGCACCGTTGCGACTTCCCGCCGATCTCGACTTCACCGGAATGTTCCACGGTGTCGACGAGCGCGTCCCCGTCGACGCGCTCGAGTTCGGTCGTCGTGTTCTCGCCGACCTCCTCCGGACGTACTGAAGGACCGCATGCATATCTTCGAGGTCATCATCCTCGGGCTCGTTCAGGGCCTCACCGAATTCCTCCCCATCTCCTCCAGTGCGCACCTGCGCATCGTGGGCGAGTTCCTCCCGTCGCAGACCGACCCCGGCGCGACCTTCACCGCGATCACGCAGATCGGTACCGAGCTCGCCGTCCTGATCTACTTCCGCCACAAGATCGGCCGCGTCATCTCGCGGTGGTTCGGTTCGCTGCGCGGAAAGGTGCCCCGCAACGATCCCGACGCTCGCATGGGCTGGCTCGTCATCATCGGCACGATCCCCATCGCGCTCCTCGGCGTGGTGCTGCAGAGCCTCATCCGCGACAACTTCCGCAGCCTGTGGATCACCGCGGTCGTGCTCATCGTCTTCGGCATCCTGCTCGGCCTCGCCGACCACTACGGCAAGCGCCGTCGCGACCTCGACGACCTCACCTACCCGCACGGCATCGCGTACGGTTTCGCGCAGGCGCTGGCTCTCGTGCCGGGTGTCTCGCGCTCCGGTGCGACCACGACGCTCGGGCGCGCGCTCGGGTACAAGCGCACCGCCGTCGCCGAGTACTCGTTCCTGCTCGCCGTGCCCGCCGTCTTCGCCAGTGGGCTGTACGAGCTGTACAAGAGCTTCGACGAGGGCACCGGGCCCTACAACCTGGGCGAGACGGCCATCGCGACCGTCATCGCCTTCGTCGTGGGCTACCTCGTGATCGCGTTCCTCATGCAGTACCTCAAGCGCGGAAGCTTCCTGCCGTTCGTGATCTACCGCGTGATCCTCGGCATCGTGATCATCGTGCTCCTCGTCCTGGGGGTGGTGCCGGCGGAGTCGGCGATCATCGCGAGCTGAGTTCCGGATGCCACGAAGGCGCCGCCCCCACCGGGGCGGCGCCTTCGTCATGCGGGGCGGGGAGCCGGTGGCGTCGACATGCTCGGCCACCCCGGTCGGGGTTCCGTGCCGTCGTGAGGTCCGCGAACCGGCGTGAGGTCCGCGGAACCGGCGTGAGGTCCGCGGAACGTGCGTGAGGTTTGCGAACGGGCGGGGCTCCTGCAGCTGGCGCGGGGTCCCCGAGCTCGCCGAAGGGAACGTGACCCGCGATCGCCGACCGTCAGCGTCGAGGCGGGTCGTCGCGGCCGGGCTTGGTGGGCCCGTCGCCCCCACCGCCGCGACGGAGGTAGCGCTCGAACTCTTGCGCGATGGCGTCGCCGGACGCCTCGGGGGAGTCCCACGTGTCGCGCGTCTGCTCGAGCTGACGGATGTAATCGCTCATCTCGTCGTCGTCGGCGGCTGCCGCGTCGATCGACGCCTCCCACTGCCGCGACTCGGCTTCCAGGTCGCCGCGCGGCACGGTGATGCCGGTGATCGACTCGAGGCGCTCGAGCAGCGCGAGAGTGGCCTTGGGCGACGGGGTGTGGCCCGCGACGTAATGCGGCACGCTGGCCCACAGGCTCGCCGTCGGGATGCCGACCTGCTCCGACGCGTGGCCGATCGCGCTCAGGATGCCCACGGGTCCCTCGTAGAGACTCCGTTCGAGCCCGAGCGACTGTCGGACGCCGTCGTTGTCGCTGCCGGCGAAGACCGAGATGGGCCGGGTGTGCGGCACGTCCGACATCATCGACCCCAGGGCGACGAAGCCCGTGACGTCCTCGCGCAGCGCCACGTCGATGAACTCGGCGGCGAAGGCCTGCCAGGCGCGGGCGGGTTCGACGCCGACGAGCAGCCAGATCTCGGCATCGTCGGAGCGTCGCGTGGGGCGCAGCAGCTTCGCCTCCGGCCAGGTGAGGGTGCGTCGCCCCTCGGCATCCAGCCCGATCTGGGGACGCGTGTACTGGTAATCGAAGTACAACTCGGGGTCCACGGAGTGCACGACGTCGTACTCGACGTCGGCCCGCAGCATCGACGCTGCCGCCGACGCGGCTTCTCCGGCGTCGTTCCACCCGTCGAACGCGGCGACGATGATCCGGCGACCCAGTGCGTCCACGCAACCTCCTCTGCCCCGTCGGGGCTGAATTCCAGGATAGGCGCACGCGCGCGACACCGGTCGGACGACGTCGCCCTGCACGACGGCGGGCCGTTGCGGTGACACGTCGAGGGCGCCGGCGCGTGAACGGCGCGCCGACGCCGGCATGCGCTGTCGTGCACGAGCGGGCCCCCGCGGACGGCGGCGGCGCCCGCCCTGGATACGATGGAACGATGACTTCTTCGGCCCTCGCGGCGGTCCTGTGGGACATGGACGGCACGCTCGTCGACACCGAGCCGTACTGGATGGCCGCCGAGACCCCGCTCGTCGAACGCTTCGGCGGCACGTGGTCGCACGGGCAGGCCCTGGCGATGGTCGGTCTCGCCCTCGAGGACTCCGCTCGCCTGCTCCAGAACGCCGGCGTCCCGTGGGGGACCGACGAGATCATCGCCCACCTCACCGACGAGGTGCTGCGTCAGCTCGCCGCTACCGGTGTGCCGTTCCGCCCCGGTGCCCGCGAACTGCTCGCCGATCTCAAGGCCGCCGGCGTCAAGACGGCGCTCGTCACGATGTCGATGCGGCGTATGGCGCTGTCGGTCGTCGACCTCATCGACTTCCCGGCGTTCGACGTCGTCGTCGCCGGAGACGATGTCGAGCGCCCCAAGCCCCACCCCGATCCGTACCTGCAGGCCGCCGCCCTGCTGGGCGTCGACATCCGCGACACCGTCGCCATCGAAGACAGCCCCAACGGCCTGCGCTCGGCCCTCGCCAGCGGCGCGGTGTCGCTCGGCGTTCCGCTGATGGTGCCCCTCGATGACGTCGGCGCCCACACGCTGTGGCCCGATCTCGCGGGGCGAACCGCCACCGACCTGCGGGCGCTGCACGCCGCGTGCGCCCCGACCCGCCCCGATGAGACGCGAGTGACCCGATGAGCGAGACCCCCCACCTGAGCGGCCCCTTCCGGGTCGGCGACCGGGTACAGCTGACCGGCCCCAAGGGGCGCATGCACACCATCACCCTGCGCGATCAGGGCGAGCTGCACACCCACAACGGCGTGCTCAAGCACGAACTGCTGGTCGATAAGCCCGACGGCAGCGTCGTGACCAACAGCTCCGGTCACGACTACCTGGCGGTCCGGCCGCTTCTGCGCGACTTCGTCATGTCGATGCCCCGCGGCGCCGCCATCGTCTACCCGAAGGACGCCGCGCAGATCCTGGCGCAGGCCGACATCTTCCCGGGCGCCACGGTCGTGGAGGCCGGAGTGGGTTCCGGCGCGCTGTCGCTGTGGCTGCTGCGGGCGATCGGTCCCGCGGGACGCCTGCTGTCGTTCGAACGCCGCGAGGAGTTCGCCGAGGTCGCGCGCGCCAATGTCGAGACCTTCCACGGCGCGCTGCCGGCGTCCTGGCAGGTGATCGTGGGCGATCTCGTCGAGAGTCTTCCGGACGCCGTGGCTCCGGCATCCGTCGACCGCATCGTGCTCGACATGCTCGCCCCCTGGGAGTGCATCGACGCCGCGGCCGACGCGCTCACCCCCGGCGGCGTCGTGCTCTGCTACATCGCGACCGCGACCCAGCTCAGCCGCGTGGCCGAGTACATCCGCGGCACGGGTCTGTTCACCGAACCGGATGCCAGCGAGACGATGGTCCGCGGGTGGCACGTCGAGGGCCTCGCGGTGCGCCCCGATCACCGCATGGTCGCGCACACGGGCTTCCTCGTCACCGCCCGGCGCCTCGCGCCCGGAGCGGTCCCGCCCGAGGTCAAGCGCCGCGCGTCGAAGTCGAGCTACGGAGACGACGACGTGGAGCTGTGGACCCCCGGCGCCGTGGGCGATCGCGAGATCACCGACAAGAACCTGCGCAAGCGCGTGCGCGAGGCGCAGAAGTCCGCGGACGGCGTGAGGCAGTCGGTCGCGGGTACCGCGTCGGAGGAGCCCCGCCCGACCGCCTAAACTGTTCCGGTGCGCAGACTTCCCGCTCTCGTGGCCGTGACCGCCCTGGCCGGACTCGGCCTCGTCGGGTGCTCGGCATCCGCCGCCTCGTCGTGCCCGACGCCCTCCGACAGTGCGATCGCGTCGGTCGTCGACGCCCCGGGAGCGGTCGGATCGGTGCCCACCGTCTCGGTGCGGTCACCCTTCGTGCCGACGCAGGCGGGCACCGCCACGCTCATCGAGGGCGGCGGCCCCCGCATCACCACCGACTCGCAGCTCGCTCTCGTCGACGTCACGGTGCTCGACGCCGCGTCCGGTGAGCAGCTGGTCGCGACTCCCTACAACGCCGACGTCGCAACGGCCACGCCGCTGCCTCGTCTCACCCAGGCCGTTCCCTCCCTCGGGCCGCTGATGCGTTGCGTGGCCGAGGGATCGCGCGTCGCGATCGCGATCCCGGGTGCCGACCTCGGTGCCCAGGGCGCGCAGGCGCTCGGGGTTGCCGAGGGCGACGGCGCGGTGTTCGTGTTCGACGTCCGCAAGGTGTTCCTGCCCGCCGCCGACGGTGCCGACCAGTACAACGCCGACTCGGGCATGCCCTCGGTCGTGCGGGCGCCCGACGGACAGCCCGGTGTGGTCATCCCCGCGGGCGACGCCCCGACCGAGGCGCGGTCGCAGACCATCAAGAAGGGCGACGGTGAGACGCTGACCGCCGACTCCTCCGTGGTCATCCATGTGCAGGGTGTCGCCTGGGGCGCCGACACGACCTTCGCCTCGACGTGGAAGAACGGTGCGCCCGGCCAGGCGACGGTGTCGGTGCTTCCGCCCGCGATGGCCGCGGCCCTCGAGGGGCAGACGGTCGGTTCGCAGGTGCTCATCGTCGTTCCCGCCGATCAGACCGAGCAGGACCAGCAGATCCTGCAGGCTCCCGCCGACCGCGCCCTGGTCTACGTGGTCGACATCCTCGGCGTCGCCGGCTGAGGACGACGCCCGTTCGACGGCGACCGACGCCCGGGCTCCCGCTGCGTCGACCCGCGCGTCGGCAGCGCGGTCCGTCACGCCGCCTAGGATGGGCGAGTGTCCGCCGCCTCGTTCCGTAGTGCTCCCGAGGAGCGCTTGGTGAACCTCGTCGTCGCCCTGATGGCGACCGAGCAGGGCCTGACCAAGGACACGATCCTCTCCTCCGTCGCCGGCTACCGCGAACAGCTCGAGGCGGGCGCATCGAAGGACGCGCTCGAGAAGATGTTCGAGCGCGACAAGGAGAGCCTGCGGGGGCTGGGCGTCCCGATCGAGACGATCGGCAATCGCACCGATCCCGACGATCTCCGCGAGGCGCGCTACCGCGTGCCGACGGCGGAGTACTCGCTCCCCGACGACATCTCCTTCAGCCCGGCGGAGGTGGCTCTGCTCAACATCGCGGGCAGCGTGTGGGGCAGCGAATCGCTCTCGGCCGACGCGCGCAGCGGTCTGCGCAAGATCCGGGCCCTCGGCATCCCCGTCGACGAGCCGATCATCGGGTACGCGCCGCGCATCCGCGTGCGGGATGGGTCGTTCCCCGCGCTCCAGCGCGCCATCGAGCAGAGCCGTGTCGTCACGTTCACCTACCTGCGTCCCGGCGAGGCGCGTCCGCGGGAGCGTCGCATCCGTCCCCTGGCACTGTTGGAGTACGAGGCACGGTGGCACGTGTTCGGGTTCGACCTCAACATGGATGCCGATCGCACCTTCCTGCTGTCGCGGATCGTCGGCGACGTCGTCGTGACGCGCGCCGGCTTCCCGGCTGAGCTCCGCGAGGGGGCGGGGGAGCGGGCACTCGAGGGTCTGCGCCGTGTCGCCGACCGTCAGCGCGCGCTGCTCGAGGTGCACCCCGGAACCGAGGCCGCGCTGCGCCTCGCCCGGCGCGCCGAGGACGCACCGCAGGGCATCGTCGTGCCGTACGTCGACCTGCACGTCTTCGCCGACGAGCTCGCTTCGTACGGACCCGAGGTGCGCGTGGTCGCACCCGATGACCTGCGCGCCGAGGTGGTGCGCCGACTCGAGGCGACCCTGCGCCTGCACGGGGGTGCCGCGTGAGTGCCGAACGTCCCGTCGCCGCCCTCGACCGCGCTGCGCTCCTCCTGCAGCTCGTGCCCTACCTGCTCGGCAAGGGCGAGGTCTCCGTCGCCGAGGCTGCGGCGGATTTCGACGTGACGCCCGGCGAGATGCGCACGATGGTCGAGCGTCTGACCGTGATCGGCCTGCCCGGCGAGAGCGGTTACTGGCAGCTGCCGCACGACCTGTTCGACATCGACTGGGACCTGCTCGACCGCGAAGAGGTGATCGCGATCACGAACTCGGTGGGCCTCGAACGCTCCCCGCGGCTCACCGCCCGCGAGGCGGCAGCGCTGCTGGCGGGGCTGCAGCTGGCGCGGAGCCTTCCCGGTCTCGGCGACAACGAGCTCGTGACGGGTCTGCTCGGCAAGCTCGCCCGCGGTGCCGCCTCCGCCCCTCCCGCCGTCATCGTGGCTCCCGGTCCCGTCGACGGTGTGCGCGACGTCGTCGATCGCGCGCTCCGCGAACGCGTGGCCGTGACCTTCACCTATCGCGCCCCCGGGGCAGGGCCCACCACCCGCACGGTCGACCCGATCAAGGTGCACATCGCCAACGACCAGTGGTACCTGCAGGGCTGGTGCCACCTGCGACAGGCCGTGCGCACGTTCCACCTCGACCGCGTGAGCGATGCCGCCCTCACCGGCATCCCGGCCGTGCACGGCGGCGACGACGTGCCCGACCTGTTCGCGCCGTCGGACGACGAGGTCGTGGCGCGACTGCGTTTTCCGCGGGCTGTCGCACCCCTGCTGGCCGACTATCTCGAGCGTGCGGAGATCGAGGAGTCCGACGACGACACGTCGGTGGCCTCCCTGCGTCTCGCCGACGAGCAGAGTCTGAAGCGCCTGGCCGCCCGCCGCGGCGGCGAGGTCGAGCTGCTCGAGCCGGCGGGGGCGCGCCGCGCCGCGGCGGAGTGGGCGGCGGCGGGCCTCGCGCAGTACGCCGCCGCGCAGCCCTGACCGGTCGAGGCTCGACAAGCCGTGTGCCTCCCGGCGACGAGACGCTCGCCCGGCGGAGGGATCATGCACGCGGTGCCGACGCGCACGTCGCGCCGGATCGCCCGTGATCCGTCGACCTCTCCGCGTCTCCCGGCCCGGAGACAGGTGTGCGGGTTAGACTGAGACCTACGCCCGACGACGACGAGGAGTCACCATGTTCCAGGGTTTGACCGGATGGCACCTGCTGGTCGTCCTAGCCGTCATCCTGCTTCTGTTCGGCGCCGCCAAGCTCCCCGCGCTCGCGAAGAGCATGGGACAGTCCGCTCGCGTCTTCAAGAGCGAGATGAAGGAGATGAAGCGCGACGACGAGATCTCCGCGTCGTCCGCCGAGGCTCCGCGCGCCACAGACGCCGGCACGACCCCGACCGCGGCCCCGGAGCCGCGCAGGTCGAACGACCCCACCGTCTAACCGGTGGCGACGGCAGGACCGCCGCGGATCGACGTGCCCGAGGGGCCGCGGCGAGACAAGCGCATGTCGATCGGGGCGCACCTGATCGAGTTGCGCAAGCGACTCATGTGGGCGGCCGCGGCGCTCGTGGTCGGCATGGTGGTCGCGTTCGTCATCACCGATCCGATCATCCACCTGATCACCGAGCCGATCCGCGTGATCGCGGAGCGCCGCGGTGACGACTTCTCGGCACTGAACTTCACCTCGGTGACCTCGGCGTTCGATCTGCGCATGCGGATCGCCTTCTCGATCGGCATCTTCCTGTCGGCGCCGATCTGGCTGTGGCAGATCTGGGCGTTCATCATGCCCGGACTCACGCGCAAAGAGATCCGCTACACCGTCGGCTTCGTGGCATCCGCTGTACCGCTGTTCTTCATCGGCTGCTGGGTCGGCCTGTTGATCGTGCCGCACGTGATCGAGCTGATGTGGGGCTTCACGCCCGAGGGCGGCGTCAACTTCTACAATGCCGTCGACTACTACGACTTCGTCTTCAAGCTGCTGATCGTGGTGGGCGTCTCGTTCGTGCTGCCGGTGTTCCTGGTGGCGCTGAACGTGGCGGGGGTGATGAGCGGCAAAGCGATCCTGAAGGGGTGGCGGGTCGCCATCCTCATCGCCACGATCTTCTCGGCTCTCGCCACGCCCGCCGCCGACGTGGTGAGCATGCTGATGCTCGCCGGCATCCTGGTGGTGCTGTTCTTCGCCGCCGCGGGACTGTCGATGCTGTTCGACCGCCGCAAGGCGCGTCGGGTCGCGGCGTCGGAGATGGCGTCGGGGCCCATCGCGTGAGTGGACCCAGCCCGGCCGAGCGCTTCGCTCGTGCCAGTGCCCGCTCGGCGCACCCGCACACCGCGGACTTCGCCGAGATGCAGCGCTTCGAACTCGACGACTTCCAGATCGCCGGATGCCACGCCCTCGAAGACGGGCGGAGCGTGCTGGTCGCCGCCCCCACCGGCGCGGGCAAGACCATCGTCGGCGAGTTCGCCATCCACTTGGCGATGCTCGAGCCCGGCGACAAGGCGTTCTACACCACGCCCATCAAGGCGCTGTCGAACCAGAAGTTCCACGAACTGCAAGAGGTGTACGGCGACGACGAGGTCGGCCTGCTCACGGGCGACACCAACATCAACGCCTCCGCGCGGATCGTGGTGATGACCACCGAGGTCCTGCGCAACATGCTCTACGCCGACTCCCCGGCGCTGCGAGGCCTGCGATTCGTCGTGATGGACGAGGTGCATTACCTCGCCGACCGCTTCCGCGGCGCGGTGTGGGAGGAAGTGATCATCCACCTCCCACCGTCGGTGAAGCTCGTGTCGCTGTCGGCGACCGTGTCCAACGCCGAAGAGTTCGGCGACTGGCTCGATACCGTCCGCGGCGACACCGAGGTCATCGTGTCGGAGACGCGGCCGGTGCCCCTCGAGCAGCACGTGCTCGTGCGCGGCGACCTGCTTCCCCTGTTCGACGATCGGGCGGGTGTGGCAACGGCTCAGGTGAACCAAGAACTCCTGCGCATCCGCGGCGGCAATGCCGGGGGCTACGAGAACAACCGCCGCGCGCAGGAGTTCCGCTCCGCCCGTCACGCCGGCGGTCCGCGGCACGCGCACCAGCGGCGTGGGGGACACAAGCCCGTCCGCGCCTCGCAGGGCCCGCGCATCGAGCGCATCGACCGCCCCGAGGTCGTCGAGCTTCTGCAGCGCAGCCACCTGCTGCCCGCCATCTTCTTCATCTTCAGCCGCGCCGGATGCGACGCCGCCGTGCAGCAACTGCGCCGCGCGAACGTGCGACTGACCTCGGCCGAGGAACGGGTCGAGATCCGCCAGATCGTCGACGAGCTGACCTTCACCCTCAAAGACGAAGACCTTGCCGTGCTGCACTTCTGGGAGTGGCGCGACAACCTCGAACGGGGCATGGCCGCCCACCACGCAGGGCTCCTGCCGGCCTTCAAAGAGGTCGTCGAAGAGCTCTTCCGCCGCAAGCTCGTCAAGGTCGTCTTCGCCACCGAGACGCTCGCGCTCGGCATCAACATGCCCGCGCGCACCGTCGTGCTCGAGAAGCTCGAGAAGTTCAACGGCGAGGCGCGCGTCGCCATCACCTCGGGCGAGTACACCCAGCTCACCGGTCGCGCCGGTCGCCGGGGTATCGACGTCGAGGGCCACGCGGTCGTGCAGTTCACCGAGGGACTCGACCCGCAGTCTGTTGCGGCTCTCGCATCGCGCCGTACCTACCCGCTGAACTCGAGCTTCCGGCCGACCTACAACATGGCCGTGAACCTCATCGACCAGTTCGGGCGCGCCCGCGCGCGCGAGATCCTCGAGTCGTCGTTCGCGCAGTTCCAGGCCGACCGCTCGGTCGTGGGTCTGGCGCGGCAGGTGAAGGATGCCGAAGAGTCGCTCGACGGCTACGAGAAGGCCATGACGTGCGACCGCGGAGACTTCCGCGAGTACTCCACGATCCGCCGCGAGCTCAGCGATCTCGAGAAGATCAACCGGCGGGACGCGACCGCGCCCCGGCGCCTCCGCGACGAGCGGCAGCAGCAGATCCACTCGCTGCGCAAGCGCATGCAACGGCATCCGTGCCAGTCATGCCCCGATCGCGAGGCGCACGCGCGCTGGGCCGAGCGCTACTGGAAGCTCAAGCGATCCACCGACAAGATCCGCCAGCAGATCGACCAGCGCACCGGCACCGTCGCGCGCGTGTTCGACCGCGTGGTCGAGGTGCTCGCCGCGCTCGAATACGTCCGCGTCGAGGAGGACGGCGCGACCGTCCTCACTCCCGCGGGCCGCACGATGCGCCGCATCTACGGCGAGCGCGACCTGCTCGTGGCGGAGTCGCTGCGTCAGAGCCTGTGGGAGGGGCTCGACGCGCCCTCCCTCGCCGCCCTCGCGTGCTGCCTGGTGTACGAGCCCCGGCGCGACGAGGCGGGGCCGGGGGAGCGGGGACTGCCGCGCGGCGCCTTCCGCGCCGCCCTGGATGCCACGCAGACGCTGTGGCAGGAGCTCGACGACCTCGAGCGCGATCACCGTCTCCCCGGGTCGGAGTCTCCCGCGTCGGGCCTGTCTCCCGCAATGCACGCCTGGGCGAAGGGACTCCCGCTCGACAGCGTGCTGACCCTCGCCGACATGGCGGCAGGGGACTTCGTGCGCTGGGCGAAGCAGACGATCGACCTGCTGGATCAGATCTCGCTCGTCGCCGAACCGAAGCTGGCGAAGACCGCGCGCACGGCGTTGGATTCCGTGCGCCGGGGCATCGTGGCGTACACGTCGGCATGAGCGCCGTTCCCGTGACGCCCGCGAACCGGGCCGATGCGGCCGCGCCCCTGCTGCGTCTGGCGTATGCCGCTCCGCTGGCGGTGGTGGCGGGGCTGCTCCTGGTGACGGCTTATCCCGCGCTGGCGTGGTGGCCGATGGCGGTGCCCGCGGTCGTCCTGACGCTCGTCACCCTCATCGGCCGTCGATTCTGGTCGGCCGTGCTGGTCGGATCGCTCTTCGGCGCCGCCTTCTTCTCGGTCAACCTGCTCTTCACGGCGCGTTACCTCGGCCCCGTGCCCTGGCTCGCCCTGTCGGTGCTCGAATCGCTGCTGACGGCGGTGCTCGCCGTTCCGATCGCGCTCGCGTATCGATGGATGCCGCGGATCGCCCCCGGCGCACTCGGGCGCCTCGTGCTGCTCCCGGCACTCGTTGCGGGCCTGTGGACGCTTCGGGAGCAGATCGTCGGCTCGTGGCCCTACGGCGGTTTCCCCTGGGGGCGCATCGGCGTCTCGCAGGTGAACGGCCCCTTCGCCGAGGTCGCTTCGTGGGTGGGTATGTCGGGGCTGTCGTTCCTGGTCGTGCTGCTGTGCGCAATGGGCGTCGAACTGGTGCGGGCGGGGGGCCTCCGCCGGATCGTGCGCGTCGTACCCGCGGCCGTCGTCCTGGTGATCCTCGTCGCCCTGCCCGCGTTCCCGACGACGGCGGCGGGATCGATGCGCGTGGGCGCGGTGCAGGGCAACGGGCCGGCGGGCTACTTCGACCAGCGGGCGCGCGGTGCCGTCCTGGACGCGCAGCTCGCGGCATCCGCCCCTCTGCTCGGCCAGGACATGGACGTGCTGCTGTGGCCGGAGGGCGGGGTGGACTCCGATCCCACCGCGAACGCGTCGACGGCGGCGGTGCTGCAGCAGCTCGCGCGGCGGGTCGACGCGCCCCTGCTGATCTCGGCGGTGACCGAGAGGGGGTCGCAGCTGTTCAATTCCTCGCTGCTGTGGACGGCCGAGGGGCAGGTCGGCGCGACGTACGACAAGCGCAATCCGGTGCCGTTCGGGGAGTACGTGCCCGACCGTGCCTTCTGGGAGCCGTTCGCCCCCGACCTCATCGGACTCATCGGCCGGGAGTACACCCCGGGCACCGCGGCTCCGTTGATCGATGTGAACGGCATCGGTGTGGGACTGGCGATCTGCTTCGACGTCATCTACGACGACGTCGTTTGGGACGGCGCCGCCGAGGGGGCCCAGGTGTACATGTTCCAGACGAACAACGCCGACTTCCGCGGGACCGACGAGAACCTCCAGCAGCTCGCGTTCGCGCGCATGCGGGCGATCGAGACCGGGCGTTCGGTGGTCAACCTCTCGACGGTGGGCACGAGCCAGGTCATCGCTCCCGACGGGTCGACGCTCGACGACCTGCCGATCGACACGGCGGGGCACATGCTCACCGACGTTCCGCTGCGCAGCGGACTCACTCCCGCGGTGATCATCGGGCCCGCGGTGAAGATCATCCTGGGGTGGGGGAGTCTCGCAGGGCTCGTCGCCGCGGGCGTTCTGGCGTTCGTGCGCGCCCGAGGCACGAGAAAGACGCCGACCCCCGAGGGGGCCGGCGTCTGAACTCGTCGGTCAGCGTCAGGCGCTGAGCTTCTCGCCACCCGCTCCGCGTCGCGCGCGGACGAAGGCGAGGCGTTCCTCGAGCAGCTCTTCCAGCTCGGGGAGGGTGCGACGCTCGAGCAGCATGTCCCAGTGGGTACGTGCGGCCTTGTCGGCGCTGTGGTCGACGGTCGCCATGCCGTCGCCGATGCGCAGCAACGCCTCGGCGCCGCACGTGCGGCACTCCCAGGCGTCGGGAACCTCGGCGTCGGCGGCGAACGTCAGAGTGGTGTCACGTCCACAGGTGCTGCAGTTGTAGGTGTGCTGAGCACGGTCGTGAAACACGACGCCATCTTCGCTTTGGAGGCTTTGGGCGCCGAGTCGGATGCCGCGGAGACTGCGGTCTGCCATTGTGTGGTCCTCTCGTCGGTCACCATGTATAACGCGTGCACCTGTGCGCTTTATTCGAACCTCGGGCGACGACGAGGCTTTCACAGACGATGCTCAGACAGCCGTCGTTCCCCGCCCGTTCACCAGCGCCAGGGCGATGTCGCCGCGATCGGTGACGAGTCCGTCCACGCCGAGGTCGAGCAGGCGCCGCATGTCGACGTCGTCGTTGATCGTCCACACGTGCACCTCGACGCCCGCGGCGTGCGCGTCGCGGATCAGTCCGTCCGTCACGACGCGCACGGGACCCTGGCGTTCGGGGATCTGGAGGGCGTCGAGGCCGGCGAGCAGCCGGCGGACCCGGGTCTTCCGATGCAGTGCGCGAGCCGCCACCAGCCGCGCCACGGTCGACGAGCCGGGGGAGGTCGCCGGTGGCAGGGTCGCACCCGCCGCGGCGACCGCCCGCAGGGCCGCGTGCCGCCGTTCGTCCGAGAAGCTGGTCAGCAGCACCCGTGCGGTGTGCGGTGCGACGAGCCGACCCACGTGCTCCGCCGCCGCGGCGGCCTTCACATCGAGGTTGAAGCGCACCTCGGGGAACGCCTCGAGTGCCTGCGCGAGCGTGATGAGCCCGCCGCGGTCGGACATGATCTCCTCGAGCTCGTGCAGACGCACGTCGGCGATGGCGCGGGGGTCGTCGGCCACGCGCCGGAGGTCGTCGTCGTGGAACAGCACGACCGCCCCGTCGGCGGTGAGGTGGCAGTCCGACTCGACATAGACGAGGCCCGCGGCGTGCGCCTCGGCGACCGCGGCGAAAGAGTTCTCGACCACCCCGTGCCGCGCGGCATCCGGTGTCACCAGTCCCCGGTGGGCGAGTACGCGCGGGGTGTCGGGGGAGAGATACGGGTGCCGCGTCATCGGGCCGGGGCGTCCTCGGGTGCGACAGCGGGTGCGTCGTCGTTCCCCGGCCGCGGGGCGAAGGCGCCCGAGATGCCCTTGAGGGCCTCGGTGAACTCGCTCGGGATGATCCACAGCTTGCTGGAGGAGCTGTCGCTGATCTTCGGCAGGGTCTGCAGGTACTGGTACGCGAGCAGTTTGTCGTCGGGGCGCCCCTCGTGGATCGCCGTGAACACGGAGTGGATCGCCTCGGCCTCGCCCTGCGCACGCAGCACCGCGGCCTGCTTGTCGCCTTCGGCCTCGAGGATGGCGGCCTGGCGCCGCCCCTCGGCTTCGAGGATCTGCGACTGCTTCGACCCCTCGGCCGTCAGGATCGCGGCGCGGCGGTCGCGTTCGGCCCTCATCTGCTTCTCCATCGAATCCTGGATCGAGTGCGGCGGGTCGATGGCCTTGAGCTCGACGCGTCCGACCCGGATGCCCCATTTGCCCGTCGCCTCGTCGAGGACCACCCGGAGCTGGCCGTTGATGTTGTCGCGGCTGGTGAGCGCCTGCTCGAGATTCAGCCCGCCCACCACGTTGCGCAGGGTCGTGGTGGTCAGCTGCTCGACGGCGCCGAGGTAGTTGGCGATCTCGTAGGTCGCGGCGCGGGCGTCGGTGACCTGGAAGTAGACGACAGTGTCGATCGAGACGACGAGGTTGTCCTCGGTGATGACCGGTTGCGGCGGGAACGACACCACTTGCTCGCGCATGTCGATGAGCGGTCGCACTCGGTCGACGAGGGGGACGACGAGATTCAGACCCGGCATGAGGGTCTTGTGATACCGCCCGAGCCGCTCGACCACCCCCGCGCGGGCCTGCGGGATGATGCGGACGGCGCGGAAGATCACGACGATGACGAAGACCGTCACCGCGATCGCGAGGACCCACCCGATCGTCGCGGGGATGATGCTGTCGATGTTCATGTCGCGGCCTCCTGGTCGTGGGCGCGCTGCACGCTGGCGCGGACGACGGCGGTGGCGCCGTCGATGCGGACGACCTCGATGCGCGTGGCGGGGTCGAGTCGGGTATCGGCGTCGGCGCGTGCGGTCCACACGTCGCCGTTGACGAGCTTGACCTGCCCCGCGACCGACGGTGATACCCGCGACAGCACGAGGCCCTCGAGGCCGACGAGGGCCTCGACGTTGAAGGGGCGGGTGTCGGCGCCGCGGTGAAGGCGCCGCAGCAGGGGCGGTCGCAGGAAGGTGAGCAGAGCGCCGGCGGCGAGCGCGGCCACGAGGACCTGTCCCCACAGGGGTGCGCCGAGCAGCCCGGTCAGCAGTCCCACGGCACCGCCCACCGACAGCATCAGGAACGTGAGCTCGCCGGTGAGCATCTCGACGACCAGGAAGACCAGGATCAACACGGGCCAGCCGATCCAGGCCCACGTGTCGATGGTGGAGAGAACGTCCATGTCGCACCTCCTGAGCCTGAACGTAGCACTCGCGAGAGAGGGTGGGGCCGGTTCTCGACCACCCCACAGACTGCGGTCGCCGCGGCCCGGAGCGGAGCGGTCGGTAGGCTGGTGAGTCGATCCCGATCGTCAGGAGTAATCCGTGTCCCAGACCCTTCCGTCCGGCTCGCTGAGCGGCAAGACCGCCCTCGTCACCGGCTCGTCGCGCGGTATCGGCGCCGACACCGTGCGCTACTTCGCCGAGGCCGGTGCGAACGTCGTCATCAACTTCCGCAACAAGGCGCCGCGCGCCGAGAAGCTCGCGACGCAGTTGCGCGAGCTCGGTGTCGAAGCGCTCGTCGTGGGGGCCGACCTCACCGACCCGGCGTCGGTGCAGGCGATGTTCGACGAGGTGAAGCGCACGTTCGGCGGTCTCGACATCCTCGTGCTCAACGCGTCGGGCGGCATGGAGTCGGGTATGGCAGAGGACTACGCCCTGCTGCTCAACCGGGACGCGCAGGTGAACGTGCTCGACACGGCTCTGCCGCTGCTGACGGCCGACGCGCGTGTCGTGTTCGTCACCAGCCACCAGGCGCACTTCATCCGCACCACCCCGACCATGCCCGAGTACGAGCCGGTCGCCCTGTCCAAGCGAGCCGGAGAAGACGCGTTGCGCGAGAAGATCCCCGCCCTCGAGGAGCGCGGCATCGGCTTCACCGTCGTCTCGGGCGACATGATCGAGGGCACCATCACGGCGACGCTGCTCGAGCGGGCGAATCCCGGCGCCATCTCGGCCCGCCGCGAAGACGCCGGCAAGCTCTACAACGTGTCCGAGTTCGCCGCCGAGGTCGCGCGTGCCGCCGTCGACCCGGTACCCGCCGACAACACCCGACTCGTCGGAGACACGGATTCGTTCGGAGGCGAGTGAGCATGCGCGCGAGCGACATCGAGACGCTCGTCACGGTCGGTCGGCCGGCGATCTCGCCCGACGGCGCGTTCGCCGTCTTCGCGACCTCCCGCCCCGACCTCGCCGCCGACCGGGCGGTGGGGCAGCTCTGGCGGGTCGACCTGCCCGACGGCTCGCCGCGGCGGATCACCCGCGGGGTGGCCGACCGCTCCCCGGCGGTGTCTCCCGACGGTGCGACCGTCGCCTTCCTCCGAGCCGACGCGAAGAATCGGGCTCAGCTGTTCGTCGTAGCCGCCGGCGGAGGCGAGCCGGTTCAGGTGACCGACCTCCCCGGCGGTGTCACCGACCTCGCCTGGTCGCCCGACGGCGCACGTCTCGCCTTCGCCGCGCGCGTGCCCGAACCGGGTCGCTACGGCACCGTGGAGGGGCGGGATGCCGCGGCCGAGCCGCCGCGTCGCATCACCGGCATCCGCTGGCACGCGAACGGCCTCGGGTACCTCGATCGGCCCGTCCAGCTGTTCGTCGTCGACGCACCGCCGACCGACGCGGAGCCGTTCTACGCGCCCGCCCCGGCGCTCGACACGCCCGATCGTCGAGTCGTCGCGGTGGAGCCCACCCAGCTGACCGAGGGCGAGACGAGCTGGAGCGGCGTCCGGTGGACGCTCGATGCGACCGCACTGCTGAGCGTCCCCGATGTCATCGAGTCCGACCGGCGCGACCTGCGCGATCGACTCATGGCCGTCCCCGTCGACGGCGACACACCGCGCGAGGTCCTGGGCATCGACGCGAACCTCTCGCTCTCCGAGGCCGTCGTCGCCCCCGACGGCACGGTGTTCGTGCTCGCGAACGACGTCGGTCCCGAGGGGGTCGACTTCGTCGCCCCCGGAGTCGCGCTCTACGCGCTCGAGACCGACGGCCCGCGTCGCCTGACCGATGCCGAGAGCATCGACCTCGGCGAAGTCGGCAGCCACATCTCGTTCGACGGCGACGACGTGCTCGTGCAGGATCGCACACGAGGACGGCTGCGCCTGCTGCGGGTCACCCGTGGAGGAGAGGTGTCCGACGTGCTCGAGGGCGACCGCGAGGTGAACGGCCACGCGGTGGCGGCGGGTCGGGTCGTGGCATCCGTCGCCTCGCCCGAGTCCTTCGGCGAGCTCGTGATCATCGACGGGGGAGCGGTGCGGACCCTCACCGACTTCGGCGCTGCCACGCGCGCGCGGGGCGTCGTCGTGCCCGTCGAGCACGAGGTCGCCGGCCGTGACGGTTACCCCGTGCACGGCTGGGTCGCCGTACCCGAGGGCGAGGGGCCGTTCCCCGTCATCCTGCAGATCCACGGCGGGCCGTACGCGTCCTACGGCGTGCACGTGTTCGACGAGACGCAGGTGCTCGTCGACGCGGGTTACGCCGTGGTCTACAGCAATCCTCGCGGTAGCGCCGGCTACGGCCGAGCGCACGGGCGGTCGATCCGGCAGCGCATGGGCACGCTCGACTTCTTCGACGTGATGGACTTCTTCGACGGCGTCGTCTCGGCCGATCCGCGCCTCGACGCCGATCGTGTCGGCGTGATGGGCGGGTCGTACGGCGGGTACATGACGGCGTGGGTCATCGCGCACGATCACCGTTTCGCGGGTGCGATCGTCGAGCGGGGGTTTCTCGACCCCTTCGCCTTCCCCGGATCGAGCGACATCGGCTCGTTCTTCGGGCAGGAGTACGTCGGTACCGATCCTGCGCAGATGGCCGCGCAGAGTCCCATGGCGGTCGTCGATCGGGTGCGCACGCCCACGCTGGTGATGCACTCGGAGCTCGACTTCCGCTGCCCGCTCGAGCAAGCGACCCGTTACTACGCTGCGCTGAAGCTCAACGACGTCGACGCCGAGATGCTGGTGTTCCCCGGCGAGGACCACGAGCTCACCCGCGGCGGGCGCCCCCAGCACCGCGTGCAGCGGTTCGAGGCCGTTCTCGACTGGTGGAACCGGCACCTGCCGATCGCGTGATGCGACAGAAGGGGCCGGATGCCATGGCATCCGGCCCCTTCTGTTCACGGCCTCAGACGGCTTTGCCGAACTGGATCGCGCGGACGATCTGGAAGACGCCGAGGATCACCAGCGAGATGCCGATGAGCAGGAACAGGGTCACCGCGCCCAGCAGAGGCGAGAACAGCAGCACGACGCCGGCCAGGATGCTGATGACGGCGAAGAAGATCGTCCACGCCCGGGCCTTCGACTGGTGGCCCACGGTGGTGAGCGAGACGACGCCCTCGATGATCCACAGGATGCCGACGAGAGTGCCGATGAAGACGCCGAACCACGCGGTGGTGGCCGAGAGGTTGGCGAACGAGAAGATGCCGGCGACGATGAAGAGCACGCCGAGGACGAGGTAGCCCAGGCGCGACCATCCGGAGCGCCAGAAGAGGCCGATCGCGATGTTCACCAGGCCCGCGATGATGACGTATACGGCGATGATGCCGACGGCGACCTGGGCGGTGCGCCCCGGCCAGATGAGGATGAGCAGGCCGATCACGAGCGAGAGCGCACCGCTGACGGCGAGGGCGGTGCGGACGGCTCCGACGGCGGGATTCGACGTGGTGGACGACGGCATGGCGAGCCTTTCTGAGTGAAAGCTGAGAACAGTGCTCACCCTAGACCCGAGGATGAACCTTCCGCCAACGCCCCGTCGCGCGCGGTCACGCGGGGGAGTGGTCCAGGAGCAGCGCCACCGCGAACAGCACCGGAAGACAGCCGACCGTGGAGATGAACACCACGTCGCGCGAGAGGATCTCGCCCACGCCGTAGCGCTGGGCGAAGTTGAACACGTTCTGCGCGGTCGGCAGGGCCGCGAGCACGACGACCACGAAGACCTGGTCCGCCGGCAGGCCGAACAGCGTCGCGACGAGGAACGCGAGCGCCGGCATCGCCACGAGTTTGAGCGCCGAGGCGATGACGACGTCGAGCCGACGGCCGGGTTCGGTGAGCACGCGCTGGCCGTACAGCGACATGCCGTACGACATCAGCAGCACCGGCACGCATGCTCCCGCGATGAGGTGCAGGGGGTCGAAGACGATGGGGGGCAGGTCGACGTCGAGCACCGCCACCAGCACGCCGAGCGCCGAGCCGATGAGCATCGGGTTCTTCGCCGTCTGCACGAGGATCCGGGTGAGATTGCGCGTGCCCGAGGTCGCGGCATCCAGGATCGCCAGGGCGATCGGCATGAGCACGAGCAGTTGGAACAGGATCACCGGGGCCGAGTACGCGGCGTTCCCGAGCATGTAGAGCGAGATCGGGATGCCGATGTTGTTGCTGTTCACCTGCCCCGCCGACAGCGCGCCGATCACCGTCTCGCCCACCCGCCGGCGCAGGATCAGGGATGACACCAGCGCGTAGACGCCGATGATGACCGCCGCGGTGATCATCGACACCGGCAGAAGGGCCGAGAACAGCGTCGCCACGTCGGCCTGCGCGAGCACCGTGAACAGCAGGAACGGCGACAGGACGAAGAACGTCAGCCGACTCAGCACGGGGCGGGCGTGGGGCCCCAGCAGATCGATGCGGGCGATGATGTAACCGACGACGACGGCGAGCCCGACCACGGCGAACCCGGTGAGGATGCCGCTCACGCGCTCGGCCGTTTCGAGGGAGCGCTGCGGGGGATCATCTCTTCGAGCGTAGCGGGGGAGCGGCGGTGGGTGCGACGCGGCGGGCGCGGCCCCACGCTGCTCAGCCACGATGATGAGGTGCGTGTGCCGCCCGACATGGCCGGGGGCCGCGGCCATCGCCACGACGCCCGGGCGGCGGGAGGACGATTCGCGCAAACGGCCCGCGCACAAGACCCGGCCGGTCCCGATCTCGGCGGTCTAGCGTGCGGGGAATGGACACCTACCCCCCGAACCTCACCGCGATCCTCGACCGCGAACCCCTCCCGGCATCCGGCGTCGCCTCGCGCGACGTCGACTACGAGCTCGACGGTGTCGCCTACCGCGGCTATTCGGCGCGACCGGCGGGGGACGAGCGATATCCGGGGGTTCTCGTCGTGCACGACTGGCTCGGGGTCACCGACTATGTGCGCATGCGCTGCGACATGCTCGCCCGCCTCGGATACGTCGCCTTCGCCGCGGATGTGTTCGGTGCGGACGTACGACCGACCCCGCAGGAGGCACCCGCCGTGGCCGGGCGCTTCTACGCGGACCGTCCGCTGTGGCGGAAGCGTCTCGTCGAGGCCTTCGACGAGCTCTGCTCCGACCCGTTCGTCGATGCGTCGCGCACCGCGGCGATCGGGTACTGCTTCGGCGGGTCGTCGGTGCTCGAGCTCGCGCGGACGGGTGCCGCCGTCGACGCGGTCGTGAGCTTCCACGGCGGCCTGTTGACCGGACCTGCGGGTGAGGTCGAGCAGATCACCGCGAAGCTTCTCGTTCTGCACGGCGCCGCCGACCCGGTCGCGCCCGACGACGCGATGATCGCGTTCGAGAACGATCTCCGCACAGCGCCGGCGGTGGACTGGCAGCTCGTGTCGTACGCCAACGCGATGCACGCGTTCACGCTCCCGGATGCCGATGCACCGGCGCAGGGCGCGCAGTTCCACGCGACCGCGGAGCGGCGGAGCTGGGCGGCGATGAAGACGTTCCTCGCGGAAGTGTTCGGCTGAGCGTCCGTGTCCCTCGTCACGGTCCGCCGGGGCGGCGCCGACCGCTCGATCGCACGCGACGTTCGAGGCGAGATCCGTGCTGTGAGATGCAGCCGATAATGCACATTATGTCAGTTTGAACGCGACTCCGGGAAAGGAGCGCCCCCGCCCGTCCCCTCTTCACCCACGGACCACCGCACCACGGGATGCGGTGCGAGGGCCCCCGCTTCGACGACGATGCGACAACCGGCGTCGGCGGTACGCCCATCGTCCAGAACGACGACGTCAGCCCGTTCAGCGCAGCACGTCGGTGACCACGCCCGTCCCGATCGCGATCGCCGCGAGGAGCAGCACGACCGCCAGCACGACACGCGTGCCGCCGGCGCCCCCCGCTCTCCTTCCGGCGAGCGCGCCGCGAACGAGGGTGATGCTGCCGGCGACGAGGCTGCCGCATGCGACGATCCCGAGCCCCAGCAGAAGACCCGCTCCGATCTCCGGCGTGTGCAGGTACCCGAGCAGCAGCGCACCCGCGTAGACGATCGCGGCCGTGATGACACCGGCGAGCACGCGCGCGCCGATATCGCGCCAGAATCTCTCTTCGCGCACCCAGACGCCCGCCCAGCCCCACGGGGCGCGCGGCGTCGTGTCGGTGTCAGGGGTCATTTCTGCACGATATCGAATCTCGACCGACCGCCTCGGGATCGACCCGGGAGCACTCCCCCTCACCGGCGAGTCCACCTCCCGCCGCTGCCCTCGTCAGCGCAGCACCTCGACGAGCACGATCCACGAGATCATCAGGGCCACGACGATGGAGAGCAGCGCCCCGAACGCGAAGGCTGTCGCTCCCGCGGCCATCGCCCCCGAGATCACCAGGACGCCCCCGACGGCGTACGCGGCGGGAACCAGGAACCCCAGCACGCTCTTCAGACCACGGGACCGAATCTGCGGGCTGCGGTCGGCGGCGATGCGGCGAGCGGCATCCACCGCGAACGTCGCCGCGACGAGGGACGCCAACACGGCGACAGCACCGTAGAACGCGCCGCCGAGGTCGGGAACCAGCCCGAGCGCGCTGACCACGAGCGCCAGCACGAGCGACGAGATGGCCGTCCCGAGACGCGCCGTCAGCGCCGGGGCCTTCACGATCTCGGCGATGTTGACGCTCGCCGCGACGATCACGAGACCCGCGAGGGCGGCCGTCGCACCGACGAGCGCGAGGTTGAAGTCGCCCCAGTCGTCCATGACCGGATGCTAGCGCCCGGCCAAGCCACACCGCATCCCCCGCCGTTACGCTGGGCGAATGCCCGACGACGACGGTGAGACGCAGGAGGAACGGGCGCTTCGCGCCATCGCGAACATGCAGGCGGGCGCGGACATCTCCGACGAGGCATTGCGTCTCTCGAACGACTACACCGATCGCCAGACACGCCGTGTGAAGGAGTGGCTCGCTCGGATCATTCGTCGCGGCTGATCCGAGCGGATCAGGGTCACTCCCCCGCGCGCACCCATCCCGAGGTGACCGACAGCACCCGTGAGCCGTCGAGATCGGCGAGCGACAGGCTCGCGAAGTGCGCTGCGGCATCCGATGTCTGCCAGCGGAACCGCGGCGCCGAGGTGGTCGCGGCCTCCACCACCGTCTTCGCCGCATCCCCCGCCGACTGCGCCGACGCGAAGGCCGTCGCTGTGCGGTCGAGGTACGCCTGCTGCTCCCGCGCGTAGGGGCCGGGCTCCGCACGATGCACGGAGTCGGTGAACGACGACGCGACCGCAGCGGGCTCGACGATCGCCACATCGACACCGAACGGCGCGACGACGGGGGCGAGCGACTGCATGAGCCCCTCGACGGCGAACTTCGCGGCGCAGTAGGCGTCGGCGAACGGCTGCCCCACCGCTCCCCCGACGCTGGTGACGGTGACGATCCGGCCGCGTCGGCGCTCGCGCATGCCGGGAAGCACGAGACGGGTCAGCCGGGCCACCGAGAGGTAGTTCGTCTCGAGCTGCTCCTGAAGGTCGGCGTCGCTCAGCTGCTCGAGCGTGCCCACGGCACCGCGGCCGGCGTTGTTGACGAGGATGTCGAGGGGACCCACCGCCTCGATCAGCGCCCGGGCGGCTGCGGCATCCGTCACCTCCAACGACCGGATGTCGAGCTCGACACCCGCCTCGGATGCCGCGGCGTGCAGGGCGTCGGCACGCGAGGCGTCGCGCACGGTGGCGATCACCTCGACGCCCGAGAGGGCGAGTCCGATGGCCGTGTGCAGGCCGATGCCGCTGGAGGTGCCGGTGACGAGAGCGAGGGTCATGACCTCATGGTGTCGCACGCACCCGTGCGGGAGCTATGGGGTGCCGGGCCACGACGTCGGTGATGCCCCCAGGTACGGATGTCAGGGTGAACCCGTGACGGATGCCTGGACGCTGCCGCTGTCGGATCGACGCCTGTTCTCCGCGCGCCGACTGATCGCCGTCGTGGCCGGGGTGTTGTCCCTCCCCGCAGCCGGCGTCGCCGTCGCGGTCATGCTGGTGCCGGCGCGCAGCGACGGCGTGGAGCAGGTGATCCTCGGGTCACTGCCCGGCGACGTGCTCGCCACGCGCAGCGTCGTGGCATCCATCGTCCTCCTCACCGTGCTTGTCATCGCCGTACCGGCACCCCGCTGGTGGCTCATGCTGCTCGTGCCGCTGAGGGTGGTCGGTATCGCCGCTTCGGTGCTCGGAGGTGTCGGCGCGGGGCTCGCCGACGACTCGGCCACGCCCATCGTGGCGGACGGATGCGAGACGGGGTACGTCGTCAATGAGAGCGCGTTCCTCTTCGCCGCGTCAGGTGAGGTGCTCCGCATGGACGGGGTGATCGGCTCCAGGGTCGCCCGCACGACGGTCGACGACGGCCACAAGCCGTTCCTGTCCCGGTCCTACCTGGCCGTCGCGGAGGGCGACACTCTGCAGGTGTGGCAGACGGTCGACAGCGTCTTCGAGTCACTGACCACTTCATCGGAGCCGGCGTTCGTCCTTCCCCGCCTCTCCTATCAGACGGGCTGCGGCCTCGCGGGTGGAGAACCGAGGGTCGCGCAGCCGCAGACGTTCGACGACGAGGGGGGCCCGCGTCAGAGCGTCGTCGGCGACTCCCGCGAGCAGGTGTCCCGTATGGCGACACTCACGGTCGAATCGGCGGTGGGGTCGGCGGTGGATGCCGCGGGTGCACCCATTCGCGTACCGTCCGCGTCCGAGCTGCCGTGCGATGGAACCACGGGCATCGATCTCGTCTTCGCGACCGACGACAACGAGTCCTCATACGCCGCCATTCTCGACGCGTGGAGTGCGGCCGGCTACGCCGCGGATCGCGCGATGCAGGAGGACATCCGCGACGACGGCACGGTGCGCCTGTCGGCCCGCGATCGGACGACGATCGACGGGATGCTGCACCTGCAGCTGGGCGGTGCGTGTCAGGTGCCGTGACGGACCTCGGATGCGACGCGGGCCGATTCCGCGCCGCGTGGGGCGGAGTCGAGATGGCGCTGCTCGCCGCAGGCCCGTACCCGACCACTCGATGACGACACCAGTCGGCTGCAGACTCCTCGGTCCCGTGACGGCATCCGGAGCAGCCGCCCCGCTCAGCCGCCCGGCGTCAGCTCCACCCACTGTCCGCCGAACTTCGCCGCACGGCCGTCGCCCGAGGAGGTACCCGCGAGGCGCCGACGCACCCAGGGGCCGACATGCTCGCGGTAGTATGCCGTGCCCTTCAGACGTTCCACCTCGGGAATCTCACGCAGATGCCACCACTCCCCCGGCGCGGTGAACCCGACCGCCTTGAGGACGCGGGCGGCGACACGATGGTGTCCGCGGGCGTTCATATGCAGGCGGTCCACCGACCAGAACTCCCCGCCCGCCAGATCGCGGTCGAACCAGTTGTACGCCGTGAGGACATCGGTCCGCGCCGCGATTCGCTGTTCGACCGCGCTCGACAGGCGGTCACCCCGCGTCTGCAGCACGCGTCCGAGCGGCAGACCCGCCGACGGGTTCGCACCCGAGAGCACGATGAGCTGCACTCCCTCTTCGTCGCAGCGGCGCAGCACGTGCTCGAAGATCCCGACGATGCGCTCCAGATCGGCGCGCGGGCGCAACATGTCGTTGCCTCCGCCGTTGAAGGACAGGTGCGTCGGCTTCAGCGCCAGCGCGGGTTCGAGCTGCTGCTCGACGATCGGTTCGATGAGCTTGCCGCGGATCGCCAGGTTGGCGTAGTGGATCGGCTCGCCCGCGGCATCCGCCCACCCCTGGGCAGCGAGGTCCGCCCACCCCCGCACGGTGCCGTCGGGCAGTTCGTCGCCGACTCCTTCGGTGAACGAGTCGCCGATCGCGACGTAGCGCACGGATGCCATGCGTCGAGCCTACGCGCGCCGTCACCGCCGCCGCGTCGAGGCCCCTGACTCCGGGGTGTGGGGCATATTCCTCGCTGCGGGGCGGCGGGTTCGCGCCGCGAACGGCGGAACGCGCCCCGGAACTCCGGCCACCGACGTCGGCTACGCGAGCGACCGCCCCCGCTGCTCGCGCAAGAACAGCGCCGCGATCACCGCGACGGCGAAGAACGCCGCGAACACGACGAACAACAGCTGCGCGCCACCGAGGCCCAGCAGCGGCGGAACCGCGAGAGGGGCGATGATCGACGCGATCCGTCCCACCCCGGCGGCCCAGCCGGCGCCGGTCGCGCGCAGCGCCGTGGGGTAGATCTCGGGGGTCGCGGCGTACAGCGCGCCCCAGGCGCCGAGGTTGAAGAACGACAGCATCATGCCCGTCGCGATCACGGCGAACTCGCCCGACGCGGTCCCGAAGAACACCGCGGCCACCGCCGAACCGGCGAGGAACGTGGCCAGCGTCGCGCGCCGACCCCACGCCTCGATGAGCCACGCCGCGACCGCGTACCCCGGCAGCTGGGCGAGCGTGATGATGAGGGTGAAGCCGAAGGAGCGCACGAGGTCGTAGCCCTGGGCCACGAGGATGGTCGGGATCCAGATGAACGCGCCGTAGTACGAGAAGTTCACGCAGAACCACAGCACCCACAGGCTGGCCGTGCGCGCGCGGAGCGCCGGCGCCCACAGCGCCCTCACCCTCGGACGGGCGGCCGCGGCGGATGCCGAGACGCCCTCCGTCGACGCTTCGAGGGCGACGCGACCGGCCGCCGCTTCCAGGTCGCGCACGATGATCACGGCCTCGGCGTTGCGTCCGCGCGAGGCGAGCCATCGCGGTGATTCGGGGAGTCCCCAGCGCACGATCAGCGCGTACACCGCAGGGATCGCGCCGAGCGCGAAGGCCCAGCGCCAGCCGTCCGCCGAAGCCGGGACGACGAAGTATCCGATCAGCGCGGCCGCGGTCCAGCCCACGGCCCAGAACGCCTCGAGGATCACGATGAGCCGCCCGCGCATGCGCGCCGGGGCGAACTCGCTCACGTAGGTCGAGGCGACGGGCAGTTCCGCGCCGAGGCCGAGCCCCACCACGAAGCGCAGCACGAGGAGGGCGGCGAGACCGCCGACGAGCGCGCTCGCCCCCGTCGCGAGACCGTAGACGAGCAGGGTCAGCGCGAAGACGTGGCGACGGCCGAAGCGATCGGCGAGCAGTCCCCCGACGCTGGCGCCGACGGCCATGCCGGCGAAACCCGCCGACGCGATCCACGACGCTTCGGTCGGTGCGAGCTGCCACTGCACGCTGAGCGCGGCGATGACGAACGAGATGAGCCCGACGTCCATGGCATCCAGTGCCCAGCCCAGACCCGACCCGCCCAGGATCCGCCCGTGCCGCCGCGTGAACGGCAGTGCATCGAGGCGTTCGGACACCCGGACGGTGTCGGTGGTCGTGGTCACCGGATGCCGGAGACGTGAGAAGCGACGCGCGCGTCGCTGTCGGCGAGCATCTCGTGCACCAGAGGCAGCACCCGCGTGCCGTACAGCTCGATGCTGGACATGAGACGGTCGTGCGAGATGGAGCCGCTGGCGATCTTCATCTGGAAGCGCGTGTTGCCCAGTGCCCGGACGGTCGTGACGATCTTGCGGGCGACGGTCTCGGGCGAGCCGATGTACATGGCACCCTCGGGGCCGACGTCCTGCTGGAAGCGCAGGCGGTTGTAGGCGGGCCAGCCGCGCTCGCGACCGATCGTGGTGTTCAACTCCGCGACGCCCTCGTAGGCCTCGTCCCACGCCTGTTGGTCGGTCTCGGCGATGTGGCCGGGAGAGTGCACCGAGATGGGCAGCTGGTCCTTGCCGAGTTCTTGCAGCGACCGACGGTACAGATCGGCGTAGGGGCGGAACCGTGCGGAGGAGCCGCCGATGATGGCGAGGACCAGGCCGTAGCCGTAACGAGCGGCGCGAACGACCGACTCCGGGGAACCGCCCACGCCGACCCACGCCGTCAGGCCCCTCTCGGTCTTCGGGTAGACGTCGGCCTCCTGGAGCCCTGCGCGCGTGCGACCCGCCCAGGTGACGGGCTTCTCGTCGAGCAGGAGCGAGAAGAGTTCGAGCTTCTCCTCGAACAGCTGCTCGTAGTCGGCGAGGTCGTAGCCGAAGAGAGAGAACGACTCGATGAACGACCCGCGTCCGAGGATCACTTCGGCGCGGCCGTTCGAGACGGCATCCAGCGTCGCGAAGCGCTCGTACACCCGCACGGGGTCATCGCTGGACAGCACCGTCACCGCGGTGCCGAGGTGGATGTCAGTGGTGCGGGCGGCGGCGGCGGCCAGCACGATCTCGGGGCTCGTGACGGCGAAGTCCTTGCGGTGGTGCTCCCCCACCCCGAAGAACGACAGGCCGACCTGATCGGCGAGCACCGCCTGTTCCACGACGTTGCGGATCGTCTGCGCGTCCGATTGCAGCGACCCGTCGGCGCCGCGCGAGATGTCTCCGAAGGTGTCGAGTCCGAGCTCGAGGGGACGATCGTCCATGGGGGTCTCCTTGCATTCGGATGAATGAACTTTACGCCACGGCGGAGTATTCCCCGCATCGCCGAGGGGCGCCGCCGAAGCGACGCCCCTCGGGGAGATCAACCGGATGCGAGGGCGGCACGCAACGTGTCGAGACCGACGCCGCCGATGTCGAGGGCGCGCGTGTGGAACTGCTTCATCGAGAAGTCGGTACCGCGACGCTCCTGCTCCTCGTCGCGCACCTGCTCCCAGATGCGCTGCCCCACCTTGTACGAGGGCGCCTGTCCGGGCCAGCCGAGGTAGCGGTTCACCTCGAACCGCACGAACTCCTCGCTCATGTTCACGTTCCTCAGCATGAAGGCCAGGGCGTAGTCGTGGTCCCAGGTGCCGCTGCCGTCGAGGCGGGGCTTCTGCAGGTGCACCCCGATGTCGAGCACGACCCGCGCTGCGCGCATGCGCTGCCCGTCGAGCATGCCGAGGCGGTCGGCGGGGTCGTCGAGGTAGCCGAGCTGCTCCATGAGGCGCTCGGCGTACAGCGCCCACCCCTCGGCGTGTCCGCTGGTGCCGGCGAGCAGACGACGCCACGAGTTGAGCTGGGCGCGGTTGTAGACCGCCTGGGCGATCTGCAGGTGATGACCCGGGACGCCCTCGTGGTACACGGTGGTGAGCTCGCGCCAGGTGTCGAAGGTGTCGACGCCGTCGGGCACCGACCACCACATGCGACCCGGACGCGAGAAGTCGTCGGTCGGCCCGGTGTAGTAGATCCCGCCTTCGTTGGTCGGGGCGATCATGCACTCGAGTTCGCGGATGGGCGCGGCGATGTCGAAGTGCGTGCGGCCGAGCTCCTCGACCGCCCGGTCGCTGGTGCGCTGCATCCACTCCTGCAGAGCCTCGGTGCCGCGGAGCTTGCGCGACTCGTCCTTCTCGAGGAACGCGACGGCCTCCTCCACCGTAGCGCCGGAGAGGATCTCGTCAGCGATCGCCTCCTGCTCGGCGACCATGCGCGAGAGTTCTTCGACACCCCAGTCGTAGGTCTCGTCGAGATCGATCTCCGCACCGAGGAATCGGCGGGAGTGCAGCGCGTACAGCTCGCGGCCGACGGCATCCTGGTCACCCGCGACCGGGGCCAGCTCCGACGACAGGAACTTCGCGAGAGCGTCGTAGGCGAGGCGGGCGGCGTTGGCGTTCGTCGAGAGGTCGCGAGCGAGGGATGCCGGCAGTTGACCCTCCTCGGGGGCCGCGTCGCCCACGAATTCGGCGAAGAATCCGGTGTCGGCGGTGTAGCGGGCAATCTGCGTGACGACCTCGCTCACCTGACGGCGAGCCGGGACGACGCCTTCGGAGATGCCGCGTCGGAGCGTTTCGACGTAACCGTCGATCGCGCCCGGAAGCGCTCCCAGCCGGGTGGAGATCGTCGCCCAGTCGTCGACCGTCGCGGTGGGCATGAGGTCGAAGGTCGCGCGGATGTCCTGCGCGGGTGAGGCGATCACGTTCAGGTCGCGGAGGTGCGTCTTGGCCTCGTGCTGTTCGACCATGAGGTCGAGCTCGCGTCCCAGGTCCATCTTCGTGACGGTGTCGATCGAATCGACCGCGTCGGCGGCATCGAGCGCGGCCCGGGTCGACCGCGCCTCGGCGATGAGGGCTTCGGCGCCCTCGGGGCTGTAGTCGCCGAAGCGACCGTTGTGTTCGAAGCGACCGATGTAGGTCGCCAGCGTCGGCTCGCGCTCTGCCAGGGTGTCCACCCACGCGTCGGCGATCGTGTCGATCGGCGTGGGTGTGCGTTGTGCGTCAGTCATCCTCCGAGCCTAGGCACCTCGCGACGGCAGTGCACACCCCCTTGGTCTCGCGGATGCGGGAACCACGCCATGACGACGGGGTCGTCGCTCGTGTCCTGCGAGGTCGGCTCGCCGATCCCGCCCATGAACCGCTCAGTGTCCCGCTTCGTCCCAATCGCCGCCGCGACCGATCTGCACGTCGAGCGGCACCGACAGCTCGGCGGCGTCGGCCATGCGCTCCCGCACGATCTGTTCCACCGCGTCCCACTCCCCCGGCGCGATCTCGACCACGAGTTCGTCATGGATCTGCAGCAGCACGCGGGAACGCAGCTGAGCGGATGCCAGGTCGTGACGGATACGGAACAGTGCGACCTTCATGATGTCGGCGGCACTGCCCTGGATCGGGGCATTGAGCGCCGCGCGCTCGGCGTTCTCGCGCAGGACGCGATTCATGCTCGTGAGGTCGGGGAACGGGCGGCGGCGGCCGAAGATGGTCTCGGTATAGCCGTCCTGGCGTGCTTGCTCGACCGAGCCGCGCAGATAGTCGCGCACGGCCCCGAACCGCGCGAAGTATTCGAGCATGAGCTTCTTCGCCTCGGACTGATCGATGCGCAGCTGCTTCGACAGCCCGAACGCCGACAGGCCGTACACGAGGCCGTACGACATCGCCTTGACCTTGGTGCGCATCGCCGGGGTGACCTCGGCCGGCTCGACGCCGAAGACGCGCGCGCCGACGAACCGGTGCAGGTCCTCACCCGACTGGAACGCCTCGATGAGCCCGGGGTCGCCGGACAGGTGCGCCATGATGCGCATCTCGATCTGCGAGTAGTCGGCGGTCAGAAGTGTCTCGTAGCCCTCGCCGACCTCGAACGCGGCGCGGATGCGACGGCTCTCCTCGGTGCGGATGGGGATGTTCTGCAGGTTCGGGTCGGTGCTCGAGAGGCGTCCGGTCTGGCTCCCGGTCTGCACGTAGGTGGTGTGGATGCGCCCATCTTCGCCCGTCGCGGTGTCGAGGGCGTCGATGATCTGCTTCAGCTTCGTCGCTTCACGGTGGCGCAGCAACAGGTCGAGGAAGGGATGGTCGGCGCTCTCCTGCAGGTCGGCGAGCGCAGCGGCATCCGTGGTGTAGCCGCTCTTGGTCTTGCGCGTCTTGGGGAGCTGCAGCTCGTCGAACAGCACCTCCTGCAGCTGCTTGGGCGAACCGAGATTCACCTCGTGCCCGATCGCGGCGTACGCGTCGCGGGCGAGCGCGTCGGCGCGGGCGCCGAGCTCCGACGAGAAACCGGCCAGCTTCTCGTGCGACACGGCGACGCCGGCCAGTTCCATGTCGGCCAGCGCGGTGAGCGTGGGCATCTCGATGTCGTCGAGCACCTCGGCCACGCGTTCCGGCATCTCGGCGCGCTGCGCCTCGGCGACGCGCCGCGTGAACCACGACAGCTGACCGGGGGTCGCGCCCTCGGTCTCGGGCACGAGCTGCGTCGGATCGGCGACGGGAAGCTTCTCGTCGAGGGCGCGCTCGACCAGATCGGCGAGCGTCTTGTCGGGGAAGCTCGGGCGGACCAGCCACCCCGCCAGGATCACATCGAACGCGACCCCGCCGACCTCCACGCCCTCGCGGGCCAGGGCCTTGATCTGCGGCTTGGCGTCGGCGAACACCTTCGGGGCATCGGATGCCAGCCACGCGGCCAACGCGTCGCGCACGGCCGGAGTCCAGTCGGCCTCGACCGCGGCCGACGCCGAGGCGAGCCCGATCTGCACCGGGGCTCCGCCCGCGAGGGTTACGGTGACGCCCACCGAGCCCTCCGCCGATGCCGCCCAGGCGGCGAGGGCGTCGGCGTCGAGGCGCGACGGAGTGGGGGCGCTGGCGGTGGGTCGTGCCTCTTCGGCATCGCCCGGGTCGGCACCGAACGCGTCGAAGACCCGCGGCAGCAGCGTGCGGAACTCCAGGCGCGCGAAGATGTCGCGCACGGCCTGCGCGTCGAGCGGCTTCACGGCCAGGTCTCCCGGCCCCACGGGCAGCTCGACGTCGCGCAGCAGCCGGTTCAGCGTGCGATTGCGCCGGACACCGTCGAGGTGCTCGCGCAGGTTGTTGCCGACCACGCCGGTGATCTTGTCGGCATTGTCGAGCAACGCCTCCAGCGACCCCCACTGCGTGAGCCACTTCACCGCGGTCTTCTCGCCCACCTTGGGGACGCCGGGCAGGTTGTCGCTCGTCTCGCCGACGAGGGCGGCGATCTCGGGATACTGCGCCGGCGGGAGTCCGTATTTCTCGACCACGGCGTCGGTGTCGTAGCGTTTCAGCTGCGACACCCCCTGCACGTTGGGGTAGAGCAGCGTGATGTCGTCGGTGACGAGTTGGATCGTGTCGCGGTCGCCGGAGCACACCAGCACCGTGAAGCCCTGCTGTTCGCCCTGGGTGGCGAGGGTGGCGAGGATGTCGTCGGCCTCGAAGTCCTCTTTCTTCAGCACCGGCACGCCCATGGCCTCGAGGCAGTCCTGCAGCAGCGGGATCTGGCCCTTGAACTCGGCGGGCGACTCGCTGCGGTTGGCCTTGTACTCGGCGTACTCGCGGGTGCGGAACGACTGTCGAGAGGTGTCGAACGCGACCGCCAGGTGGGTCGGCTTCTCGGCCTTCACCAGGTTGACGAACATCGACAGGAAGCCGTAGATGCCGTTGGTGTGCTGGCCGTCCTTCGTCGAGAAGTTGTCGACCGGCAGGGCGTAGAACGCCCGGTACGCCAGCGAATGGCCGTCGACGACGAGGAGAGTAGGCTTTTCGGCATCCGTCACCCCTCCAGCGTAACGAGAACCACGGACACTCCCCCGGCCCCGCCCCCACAGGGCGACGACAGGAAGGCGATGATGACGTCGACCTCAGACGACGACACCTCCGGCCTCGACTGGGCCAAGCTGCGCGGAATGGGCGCGCTCGCCGAGAAGATGGGCATCGAGTGGGTCGAGTTCACCGTCGAGCGGTGCGTCGCGACCATGCCGGTCGAGGGGAACACCCAGCCGGTCGGCCTGCTGCACGGCGGCGCTTACGTGGTGCTGGGCGAGTCCCTCGGGTCGATGGCGGCCAATCTCCACGCCGGCGCCGGGCGCCTGGCCGTCGGAATCGACATCAACGCCACGCACACCCGGTCCGCCACGTCGGGTGTCGTGACCGGTGTCTGCACGCCGATCCACCTCGGCCGGTCGCTCACGGTGCATGAGATCGCGGTCTCCGACGAGCAGGGCCGCCGATGCTCCACGATCCGCATCACGAACATGATCAAGGACGCCCCCGCGGCCTGACGCCCCGTGGCGTCCGGTGGCTTTGACAAGCTCAGTCACCTGTGTGCGTAGGATCCTGAGCCTGTCCAAGGGTACGGAGTCCATGCGGGTCTCGGTGGCTTCGACGGGCTCAGCCACCTGTGTGCGTAGGATCCTGAGCCTGTCCAAGGGTACGGAGCCCATGCGGGTCTCGGTGGCTTCGACGGGCTCAGCCACCTGTGTGCGTAGGTCCCTCAGCCTGTCGAAGGGTCCGGGGCCCAACGAAGAATGGATGCCACCGGAGTGGCATCCATTCTCGAAAAGGGCGGCGGTCAGGCCTTCTTGGGTGCCAACTGCTCGATGATGGCTTTCGCGACGTCCTGCATGGTGAGGCGGCGGTCCATCGAGGCCTTCTGGATCCAGCGGAACGCCTCGGGCTCGCTGAGGCCCATCTTCTCGTTGAGCAGGCCCTTGGCGCGGTCGACGAGCTTGCGGGTCTCGAAGCGCTCGACCATGTCGGCGACCTCGGCCTCGAGCGTGATGATCTGCTCGTAGCGGGCCAGGGCGATCTCGATCGCCGGCAGCAGATCGTTGGGCGTGAAGGGCTTGACGACGTAGGCGAGGGCACCCGCCTCGCTCGCGCGCTCGACGAGCTCCTTCTGGCTGAAGGCCGTCAGCAGCACGACGGGGGCGATGTGGTTCTTGCTCAGCTTCTCGGCGGCGCTGATGCCGTCGAGCTGCGGCATCTTGACGTCCATGATGACGAGGTCGGGACGCAGCTCGGTCGCCAGCTGCACCGCCGTCTCGCCGTCGCCCGCTTCGCCGACGACGTCGTAGCCGTTGTCGCGGAGGATCTCGACGATGTCGAGGCGGATGAGCGACTCGTCTTCCGCGACGACGACGCGGCGGGGAGCCGCGGGGGCGCTGCCGGTAACGGCTTCTTGATCAGTCACGGAACCATCCTAAGTCTGGAAGGGCGCCTAGCCCTGGGTCGCACGGGATGCTGTACGGGTACCGGTGGTGGGACTCGAACCCACACGTCTTGCGACAGAGCATTTTGAGTGCCCCGCGTCTGCCATTCCGCCACACCGGCAAGTGTTGCGCTCCCAACCTAGCGGGCGGGAGCGCGACGACGCGCGCCGGATCGACCGGCGCGCGTCGTCTGAGCTCAGACTTCCTGGTACCCGGGGGCCGCGCCGTGAACGGCATCGCCCACCCGGTGCACCCGCAAGTCGTTCGTCGAACCCGCGATTCCGGGAGGGGAACCCGAGATGACGACGACCTTGTCGCCGACCTTCGCGAGGTCGTTCGACAGCAGGTAGTCGTCGACCTGGAGGAACATCTTGTCGGTGTGCGACACGTGCTCCACCAGCGTCGAGCGAACACCCCACGTCAACGCCAGGCGACGACGGATGCCGGGCTCGGGCGTGAACGCGATCATCGGGATGGTCGAACGCAGGCGCGACATGCGGCGGGCCGAGTCTCCGGACTCGGTGAAGACGCACAGGTACTTCGCCTCGACGAAGTCGGCGACCTCGACCGCGGCGAGTGTGATCGCGCCGCCCTGGGTGCGGGGCTTGTTGGTCAGGGGCGCGATGCGCTCCAGGCCGTGCTCCTCGGTGGACTCCACGATGCGGGCCATCGTCTCGACGACCACCACCGGGAAGTCGCCGACGCTGGTCTCGCCCGAGAGCATGACCGCGTCGGCACCGTCGAGCACGGCGTTGGCGACGTCGGAGGTCTCGGCACGGGTGGGGACGGGGTTCGAGATCATCGACTCGAGCATCTGCGTCGCGACGATGACGGGCTTGGCCATGCGGCGGGCCAGCTCGACGGCGCGCTTCTGCACGATCGGCACGGCCTCCAGCGGAAGCTCGACGCCGAGGTCGCCACGGGCGACCATGATGCCGTCGAAGGCGTCGATGATCTCCTCGAGGTTGTCGACCGCCTGCGGCTTCTCGATCTTGGCGATGACGGGCACGTAGCGCCCCTCCTCGGCCATGATCTCGTGCACGCGCACGATGTCGGAGGCATCACGTACGAACGACAGCGCGATGAGGTCGGCTCCGGCCTTCAGACCCCAGCGGAGGTCGGCCTCGTCCTTCTCGCTCAGCGCGGGGACGTTGACCGCGACGCCGGGCAGGTTGATGCCCTTGTTGTTCGACACGGGGCCGCCGACGACGACCTCTGTGGTCACGACGGTGCCGTCGGTCTCGACGACGCGCACGCGCACCTTGCCGTCGTCGATCAGCAGGAAGTCGCCGGGCTTCACGTCGTGGGGCAGGCCCTTGAACGTGGTGCCGACGATCTCTTTCGTGCCGAGGATGTCCTCGATGGTGATCTTGAAGATGTCACCGGGCAGCAGGTCGTGGGGACCGTTCTCGAACTTGCCGAGGCGGATCTTGGGGCCCTGCAGGTCGACCAGGGCGGCGACCGGACGGCCGGCGTCCTCCGCGGCCTTGCGCACATTGGCGAAGTTGGCGTCGTGCACGGAGTAGTCTCCGTGGCTCAGGTTGAGGCGGGCGACGTCCACCCCGGCGTCGATGATGGCGCGAACCATCTCATACGACGACGTGGCGGGCCCGAGTGTTGCGACGATCTTGGCGCGTCTCATCCGTTTTCAAGCTCCGTGAGGATTTTCGGGAAGTGGCCGATCGGCCCTTGCCAGCTTAGGCGGGCAGGAGGCCGATGGCGACATCGGTGGGGCGCACCGGTGCGGGCAGCACCGTCTCGCCCATGAGGAACGTGTCGACCTCGGCGGCGGCGGCGCGGCCCTCGGCGATGGCCCACACGATGAGGGACTGTCCGCGACCGGCGTCGCCCGCGACGAACACGCCCGGCGTGGTCGTCGCGTAGGTGGCATCGCGCTCGACGTTTCCGCGCCCGGTGAACTGCGTGCCGAGCTGGTCTTCGAGGTGCTCGCGCTCGGGACCGGTGAAGCCCATCGCGATGAGCACCAGGTCGGCCGGGATCTCGCGCTCGGTGCCGCTCTTGGGCACGCGGCGACCGTCGAGGTACTCCGTCTCGGCGACGCGCAGGGCGCGCACCTCGCCAGCGGCGTTGCCGAGGAACTCCACGGTGGAGGCGAGGAACGAACGCTCCCCGCCCTCTTCGTGCGCCGAGGCCATCTCGAACAGGTTCGGCATCATCGGCCAGGGCTGCTCGGCGGGACGCTCCGACGGCGGCTGCTTGCCGATCGCGAGGTTCGTCACGCTCAAGGCGCCCTGGCGGTGCGCGGTACCGATGCAGTCGGCTCCGGTGTCGCCGCCGCCGATGACGACGACGTGCTTGCCCGCGGCGCTGATCTGCTGGGGGACCTGATCGCCCGCGACCGCCTTGTTGCCCTCGATGAGGTACTCCATGGCGTAGTGGACGCCGTCGAGGTCGCGGCCCGGGATGGCGAGGTCGCGCGGCACGGTGGCGCCGGTGGCCACCACGACCGCGTCGTAGCGCGCCCGCAGGTCGCTCCACGAGATGTCTTTGCCGATCTCGACGCCCGCGCGGAAGCGCGTTCCCTCCGCCTGCATCTGGCGCAGGCGCAGCTCGAGGTGGCGCTTCTCCATCTTGAAGTCGGGGATGCCGTATCGCATGAGTCCGCCGATGCGGTCGTCGCGCTCGAACACCGCCACCGTGTGGCCGGCGCGCGTGAGCTGCTGGGCCGCCGCGAGGCCGGCGGGACCGGAGCCCACGACGGCGACGGTCTTGCCGGTCAGTCGCTCCGGCGGCTCGGGCTCGACCCAGCCGTTCGCGAACGCCTCGTCGATGATCGAGACCTCGACCTGCTTAATGGTCACGGCCGGCTGGTTGATGCCGAGCACGCAGGAACTCTCGCAGGGAGCGGGGCACAGGCGTCCGGTGAACTCCGGGAAATTGTTCGTCGCGTGCAGACGCTCGATCGCGGCTCGCCCCTCACCGCGCCAGGTCAGGTCGTTCCACTCCGGGATGAGGTTGCCGAGCGGGCATCCCTTGTGGCAGAACGGGATGCCGCAATCCATGCACCGACCGGCCTGGCGGCGGATGACGGCCGAATCGCCCGGCTCGTACACCTCTTTCCAGTCCATGATGCGCACGGGCACCGGTCGACGCTTCGGGAGCTCGCGCTCCGTGGTCTTGAGAAAGCCCTTCGGGTCAGCCACCCGTCACCTCCAGAATGCGCTTCCAGACGACGTCGCCGTCGGGGTCCAGCCCCTCCGACATCGCCTCCTGGCGGGTCTGCAGCACGGCGGCGTAGTCGCGTGGCAGCACCCGGACGAAGTTGTCCACCTCGGTCTCGAAGTCGTCGAGCAGACGACGGGCGAGGGTGGAATCGGTCTCCGCGACGTGCTTTGCGAGCAGGTCGCGCAGGATCTCGGCATCCCCGGATCCGAGGGGGCCGAGCTCGAGTTCGCCGGATGCCATGGCATCGCGGTTCACGAGGTTCCGGTCGAGCCGGTAGACGTAGGCCTGTCCACCCGACATGCCGGCGCCGAGGTTGCGGCCCGTGGCACCGAGGATGACCGCGAGACCACCGGTCATGTACTCGAGAGCGTGGTCGCCCACGCCCTCGACGACCGCCGTGGCGCCGGAATTGCGCACGAGGAAGCGCTCGCCCACGACACCGTTCAGGAACATCTGTCCCTGCGTGGCGCCGTAGCCGATGACGTTTCCGGCGATGACGTTCTCGGAGGCCGCGAACGTCGACCCGCGCGGCGGGCGCACGACGATCGTGCCGCCCGACAGCCCCTTGCCGACGTAGTCGTTCGAGTCGCCCTCGAGGCGCAGCGTGATTCCCGCGGGCATGAACGCGCCGAACGACTGCCCGGCCGATCCGGTCAGGCGCACGTCGATCGAGTTCTCGGGCAGGCCGTGCTCGCCCCGCGCCTTCGTGACGTGGTGTCCGAGCATCGTCCCCACGGCACGCGCGGTGTTGCGGATGGGCAGATCGATCGTGAGCTGACCGCCGTGAGCGATGACGTCCTGCGCGCGCTCGATGAGCTGCACGTCGAAGTGATCCTCGAGCTCGTGGTTCTGGTTACGGCCGTGACGGCGAGGTTCGTCGTCCGCGAAGCGGGGTCCCTCGAGGATCGGCGCGAGGTTGAGCCCGCGCGCCTTCCAGTGCTGGATCGCCTCGTTGGCGTCGAGCAGCTCGGCGTGGCCGACGATCTCATCGATCGAGCGGTAGCCGAGCGCGGCGAGGTACTCGCGTACCTCCTGGGCGATGAACTCCATGAAGTTGACGATGTACTCGGCCTTGCCGGTGAAGCGCTGGCGCAGCACGGGGTTCTGCGTCGCGACGCCCACGGGGCACGTGTCGAGGTGGCAGACGCGCATCATGATGCAGCCCGAGACCACCAGCGGAGCGGTGGCGAAGCCGAACTCCTCGGCCCCGAGCAGCGCACCGATGATCACGTCGCGACCGGTCTTCATCTGACCGTCGACCTGCACGACCACGCGATCGCGCATGCCGTTGAGCATGAGCGTCTGCTGCGTCTCGGCGAGGCCCAGCTCCCACGGGGTGCCGGCGTGCTTGAGCGAGTTCATGGGGCTCGCGCCCGTACCGCCGTCCTGACCGGAGACCAGGATGACGTCGCTCAGCGCCTTGGCGACACCGGCGGCGACCGCACCGATACCCGACTGGCTGACCAGCTTGGTGTGGATGCGGGCCGAGGGGTTGGCGCGCTTGAGGTCGAAGATGAGCTGCTTGAGGTCTTCGATCGAGTAGATGTCGTGGTGCGGCGGCGGCGAGATGAGGCCCACGCCCGCGGTCGCGTGGCGTGTGCGGGCCACCCACGGGTAGACCTTGGTCGGCGGCAGCTGACCGCCCTCGCCGGGCTTGGCGCCCTGAGCGAGTTTGATCTGGATGTCGTCGGCCTCGGTGAGGTACAGGCTCGTCACCCCGAAGCGACCGGATGCCACCTGCTTGATGGCGCTGCGCCGGGTGGGGTCGAGCAGACGGTCGACGTCTTCCCCGCCCTCACCGGTGTTGCTCTTGCCGCCGATCTGGTTCATCGCCACCGCGAGGACCTCGTGCGCCTCTTTCGAGATCGAGCCGTAGCTCATCGCACCGGTCGAGAAGCGCTTGACGATGGCAGAGACCGGCTCGACCTCGTCGATCGGCACGGCGGGGCGGGTGCCCGTGCGCAGACCGAACAGTCCGCGCAGCGTCTTGAGCTCGTGCGCCTGGTCGTCGATCAGCTGCGTGTACTCGCGGAAGATGTCGTATCGGCGCTCGCGCGTGGCGTGCTGCAGACGGAACACCGTGTCGGGATTGAACAGGTGCGGGGCGCCGTCGCGACGCCACTGGTACTCGCCACCGGTCCACAGGCGCTCGTGCGCCCGAGCTGCGGCATCTTGCGGGTAGGCGTACTCGTGGCGAGCGGCGTTCTCGGCGGCGATGATGTCGAGCCCGACACCACCGAGCTTGGACTCGGTGCCGGTGAAGTAGGCCTCGACGAAGTCGCGCGACAGCCCCACGGCCTCGAACACCTGGGCGCCGGCGTACGACGACACGGTCGAGATGCCCATCTTCGACATGATCTTCAGCACGCCCTTGCCGAGCGCGTAGATCAGGTTCTTGACGGCCTTCTCCGGCGTGATGTCGCTGATGAAGCCGGCGCGCACGAGGTACTCGACGGTCTCCATCGCGAGGTACGGGTTCACCGCGGAGGCGCCGTATCCGATGAGGGTGGCGACGTGGTGCACTTCGCGCACGTCGCCGGCCTCGACCACCAGGCCGACCTTCATGCGGGTCTCTTTGCGGATGAGGTGGTGATGCACCGCCGCGAGCATGAGCAGCGACGGGATCGGCGCCAGGTCTTTGTTGGAGTCGCGGTCGCTCAGCACGATGAACTCGGCGCCGTCTTCGATGGCGGCGTCGACCTCGGAGCACATCTGCACCAGGCGCTTCTGCAGCCCCTTGTGACCGGCCTCGACGCGATACAGGCCGCGGACGGTCACCGACGATCGGCCCGGAAGCGCGGTGTCGATGTGCTGGATCTTGGCGAGCTCGTCGTTGTCGATCACGGGGAAGTCGAGCGTCACCGTACGGGTGTGGTCGGGCCCCCAGTCGAGGAGGTTGCGCTCGGGACCGAGGCCCAGGGAGAGCGACGTGACGACCTCTTCGCGGATGGAGTCGAGCGGCGGGTTGGTCACCTGCGCGAACTGCTGCGAGAAGTAGTCGAACAGCAGGCGCGGACGGTCGCTGAGCACCGCGACGGGAGCGTCGCTGCCCATGGCGCCGAGCGGCTCGGCCCCACCCTGACCCATGGGGGTGAGCAGGATGCGCACCTCTTCTTCGGTGTAGCCGAAGGTGCGCTGGCGGCGGGTGATCGAGGCGATGGGGTGCACGATGTGCTCACGCTCGGGGAGCTCGCTGAGCTTCACGCGGCCCTTCTCGACCCACTCGCCCCACGGCTGGAGCGCAGCCAGGTCGGCCTTGATCTCCTCGTCCTCGACGATGCGGCGCTGGGCCGTGTCGACGAGGAACATGCGGCCCGGCTGCAGTCGACCGCGCCGCTTGATGCGCTCGGGCGCGAAGTCGAGCACACCGGTCTCGGACCCGATGACGACGAGGCCGTCGGTCGTCTCGGTCCAGCGCCCGGGGCGCAGGCCGTTGCGGTCGAGGGTCGCGCCCACGAGCGTGCCGTCGGTGAAGATCAGGGCGGCGGGACCGTCCCACGGCTCCATCTGCATGGAGTGGTAGTCGTAGAAGGCGCGCAGGGCGGGGTCGATCGTCGCCTGCTTCTCGTACGCCTCGGGGACCATCATCATGATCGCGTGCGGAAGGCTGCGCCCGGTGAGGGTCAGCAGCTCGAGGACCTCGTCGAAGGATGCCGAGTCGCTGGCGCCCTCGGTGCAGATCGGCAGCAGCGGACGCACGTCGCCGATCAAATGGGACTCCAGCTGCGACTGGCGGGCGCGCATCCAGTTGCGGTTGCCCTTGACGGTGTTGATCTCGCCGTTGTGCGCGAGCATGCGCAGCGGCTGCGCGAGCGGCCACGACGGGAACGTGTTGGTCGAGTAGCGCGAGTGCACCACGGCGAGCTCGGAGGCGAAACGTTCGTCCGACAGGTCGGGGTAGAACGGCTCGAGCTGGAGGGTCGTGACCATGCCCTTGTAGCCGAGCGTACGGCTCGACAGCGACACGAAGTAGGCGTCGATCTCGTGACGTGCGCGCTTGCGCAAGCGGTACACGCGGCGATCCAGCGCGATGCCCGACAGCGCCGGCTGTTCGCCCACGGCCGGGCGCGCGACGAACAGCTGCTCGAAGGCGGGTCGCGCCTCGTAGGCGAGTTTGCCGAGGTTCTCGTGCTCGACGGGGACCTCGCGCCAGCCGAGCACCTCGAGGTTCTCGTGACGCGCGATCTCTTCGATGCCCGCCTTCATCGCGGTGCGTTCGTCGTGCCCGAGCGGCAGGAACACCATGCCGGCGGCGTACTCCCCCACCGGGGGCAGGTCGAAGTCGACGACGGCGCGCAGGAACGCGTCGGGCATCTGCGTCAGGATGCCGGCACCGTCGCCGGTGCCCGCGTCGGAGCCGATGGCGCCGCGGTGCTCGAGGTTGCGCAGTGCCGTCAGCGCCAGGTCGATGATGTCGTGACCGGCTTCGCCGCGGAGAGTGGCGACCATGGCGAGGCCACAGGCGTCTTTCTCGAACGACGGGTCGTACATTCCCTGTCGGGCCGGGAATGAGCCTCCGACGGTGTCGGAACGCAGGCTGGAAGCCATATCAACCGTCCTCACGTTGATGCTTCGGATGGGACGACGTCGGCCCAGAGTGTTATTTCGTGGCGGGGCTGCTTGTGGCGCTGGTGCCGACGGTGTCGCTCGTCGCGGGCGGCTCGCTCACGTCGACGAAGTCAGAGGGGTCGCCTGAGTCTACAGCCCCGGGAGCCTTGCCCTCGCGACCGGGCACGTACGGCGACGGCTCCAGACCGAGGTGACGACGGGACTGCACGACGAAGATCACGATGCCGAGGACCACGCCGAAGATGGCCGCCCAGACGTTGGTGCGCAGGCCCAGGATGATGTCGCTGGGGTCGATCCGGATGGATTCCCAGACGATTCGGCCCGCGGAGTACCAGATGAGGTAGATCGCGAACTGCTTGCCCCACTGCAGTCCGAAGCGGTTTCCGGCCCACAGGATGACGGCGGCACCGAGCAGGTTCCAGATCACTTCGTAGAGGAAGGTCGGCTGGAAAAGCGTGCCGGATGGCAGTCCGACGGGGATCGCCGGGTTGCCGGCCGCGATCTCGAGTCCCCAGGGCAGGTCGGTCGGCTGGCCGAAGAGTTCCTGGTTGAACCAGTTGCCGAAGCGGCCCATCGCCTGCGCGATGATGAGGCCCGGGGCGACGGCGTCGGCGAAGGTCCAGAACCGGATGCCGGTCCACTTGCAGCCGAGGATCGCGCCGACGGCGCCGCCGATCAGCGCGCCGTAGATGGCGATGCCGCCCTCCCAGATCGCCCAGACGGAGCCCGGCTGGGTGATGTTCCAGGGGTTCGACCCCGGCCCGAAGTAGAAGCCGAGGTGCGTGACGACGTGGTAGATCCGCGCCACGATGATCGCGAGCGGAACCGCCAGCAGGCAGATGTCGATGACGATCCACTTCTCGGCGCCCCGGCGCGTCAGGCGAGCGTTCGTGAGCAACACCGCCACGATGATGCCCGCGATGATGCAGAGGGCGTAGAAGTGGATGCGGAGCGGACCGAGATCGACGTACGAGATGGTCGGGCTCGGGATGCTGGCGAGCACGCCGGAGGCGGCGCTCGAGAGGGCGAACGTCATGCGAACGAGTCTAAGGCGCGCCGCGTCGTGCCCGTGGACAGCTCCCGTGCGAGCTCCGACAGACCGTCGACGCCGCCGTCGCGCAGCGCCTTGACCAGCGCCGTGCCGACGATCGCGCCGTCGGCGTAGTCGACGACCCCGGCGACCTGCTCGGCGTTGGAGATACCGATGCCCACGCACGCGTGCTGCGCGCCGAAGGTGCGGAGACGTTCGACGAGCGTGCGGGCTGCGGCATCCAGCTGCGTGCGCTCCCCCGTGATCCCCATGGTCGACACGGTGTAGACGAAGCCCGTCGAGGCCTCGACGATCATCCGCAGACGCTCGTCCGACGAGGTGGGGGCGGCGAGGAACACGCGGTCGAGGCCGGTGCGCTCGCTCGCGGCGATCCAGGCGGCACCGGCGTCGGGCGTGATGTCGGGCGTGATGAGACCCGCTCCCCCGGCGGCGACGAGTTCGTCGGCGTACCGGTCGATGCCGTATTGCTCGACGAGGTTCCAGTACGTCATCACCAGGACCGGCACCTCGGTGCGCGCCGTGACCTCGCGGATGATGGTGAACAGGTCGCGCATGCGGAAGCCGTTGGCGAGCGCCGTCTGCGTGGCCTCCTGGATGACCAGGCCGTCCATCACCGGGTCGCTGTAAGGCGGGCCGAGCTCGATCACGTCGGCACCGGCCTCGGCCAGGGCGACGGCTGCGTCGATGCTCGTCTGCACGTCGGGGAAGCCGGCGGGCAGGTATCCGACGAACGCCCCGCGCCCCTCGGCCTGGGCGGCATCGATCGCGGCGGAGACGCGCGAGGTCACAGCTCGACCCCTGCGCCGCTCGCAGCGTCGGGCGCCGCTGTCACGTCGACGGGTGAGCCGGGCGCCGATGCGACGGCCTCGGCCGCACGCGTCTGCGCGGGGCCGTTCGCCTCCTCCGGCGCGTGCTCGGCGTCGTAGAGGTCGAAGTACCGCGCCGCGGTGTCCATGTCCTTGTCGCCGCGACCCGAGAGGTTGATCGCGATGACGGCATCCGGGCCCATCTCCCGTCCGACGCGCAGGGCGCCGGCCAGGGCGTGCGCCGACTCGATCGCGGGGATGATGCCCTCGGTGCGCGAAAGCAGGCGCAGGGCCTGCATCGCCTCGTCGTCGGTGGCGGGGATGTACGTCGCGCGACCCAGGTCGGCGAGCCAGGCATGCTCGGGACCGACACCGGGGTAGTCCAGGCCCGCCGAGATCGAGTGCGACTCCGTGGTCTGGCCGTCTTCGTCCTGCAGTACGTACGTCCGTGCGCCGTGCAGGACTCCGGGGCGACCACGACCGATGGATGCCGCGTGCTTGGGGGTGTCGACACCGTCGCCGGCCGCCTCGACGCCGTAGAGCGCGACGCCCTCGTCGTCGAGGAACGCGTCGAACATGCCGATGGCGTTGGAGCCACCGCCGACGCAGGCGAACACGGCATCCGGGAGCCGGCCGAGACGCTCGAGGAATTCGGCACGCGTCTCTTCGCCGATGATCTTCTGGAAGTCGCGGACCATCGCCGGGAAGGGGTGCGGACCTGCGGCGGTGCCGAAGATGTAGTTGGTCGTCTCGACCGAGGCGACCCAGTCGCGGTAGGCCTCGTTGATCGCGTCCTTCAGGGTGCGGGAGCCGGTCGTGACGGGTACGACCTCAGCGCCCAGCAGGCGCATGCGGGCGACGTTCAGCGCCTGGCGCTCGGTGTCGACCTCGCCCATGTAGACCACGCACTCGAGGCCGAAGAGAGCGGCCGCGGTGGCCGTGGCCACGCCGTGCTGGCCGGCCCCGGTCTCGGCGATCACGCGCGTCTTGCCCAGGCGCTTGGTGAGCAGCGCCTGCCCGAGCACGTTGTTGATCTTGTGCGATCCGGTGTGGTTGAGGTCTTCGCGCTTGAGGAACACCCGCGCGCCGCCCGCGTGCTCGGCGAAACGCGGTACCTCGGTGAGGACCGACGGGCGGCCCGCGTAGTCGTGCAGCAGGGCGCGCAGCTCCGCGTGGAAGGCGGGATCGGCCATCGCCGACTCGTAGACCTCGGTCAGCTCGTCGATGGCGGCGATGAGCGACTCGGGCATGTAACGGCCGCCGAAGTCGCCGAAGAACGGCCCCTTCTGGTCGCGAAGGCTCGCGGGCCGATCGCCGGGCTTCTGATCGCCCGGTGCGCGGTCGTCCCGTGCGTGGTCACTGAGGGTGGTCATGAGGTCTCCTGGAGGAACGCGCGGAGGGTGGCGACCGGGTCACCGGTCACGAGGGCCTCGCCCACGAGCACGACGTCGGCGCCGGCGGCTCGGTAGTGGGCGACGTCGGCGGGCGCGAGCACCGCGGACTCGGCGATCTTCACGGCATCGGCCGGGAAGCGGTCGGCGAGCGAGCCGAACAGGTCGCGGTCGAGTTCGAACGTGGAGAGGTTGCGGGCGTTGACGCCGATGAGCTTGGCGCCGAGGTCGGCGGCGCGCTCGAGTTCTTCCGCCGAGTGCGTCTCGACGAGGGCGGTCATGCCGAGCTCCGCGGTCAGGGCGAAGAGCTCCGCGAGCGTTTTCTGGTCGAGCGCGGCGACGATCAGCAGCACGAGGTCGGCGCCGGACGCGCGCGCTTCGAGCACCTGGTACGGAGTGGCGAGGAAGTCCTTGCGCAGAACAGGCACGCCCACGGCGGCGCGGACGGCCTCGAGGTCGGCCAGGCTGCCCTTGAACTTGCGCCCCTCGGTGAGCACTGAGATGGCCGACGCGCCGCCCTCTTCGTACAGCCGCGCCTGTCGCGCGGGGTCGGGGATGGCGGCGAGGTCGCCGCGCGAGGGGCTCGCGCGCTTGACCTCGGCGATGATCTTGACCCGGTCGGCGGGGGCGAGCATCGCCAGGGCGTCGCGAGCCGGGGCCTGCGCGAGGGCGTCTCGTTCGACGTGGGCGAGCGGACGCGACGCGGCGCGCTGCTCGGCGTCTTCAACCGCTCCGGCCGTCAGATCGGCCAGCACGGTCAGTGCGCCTTCGGGTTCGACTTCGCGCCGCCCGCGCCGTAACCGGCCTTGGTCATGCCCCAGCCCACGATCGCGCCGACGACGAGCAGACCCACTGAAGCCCACACCATCACGGGCATGTCGAGCCAGAAGAACAGCGTGCCGAGCGTGAACGCGACGAGCATGATGATCACGGCCGTCCAGGCGGCGGGCGAGTGTCCGTGGCCGGGGTCACCGATGGGGTTGCTCATGGGGCTCCTAACAGTCGCGCGCGGGCGCGGGGAAAAGCGTCGATCCAGTCTACCGAAGCGTGAGGCGGGTCCCGGCGTCAGCGTCTCGATGTCGCGAGGTCTTCCGTCGAGGCGATGCCGCGTTCCGCGCCCGCGTCGTCCCTCCGCCCGTTCCTCTCCGTCGTGGCGCCGAGAAACGCGATCGACGGGAGGAAACGCGCTCTTGCAGCGTTTCTTCGCGGCGAACCCGTTTCTCGATGGTGCGCGAGGTGCCGCGACGCTTCGCTGCGCGACAGAGCGACGCGCCACGGTCATCCGGTCGTGCCCGGTGGATGCCGGGACGCGTCGCCGTATCGCGCGGGCGATGGATGCCGCGAACCGTCCCCGTCTCGCGCGGGCGATGGATGCCGCGACGCCTCGCTGCGCGACGGCCCGCCGGGACGGCTCAGGCCGTGGGGTCGTCGCCGCGGGACAGGTCGTCCCAGGAGTCGATCGCGTCGTGCGGCCGACCGGTGTCGGTGCCGGCCTCGGTCGCCGTGCGGTACTTGCGGCTCGCGCCGGATGCCCACCGGCGAGCGGTCACCAGGGTGAAGATCGCGGCGGCGAACAGAACCGCCTGCGCGAGCAACGTGAGCGCCGGCCACGGCGTCAGCGAGAACCCCGAGATGAGGGAGGCGACGGCATCCGTTCCGGAGATGCCGGTGGCTTCGGTGACGGTCGAGGCTGCGGCGGTCGCGGGGCGTGCGATCAGCAGCTGCGCGGTGCCCACCCCGACCAGTACCGCGATCAGGGCGCCGAGAACGCCGAACACGTGACGCAGGACGGGACCGACGATCGACAGGGCGGCACCCAGGGCGAGGGCCGCGAGGCTCAGGGGTGTGAGGACGGGCAGCGCGTCGGCGCCGGCCACGGCGAGGGTCTGCTGCGCACCGTCGTCGAGGGTGACGTCGATCCAGGTCTGGGTCGACGCGATCACTCCCAGCGCGCCGGCGGCGAGCATCGCGAGGACGGCCGTGGAGCGGGCGCGCCGCATCAGCGCTCCCCCACGACCGGATGCAGGTCGTCGGCGTCGAAGCAGGTGTGGTCGCCCGTGTGGCAGGCGGCACCGATCTGGTCGACCTCGATCAGCAGCGTGTCGCCGTCGCAGTCGAGGCGCGCGCCCTTGACGATCTGGATGTGGCCGGAGGTGTCCCCCTTGCGCCAGTACTCCTGGCGCGAGCGCGACCAGAACGTCACACGGCCGGTCGTGAGCGTGCGGTTCAGGGCTTCGGCATCCATCCACCCGACCATGAGCACCTCGCGCGAGTCGAACTGCTGGATCACCGCGGCGACCAGGCCGTCTGCGTCGTACTTCACACGGTCGACGCTCATCGGCGTACCTCGATCCCCTCGGCGGCCATGGCGTCCTTGACCTGTCCCACGGTCAGCTGGCCGGAGTGGAACACGGATGCCGCGAGCACGGCGTCGGCGCCGGCCTGGATCGCCGGGGCGAAGTGCTCGAGCGCACCCGCGCCGCCTGAGGCGATGACCGGGACCGCGGCGACCTGGCGCATCAGACGGACCAGCTCGAGGTCGAAGCCCTGCTTCGTGCCGTCGGCGTCGATGGAGTTGACCAGCAGCTCCCCCGCTCCACGCTCGACGGCCTCGCGCGCCCACTCCAGGGCGTCGAGGGTCGTCTCGGTGCGTCCGCCGTGGGTGGTCACCACGAAGCCGGAGGGGGTGGATGCCGCGCGCTTGACGTCGAGCGAGAGCACGATGACCTGTGCACCGAAACGGTCGGCGATCTCGTCGATCAGGGCGGGGCGGGCGATGGCGGCGGAGTTGACGCCGATCTTGTCGGCGCCGACCGCGAGCAGGCGGGCGACGTCGTCGGCGGAGCGCACTCCCCCGCCCACGGTGAGGGGGATGAACACTTGCTCGGCGGTGCGGCGGACGACGTCGTAGGTCGTGGAGCGCTCGTCGACGGTGGCGGTGACGTCGAGGAACGTGACCTCGTCGGCGCCCTGGTCGAAGTAGAGCTTCGCGAGCTCGACCGGATCGCCCATGTCGCGCAGGTCGAGGAAGTTCACGCCTTTCACGACCCGGCCGGCGGCGACGTCGAGGCACGGGATGACGCGACGCGCGAGGGTCATCAGAGCCTCGCGGCGAGGATCTCGGTGACGAGGATCGCGCGCGCACCGATCGCGTAGAGCGCGTCCATGACCTGGTTGACGTCGCGGCGCGGGCTCATCACCCGCACAGCGACCCACTCGGGGTCGCGCAGCGGCGAGATCGTCGGCGACTCCAGGCCCGGGGCGACGGTGACGGCCTGCTCGACGAGGGCGGCGGGCAGGTCGTAGTCGATGAGGACGTACTTTCGGGCGGCGAGCACGCCGCGCAGGCGACGCAGGAGCGTCTCGGTGCCCTCGGCCTCCTGCGGACCGGCGATGAGCACGGCATCCGACTCGAGGAGGACGGGCCCGAAGATCTCGAGCCCCGCCTGACGCAGCGTCGTGCCGGTGGAGACGACGTCGGCCACGGCATCCGCCACTCCGAGCTGCACGGCGGACTCGACCGCGCCGTCGAGCGGCACGATGTCGACCGCGATGCCGCGCTCGTCGAGGAAGGCGTCGACCAGGCCCGGGTAGGCGGTGGCGACACGCAGGCCCTGCAGGTCGGCGACGTCGGTGAAGCGGCCGGGGCGGCCGGCGAAACGGAACGTCGAGCCGGCGAAGCCGAGCGACTCGACCTCGCGGGCGCCGGGCATCCGCGCGTCGAGCAGCAGGTCGCGGCCCGTGATGCCGACGTCGAGGGCTCCGGAGCCGACGTAGGTCGCGATGTCACGGGGGCGGAGGTAGAAGAACTCGACCTCGTTGACGGGGTCGACGGTGTACAGGTCTTTCGAGTCGCGTCGTCCGGTGTAACCGGCCTCCGAGAGCATCTCGGCGGCGGTCTCGGCGAGCGACCCCTTGTTCGGCACGGCGATTCGCAGCATGACGGGGGCTTTCGTGTGGGGTGAGCTGTGGGAGGAGGGGCGGGGCTCAGAGATGTCGGTAGACGTCCTCGAGCGACAGGCCCTTCGCGAGCATGAGCGTCTGCAGGTGGTAGAGCAGCTGCGAGATCTCTTCGGCAGCGGCCTCGTCGGACTCGTACTCGGCGGCCATCCACACCTCGGCGGCCTCTTCGACGATCTTCTTGCCGATCGCGTGCACACCGGCATCGAGCTGGGCGACGGTCCCCGACCCCTCGGGTCGCTCGACGGCCTTGGCGCTGAGTTCCGCGAACAGGTCGTCGAAGGTCTTCACGGTTCCAGGGTATCGGGTCGGCGGGGGTGGGGCTGTCGCGGCGGGGTGGCGCTGCCTGACGTCCTCGCCACGCGCGTGGTCGCTGCATCCGTGTTGCTGGGTCGTGAGAAACGCGTTTCGCGGGGAGAAACGCCGTGGTGAGGCGTTTCTTCGGAGGGATGCCGTTTCTCGAGGGGCGCGGGGCGCCGGGCGCGGGGAGCGGGGAGCGAGCGTGCGAGTGTCGACGCGGGTGATGCGGGGCAGTGGCGCGTGCCGCGGGGGTCAGTGGCGGTGGCGGGACGCCGCGGCTCGCAGCGACTGGATCGCCGCGTCGGGGTCGTCGGCGCCGAAGACCGCGGAGCCGGCGACGAAGGTGTCGGCCCCCGCCTCGGCGGCCTGCGCGATCGTGGACTCGCCGATGCCGCCGTCGACCTGCAGCCACACGCTCGCGCCGCGACGCTTCGCTTCGTCGGCGAGCGCGCGGAGCTTGGGCATGGTCTCGGGCATGAACGACTGGCCCCCGAAGCCGGGCTCCACGGTCATGACGAGGATCTGATCGAACTCGTTCAGGGAGTCGAAGAGGTTCTCGACGGGAGTGCCCGGCTTCACGGCGACACCGGCGCGCGCACCGATTGAGCGCAACCGGCGCGCCAGGGCGACCGGGGATGCCGCGGCCTCCAGGTGGAAGGTGACGGATGCCGCGCCGAGCTCGGCGTACGCCGGGGCCCAGCGGTCGGGGTCGTCGATCATCAGGTGCACGTCGAGGGGCACCGGGCTCGTCTCCTGGATACGCGCCACCATCTGCGGCCCGAACGTCAGGTTGGGCACGAAGTGGTTGTCCATGACGTCGACGTGCACGAAGTCGGCGCCCGCGATGCGCGCGAGTTCGGCCTCCATGTTCACGAAGTCGGCGGCGAGGATGCTCGGGTTGATGCGGGAGGCGTCGGTAGGCACCCGACCATTATGTGCGGGGACCACACCGGCGTGACCGCCGCACTCCCCCGGGCCGTCGACGCGAGCGTCCGCGACACGCCGTGCAACGCCCGCATGGCGTGGCGGGGGCGCCCGACGAGAGGGACGGCCCGCCCCCGCGCTGCAGGCGCGCGGCGGGTCAGCGCTTGCGCAGGAGGGCGATCGACATCGCGTCGGTGCCGTGACGGTGGGGCCAGAGCTGCGCGCGGAGCGATCCGTCGAGCTGGTCGGGCAGGTCGATGTCGTCCACTGCCACGGAGCGGACGACGTCGCGGGCGTCGAGCTCTTCGACCGCGTCGCCGAGCTCGCGTCTGACGTCCGCGAGCACGCCCGAGGTCTCGGCCAGGTGCGGCGAGCACGTCACGTAGGCGACGACGCCGCCGGGCTTCAGGGCCTCGAAGGCCGCGAGCACCAGATCTTGCTGCAGCGCCGTGAGGTCGGGGACATCGGCCGGGGTCTTGCGCCAGCGTGCCTCGGGCCGGCGGCGCAGCGCCCCGATGCCGGTGCACGGGGCGTCGACGAGGATGCGGTCGTACTGTTCCGGCATCCGGGCCGCGCGTTCGCGCCCGTCCTCCTCGCTCACCTCGACGGCGAGGGGCACGGATGCCACCGCCTGTCGCACCAGCCCGGCGCGCGCCGGCGAGATCTCATTGGCATCCAGTGACGCGCCATGCGCGAGCGCCTCGGCTGCGAGCAGGGCGGTCTTGCCCCCGGGGCCGGCGCAGAGGTCGAGCCAGCGTTCACCCGCCTGCACCGGGAGGGCGTGACTGAGGGCGAGAGCAGCGAGTTGCGACCCCTCATCCTGCACCCGGATACGGCCGCCGGATGCGCGGATGAGACCCTCGGGGTCTCCGCCGCGGGTGGTGAACGCGGTGGGTGCGAAGCGCGCGGGTGAGGCGTCGGCGGGCACCTCGGCGAGTTCGGGAAGGGCGATCATGGCCACGCGCGGGGCGACGTTGTCGGCCTCGAGCAGGGCGGCGAGCTCGTCGGCCCGGCCTTCGGCGGTGAGCGCGCGGCGCAGGGCCCGCACGATCCACACGGGGTGGGACGTGGTCAGTCCGATGCGCTCGTCGTCGCTGCGGGCGCCGGCGGCGATGCGGTCCATCCACTGCCCGGGCGTGTCGCGCGAGACACGGCGCAGCACGGCGTTGGCGAATCCCGCCGCGCCCTTGCCCCCGCCGTGCCGACGGGCGAGCTCGACGGACTCGTTGACCGCGGCGTGCGAGGCGACGCGCGTGGACAGCAACTGGTGCACCCCGAGGCGGAGCGCATCGAGCACGTGCGGGTCGATGCGGTCGACGGTGCGGTCGGCGGCGGCGGCGATGATGGCGTCGTACGTTCCCCGGCGGCGGAGGGTGCCGTAGGTGAGTTCCGTCGCAAGACCGGCGTCTTTGGCATCCAGTCTCGCCCGCATGATCGCGTGCGGTAACAGCAGGTTGGCGTAGGCCTCGTCGCCGGAGACGGCGCGAACGACCTCGTACGCGACGGCGCGCGCTCCCTGCACGCTCATGCGCCGAGCACCGGTCCGTCGGCGCGAAGACCCCGGTACCAGTCGCCGGCGGCCATGGCACCCTTGCCCGCGGGCTGGACCGTCTCGAGGCGCAGAGGCACGGTAGCCGTACCGACGATCACGTCTTTCCCGGATGCCGCGATCCGCCCCGGCGGGAGCGGGGGCGCCTCGGCGGGAGCTGCGCGCAGCACCTTGAAGCGGGCGCCGTCCAGGGTCGTATGGGCTCCGGGCTCGGGCGTGACGCCGGCGATGCGGTGGAGGAGGGTCTCGGCATCCTGGGTGAAGTCCAGCGCGCCGTCCTCGAGCGTGAGCTTGGGCGCGAGGGTCGGTTCCCCCCGCTGCGGGGTCGCGACCGCCGTGCCGTCGGCGATGCCGTCGACGACGCGCGCGAGCACGGGCGAGCCGATCTCGGCGAGGGCGTCGAGCACGTCGGCGGTGGTCGCTCCGACGGGCACCTCGTACCGCTCCTCGGCGAACACGTCGCCCGCGTCGAGAGCCGCGACGAGCTGGAAGACGGAGGCACCGGTCACGGTGTCGCCGGCGATGAGGGCGCGTTGCACGGGCGCGGCTCCCCGCCATCGCGGAAGGAGCGAGAAGTGCAGGTTGATCCACCCGTGCGCGGGCGTTGACAGCAGCGGCTCGCGCACGAGTCCGCCGTAGGCCACGATCACGCCGAGGTCGGGCGCGAGTGCGGAGATCCGCTCGGTGACGTCGGCGTCCAGGCGGTCTGCCTTGATGGTCGGGATGCCGAGCTCGTCGGCGGCCCGAGCGACCGGCGACGGGGTGAACACGCGCTTGCGTCCGAGCGGGGCGTCGCTGCGGGTGACGACCGCGATGATCTCGTGCGGGCCGGCGGCGAGGGCACGGAGGGAGGGGACGGCGACGGCGGGAGTGCCGGCGAAGACGAGGCGCATGGTTCTCCTCAGGCGTTTCGGGGCGGATGGATCCGGGCGGGTGCGCCGACACGGACTCCGGAGGGGTTCGACCGACGGCGCGCGGCGCTCACAGATCGGGCTCGGGGATGTCGAGACGGACTCTGAGCGTACTGCGCGGCTTCGGACCGCGATCCTTGCGGGACTTGCGGGCGCGCAGCGCGTCGGCGATGACTCCGGCGCGCAGGGCCTCGGCGACGGCCCGTCCGTGCGCGTAATCGAAGCGCACGAGCGCGCGCGAGGTCGCGAGGTCGGGCGTTTCCGAGGTATCGACCGGCCCCAGGATGGCGAGCGGGTCGAGGTCGGTCACCGTCTCGCGCAGGGACGCGAGCAGGGTGTCGACGCTCCGGGAGTGGCCGTCGACGCTTGCGACCCGCACGGCGGGCGGCATGCGCAGCGGCGCCCGGTCCACCAACTCGGCGCGCGCGTATGCGGGTTGCGTCCAGGTCGCGAGCGCCCGGGCGACTGGCCCCGCCACGCCGACGAGATGCACGGGCGCGCCGGGTGCGGCGAGAGCTGCGGCGTTCGACCACCACCGCAGGCAGCTCTCGCCGATGCGCAGGGCCTCGCTCTGCAGCATCCGGTCGCCGTCGAGCAGGATGACGGCGCGGTATCCTCCGCGGGCGATCGGCTCGGCGCCGCGCGTGGCGATGATCAGCGCCGGCTGGGAGTCGACCTCGGCCACCGGATGGGCCCCGTCGGCGACGATCACGCGGGTGTTCGGGAAGGCGCGACCGAGCTCGTCGGCGGTGCGCTCGCTCCCCGACGACGCCATCCGCAGCTTCGTCGAGCCGCAGTGCCCGCACGCCCAGGCGTGCGCGCTGCGACCGCACCAGGCGCACACCGGGGTCGCTCCGGGACGAGCCGCGCGAAGGGGACCTGCGCACTGCGCGCACCGGGCGGGGCGGCGGCAGTCCGCGCAGACGAGCGAGGGGGCGTAACCCGGACGGGCGACCTGCACGAGTACCGGCCCGTTCTGCAGGGCCTCGCGCGCCGCCGCGAACGCGGAGGAGGGCACACGCGACTGGCGCTGCTCCCCCTCGCGGGTCGCGCTCAGCACGATCCGCGGGCTGGGGCGGCGGGCTTGGGCGATCTCCCGCACATAACCGACCTCGACGAGCCTCTGCACGTCCGTGGTGCGCGTGTGCCCGGCGAACATCAGAGCCGAGCCCTCGAGCTCCTGGCGCACCAGGGCCGCATCGCGGGCGTGCACGCCCGGGGAGAGCGGCTCCGACAACAGCGAATCGCCGTCGTCCCAGATCGCCACGAGCCCGGTGTCGTGCGCGGGCGCGTAGACGCCCGACCGGCGCCCGACCACGATGCAGGGCACGGACGCGAGGGTGCGCAGGTACTGCGCGTAGCGTGCGGGGCCGGACTGATCGGCGTCGTCGCGCACGATGGCATCCGGGGTCACGAGCTCGCCGAGGGCCGCGAGAAGCTGAGCCTGATCGCGGTAGTCGGGCACGACGAGGACGGCGCTCCTCCCCCGCGCCAGCGTGTGCACGGCGGCGGCGGCGAGGAGGTCGGCCCACGCTCCGCGTGGCAGCTCCGGATGCGGGTGCGGGGGTGCGTCGAGCGCGAGACGCTCACCGGCGTCGAGAGCCTCGGCAAGCCCGGGATAAGCGCGCAACGCGACCTCGGATCGCTCACGGGCGGCCGGTACGACATCGGGCGGCCCGGGCGGCGGTGCGGCGACCCATGCCTTCTCGGCGCGGACCATGCGCCGGGGAACGGCCAGCCGCAGCACGTCGCTGACGGAGCCGGCGGCGCGGTCGGCGACGCGTCGCGCGAGCGTGTAGAGACGATCGGGCAGCACGGGCATCGGCGAGACCACGGCCTCGATCGACGACAGTGGGCGCTCGGTGCCGTCGTCGGCCACCACCTCGATCACGAAGGCGTCCATCATGCGCCCCGCCGAGCGCAGCGGAACCTTGACCCGCACGCCCGGGGCCACGTCGGTCACGAGCGGATGCGGGACGGCGTAGTCGAAGAGGCGGTCGAGCTGCGGTACGGGCGACTCGAGCTGCACGCGCGCGACGCGACGTTCGCTCACGGGTGGACACCGCGGGCGCGGGAGTGCGGGCGGGCGGCGGCGGCGGGAGGCGTATGCGCTCGATGGCCGCGGGACGTGCGTGCGCGGGCGCCGGAGCACGTACGAGCGCCGCCGGGGCACCTGTCTTCGTCCTCCCGGGGACCGATGTAGGACCACGCGCTCTGTCGCACACCGGAACAGGTCCCGCAGCGCGCACGAGCCAGGTCGCGGGACCGGGAGAGCTCGCTCGTCGCCGTGCCGACGCCCGCCCCGCTACGCCGTGCGGCGCCCGCCCTGCTACGCCGTGCGGCGCCCGCCCGCACGCTCAGATTCCGGCGGCGGCGCGCAGCTCGTCGACGCGATCGGTGCGCTCCCAGGTGAAATCGGGCAGCTCACGGCCGAAGTGACCGTACTTCGCGGTTTGCGCGTAGATCGGGCGCAGCAGGTCGAGCTGCTCGACGATGGCCGCGGGCCGCAGGTCGAACACGTCGCGGATCGCGCGGACGATCACGTCGTCGTCTACGTGAGCGGTGCCGAACGACTCCACGTACAGACCGACGGGGTTCGCCTTGCCGATCGCGTAGGCGACCTGCACCTCGAGGCGATCGGCGAGGCCCGCGGCGACGGCGTTCTTCGCGACCCACCGCATGGCGTACGCGGCCGAGCGGTCGACCTTGGACGGGTCCTTGCCGCTGAACGCACCACCTCCGTGGCGGGAGGCCCCACCGTAGGTGTCGATGATGATCTTGCGGCCGGTGAGCCCGGCATCGCCCTTCGGGCCGCCGATGACGAAGGGACCGGCCGGGTTGATGTAGTACTTCACATCGGGAAGCTCGAGGCCGGTCTCGGCCAGCACGGGGTCGATGACTTCGGCTTGCACCTGCGCGCGCAGGTCTTCCTGCGAGATGTCGGGGTGGTGCTGGGTCGACAGCACGACGCTGTCGACGGTCCGCGGGGTGAAGCCCTCGTAGCCGAGCGTCACCTGCGTCTTGCCGTCGGGTCGCAGGAACGGCAGCGCACCGCTCTTGCGCACTCCCGCCAGACGCTCGGCGATACGGTGCGCCGTCCAGATGGCCATGGGCATGAGCTGCGGAGTCTCGTTCGTGGCGAAGCCGAACATGATGCCCTGGTCGCCGGCGCCCTGCAGGTCGTGGGGGTCGACGGATCCGCGCTCGCGCTGCTCGAACGCCTTGTTGACGCCGGCGGCGATGTCGGAGGACTGCGCGCCGATCGAGACGGAGACACCGCACGACTCGCCGTCGAACCCGGTGTCGCTCGAGGTGTAACCGATGCGGTTCACCACGTCGCGGACGATCGCGGGGATCTCGACGTAGGCCCGGGTCGACACCTCGCCCGCCACGTGCACGAGTCCGGTCGTGACGAGGGTCTCGACGGCCACACGTCCCGTGGGGTCGTCGGTGAGGATGGCATCCAGGATGCTGTCGGAGATCTGATCGCAGATCTTGTCGGGGTGTCCTTCGGTGACGGACTCGGACGTGAACAGGCGTAGGTCGGTCAAGACGACTCCGGGAGGATAGCGAGCAGGGAACGGGCACAAGTATGCCCCGGACGGCGGTGAGCCGCCCGGGGCATCGTCACATCTGTGAACACTTCACGAGTGAGCCGGTGAAGACGGTGGATTACTCCGCGGCGCGCAGGCGCAGCTTGTCTTCGTGGATCTCGTGCAGCGCGATCGTGAGGGGCTTGTCCTCGACCGTGGAGTCGACCAGCGGGCCGACGTTGTCGAAGAGGTTTCCCTCGTGCAGGTCGGAGTAATAGTCGTTGATCTGACGCGCGCGCTTGGATGCGTAGATGACGAGCTGGTACTTCGAGTCGACCTTGTCGAGCAGAGCGTCGATGGGCGGGTCGATGATGCCCTTGTCACGTCCGGCCATGGGGAACCTCCTGGTTCGGCGGGATGGGGTGGATGCGGCGCCGGAAGCGCCGAAGCATCCTCTGATTCTAGCCGACACCGGCGAAGCGCGTGCCGAGGGGTGCGGGGCGGGTCGTGTTCGTCCGATTCGGGGCGGATTCCGCCATTCGGGGCGGGGCTGTCACGCCCCGAGGAGCCGATTCCGCCCCGAACCGCACAAGACCGGCCTCAGCGCTGCGCGGCGGCCAGAGCCACGACCTCGGCGGCGGCGGATGCCACGTCTTCGTTCACGACGCGGTAGTCGAACTCGTTCTGCGCGGCGAGTTCGACGCGGGCCGTGCGCAGACGTCGGGCGCGCTCCTCGGCATCCTCCGTCCCCCGTCCGACGAGGCGTTGGACGAGCTCGTCCCAGCTCGGGGGCAGCAGGAACACCAGCGTCGCCGAGGGGTCGGCGGCGCGCACCTGTCGGGCCCCCTGCAGGTCGATCTCAAGCAGGGCGGTACCGCCCGCGGCGAGAACGCGCTCGATGGGTTCGCGAGGCGTGCCGTAACGGTTCTGGTTGTGCACGACGGCCCACTCCAGCAGCTCCCCCGCGGCGACCATGCGGTCGAACTCGGCGTCGTCGACGAAGTAGTAATGCTGGCCGTCGACCTCGCCGGGGCGGGGGCTCCTCGTCGTCGCCGAGACCGAGAGATGGATCTGCGGGTAGTGCTGCTTGATGTGCGCGGCCACGGTGCCCTTACCGACCGCCGTGGGCCCGGCGAGCACGATGAGTCGGCTGCGCCCGTCGCGGGGACCCGGCTCGGGCCAGCGGGTGTCGAGGAAGGCCCGTAACGCGTCGCGTTGACGCGTGCCGAGGCCGCCGAGTCGCTTCACCGGCGAGATGCCGAGCGCGACGAGGATGCGATCGCGCTTGCTCTCGCCGATCGCGGGGATCGCCGTGAGGAACTCGGTCACGCGCATGGCTCCGGCCGGCGACAGCGGATCGGCCAGACCCCGCCGGAGCAGCTCCTGCGGCGAGATGACGCGGCTGGACACGTCGCGCTTCAGCGCGGCGCGCTCGCGGCGCGCCTCGACGGCGCGGCGAGAGGCGGCGGCACGGTCGACCTCGGGCGGGCGACGGGCGTCAACCATTCAGGGTCTCCCGGTACAGCGCGGAACGCTCGTCGATGCGGGCGGCGAGACGGTCGGGCCCGACCGCGAGGATGCTCCGGCTCTCGTTGGCCACGACCGCCTTGGCGACGTAGCCGAAGAGGCGGCCGAGATCGGCGGGCTCCGCACCCTGCGCACCGAAGCCCGGCGCGAGGATCGGCATCCCCGCGAGGGCCACGTCGCCGAGACCGAACGCGGCGCGGTCGACGGTGGCGCCGACGACGACGCCGATCGAGCCGAAGGCGCCGGGGGCACCGATGTTCGCCTCGTTCACGTCGTGGGCTACCCGCGCTGCGACGTGCTCGTGATCGCCGACGGCGAGGGCGTCGTCGACGATCGCGCTCTGCAGCGCCCGCGCCTCGGGGTTGCTCGTCGCGGCGAGCACGAACGCACCCTTGCGGTGCCGCAGGGCCAGCGAGAGCGTGTCGCGCAGCGACTCGGCGCCGAGGTACGGCGTCAGGGTGACGGCATCCGCCTCGAGGGGCGCGCCGGGCTCGAGCCAGGCTCGGGCGTAGCCGTCCATCGTCGTGCCGATGTCACCGCGCTTCGCGTCGGCGATGACCAGGAGCCCGGCGGCGCGGGCCGCCGCCATGACGTCCTCGAGAGCGGCGAAGCCCTTGGAGCCGTAGCGCTCGTAGAACGCCACCTGCGGCTTGACGACGCCGACGCGACCCGCGGCCGCCTCGACCACGCGCAGTCCGAACGCGCGCACGCCCTCGGCCGTGGCATCGAGCCCCCACGCCGACAGGAGGGCGGTGTGCGGATCGATGCCGACGCACAGCGGCCCGTGCGCGTCGAGAGCGGCGCTGAGCCGCTGCCCGAACGACTCGCTCACAGACGACCCGCGCGATCGACGGCGTACTCCTGAAGGCTCCGGACCTCGAAGCCGTCCTTCATCGCGCCGAGCGCGCTCACCGCGGCGCCGAGCACGGCCATGGTGGTGAACAGCGCCTTGTCGGCGGCCACGGCCGCGGCGCGGATCTCGTAGCCGTCGGCACGCGCGGTCCCGCCCGACGGGGTGTTGACGATCATGTCGATCTCGCCGGCGTTGATGAGGTCGACGACGTTGCGCTGGCCGGAGCCCTGCGTCTCGGAGTACTTCTCCACGACCTGCACCCGGATGCCGTTGCGGGCGAGGATCTCGGCCGTGCCCTCGGTCGCCATGAGCTCGAAGCCGAGCTCCTGCAACCGATGGGCGGGCAGGATCACGGCGCGCTTGTCGGCGTCGGCGACCGAGATGAACACGGTGCCCGAGGTCGGCATCCCGCCGTACGCGGCCTCCTGCGACTTCGCGAACGCGGTCGGGAAGTCGCGGTCGATGCCCATGACTTCACCGGTGGAGCGCATCTCGGGTCCGAGCACGCTGTCGACGGTGTGACCGTCGGCGGTGCGGAAGCGCTTGAACGGCAGCACCGCCTCCTTCACCGCGACGGGCGCGTCGAGCGGCACACGCGAGCCGTCCTTCTCGGGCAGCAGCCCCTCGGCGATGAGCTCGGCGATCGTGTTGCCGGCCATGATGCGGCTGGCGGCCTTGGCGAGCGGGATGCCGAGGGCCTTCGACACGAACGGCACGGTGCGACTCGCGCGCGGGTTCGCCTCGATGACATAGAGGACCCCTGCCGAAATCGCGAACTGCACGTTCAGGAGACCCCGCACGCCCACGCCCTTCGCGATGGCCAGGGTCGCCTCGCGCACGCGGTCGACCTCGGTGCGGCCGAGCGAGACGGGCGGCAGGGTGCAGGAGGAGTCACCGGAGTGGATGCCGGCCTCTTCGAGGTGCTCCATGACGCCGCCGATGTACAGATCGGTGCCGTCGTACAGTGCGTCGACGTCGAGCTCGATCGCGTCGTCGAGGAAGCGGTCGACCAGCAGCGGCAGGCCCGGTCCGATGATCGCCTGGTCGGCGACGCGCACGAAATAATCGCGCAGGGCGTCGGTCGAGTACACGATCTCCATGCCGCGACCGCCGAGGACGAAGCTCGGGCGCACGAGCACGGGGTAGCCGATCTCCTCGGCCACCGCCACGGCACCCTCGACATCGATGGCCGTGCCGTTGCGCGGGGCGATCAGGCCGGCTTCGTCGAGCAGGCGCGAGAACAGTTCACGCTCCTCCGCGAGGTCGATCGCCTCGGGGCTGGTGCCGAGGATCGTGTAGCCCGCCGCCTCGATGCCCTTGGCCAGGCCCAGGGGCGTCTGGCCGCCGAGCTGGCAGACGACGCCGAGGATCGTCCCCGACTGGGCCTCGGCGTGCAGCACCTCGAGCACGTCTTCGAGCGTCAGCGGCTCGAAGTACAGGCGGTCGGAGGTGTCGTAGTCGGTCGACACGGTCTCGGGGTTGCAGTTGACCATGACGGTCTCGTATCCGGCGTCCGAGAGCGCGAACGAGGCGTGCACGCACGAGTAGTCGAACTCGACGCCCTGACCGATGCGGTTGGGGCCCGAACCGATGATGACGACCTTCGTGCGGTCGGAGGGGGTGACCTCGGTCTCGGCGTCGTAGGAGGAGTAGTGGTACGGCGTGAGGGCCGGGAACTCCCCCGCGCAGGTGTCGACGGTCTTGTAGACCGGGCGCACCTCGAGGGCGTAGCGGCTCTCGCGCACTTCGGCCTCGTCGAGACCGCGGATCTGAGCGATCTGCGCGTCGCTGAAACCGTGCTCCTTCGCGACGCGGAGGGTGTCGGCATCCAGGCTCTCGGCCCCGCCGATGAACTCCGCGACCTCGTTGATCAGCACGATCTGGTCGATGAACCACGGGTCGATGGCGGTGGCGTCGAACGCCTGCTCGGGCGTGGCACCGAGGCGCAGCGCCTGCTGCAGGACGACGATGCGACCGTCGGTCGGCGTCTTGGCGATCTCGAGCAGCTCCTCCGCCGAGCGCGACTCGTCGCCCCAGTGGAAGCTCGATCCGCGCTTCTCGAGCGAACGCAGCGCCTTTTGCAGGGCCGTGGTGTAGTTGCGGCCGATCGCCATGGCCTCGCCCACCGACTTCATGGTGGTGGTGAGGGTGGTGTCGGCGGCGGGGAACTTCTCGAAGTTGAACCGCGGCACCTTGACCACGACGTAGTCGAGCGTGGGTTCGAAGCTCGCCGGCGTCACCTTGGTGATGTCGTTCGGGATCTCGTCGAGGCGGTAGCCGATCGCGAGCTTCGCGGCGATCTTCGCGATCGGGAAGCCCGTAGCCTTCGACGCCAGTGCCGAGGAGCGCGAGACGCGCGGGTTCATCTCGATGACGATGATGCGCCCGGTCGCCGGGTCGACGGCGAACTGGATGTTGCAGCCGCCGGTGTCGACGCCCACCGCGCGGATGATGTCGATGCCGATATCGCGGAGCTTCTGGTACTCGCGGTCGGTCAGGGTCAGCGCGGGGGCGACGGTGATCGAGTCACCGGTGTGCACGCCGACGGGGTCGACGTTCTCGATCGAGCAGACGACGACCGTGTTGTCGGCGGTGTCGCGCATGAGCTCGAGCTCGTACTCCTTCCACCCGAGGATCGACTCCTCGAGCAGCACCTCGCTGGTGGGCGAATCGTGCAGGCCCGCGCCGCCGATGCGGCGGAGGTCGTTCTCGTCGTAGGCGAAGCCCGAGCCGAGACCGCCCATGGTGAAGCTCGGGCGCACCACGAGCGGGTATCCCAGCTTCTCGGCGCCGGCGAGCAGCTCGTCCATCGAGTGGCAGATGACGGATGCCGCGACGTCGGCGCCGGCCTCGAGGACGAGCTCCTTGAAGATCTGGCGGTCCTCGCCCTTGTTGATCGCCTCGAAGTCGGCGCCGATGAGCTCGACGTCGTACTTCTCGAGGATGCCGCGCTTGTGCAGCTGGATCGCCGCGTTCAGGGCCGTCTGTCCGCCCAGGGTGGGGAGGATGGCATCCGGCTTCTCTTTGGCGATGATCGTCTCGATCACCTCGGGGGTGATCGGCTCGATGTACGTCGCGTCGGCGAAGTCGGGGTCGGTCATGATCGTCGCCGGGTTGGAGTTGACGAGGATGACGCGCACCCCCTCTTCACGGAGGACCCGGCACGCCTGGGTGCCGGAGTAGTCGAACTCGCAGGCCTGACCGATGACGATCGGGCCGGAGCCGATGACGAGGACGGAGTGGATGTCGTCGCGCTTAGGCATTGGTGTCTTCCTGGGTCGAGTCCTGAGCGTCGTTCTGGCCCTGAGCCGCAGTGGCCGGTCCGTGAGCCTGTCGAAGGGCCTGGGTCGCGATCACCATGTCGCGGAAGCGGTCGAACAGGTAGTTGGCGTCGTGCGGTCCTGCGGCGGCCTCGGGGTGGTACTGCACGCTGAACGCGGGGATGTCGAGGGCGCGGAGTCCCTCCACGACGTTGTCGTTGAGACCGATGTGGCTGACCTCGACGCGGCCGAAACCGGCCGGGCTGTCGACGACGGCGTCGAGCGGCGCGTCGACCGCGAAGCCGTGGTTCTGCGAGGTGATCTCGACGCGGCCGGTGGTCTTGTCGAGTACGGGCTGGTTGATGCCGCGGTGGCCGAACGGCAGCTTGTAGGTGCCGAAGCCGAGGGCGCGCCCCAGCAGCTGGTTGCCGAAGCAGATGCCGAAGAACGGCAGTCCGTCGCCGAGCATGGCGCGCAGCAGCTCGACGTGCTGGTCGGAGGCCGCGGGGTCGCCGGGACCGTTGGAGTAGAACGCCGCGACCGGCTCGATCGCGCGGATCTCGTCGATCGTGGCGGACTGCGGGAAGACGTGCACGTCGAAGCCGCGCGCGGCGAGGTTGTCGATCGTGGACTTCTTCACACCGAGGTCGAGCACGGCGAGGTTGCCGAGGCGCTCGGCGGCGGCCGGGGTGACCTCGACCGAGGTCACGGAGACCTGGGCGGAGAGGTTGCGACCTGCCATGCCCGGAGCCTCGAGGACGCGGCGCAGCTGCTCCTCGGCATCCAGGTGGGCTGCCTCGCCCGAGAAGACGCCGCCGCGCATGCTGCCCGAGGAGCGGATGCGGCGGGTGACGGCGCGGGTGTCGATGCCGGAGATTCCGACGATGCCGTCCTCGACGAGCGCGTCGTCGAGCGAGCGGTCGGCGCGCCAGTTCGACACCATTCGCGAGGGGTCGCGCACGACGTAACCGGCGACCCAGATGCGGCGCGATTCGGGGTCTTCGTCGTTCACACCGGTGTTGCCGATGTGGGGGGCCGTCTGCAGCACGATCTGGCCCGCGTACGAGGGGTCGGTGATCGTCTCCTGGTAGCCGGTCATGCCGGTGGCGAAGACGACCTCGCCGAGGGTCTCGCCCCGTGCGCCGTAGGCGCGGCCGGTGTAGCGGGTGCCGTCTTCGAGTACGAGGACGGCCGGGTCGCGCGTCAGGCGCGCGGAAGGGATCAGGGCGGTCATGCGTCGCTTCCTGTCGTGGTGATGAGAGGACGGATGGCGTCGGCCAGCGCTTTGGCCGAGGCCTCCTGAGGTCGGAGGTAGGTGTCGACGATCGTGTCGTCGTCGATGCGCCAGCTGACACGCGTCAGGCCGTCGCGCTCGACCACGCGGTCGATGGCGACGGTGGCCTGAGCGGCATCCACCAGGCGGTCGCGGGTGAGCGCGATGCGGGGCTGGCCCGGGAGGTCGAGCGCGACGCCGGCCGTGGTGACCGTGACGTCGACGCGGGAGCGGAAGCCGAGGCCCTTGATCGCGAGTCGTTCGAGCGGCTCGTCGTGTCGGGTCGTCGCGACGTAGAGCCCCGGGAACACCGCGGTCTCGACGGCGTCGTCGGGCAGCTCCCCCACGGGGGCCGTGTAGCGCGCATCGCGCCGCGTTCGTCGCACCCACGCCCACGCCAGGAGGGCCAGCGCGATCACGGCCACCGCGGCCATGACGAGCAGGGCGCCCTCACGCGTCACGCCAGGACCCCCGGCGCGTCGAGCAGGGTTCCGTCGGCGACGGTGGGGACGCCGGCGCGCACGGTCCAACGCACCTCGCCGGGGAGCTCCCGGCCGAGGTACGGCGAGTTCTTGCTGCGTCCGCGCAGGTCGGCGACCGCGAAGGTGCGCGAGGGGCGCGGGTCGTACAGCGTGAACGATGCCGGCTGCCCCGCGGCCACCGGGGTGCCGTGACCGTCGAGGCGGCCGATGCGCGCGGGGGTCTTCGACAGCACACGCGCGACGTCCGACCAGTCGAGCAGGCCGGTGTCGACCATGGCCTGCTGCACGACCCGCAGGGCGCTCTCCAGTCCCACCATGCCGTTGGCCGCGGCCGCCCACTCGCAGGCCTTCGCCTCGGCGGGGTGCGGCGCGTGGTCGGTGGCGACGATGTCGATCGTGCCGTCGGCGAGACCCTCGCGCACGGCCATCACGTCTTCCTCGCGGCGCAGCGGCGGGTTGACCTTGAACCGGGCGTCGTAGTCGCGGACGAGCTCGTCGGTCAGCAGCAGGTGGTGCGGAGTCACCTCGGCGGTGATGTTCACGCCGCGCTTCTTGGCCCAGCGGATGATGTCGACCGAACCGGCGGTGGAGAGATGGCACACGTGCAGACGCGAGCCGACGTGCTCGGCCAGCAGCACGTCGCGCGCGATGATCGACTCCTCGGCGACCGCCGGCCAACCGGTGAGACCGAGCTCGGCCGAGACGGCCCCCTCGTTCATCTGTGCGCCCTCGGTGAGTCGCGGGTCCTGCGCGTGCTGCGCGACCACGCCGTCGAAGGCCTTCACGTACTCCAGCGCCCGGCGCATGATGAGCGGGTCGAAGACGCAGAAGCCGTCGTCGCTGAACACGCGCACACGTGCGCGGGAGTCGGCCATGGCGCCGAGCTCGGCGAGGCGCTCGCCCTTCTGCCCGACCGTGACCGCGCCGATCGGCTGGACGTGCACGTAGCCGGCTGCCTCGCCGAGGGCGAGCTCCTGCTCGACGACGCCGGCGGTGTCGGCCGTGGGCGAGGTGTTCGGCATCGCGAAGACGGTGGTGAACCCGCCCGCGGCCGCCGCGCGCGATCCGGTGAGGACGGTCTCGGATGCCTCGAAGCCGGGCTCGCGCAGGTGCACGTGGAGGTCGACCAGGCCGGGCAGGGCGATCAGCCCGTCGGCATCCACGATCGTGGCGCCCGTGTGCGACAGGCCGGAGCCGGTCTCGGCGATGACGCCGTCGCGGACGAGGAGGTCGGTGGCATCTTGGCCCTCGACGCGCGCGCCGCGGACCAGAAGCGTCTGGGGGGTGGCGTGACTCATCGCAGGTCCTCTTTCTCGGTGTCGGCCCGCTCGCCCGCCAGCAGCAGGTAGAGCACGGCCATCCGCACGGAGACGCCGTTCGTGACCTGTTCGAGCACCGTCGAACGAGGCGAATCGGCGGCTTCGGCGGAAATCTCCAGACCCCGGTTCATCGGCCCGGGGTGCAAGACAATGCTATCGGTCGGCAGGGCGTCCAAACGCCGTGCGTCGAGGCCGTAGCGTCGCGAATACTCCCGTTCAGTCGGGAAATACGCGGCCGACATCCGCTCGAGCTGGATGCGCAGCATCATGAGCGCGTCGGGACCCGCGGCGATGGCGTGATCCAGGTCGTAGTCGATCTCGACAGGCCAGCCGCTGACGTCCTGCGGCACCAGGGTCGGCGGTGCGACCAGCGTGATGCGCGCACCGAGGGTGTGGAGCAGCCAGACGTTCGAGCGCGCGACCCGCGAGTGCAGCACGTCGCCCACGATCGTGACCCGGATGCCGTCGAGGTCGCGCCCGCGGCTGTCGTCGCCGAACAGGCGCTTGCGGATCGTGAACGCGTCGAGCAGAGCCTGTGTGGGGTGCTCGTGCGTGCCGTCGCCGGCGTTGACCACGCCCGCGCTGATCCAACCGCTGGTCGCGAGGGTCCGCGGAGCGCCGGATGCGCCGTGACGGATGACCACGGCATCCGCCCCCATCGCCTGGAGGGTCTGCGCGGTGTCCTGCAGCGACTCTCCCTTGCTCACGCTCGAGCCCTTCGCCGAGAAGTTGATGACATCGGCGGAGAGGCGTTTGGCGGCGGCCTCGAACGAGATGCGGGTGCGCGTGGAGTCCTCGAAGAACAGGTTGACCACGGTCTTGCCGCGCAGCGTCGGCAGCTTCTTGACCTCGCGGCTCTGGGTGTCGGCCATGTCCTCGGCGACGTCGAGGATCTCAAGCGCCTCGGCGCGCGAGAGGTGCTGGGTGTCGAGGAGGTGCCTCATGACTCGATCGTCACCTCCTCGACGCCGTCGATCTCGGCGAGGCGCACGTTGACGCGCTCGTCGCGGGCACTGGGGAGGTTCTTGCCCACGAAGTCGGGGCGGATCGGCAGCTCGCGGTGGCCCCGGTCGATCAGCGTCGCCAGGCGGACGGCGGCGGGTCGGCCGATGTCCTGCAGGGCGTCGAGGGCGGCGCGGATGCTGCGGCCCGAGAACAACACATCGTCGATCAGAACGACGACCTTGCCGTCGATGCCGCCGGCGGGAATCTCGGTGCGCCGCGGGGCCCGTGTGGGGTTGCGGTGCAGATCGTCGCGGTACATCGTCACGTCGAGCGAGCCGACCGGGACGGACGCTCCCCCGAACTCGCTGACGAGCGGACCGATCCGGTTCGCGAGCGTGACGCCGCGGGTCGGGATGCCGAGGAGGACGAGTCCCTCCGGTCCCTTGTTGGACTCCAGGATCTCGTGCGAGATGCGCGTCAAAGCGCGGGCGATATCGGCATCGTGCATGACGGTGCGCGTATTCATCCGCCGCTCCCTTCTCCGCCTCACGGGACGGGGTTAAAGGTTGCTGTGGTTCTTCGTCGAGTGTAGCGGGTGGGGGTGGGTGAACCCTGGGCGGTTGCGGGTGGTGTCGCGTTCCGGCGCTGGTGGCACGGCGACGGAATTCGTACATTCGTTCTATGGATTCGCGCACTCCGGTCGACCGCCTTCGGGTGGCGAGCGACCGCGTCGTCGCGCTGGTGGCGGGCCGGGAGGTCGAGGAGCTGGACGACCGCGAGCTCCTGACGCTGGTGAGCGAGATCATCGCCGCACGCAACGCCCTCGATGTGCTGGCGGCCTGTGCGGCGCGCGTCATCGACGCGCGCTCGGTGCGCGAGCGGGGCGCGACAGGGCTGGCGCAACGTCAGGGCCACCGGAATGCCACGGACTTGCTGCAGACACTGACCGGGCGGAGCAGGCGGGAGGTGTCGCGGGCGGTGAAGACCGGGGATGATCTGCTGCCCTCGCTGCGTTCCTCGATCGCGCCCGACGGTGGTGGTCCTGCGGTCACTCCGGGCGTCGTGCCCGAGAACGCCGGCGAGGAGTGGCTCGATCGCATGATGCGGATCGCCCGGTGGGGGTGTTCGTCGAGGGGTGCGCGCAGGGGGCGTGCGCCGGGGGTGCTTCGGGGTGTGCGCCGAGGGGCGCAGCCACAGGGTCGCGCCTCGAGGGGGACGCGCCGAGAGTTCTGCCCTGAGGTGCGCGGGTGGAGGGGCGGGCCGAGGGGCGCAGCCACAGGGTCGCGCCTTCAGGGGGACGCGCCGAGAGTCCTGCCCTGAGGTGCGCGGGTGGAGGGGCGCTACCCGACGGTTGGGCTTTGAGGGGTCCGTGCTGAGGGTTCCGTGCTGAGGGTTATGCGCTGGGGGCGGGCGGAGGGGCGCAACCCGACGGCCACGCGGTCGCGTCACTCCTGGTCCGCGACGATCTCCGCTTTGAAGCCCGCGGAATTCTCGAGCCACCCGGCGTAGTGCGAGGGGCCGCCGGCGAACGGATACCGGTCCTGATACAGCGGACGCCACCCATTCGCGCTCGCCGCGGCCATCACGGCATCCACCTGCGCACGGGTGCCGCCGAGGAATGCGAGATGGTTCACGCCGGGACCACGACGATCGTGATCGAGCCGCGACAAGTTCGGCGACGTCGTCAACGTCAGGTACGGGCCGCCACCGGCCCTCCACGTCTCCCCGTCGGCCCACTGGTCGCTCCGCTCGAAGCCGACTTCACGGAGCAGCCATCCCCATTCGACGCTCGCCACGGACAGCTCGGCAACCCACACCTCGACGCGATGCAAGCCCGGCACGGATCAGCCCGCGGCGACCTCGGCGGCGGCGCGCTCGCCACTCGGCGTCGTGCGCACGCGCGACGAGCGGATCGGGTGACCGGTCGTCGTCAGGCAGCGACCGGTCTCCAGGTCCCACTTCCAGTCGTGCAGCGAACAGGTCAGCACGCCGTCCTCGATCTTGCCGGTCTTCGTCAGGTCGGCGCGGAGGTGCGGGCAGCGACGCTGCACGGTCCAGTCGCCGATCTCGGCATCCTCGGTCTGATCCGACTGCTCGGCGTACCAGTTCTCGACGTACTCGATGCGGTCGCGCGAGAGGCACTTGAGGAACGTGGTGAGGAACTCGTTGAACTTGCCCGAACGGCCGACCTCGAACTGCATCGACAGGAAGATCGAGTTCGACCAGTCGATCTCGTGGTCGCGGATGTTCGTCGAGACGAGGTCGGCGGGGATCGTGTACCAGTAGATACATTCCTCCCCCGCGTATTCGCGCAGCTTGGCCTTGGGGAAGTCCACGACCATGTCGAGCTCGCCGATGCGGAACCGCACCACGCCACCAACGCCGTTGCGGATCGTGCGAGCGCGACGCAGCAGCGGCTCCCACCATTCCTTCAACGCGGCGAGCATCTCCGCGGGCGGGATGACCTCGGCACGGGTCGCCTCCTCGGCCGTGATCTCGTCCTGGCGGCTGTCGCGCTGCTCGGCGAGGTAGTTCCACTTGTCGCCGAAGACGCGCTCGATCTCGGCATCCGTGTACAGGGTCTGGGTGACGGTGACATCGGACCCCCGCACCTCGACCTCGGTGCCGGGGAGGAACAGGTAGCCCTTCTGGTCGGGGCGCTGCTCCTTCATGTGCGCGAGGAACTCGCGCTGGTCGGTGAAGATCGAGTCGTCCTCGAGGCCTGTGCCGTTGTAGCGGAACAGCTCGTCCCGCAGGAACATCGGCGGACCCGCCATCGGGAACACGTGCTCGGCGTCGACCTTCTCGATGTAGTACATCGCGCGCTTGTTCTGCGCGTCGCGCTTGAGCTTCGCGAAGTTCTGTTTGGCGTCCTGGGGAAGGTCGTAGACCATCGGCCACCAGATCGCGCCCGACACCTGGGTGAAGTACGCGTCCGGCTTGCCGAAGTCGAACAGCTTCTCCAGATCGAGCGGATGCGAGTCGTTCTGGTTGAGGACGGATGCCGTCCCGTCGTCGACCGACAGCGACGAGTCGCCGATCGGCCCGTCCGAGGGGGCGCGGAGCGGCGTCACCATGAGTTTCAGGTCGCCGAACTGCAGGGGCACGCCCGCCTCCGTGCGCACGAGGTTCGTGTAGCCGAGCGCGAGGAGGTCCTGCTCGAGATCGTCGGTGGGGTACTCCGGGAGCAGAACCTTGATGTCTTTCGACACGTAGCGCTCGAGCATCGCCGGATCGAAGTGATCGCGGTGGCGGTGCGAGATGTACAGGAAGTCCGCCTTGCCGAAACGCTCCCAGTCGAGAGCGCGGTTGTCGGGGAACGGGAACCACGAACCGAAGAAGCTCGGACCGAGGACGGGGTCGCAGAGGATGCTGCCGCCGCGCGTCTCGATGAACATTCCCGCGTGGCCGAGGCCGGTGACTCTCATGTCGCTCCTGTGTCGTGGACGGAACCTGTCGAGTCTACGCGCGGGTCTCCTGAGCGGTCGGTGAGCAGCGCCGCGGGATCCTACGATGGCGAGATGGTCGTCGCCCTCGGGATCCTCGGGATGGCGATCGCGCTCTTCGTCGTGGCCATCGTCCTCCGTGTGCGATCGACGCGTCTTCCTCGCTCGCTCGTGGTCCAAGACACGCCTCAGCCGGGGGCGACGGTCATCGACGATGCGATCCTGTCCGGCCATGAGCGCCGGGCCGTCGCCGCCGCTCTCATCGACCTCGTCGTGCGTGGTCGCATCCATCTGCTCAGCGAGGGCGGCGTCTCGCGGAAAAGCATTGCGGTGCAGGTGATCGATCCCGAGACCCTGACCGACGACGAGCTGCGGCTGCTCGATGTCGTGTGCGGCCCGGACACCCCCAGCGGGTACTCGCGTCGCCTGTCGCGCGACCGTCGCCGGATCGCGCGGGGTGTGCGCGGCCTCGTGGCTATGCACGGACGTCGTCTGCAGCGCGCTGGCCTAGCCGCCGGGTGGCATCATGGACGGTCTGTCGTCCGGTGGAGCGGGGCGCTGCTCGTCCTCGGGATCGGATTCTTCCTCGCCACGGCGCCTGCGCCCGCGGCGTTCGGTGTCGGCGTCGGCGCGCTCGCCGGGGTGATCGCCGCGCTCGCCGTCGTGCCGGCCGGCCGCGCGCGCCGCTTCGCGGAGGCTGCTCGTTCGCGGCGGGAGCACCTGGACGGCATCCGTCAGTACATCACTCTCGCCGAGTCCGAGCGCCTGAGCGTGCTGCAGTCGCCCGACGGCTCCCGGCAACCCGCGGGCGACGCAGTGGAACGGTTCGCGCTGAACGAGCGTCTTCTTCCGTACGCCGTGATGTTCGGCCTCGCGAGGGAATGGTTGGCCGTCCTGCGGATCGGGTACGACGAGCTGGGGCAGACGTCGCCCCACACGCTGGCCGAGGTCGGTGACGGATTCCTGCAGGTGATGGATGTCGAAGTGCTGCTGAAGGGCGTGGTGAAGATCGTCTTCGCGGGCGATCACGCGCTCGACGCCGCGGGTGCGGTGATCGACGGCTTGTTCTAGTCGCCGTCGAGCAGGCCCCAGGATCCAGCGGTCGGCACTCGGACGAATCGGGGAACGGCGGTGACCTGTCCGGAGCGATGGAGGGCCGTCACGTCTTCCTCAGGTCTTCGGCGAGCATCACGATGATGCCGCTCGGACCCCGCACATAGGTAAGCTTGTAGACGTCCTGATAGTTCGCGACACCGCGAAGGGGATGGCATCCGTGGCGTGCGGCGATCTCTAGCGCTGCGTCGATGTCGTCGACGGAGAACGCGACGCGGTGCATCCCGATCTCATGAGGACGCGTCGGTTCCGTCTCGATGGCGTCGGGGTGCAGGTACTCGAAGAGTTCTAGCCGACCGTTCCCGTCCGGCGTCTGGAGCATCGCGATCTTCGCGTGGTTGCCATCCAGACCCACGGCGGTGTCGGCCCACGAGCCGCTGATCGTGTCGCGACCGACCACGGCCAGTCCGAGGTCGACGAAGAACGCGATCGCCGTGTCGATGTCACGGACCGCGATGCCGACGTTCTCCAAGGTGATGGCCATGCGACGCACGCTAGCCGCGGGATGCCGCGGCCTGTAGGGGTTCGTCGGGCAGCGCCCCACCCACCCACCGGGCACACGTTGCCGCGGCGGCGCTGCCGCCGCGCCTCAAGGCCCGAGCAACCCACGGATGTCGTCGGCATCCAGCGCGGCGGCGAACGCGTCACCGTCGTCGATCACCGCGTCGAAGAGGGCGGCCTTGCGTCGCTGGAGCGCGAGCACCTTCTCCTCGATCGTGCCCGCGGCGATCAACCGGTAGACGAACACGCTCTTGTCCTGACCGATGCGGTGTGCGCGATCGATCGCTTGGGACTCGGCGGCCGGGTTCCACCACGGATCGAGGACGAAGACGTAGTCGGCCTCGGTCAGGGTCAGGCCGAAGCCCCCGGCTTTCAAGCTGATGAGGAAGACCGGCGCGTCGCCCTCGCGGAAGCCGGCGACGACGTCACCGCGCCGGGTGGTGCTGCCGTCGAGGTGCGCGAAGGCGAGGCCCGCGGCATCCAGTCTCTGCGCGGCCATGTCGAGGAACGAGGTGAACTGGCTGAACACGAGCGCGCGATGTCCTTCGGCAGCCACCTCGACGAGGCGATCGAGCAGGACGTCGAGCTTAGCGGAGCCGAGGTGCGCGTCACGGTCGTCGACGAGCCCCGGTGCCAGAGCGAGCATGCGCAGAAGCGTCAGCGACCGGAACACGATGAAGCGCTGCCGGTCGAGATCGTCGAGCAGGCCGAGCACCTTCTGGCGTTCGCGCTGCAGCACTCGGTCGTACACCGCCTGGTGTGCCGGCCCGAGGGGCACCGCGATCTCCTGCTCCTGCTTCGGGGGGAGATCGGATGCCACGACATCCTTCGTGCGGCGGAGCAGGAACGGCCGCACGCGGCGGCGCAGCTTGTCGAGCGTCTTCTCGCGGTGCGCACCGGCCGCCGCGGCCGACAGCTCGGTGGGCGCGTCGGAGGGAAGCCGTTCGATGGCCCGTGTGTAATCCTCGCGGAACTGCCGGATCGAGGGGAACAGCCCCGGCGCCGTCAGCGCGAGGAGCGCCCACAGGTCGTCGAGACCGTTCTCGATCGGCGTGCCCGTGGCGGCGTACACCGCGTCGGTCTGGAGCGCGGCGATGGCGCGGTGGACGCGGGTGGCGGGATTCTTCACGAACTGCGCCTCGTCGAGCACGACACCGGAGAAGTGCGGCACGGCGAACTCCTCGGCATCCGCCCGAACGACGCCGTACGACGCGACGACGACGTCCGCTCCCGTGGAGATCTCGGAGACGGTTCGGTCGCGCCGAACGGAGGTGGCCTCGATCACCGCGACCCGCAGGTCGGGGACGAAACGGGCGGCCTCGGCGTGCCAGGTCGGCAGCACCGAGGTCGGGGCGACGACGAGCCAGGGCCGGGTGTCTCCCCGCGACCGGGTGTGGGCGATCAGCGCGAGCAATTGCAGGGTCTTGCCGAGCCCCATGTCGTCGGCCAGGATGCCGCCGAGCCGGTGCCGATGCAGGAGGGCGAGCCACGACAGGCCCTCGCGCTGATAGGGACGCAGGTCGGCGAGGAACCCCGGCGGGGTCGGCACGCGCGGCACCTCGGCGACGTCCCGCAAGGCCCGGGCGAGCTGTCGCCACTCCCCCGCCGCCTCGGACTGGTCGGCCAGGTCTTCGAACTCCGCCCACAGGGCCAGGTGCGTGCGCGGGACGCGCGGCCCCGTCTCCCATTCGTCGAGCGCGGCGGCCTCCTCGAGCAGCTCGCGCAGCCGTTGCAGAGCCGGGTGGGCGAGCGAGAACCATGCCCCGTCGGACAGCTTGATGCGCGTACGCCCGCGCGACAGCGCCGTGAACAGCACCCCGAACGGGATCAGCCGGCCGTCGATCGTCACGGCGATGCCGAGGTCCAGCCAGTCGCGATCCAGGGACTCCACGGTCGTGATGCGCAGCGACGGATCGCCCCGCAACTCGCGGAACATCGGTCGTGTCCCGCGCGTGCGTACCCGTACCTCGGGGACCACGTCGACCGCCGGAAGCACGTGCGCGCTGAAGGCCGCAGCGTCCGCGTCGCGCAGGATCGCACGCGCCGTGAGCGGGAGGTCGGATGCCGTCGTCCACGCCGTCTCGAACCGTTCTCCGATCTGCGCTTCGGCGCGGACATCGCGGTCGGGGTGCTCTCCGCCGTCGTCCCACGCGACGCGGAACCCGCCGGGATACGCCCAGTCGAGACGATACTCCGCAGCGTCGCCGTCGAGATACGACACCTCGACGGTGAGCGTCGGCCGGGCCGGGGGCGGCGCCGGTACGCCCGCGCCCACCGAGAGCGGCGCGCGGCGCGCCAGCCGCGGGTAGACCTCGGCGACGAACTCCGCCGCGTCCGCCGCGGGTACCTCGACCGCCGCGCTCCCGAGCAGGGAGGGCAGCGGCGGGGGTAGGTCGACCGCCGCGAGCACGACGGGCACGGGGTCGCGGTCGAGCTCGTAGGCGAACAGCCCGGAACCGCCGATCGCCCGCGTGTAAGCGGCATCCCGCTGTCGTCCGTCGATCTCGATGTCGGCGGACACGCGCAGCGCTCCCCCACCCACGGCATCCAGCGCCACACGTGCGGTCGCCTCGGCCGCGATGCTCACGCTCTGCTGCGCGTGGAGCGACACGATCGGGATGCCGTGGACCTCGGCGGCGCGCAGGTGCGGCCAGAGCAGGGGTGAGTCGACGGTGTCGAGAGCGATCGTGTCGCCGGACGGGGCGAACGGCCCGGCCGTCCGCAATGCCTGAGCCAGGGCGTGCAGCTCGGCGAACCACCGCACCTGCGCCGGGTCGAACCGGCCGGACGATCGCCGCACGGCATCCCATGTGGCATCTGCACGGATCCACGTGTCGCGCGCTCCGCGCACGAGGGGGCGCGCGACGAGTTGGAGGTCGTCCTGCCGCTCGGCGAGCATGCGCGGGGTTACGGCAAGCACCGCCCGGGCGTCCCACCGGGCGGGATCGTACGCTTCGCGCTGACGAAGCTCGATGCCGAGGGCGAGCGGCTCGCGTTCGGCCGGCTCGCTCCTCGGGACGAGATCGCGCCAGGTGGTCACGCGAGCATCCTGCCCGAAGCCTCCGACATCGGGGCGTGCGCGCCGTGCGCCATCGTGCGCGTGGCGCGGCAGAGCGCCGAAGAAACGCGATTCGCGGGCGGAAACGCCGCGACGTGACGTTTCTGCCCGCAGATAGCGTTTCTCGCCGACCTGCCCTCAGCGCCCGGAGCGACCGCCGACGAGACGCCGGGGCCGCGCCGGAACACGTCGCGAGTCGGCGGGGTGCGGGCGGTCAGGACGAACGCGCGATGCGCGCGAGCACGCCGTGCACGAACGAGCCGGAGTCGTCGGTCGAGAACTCCTTCGCCAGCTCCACCGCCTCGTCGATGGCGACGGCCGTGGGGACCTCGTCGTTGAAGAGGATCTCCCACGCGCCGATGCGCAGCAGCGCGCGGTCGACCGCGGGCATGCGCTGCAGCGACCAGTCCTTTGCGAACGTCGTGATCTGCTCGTCGATCTCGTCGCGGTTGTCGATCACGCCGTCGACGATGTCGCGGGCGTACAGCCACGACGCCTGACGTTCGGGCTCCGAGGAGGCGCGCTTGGCTTCGGTGGCCAACATGATCGCCAGCTCTTCGCCGCGGACGTCGGCCTGGAACAGGATGTCGAGGGCGCGCTTGCGCGCCTTGGTGCGGGCGCTCAAGGTCAGCTGATGCGGCCGAGGTACTCGCCGGTGCGAGTGTCGACCTTGATCTTCGTGCCGGTCTCGAGGAACAGCGGGACCTGCATCTCGTAGCCGGTCTCGACGGTGGCGGGCTTGGTGCCGGCCGACGAGCGGTCGCCCTGCAGCCCCGGCTCGGTGTAGGTGACCTCGAGCACGACCGACGGCGGCATCTCGACGTAGAGCGGGTTGCCGTTGTTCAGCGCGATCTGCACCTGCTGGTTCTCGAGCAGGAAGTTCGCCGCGTCGCCGACGGTGGCGGAACCGACGGTGATCTGGTCGTAGTCGGCGACGTCCATGAAGACGAAGCCGTCGCCGTCGTTGTAGAGGTAGGTGAAGTCGCGGCGGTCGACGTTCTCGGTCTCGATCTTGGCGCCGGCGTTGAAGGTCTTGTCGACGACCTTGCCGCTCATGACGTTCTTCAGCTTGGTGCGTACGAACGCGCCGCCCTTGCCGGGCTTGACGTGCTGGAACTCCACGACGCTCCAGAGCTGACCGTCGATGTTCAGGACGACGCCGTTCTTGATGTCCGCAGTGGATGCCATGAGTGCCAGTGTTCCGTTTCGTGTGAGGAGAGGCGGCGCTCCGGCGCACACCCAGCGACCGAGTCTACGCGATGCCCCGCGGCGGACGCGATCACGGGGTGTGCACGGCTGGACGGGGAGACCGGATGCGGGTGGGAGGCGACTCAGCCGTCGGCGCGGCCTGAGATGACCTCGACGAGGAGGTCGACCGCGCGCGCATAGCCGGGGACGCCCTCGCCGATCACGTGGACGGCCGCGACGTCCTCGATGTACGAGAAGTGCCGGAACGTCTCCCGCTCCTTGATGTTCGAGATGTGCACCTCCGCGACCGTGAGATCGACGGATGCCAGGGCGTCACGCAGGGCGACGGAGGTGTGCGTGAGTCCCCCCGCGTTGATCACGATGCCGACGCAGTCGAGACGCGCGGCGTGGATGGCGTCGATCAGCACCCCCTCGTGATTGCTCTGGACCGCGCGCGTCTCGAGGCCGTGCCGGGCGGCGGCGTCGGCGGTGACCCGCTCGACGTCGGCGAGGGTGTCGCGCCCGTAGATCTCGGGTTGGCGGGTGCCGAGCAGGTTGAGGTTCGGGCCGTTCACGAGCAGCAGGCGGCGGGGCGTCGTCATGTCGGGCACGCTATCAGCGCCGACCCTGCGCGGTGAGGCGCACGGGGGCGGTGCCCGCGCCGTACCCCGCGTAGGCGTCAACGCGCTCGACGAACTCGAAGAACACCTCGCCGATGGTGCGCGTGTAGAAGTGCAGGTACGCCCCGGCGGCATCCTGGTCGTAACCGAGGTGGAGGTCTCGGAGCTCGTCGACCTCGGCGTCGGTCAGGGTGAAGCGGGCGGCGATGTCGTCGTAGTAGTTGGCGGGCATCTCCAACGGCGCGAATCCGCGCTCGCGCGCCGTTCGGGCGACCGCGCGCACGTCGTCGCAGACGAAGGCGACGTGCTGCGGGAGGGCGACGCCCGCGCGCTCGGCGGCGAGGATCGGGGGCGCGACGTTCAGCGGCAGGCGCACGCCTCCGCCCGGAGCGACGAGCACGCGGCTGGCGACGAGCCCCTGCGGGCCGGGGACGTCGGTGCTGCTGTCGACGCGCAACGCGAAGCCGGCGGTGTAGAACAGGGTCGCTTCTTCGACGGCATCCCATGGCTGGCTGAGGCTGACGTGATCGACGCCCGTGATGTCGGTTCCCGACTCCGGTTCACCGTGCTCGAACTCGCGCACCCAGGCCGGGTCCCCCTCGTCGGCGGCCTGCGCCCAGTAGACCTCGGTGCCGTCGGGGGCGATCGCCCCGTCGAGTCGCTCCTCGGTGGCGTAGGTGCGGCGGTAGGCCCGCGGTACCCCGAGCTCGCGCATGCGCAGGTCGACCGCTTCGGCGTCGTCGACCTCGAGGCCGATTGCCGCCAGTCGCGGTTCCCACCCGCGTGCGTGCTGTTCGTTCAGCACGACGCGCGCGTCCCCCGCGGTCCACAGGGTCACGGGCTTCGTGCGGTGGCGTCCGCGCGAGGTGAAGCCGAGCTGGCCCAGCAGTTCCTCGATCGCGGAGGTGTCCTCCGCCTTGACCTCGACGAAATCGACGGCCGAGGGCGCGGCCGAGTCGGGCAGCATCTGCAGCTCGGCCGGCGCGTCGGGCATTGCGCGCGTCACGGCGTCTTCGAGCCAGCGCAGCGATCGGCGGGCGTGGCGGGCGGTGCGCCGGGCGTCGGTCTGTCGGAAGGTGTCGTTGAACACCTCGAGCGACCACGGGCCGGTGTATCCGGCATCCACGATCCGCGCGGTGAAGCCGGTCAGGTCGAAGTCGCCCTCGCCGGGGAACAGGCGGTGATGCCGGCTCCACGACAGCACGTCCATGCTGAGTCGCGGCGCGTCGGCGAGTTGCACGAAGAAGATCTTCTCGCCGGGGATGCCGCTGATCGCGGCGGGGTCGTGCCCCCGCGAGAGGATGTGGAACGAGTCGAGGCAGACACCCACCGAGGCGTGGTCGGCGAGCTCGACGATGCGCCACGCGCGCCGGTAATCATCGACGAAGCGCCCCCACGCGAGGGCTTCGAACGCGATGCGGATGCCGTACCCCGCCGCGAGGTCGCCGAGACGCCGCAACTGATGCGCGGAGACGTCGTCGTCGTCGACCGTGGCGGTGGCGACGTTGCTGCAGCAGAGCACCAACTCGATGCCGAGGCGGTTCATGAGACGGAACTTGGCCTCGGCGCGGCGGAGCACCGCGGCGAAGGTCTGCTCGTCGACACCCTCGACGTCGCGCAGGGGCTGGTAGAGGTCGAGGCTGAGGCCGAGTCGCCCCGCGAGGGCGGCGATCTCCTCCGGGCTCTCGGGGGCGGCGAGAAGGTCGGGTTCGAAGATCTCCACGCCGTCGAAACCGGCCTCCGCGCACGCGTGCAGCTTGTCGGCCAGGGTGCCGCTGATACAGACGGTCGCCATCGAGGTCCTCATGGGCGCCGAATGTACCATCTGGTACAAAGCGGGTCCACTAGTCTGACCGAATGGCCGAGGCACGCAGAGACGCCGAGCGCACTCGCGCCGAACTGCTCTCCGTCGCGACCGAAGTCTTCGCCGAAGCCGGATTCTCCGGCGCCCGCGTCGATGAGATCGCCGCCCGTACCCGCACCACGAAGCGGATGATCTACTACTACTTCGGTGGCAAAGAGGGTCTGTACCGCGCGGTGCTCGAAGAGGCGTACCGCGGTATCCGCGAGGCGGAGCGGGCGATCGACGTCGACCATGCCGATCCCGTGGATGCCATCCGCGCCCTCGCCGAGCTGACCTTCGACCACCACGTGGGGCACGAGGCTTTCATCCGCCTGGTCGCGATCGAGAACATCCATCGGGGCGAGTTCATCCGTCAGATCGACGGGCTGCGAACGCTCTCCCAGCCGGCGAAGGGCCTGCTCGACGAGATCCTGGATCGCGGTCGCGACGCCGGGGTGTTCCGCTCGGACGTCGACGCGATCGACGTGCACCTCGTGATCAGTTCCTACTGCGTGTTCCAGGTCGCGAACCAGTACACCTTCGGTCACCTCTTCGACGTCGACCTCGCATCCCCCGAGCGTCGGGCGCACCTGCGCACCGCCCTCGGCGACGTGGTCGTCGGGTGGTTGACCGCCCCCGCGCGCTGATCCTCAGAGCGGACGGCCCGGCCGGTCGGTCGGTCGAGCGTCCACGACGCCCGGGGTGTTTCGCGGAGCATCCGGCTGTTCTGGGTACTCGATGCGTCGGCTCCCGCTTCGACGACTCCAGCGGACCCGGGTGTGCGTATCGGCATCCGGAATTCGTCGTTGACAGAGCATCGCGCTCGTGGTTTCCTCTGAACGTACCGGTTAGTACATAGCCGGACCCACGGACACGAAGGAGTACCGTGATCGACGCGCACCCCTACCTCGTCGGCCTCATCGGCACCGGGGTCCTCCCCTCGCTGACCCCGCCGATGCACATGGCCGAGGCACGCGCCCTCGGGATGACCTACGTCTACCGCCCCCTCGACCTCACCGCGCTCGGCATCGACCCCGAGCGGATCGGCGACGTCCTCGCCTGGGCGGAGCGCCTCGGCTACGACGCGGTCAACGTCACCCACCCGTGCAAGCAGAGCGTCCTCGCGCACCTCGACCGGGTCGACCCGGTCGCCGCCGCCCTCGGCGCGGTCAACACCGTGCTGTTCACTCCCAACGGGCGCGTCGGCCACAACACCGACACCACCGGCTTCGCCGCCGCGTTCGTCGACGGGCTCGCGGATGCCGAGACCCGGCACGTCGTCCAGCTCGGCGCGGGAGGCGCGGGGTCGGCCGTCGCCGACGCGCTGCTGCGCCTGGGCACCGCGCGGCTGAGCATCGTCGACCTCGACCCCGTGCGCGCCGCGGCCCTCGCCGACGACCTGACGTCGCGGCATCCGCTCGCCGTCGTCGACACCGCCGCGCCCGACCGGCTCGCCGACGTACTCGCCGGCGCCGACGGTCTCGTGCACTGCACCCCCGTCGGCATGGCCGAGCACCCCGGGCTCCCCCTCGACGCCGACCTGCTGCGCCCCGACCTCTGGGTCGCCGACATCGTGTACCGCCCCCTCGACACCGAACTCCTCGTCACCGCGCGCGAGCGCGGCTGCCGCACCCTCAGCGGCGGACGCATGGCGGTCCACCAGGCCGTCGACGCGTTCGCCCTCATCACGGGGACGCGACCCGACCCCGACCGCATGACCACCCACTTCCTCGACCTCGTCGCCGCCGACACCACCGTCGGACCGGCCGTCGCCCGCTAAGGAGCATCCCTTCATGACCACCACCGCAACGACGCGGAAGACTCCTGTGAAGGCGGCCACGGCCAGCTTCATGGGCAGTGCCGTGGAGTACTACGACTTCTTCCTCTTCGGCTCCGCCGCCGCCCTCATCTTCCCCACGGTGTTCTTCCCGTCGGGTGATCAGGCGGCGCTGGTGATGTCGTTCGCGACCTTCGGGTTCGCCTACATCGCCCGCCCCTTCGGCGCGATCATCCTCGGCCACTTCGGCGACCGCATCGGTCGCCAGAAGGTGCTCATGTTCACGCTGGTCCTGATGGGCCTGTCGACCTTCATCATCGGTTGTCTCCCCGGTTTCGCGCAGATCGGGTGGTTCGCGCCCGCTCTGCTGGTGCTGTGCCGTCTCGCGCAGGGCCTGTCGGCCGCGGGCGAGCAGGCCGGAGCGTCGTCGCTGACGCTCGAGCACGCCCCCGACGGTCGCCGCTCGTTCTTCACCTCGTGGACCCTCACCGGCACGCAGGGCGGCCAGATCCTCGCGGCGCTCATCTTCATCCCCGTCGTCGCCCTGCCCGACGACATCAAGTTCTCGTGGGGCTGGCGCGTGCCGTTCTGGCTCAGCGCGGTCGTCGTCGTGGTGGCGTTCTTCATCCGCCGGAGCCTGCACGAGACCCCCGAGTTCGAGCAGGCGAAGGCCACCGGCCAGATCGCCCGGATGCCGCTGGTGCCGCTGCTCAAGAACCACTGGCGCGACGTGCTCCGCGTGATCTTCTGCGCCTTCATCGCCGCGGTCTCCACCGTGTTCGGCACCCTCGCGATCGCCTACGGCAAGGAGGTCGGTCTGGCGGCCAGCGTTACCCTGTGGCTGGTCGTCGTCGCCAATGTGGTCGCGCTGTTCACCCAGCCGCTGTTCGGCCGGCTCGCCGACCGCATCGGCCGCAAGCCCGTCTTCATCTACGGCGCGCTGTCGTCGGCTGCGTTCATGCCGTTCTACATGCTGTCGATGGGCGCCGGGAACGACCTGCTCACCTTCGGCCTGGCCATCCTGACCTTCTCGTGCGGCTACGCCGCGGCCAACGCCGTGTGGCCGTCGTTCTACGGCGAGATGTTCAGCACCCGCGTGCGCTTCTCGGGAATGGCGATCGGCACGCAGCTCGGCTTCCTCATGGCCGGGTTCGCGCCGAGCATCGTCGCCGCCCTCGGCGGTGGTGGCGCGGGCGGCTGGGTCGTCATCAGCCTCTTCACCGCGGTCATCGCGGTCATCGCCTCGGTGAGCGCCCTGACCGCTCGCGAGACGAAGAACGTTCCCACCGACCAGCTGGGACTCCGCGCCGAGGAGCGCGTCCCCGCGCGCGTCTGACCGGGGCACGAAGGCCCCGTCTCTTTCGGGAGACGGGGCCTTCGTGCGCGCAGGCGGGCGAGGATTCCTCGCGAGTGCCGCAGTTCGTCGCGAAGCTCGCAGACGTCAGGCCGATCGTGCGAGCGTCGAGCGCTTGTGCGAGCGGAGAGCGGATGCCACGGCATCCGGACGCGCCGGACCTACGCCCCGACCTCCTGGTACGCCGCGAACAGCAGCGACTCGTCGGGGGCCTGCAGCACGGTGGGGCGCGCGAGGTCGTCGAGCACGATGAAGCGCAGCATGGCGCCGCGGCTCTTCTTGTCGCGCTGCATGGTGGCCTTCAGCGTCTGGAACGCCCCGGCGCGGTACGTCGTCGGCAGCCCCAACGATTCGAGCACCGTGCGGTGACGCTGCGCGACGTCGTCGGAGAGGCGGCCGGCCAGGCGCGACAGCTCGGCCGCGAACACCATGCCCACCGAGATCGCGGCGCCGTGACGCCAGCGGTAGCGCTCGGCGTGCTCGATCGCGTGCCCGAGCGTGTGCCCGTAGTTGAGGACTTCGCGAAGCCCCGCCTCGCGCAGGTCTTCACCCACGACGCGCGCCTTCATGTCGATGGCCAGTTCGATGCATCGGCGGAACGCCTCACCGCGCGGGTCGACGATGTTCTCGGGATCGGCCTCGATGAGGTCGAGGATCTCCGGATGCCAGATGAAACCGGCCTTCACCACTTCGGCGAACCCGGCGGTCGCTTCGTTCTTCGACAGGGTGTCGAGCAGATCGAGGTCGCAGACGACGGCGGTCGGGGGCCAGAACGCGCCGACCAGGTTCTTGCCTTCCGCGGTGTTGATGCCGGTCTTGCCGCCCACCGCGGCATCCACCATGCCGAGCACGGTCGTGGGCACCTGCACCAGGGCGACACCGCGCAGCCACGTCGCCGCGACGAAGCCGGCGAGGTCGGTGACCGCTCCCCCACCGAATCCGACGACCACGTCGGTGCGGGTGAAGTCGGCCTGGCCCATCACCTGCCAGCAGAACGCCGCGACCTCGACGCGCTTGCCGGCTTCGGCGTCGGGGATCTCGGCGAGGAGCACCTGCCGGTCTCCCATGAGCTGCGCGCGCAACGCCTCGGCCTGCTTCGCGAGGGTCGGCGGGTGCACGATGAGCACCTTGCGGGCCGCCGCGGGCAGCTTCTCACCCAGCGAGGCGAGCAGTCCGCGGCCGATCGTGATGTCGTAGCCGGCGTCGCCGGCGACGCTGATGGTGGTGGTGTCGGTCATGCCGTCTCTCCGGCCGGCACACGGCGTGCCCAGGCCACGATGTCGTCGACGACGCGCACGAGCGGTCCCGACGAGGTGTCGAAGGTGATGTCGGCGGTCCGCTCGTAGATCGACCGTCGTTCCTCGTAGATGCGCAGCCAGCGGGCGACCGGGTCTTCGCCGCCCAGCAACGGACGTTCGTCGCCATGGATCCGGGATGCCACGACGTGCGGCGCCACGGTCAGCAGCACCACGCGATGCGCGGCGAGCCGCTCCCGGGTGACGGGGTCGAGCACGGCCCCGCCGCCGAGGGCGACGACTCCGCCCCGGGCGAGGGCTTCGGCCACGGCGTCTCGTTCGAGGGCGCGGAAGTGCGGCTCGCCGTGCGCGACGAAGAGCGCGGGGATGGGACCGTGATCGCGCACGACGAGTTTGTCGGTGTCGGTGAAGGGCGTTCCCAGGGCGCGCGCGACGCGGCGCCCCACACTGGTCTTGCCCGCACCCATCGGTCCGATGAGCACCACGGCCGACCCGGGCGCCGCGTCGGCTGCGACCTCAGGCGAGGTCATGCGCGAGGAGCCCCGCGTCGGACGCGTCGGCCGTGCGCAGCGTCTCGGGCAGATTCGCGAGGTAGGTCTCGAGGTTGCGACGCGTCTCCACGATGTTATCGCCGCCGAACTTGTCGAGCACGGCGTCGGCGAGGGTGACGGCGACCATGGCCTCGGCCACGACGCCGGCGGCCGGCACGGCGCACACGTCGGAACGCTGGTGGTGGGCGGCGGCGGTGTCGCCCGTGGCGACGTCGACCGTGCGCAGGGCCTTCGGGATGGTGGCGATCGGCTTCATGCCGGCACGCACGCGCAGCACCGTGCCCGTCGACATCCCGCCCTCGGTTCCGCCCGCGCGGTCGGACGAGCGCGTGATGCCGTCACCGGTGGCGAACAGCTCGTCATGGGCCTGCGACCCGCGACGGGTCGTGGTGAGGAAGCCGTCGCCGACCTCGACGCCCTTGATGGCCTGAATGCTCATCAGGGCGTGGGCGAGCTTGGCATCCAGTCGTCGGTCCCACTGCACGTGGGAGCCGAGTCCCGGCGGCAGTCCGTAGGCGAGCACCTCGACGATGCCGCCGAGCGTGTCGCCGGACTTCTTCGCGTCGTCGACCTCGGCGACCATGGCGGCGCTGGTCTCGGGGTGGAAGCAGCGCAGCGGATCGGCGTCGAGCAGATCGACGTCGTCGGGGGTCGGGAAGGCGGCGTCGTCGGGTACTCGCACCGGACCGATCGAGAGCGTGTGGCTCACGAGGCGGATGCCGAGTTCGTTCAGGAACGACCGCGCGATGGCGCCGAGGGCGACGCGGGCCGCGGTCTCGCGGGCGGAGGCGCGTTCGAGGATCGGCCGTGCCTCGTCGAAGCCGTACTTCTGCATACCGACGAGATCGGCGTGACCCGGACGCGGACGGGTGAGGGCGGCACCGCGGCCGCGCGACCGGTCGGACAGCTCGATCGGCTCGGGGCTCATGACCTCGGTCCACTTCGGCCACTCGGTGTTGCCGATGCGCAGCGCGATCGGGCTTCCGATCGTGAAGCCGTGCACGATGCCGGTGGAGAGCGTCAGCTCGTCTTCCTCGAACTTCATCCGCGACCCGCGGCCGTAACCCAGGCGACGGCGCGCGAGTTCGGCGCGGATCTGCGCGGACGAGACGGGGACGCCGGCCGGCATCCCCTCCATGAGGGCGATCAGTTCGGGGCCGTGGGACTCGCCGGCCGTGAGAACGCGAAGCATTCCCCTAGTCTCCCACGAGCGCGGCGCGCATCGCGGCCAGCACCGCATCCTCGCGTTCGAGCGGGCGATCGGGGTCGCCCCGCACGAACACGCGCACCTGCAACAGCGCCTGGTGCAGCAGCATGCCGAGACCGTCGTGCGCGGCGACGCCCGCACGACGCCACGCCTGGGCGAGCGGTGTCGGCCATCCGCCGTAGACGACGTCGATGAGGGGACCCGATCCGGATGCCAGGAGGTCGGCCACCGGACCGAGCTCGGTCCCGCCGGGGAGAGCGGCGATCGTGGCATCGACGGGGTCGATCGGGTCGTCGTCGATCGCTCGGACGCGCACCTCGACGCCGAGCGCGTCACCGAGCGTCTGGAGGGACTCGGCGGCTTCCGGGCGGCGTGCGCGCACCTCGATGACCGCCGCGCCCACGCGAGCGGCCGACACGACGGCCGACGTGGCCGTCGCCCCGGCACCGAGCACGCGCACCGCGCCCGGTGCGTCCACGCCGATCTCTGCGAGGGCGCGAGCGAGTCCTCCCACGTCGGTGTTGAAGCCGAGGGGGCCGTCGTCGCTGAGCAGGAAGGTGTTGACCGCGCCGGTCCGGCGCGCGTCCTCGTCGAGGGAGCGTGCCGTCCGAGCGGCGACCTTCTTGAGCGGCATCGTGAGCGACAGACCGCGCCACGTGGCATCCACTCCCCCGAGGCGCGGTACGAACTCCGCCTCGCTCACCCGCTCGCGACCGTACTCCCACTCCAGCCCGAGCACGCCGTACGCCGCCGCGTGCAGACGGGGCGACCGCGAGTGCGAGATCGGGTCGCCCCAGACGGCCAAGCGCGTGGGGCCGGTCAGCATCCTGAGTTCGGATTGTCGGAGCACCAGGCCTGCCACTGGGCGACGGCCTTCTCGTGCTCGCTGTACGTCGAGGTGAAGACGGTCTCGCCGGTGTCGAGGTTGACCGTCACGAAGTACAACCACGGACCGTCGGCGGGCTTCATCGCGGCGTCGATGGCGAGATCGCCCGCGTTCGCGATGGGGCCGATCGGCAGACCCGGATACATGTAGGTGTTCCACGGGTTGTCGCTGTTGCGTGCCTCTTCGGACGTGCTGACCGTTCCGCTGCCCATCTCCCCCGCGCCGTACTGCACCGTCGAGTCCATCTCGAGCTTGCCGAACGTCTCCTGGTTGGACGGCTGCAGACGGTTCTCGATGACGCGCGACACCTTGTAGAAGTCTTCGCTGCTGCGCGCTTCGCGCTCGATGATCGAGGCGATGATGAGGATCCGCTCGCGGTCGGCCTCGGGCACGCCCGCGGAGTCCAGGGACTGCACGGTGCGCTTCACCATCGTGTCGATGACCTGCGTGGCGGTGACGCCCTCGTCGAAGTCGTATGTGGCGGGGAAGATCCACCCCTCGAGCGTGGAGGCGCTCACGCCGTACTGCGACGGGTCGGCGACGGCCGCGTCGAGGTCGGCGCGGGTCAGGCCGAGTTGCTCGGAGATGAGATCGAGCGACTGCGCGAGCGTCAGGCCCTCGCGCAGCTGCACGGAATAGTTCAGGCGGGTCTCGGGGAGGCGGAGGGCGGCGAGTACCGACTCGGAGGTCATCTGCTGCTGCAGCTTGTACACGCCGGGCTGGAAGGTGAAGGCGATGGAGTTGTCGACCATGTACTTGTACAGCGAGTTCGACGCTTTCGTGACACCCGCTTCGAACATCTTCGGTGACACCGACTCCCCGGTGTCACCCGCGACGATCGTGACGCGCGTCTCGCCGGTGGCCTGGCCCGCCTCGAAGTCGACCGGTTCCTCTTGACCGAGGAAGGCCTGCACCCGGTCGCCGTAGGTGTTCCACAGCGCCATTCCGCCCCCGACCATGCCGCCGATCAGGAGCACGACCACGGCGAGGGCGATCCACCGGCCGACGTGGCGGCGCGTCCGCGACGGCTCCGGCACGGGCTGGCCGATGTCGTGGGTGGTGGTCTGTCCCGTGAAGAGCTGTTCGAGGGATCCGGATGCCGCCGACCCCGGAGCCGTGGGTGCGGCGGCGGACGCAGCACCTGCACCCACGAGTGCGGGCTCGCGCGCGGGTTCGACGTCATGCGACGGCGCGCTGCCCCGGCGCGGCCCGGGAGCCGTGTCGCCACTGCCGGCGGTGCGGGCGGTGGAGCGGCGCGCTCCCGCCGATGGCGCGGCGTCGCGCGGGAGGACGGGGACGTCGGGTGACCGGGTCTCGCGTGAGGGATCGTTCCGGACGGCCGAGCGCGGTGCGTCATGCGGCGCGTTCTCGGCGGCGGAGCGATCGACCGGGGCGTCCGGCGTGGATGTCGGCGTGGCTCCCGCGGGGGTCGGGGACGACGGCGTGTCACCGGGCATTCGTCGAGCGGCGTCGAATCGCGCACCCTCGGGTGCGTCGGGCGACTCGCTGTCGGCCGCGCGGGCGGCGCGGGCGGCGCGGCGCGACGAGGGGGCGTCGTCGGCGGATACTCCTCTGCGCGGGTCGGGCAGACGCCCATAGAGGTCGGCGAACGGATCGCTCTCGGGCGGCTGGTTCTCGGGCATGTCAGGCGGGCTCCTGTCCCGGTGATACGGCGGGTCCGGCCGGCTCACCGGACTGTCGCTCGACGTCGAGCGCCTGCTGCAGCAGCACCACAGCGGCGACTTGGTCAACAATGCTACGAGAATCACGCTGGGAACGTCCTGCCTCTCGCAGAACGCTGTGGGCCGACACGGTGCTGAGGCGCTCGTCCACCAGCCTCACGGGCATCGGCAGAGCACCCGCGAGCGCCTCCGCGAAGCGCCGTGCGTCGGTCGTCGACGCCGTGTCCTCTCCCCGCAGGTTCAGCGGCAGACCGACCAGCACCTCGAACGCCTCGTACTCGGCGGCCAGGGCCGCGATGCGCCGCACCGGCTCGCCCTTGCGCGGAACCGTCTCGACGGGAACGGCGAGCACCCCGTCGGGGTCGGATCGTGCCACGCCCACGCGAGCGCGGCCGACATCGATTCCCAACCGGATGCCGCGCCGGAACGCCGTCACGCGGTGGTCGCCCGCACGTCCGCCACGATTCCCTCGAGCGCCTGCGGGAGGGCAGCGGCATCCGTTCCGCCACCCTGGGCGACGTCGGGGCGACCGCCTCCGCCTCCGCCGAGGACGCCGGCGGCTCCCTTCGCCAGGGCACCGGCGGCGAGTCCACGTTCGCGGGCGGCGTCGTTGGTGACGACGACGACCGTGGCGCGGCCGCCGGTGACGCTGCCCAGGGCGACGACCGCGGGGTCGGAGCCCAGGCGATCGCGCACCTGCAGAGCGAGCGAGCGCACGTCGTCGGCCGACGCGCCCTCCCCCAGGCTCTGGGCGACGACCCGGACCGTGCCGACCGCGGCCGCCGACTCGACCAGCTGCGGCAGGCGCCCGGTGAGGGCTTGCGCCTCGAAGGCGGCGATCTTCTTCTCCGCGGCCTTCAGGCTCGCCGCCAACTCCGTGATGCGCGTGGTCAGCTGTTCGCGCGGTGTCTTCAACGACGTGGACAGCTGCGAGACGATCGCGCGCTCGGCGGCGAGGTCGCGGAAGGCGTCGAGGCCGACCAGTGCCTCCACACGGCGGTTGGAGGCGCCGACGGACTGCTCGCCCACGAGGTTCACCAACCCGATCTCGGAGCTCCGGGCGACGTGGGTGCCACCGCAGAGTTCGCGCGACCAGGGGCCGCCGACGTCGACCATGCGCACCGTGTCGCCGTACTTCTCGCCGAACAGTGCCATGGCGCCCGCGGCCTTGGCCTCGTCGAGCGACATCACGCGCGTGGTCACCTCGAGGTTGTCGCGCACGGCGTTGTTGGCGATGTCTTCGATCTCGGTGCGGGTCTCGGGCGACAGGGCCGAGCCCCAGCTGAAGTCGAACCGCATGTAGCCGGCGCGGTTGAGTGAACCGGTCTGCGTCGCCGTCTTGCCCAGGGTGTCGCGGATGGCGGCGTGCACGAGGTGCGTCGCGGTATGCGCCTGCTGCGCCGAATGGCGGTTCAGCGGGTCGACGACGGTCGTCGCGGGGGCGCCGACCGAGACCTCACCGGTGGAGACCTCGACCGTGTGGCTGATCAGCCCCGGCACGGGTCGCTGCACGTCGAGGACCTCGAGCTCGTAGCCGGGTCCGACGATCACGCCCTTGTCGGCGACCTGCCCGCCCGACTCGGCGTAGAGGGCGGTCTCGGCCGTGATGATCTCGGCGATCTGTCCCTCCGACGCGCGGTCGGTGCCCTGGCCCTGGATCAGGATGCCGAGCACCGTCGATTGCGTCTGCAGTTCGGTGTAGCCGGTGAACACGGTCTCACCGAGGGCGCGGAACTCGCGGTACGCGCTCTGGTCGGCGATGGCGCCCTTTCGGGCGCGGGCGTCGGCCTTGGCGCGGGTGCGCTGCTCGAGCATGAGCTGGTCGAAGGAACCGCGGTCGACGGTGAGACCCGCCTCTTCGGCGATCTCGAGGGTCAGGTCGATCGGGAACCCGTAGGTGTCGTGGAGGAGGAACGCCTCGGACCCCGACAGGGTGGTTCCGCCCCCGGTCTTCGCCTCCGCGACCGACTGATCGAGGATGGCGGATCCGGCCGCGAGGGTGCGGAGGAACGTCTGCTCCTCGGCGATGGCGTAGGCCGAGAGCCGGGCGTAGTCGGCCTCGACCTCGGGGTAGGACTCCTTCATCGCGTCGCGCGACGCGGCGAACAGCTCGGGGAAGGTCGCGCCCTCGACACCGAGGAGGCGCATCGAACGGATCGCGCGGCGCATGATGCGACGCAGGATGTATCCGCGACCCTCGTTCGAGGGGGTCACGCCGTCGGCGAGCAGCATGAGCGACGAACGCACGTGGTCGGCGACGATGCGCAGACGCACGTCGTCCTCGTGGGACTCGTTGCCGTAGGACTTGTTCGCGAGTGCCGCCGCCAGGTCGAGCACCGGACGCACCTGGTCGGTCTCGTACATGTTGTCGACGCCCTGCTTGATGAACGCGATGCGCTCCAGGCCCATGCCGGTGTCGATGTTCTTCGCGGGGAGCTCGCCGACGATGTCGAAGTCGTACTTGGACCGGACGTTCGTGATCTCGTACTGCATGAACACGAGGTTCCAGATTTCGACGTAGCGGTCGTCGTCGGTGGCGGGGCCGCCGTCGATGCCGTAGTCGGGTCCTCGGTCGAAGAAGATCTCCGAGCAGGGGCCCGCGGGACCCGGGAGACCGGTCGACCAGTAGTTCGTGTCCTTACCGAGGCGCTGGATGCGCTCTTCGGGCAGGGGGGTGAGGGAGCGCCAGAGGTCGTGCGCCTCGTCGTCCTCCTCGTAGACGGTGACCCACAGATCCTTCGCGTCGAAGGCGAGACCGCCCTCCGACTCGGGGCTGGTCAGCAGCTCCCACGCGAAACGGATGGCGTCTTCTTTGAAGTAGTCGCCGAACGACCAGTTGCCGAGCATCTGGAAGAAGGTGCCGTGGCGCGGGGTCTTGCCGACCTCTTCGATGTCGTTGGTGCGGATGCACTTCTGCACATCCGCGGCGCGCGGGTAGGGCGGCGGCACGACCCCGCTGAGGTACGGGATGAACGGCACCATGCCCGCCACCGTGAACAGCAGGGCCGGGTCGTCGGTGACGAGCGAGGCCGAGGGGACGATCGTGTGATTCTTCTTCTCGAAGAAGTCGAGGAAGCGTTGGGCGATCTCGGCGGTTTTCATGGCGGGTCTTTCGTGCGCGTGCGCATGCCGCCCGCCGCGGCGGGACGACGGGCGCAGAGAGGTCAGTCGGAGGGCGAGAGGGTCTTCTTGGCCGCGGCGGCAGCACTGCCGACAGCATCGCCGGCGCGATCCACAGCGTCGGCCGCGTGGCCGGCAGCCGAGGCGGCGACGCCCTTGGCGTCGTCGAGGATGTCCGACAGGCGGGTCTCCTGCTCGTGGTAGGCGTCGCTCATGTGGTCGGTGAACTCGCCGATGCGGGAGTCGAGCTGGGCGAGCAGCTCCTGACCGCGGGGGTCTTTGTTGACGAGGTGGGCGGCGACGAATCCGCCGGCGATACCCAACGCGAACCAGACGAGGCTTTTCACGATCACCACTTCTTCCTCGATACGACGCCGCGTTCGCGGCATCCTTCATCGTAGGCGACGGTCCCCGTCCATCGCGCAAGCGAGACGGATGGCGCCACCCGGAACGACGAAGGGCGCCGGGAGAACCCCGACGCCCTTCTCTGCTCGCTGGATCAGCGGGCGGCGTAGTACTCGACGACGAGCTGCACGTCGCACGTGACGGGCACCTCGGCGCGCTTGGGGCGACGCAGGAGCTTCGCCTGGAGCGTGGCGAGGTCGACCTCGAGGTAGCCCGGAACGGGGGGCAGAACCTCGGCGTGACCACCGGCGGCCGCGACCTGGAAGGGCTCGAGGCCCTCGCTCTTCGGCTTGACGTGGATCTGCTGACCGGCCTTGACGCGGAACGACGGGCGGTCCACGAGCTGGCCGTCGACCAGGATGTGGCGGTGCACGACGAGCTGGCGAGCCTGCGCGGTGGTGCGGGCGAAGCCCGAACGCACGACGAGGGCGTCCAGACGCATCTCGAGCAGCTCGACCAGGTTCTCACCGGTCAGGCCGTCGGTGCGGCGGGCCTCGTTGAACGCGATGCGCAGCTGCTTCTCGCGGATGCCGTACTGCTCGCGCAGACGCTGCTTCTCGCGGAGACGGACGGCGTAGTCGCTGTCGGCCTTGCGCTTGGTGCGGCCGTGCTCGCCGGGAGCGTAGGGACGCTTCTCGAGGTAGCGGGCGGCCTTGGGGGTGAGTGCGACGCCGAGGGCGCGCGACAGACGCACCTTGCGGCGGTCCTGAGACTTCGTGGTCACGAAGTTCTCCTTCCGATGACGTGGCCGCGCCTTTCACGGCTCACGGGCGTATCGCCCCCTTCCGCCCGATCCGAAGCGCACGCCGGGGCGCACCGGAAGGTGATCACAGGAAGGAGGGGATGCCCGAAAACCCTGTTTCGAGCCGATTCATGCTATCAGAGCCCGCCGGAAGGCCCGGGTGCGGCCTTCAGGTGCCGTCGAGGATGCGGCGGATCTTCTCGAGCCTCACCGACACGTCGCGCTCGGCTCCGTGGTTCGTGGGTTCGTAGTAACGGCGTCCGCGCAACTCGTCGGGCAGATACTGCTGCGCGACGATCCCGATCTCGCTGTCGTGGGCGTACTTGTAGCCCTTGCCGTGGCCGAGACGCTTCGCCCCGGGATAGTGCGCGTCGCGCAGGTGCATCGGCACGCGTCCGAAGCCGCCGGCGCGCACATCGGCGATCGCGGCGTTGATGGCGGTGTAGGCGGCGTTCGACTTCGCGGTCGTGGCGAGGTAGACGGTCGCCTCGGCGAGGGGGATGCGCCCCTCGGGCATTCCGATGAAGGCGACTGCGTCGGCGGCGGCCACGGCGATCTGCAGCGCGTGGGGGTCGGCCATGCCGATGTCTTCGGCGGCGGAGATCACGAGGCGCCGCGCGATGAAGCGCGGGTCCTCCCCCGCCTCGATCATGCGCGCGAGGTAGTGGATCGCGGCATCCGGGTCGGATCCGCGCACCGACTTGATGAAGGCGCTGATGACGTCGTAATGCTCGTCCCCCTGCCGGTCGTAGCGCAGGAGGGCGCGATCGACGGCCTGGGCGATGTGATCGGCCGTGATGACCGTCACGGGTGCGGTGTCGTCAGCGGCTCCCGCCTCGCCGTCGTCGGCCTCGTCCGTGTCGTCGTCGGTTCCGCCGGAGTCGGGCGCCGGTGCCGCAGCATCCAGGTCTCCCGCGACGGCGGCTGCCGCTTCGAGTGCGGTGAGCGCGCGACGGGCGTCTCCGGAGGCCAGGCGCACCAGGGCGGCGCGGGCGTCGTCGTCGAGTTCCACCCGGCCGGCCAGACCCCGCGGGTCGCGCACGGCGCGGTCGACGAGGGCTCCGAGGTCGTCGTCGCCGAGCGGCCGCAGCGTCAGCAGGAGCGAACGCGACAACAACGGCGAGATGACGGAGAACGAGGGGTTCTCGGTCGTCGCAGCGATGAGCACGACCCACCCGTTCTCGACTCCCGGCAGCAAAGCGTCTTGCTGGGCCTTGGTGAAGCGGTGGATCTCATCGAGGAACAGGATGGTCGACTGCCCGTACAGGTCGCGCTGCGTCAGGGCCTCCTGCATGACCTCGCGAACGTCCTTCACCCCCGCCGTGATCGCCGACAGCTCCACGAACCGCCGCCCCGACGACCGCGCGATCGCCTGGGCGAGCGTGGTCTTGCCCGTGCCCGGCGGGCCCCACAGGATGACGGAGACGGCGGAGACGGATGCCGAGGAGTCGGTCGTGGCGAGGGTGACCAGAGGTGAACCGGGACGCAGCAGATGCCCCTGCCCGGCCACCTCGTCGAGGCTCACGGGCCGCATCCGCACGGCGAGCGGCGTCTGGCCCTGGAAGAGCGCCGAGGAGGGGGTCACCGCTCCAGGCTAACCGGGGCCCGGCCGCGACGGACCCGTCTTCGCGGCGCCGTGCGTCGCGGGGCCGCCGGGCCGGCGCGCGCGGTGTTTGTAGGATCGACGAGTCCGGACGGGCAGAGGAGGTCGATGTGGCGACGCGCGGAAACGGTCGGCAGACGCGGGAGCAGCGGGAACGTACCCGTGCCTACCAGGCGCGACTGCAGCTGCACGAACGGCAGGGACGCCGGCGCACGCGTGACAACGTGATCGCGCTCGTCGTGGGCCTCGTCGTCATCCTCGGTGCGATCGGCGCGCAGACGGCATACTTCGTCGCGGGACCCGGGGCGCCCGAGCCGGCGCCGACGTCGACCCCCGCCCCGAGCGCGCCCGCGACCGAGACCCCCGCGACCCCCGCTCCGGATGCCACGGAGTCGGCCGCACCCTGATCCTGTGCCGGCGGGGCGGCTCGTACTAGGCTCGGAGGGTCCTTCTCCCCCAGGCGGCTCTGCCGCGATGAGGTGCTATTCGTGTCTTCCGCTTCCACCCCCGAGACCTCCGACCCGCGCGACGCCGCGAGCAACGCCGAGGCCGACGCTTCTTCCCCGACCGAGGTGCAGACCGGCGACGTCTCCCCCACCGCGGGTGAGCAGACGGCCCCGTCCGCCGCAGACGAGGTCGTCGCGGACACCGAGCCCGACGCGGTTCCCGACGTCGACCCGAGCCGCGAGGCCGAGGTCGACGCAGGCGACGAGTCGGCCGCCGAGTCCGAAGACGACGCGCCCGTCGCCGACGACGCGCCCGTGGCGGACGAGACTGACGCCGCTGCGGAGACCGCTTCCGACGAGTCCGCTGCCGGGGAGGCGGAGCCCGAGGCCCAGCCCGCCGCGGACGCTGAGCTTGTCGCCGACGCCGAGACGGTCGCCGACGAGAACGTCGCAGACGCGGCTTCCGCGGACGACGCCGAGCCCTTCTCCGCCGCCCCCTCGCCCGCGCAGCCGGCGGCCCGCCCCGGCCCGCGCCTGCCCGGACCTCCCCCCGGTGCGACGGCGTCGAAGACCACGACACCGCCGTGGGGTCGCGTCGACGACGACGGCACCGTGTCGGTTCGCGAAGGCGACGACTGGCGCGAGGTCGGGCAGTACCCCGACGGCACGCCCGCCGAAGCCCTCGCCTACTTCCAGCGCAAGTTCTCCGATCTCGCCGGCGAGGTCACTCTGATCGAGACCCGTCACCGCCGAGGTGGTGCGTCGGCATCCGATCTGCGCTCGACCGCCAAGACGCTGCGCGCCAAACTCGACGGCGCCGCCGCCGTGGGCGACCTGGCCGCCCTCATCGCCCGTGTCGACGCCCTCACCGCCGAACTCGCCGAGGCGAGTGCGACCGAGGCCGTCGCCGCCAAGCAGGCGAGCGAAGAGGCCGTGCGCGAGCGCACCGCGATCGTCGAAGAGGCGGAGGCCCTCGCGGCACGCGATCCGCAGACCGTGCAGTGGAAGCAGATGACCGCCGACATGACGGCGCTGTTCGACCGGTGGCAGGCGCACCAGCAGAACGGCCCGCGCCTGTCGAAGTCGACCGCCCAGCAGTTGTGGCGTCGCTTCCGTGACGCGCGCGCCACGGTGGACCGCCACCGCCGCGAGTTCTTCTCGTCGCTCGACGAGACGCACAAGTCGGCACGCGAAGCCAAGACCCGTCTCGTCGAGCGCGCCGAGGCGCTCGCTCCGCGCGGCGAAGACGGGATCAACGCCTACCGCGACCTGCTCGACGCGTGGAAGGCATCCGGGCGCGCGGGTCGCAAGGTCGACGACGCGTTGTGGGCCCGCTTCAAGGCTGCCGGTGACGCCCTCTACGGCGCGCGGATCGAGCGGGAGTCCGCCGAGAACGAGGCGTCGATCGAGAAGATCGAGCAGAAGCGCGCGCTCCTGGCCGAGGCCGCGCCGATCGTCGACGAGAAGAACCTCGCGACCGCCCGTCAGAAGCTGACCGCGATCCAGCGCCAGTGGGACGAGATCGGACGCATCTTCCCGCGCGACAAGGAGAGAACCCTCGACGACGAGCTGCGCAAGATCGAGCAGAGCGTCCGCACCCGCGAAGACGCCGACTGGAAGCGCAACGACCCCGAGCAGAAGGCGCGAGCCAACGACATGACGCGTCAGTTGACCGACGCGATCGACAAGCTCGAGGCCGAGCTCGCCGAGGCCGAGGCCCGCGGCGACAAGCGCGCCGCCGCGCAGGCCGCGGAAGCCCTCGAAGCGCGTCGCACCTGGCTGCGCGCGCTCGGCGGCTGAGCGGTTCTCCACAGGTCCGACGCTCCGGCGTCCCGGGCGACATCGTCCCGCCACACTGGCGGGATGGTGTCGCCCTTCCTGTTCTTCGCCGACGAGCGTCTCTCACTCGCCGAGTTGTCCGCCGCGTGCCTCGATGGTCTGCTCGTGCCCCTCGGCGAGGGTTTCATGCCCGCCGACGCCGCAGAGACACCGTGGATGCGCGCCCGAAGTCTCTTCCCCCTGCTGGGCGAGCGGTGGGCGGCCGTACGCGCCAGCGCGGCGTGGATCCACGGGGCGGTCTCCGAGGAACCGACTCCGCACCACGTGCAGAGGGTCGGGCCGACACGCGTGCGGGCTCGCTCCGACGCCCGCACGGTCTTCCATGATGTGCGTCTCGAACCCGCGGACGTGTGCGCGATCGCGGGTGTCCACGTGAGCTCACCCGGACGGACGCTCGTCGACCTCGCCCGCTCCGACGACGACGGCGAGCGGGACCTCGCGTGCACCTGGGCGACCACTGATCCGCTCGTGCGCGGCGCGGCGGAGAGGTGGCTCGAAGGGCATCCGCGCTTTCCTCACGGACGACGCGCGACGGTCCTGTTGTCGGGGCTCACGACGAGGTGACGCGGTAGACGTCGTAGACGGCGTCGATGCGTCGGACGGCGTTCAGCACCCGGTCCAGGTGCACGGTGTCGCCCATCTCGAAGACGAACTTGCTGAGGGCGAGCCGGTCGTTGGTGGTCGACACGGTCGCCGAGAGGATGTTGACGTGATGCTCGCTGAGTACGCGCGTGACGTCGCTGAGCAGCCCCGATCGATCGAGGGCTTCGACCTGGATCTGTACAAGGAAGACGCTCTTGGTCGTCGGCGCCCACTCCACGTCGATCAGACGGTCGGGTTCTTCCTTCAACGAGCGCACATTGGTGCAGTCGCCGCGGTGGACCGAGACACCGCTTCCGCGGGTCACGAAGCCGACGATGTCGTCACCGGGGACCGGGGTGCAGCACTTGGCGAGCTTGACCAGGATGTCGGGGGCGCCGCGCACGAGCACGCCGGAGTCGCCGCCGCGCGGGGCCCGGCTGCGTCCGACGGGGATGTCGATGGGGCCGGTGTTGGTCTCTTCGACGCTGACGAGGGCGGTGACCTTCTCGATCACCGACTGCGTCGAGACGTGTCCCTCACCGACCGCGGCATACAGTGCGGAGACGTCTTCGTAGTGGAAGAGTCGAGCCACCTCCGTGAAGGAGTCCTGGCTCATCAGGCGCTGCAACGGAAGGTTCTGCCGACGCATCGCGCGTGCGATGGAATCCTTGCCCTGCTCGATCGCCTCTTCGCGGCGTTCCTTGGTGAACCACCCGCGGATCTTGTTGCGCGCGCGGGTGCTCTTGACGAAGCCGAGCCAGTCCTGACTCGGGCCGGCATCGGGGTTCTTGGAGGTGAAGACCTCGACTACATCGCCGCTCTGCAGAGCGGACTCCAATGGCACGAGACGTCCGTTGACCTTCGCGCCCATGGTGCGGTGGCCGATCTCGGTGTGGACCGCGTACGCGAAATCGACGGGTGTCGCCCCGGTGGGAAGACCGACGACGCGGCCCTTGGGGGTGAAGACGTAGACCTCTTTGGCGCCGATCTCGAACCGCAGCGAGTCGAGGAACTCCCCCGGATCGGCGGTCTCGGCCTGCCAGTCGGAGATATGGGCGATCCACGCCATGTCGGCGTCGACGGCTTTGGCATCCGACTTCGTGCCCGCCATGCGCTCTTTGTACTTCCAGTGCGCCGCGACACCGAACTCGGCCTGCTGATGCATCTCGTGCGTGCGGATCTGAATCTCGACGGTGCGTCCGCCGGGACCGATGACCGTGGTGTGAAGCGACTGGTACAGGTTGAACTTCGGGGTCGCGATGTAGTCCTTGAAGCGACCGGGCAGGGGCGTCCACCGCGCGTGGATGGCGCCGAGCACGGCATAGCAGTCGCGCACGGTGCCCACCAGGATGCGAATGCCGATGAGGTCGTAGATGTCGTCGAACTCGCGGCCGCGTACGACCATCTTCTGGTAGACGGAGTAGAGCTGCTTCGGTCGTCCCATGACGCGGCCGCGCACGCGCAACTCGCGCAGGTCGGCGTCGACGGCGTCGATGACGTTCTGCACGTACTGCTCGCGCTGCGGGGTTCGCTGTTTGACCAGGCTCTCGATCTCGGCGTAGAGCTTGGGATGCATCACGGCGAACGAGAGGTCTTCGAGCTCGCTCTTGATGGCCTGGATGCCGAGGCGGTGCGCGAGCGGCGCGTAGATCTCGAGCGTCTCGGTGGCCTTCTTCGCCGCCTTGTGCGGGGGCACGAACCCCCACGTGCGCGCGTTGTGCAGACGATCGGCGAGCTTGATCAGCAGGACGCGGATGTCTTTCGACATCGCCACGATCATCTTGCGGACGGTTTCGGCCTGGGCGCTGTCGCCGTACTTGACCTTGTCGAGTTTGGTGACTCCGTCGACCAGCATCGCCACTTCGTCGCCGAAGTCGGCGGCGAGTTCGTCGAGCGGATACCCGGTGTCTTCGACCGTGTCGTGGAGGAGGGCGGCGGCGATGGCTTTGGGACCGAGACCGAGCTCGGCGAGGATCTGCGCCACCGCGAGCGGGTGCGTGATGTACGGCTCGCCACTCTGGCGCTTCTGGCCGTCGTGCGCCTTGTCGGCGACGGCGTACGCCCGTTCGATGATCGCGAGATCGCCCTTGGGGTGATGCGTGCGCACCGTGCGCAGCAGCTTGTCGACGTCGTCACGACGCGCGGCGCGTGAGAAGATGCGCGGAACGAGACGTCGCAGTGACGACGGTGGCGGCGCGGAAGACGTGGTCTCGGTCATCGCCACCTCTCCCTCACGGTCGGTCGTCCAAGTCTACGCCCCGACAGGTGAGGCCCCGACGCCATGTCGGGGCCTCACCTCGGGACCGAGCGTTGTGTATCGGGACCGGCCTCAGGCCGGAACCCCTGCCTTCTCGCGAGCGGCGCGCACGCGCGCGTCGCGCTGCGCCACCGGCGCCTCCTTCTCACGCAGGAGGGCGTACATCGGCACGGCGACGAACAGCGTGGAGTACGCCGCGACGATGGTACCGACGAAGATCGACAGCGAGATGTCGCTCAGCGTGCGGGCGCCGAGGGGCACGCCGATGAAGAGGATCGCTCCGACCGGCAGGATCGCGACCACGGTGGTGTTGATCGAGCGGATGAGCGTCTGGTTCGCGGCGAGGTTGACCGACTCGGCGAACGTGCGCCCGGATATCTCGCCGTCCTCCCGCGTGTTCTCTCGAACCTTGTCGAAGACGACGGTGGTGTCGTACAACGCGTACGACAGGATCGTGAGGAAGCCGATGACGGCGGCCGGGGAGATCTCGAACCCGAACACGGCGTACACGCCGATGGTGATGACGAGCACGTCGACGAGGCCGATGATCGCCGCGACGGACATCTTCCACGTGCGGAAGTAGATCGCCAGGATCAGGAACGTCAGCGCGAGGAAGATCGACAGACCCCAGAGCGACTGACGGGTGACGTCGTTGCCCCAGGTCGGGCCGATGAACGAGTTCGTGATCTCGGATGACGGCACGTCGTAGGCGGTGGCGAGGGCAGCCGACACGGCCTGCGCCTGATCGTTGTCGAGCTCGTCGGTCTGTACACGTACGGCCTGGTCGTTGATCGTCGAAACGCGCGTGGTGGCGCCCGGGAGCACCGACGCGACGGCTTCGGTCGCGAGCGACTGATCGAGGGACGCGGGGTTCGACACGGTGAACTGCGCGCCACCGGTGAACTCGATGGAGAACTGCACCGGGCGGAAGAGCGGCACGAGAGCCGCGCCGATGACGAGCACCGCGGCGATGATGAACCACAGGCGGCGACGCTGAACGAACGGGAAAGAGGTCTTGCCCGAGTAGAGGTCGTTACCGAGTTGCGTCATGGAGCGCATCAGTCGTCTCCCTCCTTCGTGGAGCGGCTATCACCGCGGCCGGCGGCAGCGAGCTCGGCTTGCTTGCGCTCGGCGATGGTCTGACGGCGCTGTGCTTCGCCACGCGAGCGCTTGACGCGCGACGCCTCGGCGACGGGGGCGCGGAACTGGGCGCGGCCGCGGTAGACGGCTCCCAGCGCCTGCGGGTCCATCCCGGAGAGCGGGTGGCCCGAGCCGAAGAAGCGTGTGCGCGCCAGCAGCTGCATGACCGGGTGGGTGAAGAGGATGAAGATCAGGATGTCGATCGCGGTCGTCAGCCCGAGCGTGAACGCGAAGCCCTTCACCGTGGCATCCGCGAGGATGTACAGCACGACGGCCGCGAGGATGTTGATCGACTTCGAGATGTAGATCGTGCGCTTCGCGCGGGCCCATCCGTCCTCGACCGCCGCGGTGATCGACTTGCCGTCGCGCAACTCGTCTCGGATGCGTTCGAAGTAGACGATGAACGAGTCCGCCGTGAAGCCGATCGTGACGATCAGACCCGCGACGCCGGCGAGCGACAGACGGAACCCGGCACGCCAGGCCAAGATGCACAGTGCCACGTAGGTGAGCACAGCCATCACGCCGAGCGACGCGATGATCACGGTGCCGAGCGCGCGGTAGACGATCAACGAGTAGATCGCGACCAGGCCCAGGCCGATGAGGCCGGCGATGAATCCGACCTGCAGCTGCTGCGACCCGAGGGTGGCCGAGACGGTGTCGGAGCTGACGACCGTGAAGCTCAGGGGCAGAGCACCGTACTTCAGCTGGTCGGCGAGAGCCTTCGACGACTCCTGCGTGAAGCTGCCGGTGATGCTCGGGCGCCCGTCGAGGATCGTGCCCTGCATGACGGGAGCCGACAGCACCGAACCGTCGAGCACGAACGCGAACTGGTTGAGCGGGGCCTGCAGCGCGACGAGGCGCTGGCTGATCTGACCGAACGTCTCCGTCCCCTGGTCGTTGAAGACGAGGTTGACGGCCCAGCGACCCGTGTTCTGCTCCTGGCCGTTCGTCGCGTCGACGATGTCGGTGCCGTTCAGCTCGACGGGGCCGAGGATGTACTTGCCGCCGTCGTCGATGCCGCACGTGATCATGGGCTGGTCCGCGGGGGCCTGCGACGGGTCGGACGGCGGGTTGGCGCAGTCGTAAGCGAGGAACTCCGCCTGCAGGGCCGGCGTGATGTAGGCCGGGTCGCTCGCACTGGTGGGCGAAGCGGTCGGCGTCGCCGGCAGTGCGGGGTCGGGCGTCGGGTACGGCGTGGAGTTGCCGTCCGCACCGACGAACGAGGTCGCCTGCGAGCCCGTGAACAGCACCGGACGCAGCTGCAGCTGAGCAGAGCTCTGGATGCGCTGGCGCGTGGCCTCGTCGGCCTCGCCGGGGATCTGCACGACGATGTTCCTGCCGCCCTCGGTGGCGACATCGGTCTCACCGACACCGGAGGCGTCGACGCGCTGACGGATGATCGTGACGGCTTGCTGCAGCTGCTCGCCGTCGGGCGCTGCGCCGTCGGTGGTCTGGGCCTGCAGGATGATCTGCGTGCCGCCCTGGAGGTCGAGGGCGAGGTCGGGGGTCCAGGAGCTGGCATTGAAGGTGTACACACCCAGGGCGTTGATACCGAAGAGCACGCCGGTGATGGCGAGCAGTCCGGTCAAAACGCGCCAGGCGTGACGGACGGGAGTCGAGGGCGCCACGGAGTCGGCTTTCTGTGCGGCGGTGAACGAAAGGAGAGGGGGTGGTCAGACCGCGGGGCGGTCCTTGTCGTCACGCTCGACGTCGACGGTGTCCTGACGCGCGGCACGCTTGTCGTCGCTGATCGAGGTGGTGTCGCCGTCGGCGACCCCCGCGATGTACTCGGCCTCGGACTCCTCGGCGTCGATGAACTCGTCTTCGGTGACGGCTCCCTCGATCGGGTCGACGATGCGCAGCACGGCCTGGCTGTGCACCTTGATGACGATGCCGGGGGCGATCTCGACGAGCGCCGGCTTGTCGAGGTCTTCACCGTCGTACTCGACGATGGTGCCGTAGAGGCCACCCTGCAGCAGCACCTCGGCGCCGGGAACCGTGTCGCGGGCCTTCTTCTCCTGCTCGGCCTTCTGCTTCTTCAGGCGGCGGCGGGAGCTCACGAACATGAAGACGAGCAGACCGGCCAGCAGAAGGGGAAGGAGGAGACTATCCATGGAGGCGGTGCACCTTTCAAATCAGGCGCGCCGTGCGGCACTGCCTAGCGAGGGTCGGGGAATCCCCCGCCGAGTATAGGTCATACGCCCTGGCTGAACCGGAGCACGCCGTCGGGATGGGGGGCGCCGAGGTGGTCGTAGGCGTCGGGCGTCGCCACGCGGCCGCGGGGCGTACGCCCCATGAATCCGATGCGTACGAGGTAGGGCTCGACCACTGATTCGATGGTCTCGGCTTCTTCTCCGACGGTGACCGCGAGTGTGCTCAGACCCACCGGGCCCCCGCGGAACCGTCGCACGAGTGCGTCGAGTACGGCGCGGTCCAGGCGGTCGAGGCCGATGGCGTCGACGTCGTAGAGATCGAGCGCGGCGCCCACCGTGCGGAGGTCGGCGTGACCGTCGTCGGCGCCGTCGGAGGGACCGTGGACGACGAGGTAGTCGCGCACCCGGCGCAGCAGGCGGTTCGCGATGCGGGGTGTGCCGCGCGAGCGGCGGGCGATCTCCGAACGAGCTGTGCCCGGGAGACCCACGTCGAGCAGTGATGCCGAGCGTGAGACCACCAGCTCGAGCTCTTCGGGCTCGTAGTACTCCAGGTGGGCGGTGAAGCCGAAGCGATCGCGCAGAGGGTTGGGGAGGAGCCCCGCGCGCGTCGTGGCGCCGACGAGGGTGAACGGGGAGAGGTCGAGAGGGATGCTCGTCGCGCCCGCGCCCTTGCCGACCATGATGTCGATGCGGAAGTCCTCCATCGCGAGATACAGCATCTCTTCCGCCGAGCGGGCCATGCGGTGGATCTCGTCGATGAAGAGCACCTCGCCCGGCGTGAGCGAGGACAGCAGCGCCGCCAGGTCTCCGGCGTGCTGGATGGCCGGTCCGCTCGAGAGGCGCAGCGGTCGACCGCTCTCGTGGGCGACGATCATAGCGAGCGTCGTCTTCCCCAGGCCGGGTGGGCCCGAGAGCAGGATGTGGTCGGGCGAGCGCTGCTGGATGCGGGCGGCGTCGAGCAGCAGCTGCAGCTGCGCGCGCACTTTGTGCTGACCGACGAACTCGTCCAGCGAGACGGGGCGCAACGCTCCTTCGATCGCGAGCTCGGTGTCGTCGTCGGGCGTGCCGGCGTCGCGGACGTCAGCCACCCACGGTCTCCTTGCGTGCGGGTCCGAGCATCGCCAGTGTCAGTCGTAGTAGCGCCTGTACCGACGCGCGGTCGCCGTCGGAGGCGTTCTCGGCGACGGATGCCACGGCTTCGGCCGCGGTGCGCTCGCTCCATCCGAGCCCGACCAGCGCCTGCGTGACCTGCAGGGGAACCTGCCCGCGCGCACCGATGGCTGCGGGAGCGGTCGTCGGGACGACGGCGAGTTTGCCCGCGAGCTGCACGACGATGAGTTTGGCGGTCTTGGGGCCGATGCCCGACACCCGACGGAAGGGCGCGTCGTCGTCGTCGGCGACGGCCTGCGCGATCTGCGGCACCGTCAGCGACGACAGCACGCCGAGCGCGGACTTGGGTCCGACGCCGGTCACGCTGATGAGCTGCGTGAAGACGACCAGCTCTTCGCGGCTCTCGAAGCCGAACAGCGACAGGGCGTCTTCGCGCACGATGAGGTTCGTGTGCAGGTGCACGTCTGTCCCGACGTGGACCGTCCGTGCCAATTGGGCGGTGACGGCGACGGAGAAACCGACACCGCCCACCACGACCACGAGCGAGTCATCGGCGACGTGGGCCACCGCCCCGTGCAGCGAAGAGATCATGCCGGTAGCTTACGCACCCGTTCGTACATCCGTTCGAGCGACACGGACCTGTGGAGAACGACGCTTCTCCGCGTCCCGCCACGCCCGCTGAGCGGGCGTCAACGTCGCTTGGTCGGAGACGGACTCCGCTCCCCCGCGCCACGCGTGACAGAGCGCGATGGCCAGCGCATCGGCGGCATCCGCGGGCTGGGGAAGCGCATCGAGGCGCAGCACGCGCGCGACCATGGTCTGTACCTGGAGTTTGTCGGCGGAGCCGTAACCGGTGATCGCGGCCTTCACCTCGCTCGGGGTGTGGGTCGCGGCCGGGATGCCGTGCTCTGCGGCCAGCAGGAGCGCGATGCCGCTGGCCTGGGCCGTCCCCATCACGGAATGACGATTGTTCTGCGCGAAGACGCGCTCGACGGCGACCACCCCGGGATCGTGCTCGGCCAGCACGAGACGGATGCCGGCGGCGATCGCGGCGAGCCGCTTCTCGATGGGATCGGTCGTCAGGGAGCGGACGACCCCCACGTGCACCAGAGATGCGGTGCGGTTCGGCGAGACATCGACGACCCCGACGCCGCAACGGGTGAGGCCGGGGTCGATTCCGAGGACGCGGAGGGAACGTGACACGGCCCCCACGCTAAGCGCAGGGGCCGTGTGCGAATCGAGGGCGCGCCCTTACTCGTCGTTCTCGAGCTCGGCCTGCACCTCGGCGGTGAGGTCGAAGTTCGTGTAGACGTTCTGCACGTCGTCGCTGTCTTCGAGGGCGTCGATGAGGCGGAACACCTTGCGCGCGGTGTCCGCGTCGACCTCCACCTTCAGCGAGGGGACGAACTCGACGTCGGCCGAGTCGTACTCGATTCCGGCCTCCTGCAGGGCGCTGCGCACCGAGACGAGGTCGGTGGCCTCGGTGATGACGCCGAACCCCTCGCCGTGCGGCTCGACCTCTTCGGCGCCGGCCTCGAGGACCGCGAGCATGACGTCGTCTTCGGTCGTCCCTTCGGCGGGCACGACGATGACGCCTTTGCGGCTGAAGTTGTAGGCGACGCTGCCCGGATCGGCGAGGGTGCCGCCGTTACGGCTGAGGGCGGTGCGCACCTCGGCGGCGGCGCGGTTCTTGTTGTCGGTCAGACACTCGATGAGGAACGCCACGCCGTTGGGGCCGTAGCCCTCGTACATGATCGAGGCGTACTCGACGGCTTCGCCGCCGATGCCGGCACCGCGCTTGATGGCACGGTCGATGTTGTCTTTGGGGACCGAGGTCTTCTTGGCTTTCAGGACCGCGTCGAACAGCGTCGGGTTGCCCTGGAGGTCGGCTCCACCGAGCTTCGCCGCGACCTCGATGTTCTTGATGAGCTTGGCCCACGACTTGGCGCGGCGGGAGTCGATGACCGCCTTCTTGTGCTTGGTCGTGGCCCATTTGGAGTGTCCGGACATTTCTCCAGTTTACGATGCGGGGGCGCTGATGCCGCGTCGGTTGCGCACGTGCTGCAGGAACCGCTCGTGAAGGCGCGTCTCTCCCGTCGATTCGGGGTGGAACGCCGTTCCCAGCAGTACCCCCTGTTCGATGGCGACGACGCGTCCGTCGGCAAGGGATGCCAGAGGCACGGCGGCCGGGCCCCACTCCACGACCGCGGGGGCACGGATGAAGACGGCGTGCACGGGGGGTTCACCCAACGCCGGTACGTCGAGATCGGTCTCGAACGACGCGGTCTGACTGCCGAAGACGTTGCGTGCGACGCGCGCGTCGATGCCCCCGAACGTCCGCTGTCCGGCGATGGCCCCGTCGATGCGGTCGGCCAGCAGGATCAGGCCCGCGCACGTGCCGTACATCGGCAGGCCGGCGGCGATCGCCGCGCGAATCGGATCGAACAGTCCGAAGGCGCGAGCGAGCTTGTCGATGACGCTCGACTCGCCGCCGGGGAGCACGAGACCCTCCACGGCGGCGAGTTCCTCGGGCCGACGCACGGGTCGTGCGTCGGCTCCGAGGGTGGTCAGCATCGACAGGTGCTCGCACACATCGCCCTGGAGGGCGAGCACTCCGACGCGCGGGGTGCTACCAGCCACGCTCGGCCAGGCGGTGAGGTGCGGGGAGGTCGGCGACGTTGATGCCGACCATCGCCTCGCCGAGCCCGCGCGACGCTTCCGCGACGATCTTCGGGTCATCGTGGAAGGTGGTGGCCTTCACGATCGCGGCGGCGCGCTGGGCGGGATTGCCCGACTTGAAGATGCCCGAGCCCACAAAGACGCCGTCGGCGCCGAGCTGCATCATCATGGCGGCGTCGGCCGGAGTCGCCACTCCCCCGGCGGTGAACAGGACGACGGGGAGCTTTCCGGTCTCGGCGATCTCGGCGACGAGGTCGTAGGGCGCCTGCAGCTCCTTCGCGGCCACGTAGAGCTCGTCCTTGGTCTTGGCGCGCAAGGCGTTGATCTCACCGCGGATGGTTCGGATGTGCTTGGTCGCCTCCGACACGTCGCCCGTGCCGGCCTCGCCCTTGGAGCGGATCATGGCCGCTCCCTCGGTGATGCGGCGCAGGGCCTCGCCCAGGTTCGTCGCACCGCACACGAACGGCACGGTGAAGCCGTACTTGTCGATGTGGTTGACGTAGTCGGCGGGCGAGAGCACCTCGGACTCGTCGATGTAGTCGACACCGAGCTCCTGCAGGATCTGCGCCTCGACGAAGTGGCCGATACGGGCTTTGGCCATGACGGGGATGGAGACGGTCGCGATGATCTCGTCGATCAGGTCGGGATCGCTCATGCGTGCGACGCCGCCCTGAGCGCGGATGTCGGCGGGGACTCGCTCGAGCGCCATGACGGCGACGGCGCCGGCGTCTTCGGCGATGCGGGCCTGCTCGGCGGTGACGACATCCATGATGACGCCGCCCTTGAGCATCTCGGCGAGACCGCGCTTCACGCGGGGGGTTCCGGTGTCGGTCATGTCCACTCCGTTCCGCGCCCTCCGGCGCGTGGTTCCGCGCCGCGTGGCGCGTTGATTGGCTTAGGCCAAACCGTAGCATGACGCAGGACATAGGCTGATGGTGAGTCGAGGGGGCGTATGAGCATCGATCTGACCGGCAGTTCGGCATCCGGGATCGCCGCCGATCTGCGCACGCGGATCGAAAGAGGCGAGCTCGCCCCGGGCACGCTGTTGCCCTCGGTGCGCGCCGTCGCCGTCGATCTCGGCGTCAACCGCAACACCGTGGTGGCCGCGTATCGGCAGCTCGCGCAGGCGGGCCTCGTGGAGGCGCGCGGGCGCGGCGGTACGCGCGTAGCCGACCGCACCGCGGTCGCGCAGGAGGGTTACGCGCCCGACACCGTGCTGCGCGACGTCGGCACGGGCAACCCCGATCCCGCCCTCATCCCGGATCCGACCGCGGCCCTCGCCCGTTCGACCCGGCCCGTGCTCTACGGTGAGCCGGTCATCGATCCCGGCCTCGAAGCCTGGGCGCGCGAGTGGATGACCGATCAGCTTCCGCACGACGACGTGCGCATCACCGTCACCAGCGGCGCGAGCGACGCGATCGAGCGCCTTCTCTCCCAGGCGCTCCAGCGTGACGATGCGGTCGCTCTGGAAGATCCCTGCTTCCTCTCCGCCCTTCATACGGTGCGTACCGGCGGATACCGCGCCGTCCCCGTCGCGGTGGATGCCGAGGGCATGACCGTCGACGGTCTCCGCGCCGCGCTCGAAGCGGGGGTGCGGGCCGTGATCTGCACGCCGCGCGCGCACAACCCCACGGGCGCGAGCTTGAGCGTCGAGCGCGCGGCGACCCTGCGCGCCGTTCTCGAAGACCACCCCTATGTGCTCGTCATTGAAGACGACCACTTCTCACTCCTCTCGCGGGCGCCGCTGCACTCGGTCATCGGTCCCGCGCAGCGGCGGTGGGCGCGCATCCGATCGATGTCGAAGTTCCTGGGCCCCGACACGTGCCTCGCCGTCACGGCATCCGATCCCGACACCGCCGACGGTCTCGCGGTACGTCTGACTCCGGGCACCACCTGGGTGAGCCACATCCTGCAACGACTGACCCTCGCGCTGGTGACCGATGACGCGGTGCGCGGCGACATCGAGCGCGCCGCCGCGCACTACGCCTCCCGCAACGACGCGTTCGCCCGGGCGCTCACCGAGCGGGGTCTGCCCACGACCCCCGGTGACGGGCTCAACCTGTGGGTGCCGCTTCCCGTTCCAGCGGCGAGGGTGCGCGAGGAGCTCATGCGGCGGGGGTGGCTCGTGCGCGAGGGCGACCCGTTCTTCCTCTCCCCCGATCACGCGGGGGCCTTCCTCCGGCTCACCGTTCACGATCTCGACGATTCCTCGGCCGCGGCCCTCGCCGACGACATCGCCGTCGCCGCGGGCACGCGTCGTTCGGGCGTGCGAAGTGGAAGGATCGAGGCATGAAGGTTCTCTCGATCCAGTCCGCCGTCGCGTACGGACACGTCGGCAACTCCGCCGCGGTCTTCCCCCTCCAGCGCATCGGCGTCGAGGTCCTGCCCGTCTACACGGTCAACTTCTCCAATCACACCGGCTACGGCGCGTGGCGGGGTCCGCTCATCTCCCCCGACGACGTGGCGGCCGTCATCGCCGGTATCGAGGACCGCGGGGTGTTTCCGCAGATCGATGTGGTGCTCTCGGGCTACCAGGGCGGTGAGGGTATCGCCGATGTCATCATCGACACCGTCGCACGGGTGAAGAAGGCGAATCCGGATGCCGTCTACGCGTGCGATCCCGTCATGGGCAACGCCAAGTCGGGATGCTTCGTGGCCCCCGCCATCCCCGAGTTGCTCCGTGGGCGCGTGGTGCCCGTCGCCGACATCCTGACTCCGAACCAGTTCGAGCTGGGCTTCCTGACGGGAACCGAGCCCGGGAGCATCGACTCCACCCTGGAGTCCGCCGACGTGCTGCGAGGCCGCGGCCCGCAGACCATCCTCGTCACGAGCGTCGAGCGCCCCGACCGCGAGAGCGACACCATCGAGATGATGGTCGTCGACGACAACGGCGCCTGGATCGTGCAGACCCCGCTCATCCCGATGAAGGCCAACGGCTCGGGCGACGTCACCGCCGCGCTCTTCACCGCGCATTACCGCCGCAGCGGCGGCGATGCGGCCGACGCGCTCGCGCGCACGGCATCCAGTGTCTTCGATCTCCTCACGAACACGTACGAGTCGGGGTCGCGAGAGCTCCGTCTGATCGAATCGCAGGAGGCCTACGCCCACCCGCGCCTGCAGTTCGGCGTACGGCAGGTGCGCTGACCGGCCCCCTGCGCGCTCCGCGAGTCTTTCTGCTCGGGGCGACTCCGGGGCCGACCGCTCGCAGAACGGTCGGCCCCGCAGCCGTGATGCCGGATTCGAGGTGTCAGAGTCCGTCGTGGTGCATCGCCTGCACGAGACGCACGTGGCGGTCGAAGTTCAGCTCGGAGTACTCGTTCGAGTAATTCAGACCGTAGGGCCACATGTGGCTCCCCCCGCCATTGATCCGCGCCTCGGGGCCGTCCCACGTGCGCAGTAGCGGCACCGCGGCCGGCCAGTCCTGCGCGTCGACCTTGCTCTGGAAGTTCCAGGCGGTGCCCACACCAACGGTGTGTGCGATCTCGTGCAGGGCGGTGCCCTCCTGCATGAAGCCGCGGTTGGCGCCGAAGCGGATGTTGCCGTAGATGGTGGCATCCGCGGTCTGCACGCCCGGGTCGTACGAGACCCAGAGCTGACGCTGGGTGTTGTTGAACTTGTTGTAGCGGGCGAGGGCGCGGTCCATCGCGTCGGTGATGCGTGCGTAGGCGTCGATCTCATCGGCGGACGGGTTCGACGACCTGGCCAGCGTGTAGGTCATCTTCGACACGTTCGGGTCGGTGAGCCGCCAGCGCTGAACGCTCGAGCCGTTGCAGGTCTGCTGCGAAAGCAGACCACCGTCGACCGGCGAGGCGACGCTCTGCAGGCAGAGGTTGTTGTGCCTGTTGCGGATCTCGGTCCAGCCGCCGCCCGCGTCGGCCAACTGCCACTGCTGCACGTTGTTCCGAGAGCACGTCCACTGACGCACCTCGGATCCGGGTGCGGTGGCGAAGTTGAAGTTGTCGAGGCAGAGGTTGCTGTATCGGTTCTTGATTTCGGCGTAACCGTTGCCGAGGTCGGTGACCGCCCATAGCTGGTTCTGCCCCTCGAGGCACGTCCACTGACGCACCTCCGCGCCGGGTTGGGTGTTGAAGGCGTAGTCGTCCATGCAGAGGGTGTTCTGCTGGTTGCGGATCTCCTGATTGGAGCCTGTACCGACCGGCGCGGCGGCCGCGGCGGGTGTGGCCACGCCGAGGGTCGTGAGGCCGATGACGAGGGATGCGAAGACGACGGCGAGCGCTTTCACCTTCGTGCCTCGCGTCGTGGGGGATTTCGTCGGGGACGTCGTCGTCCGTGACATGGTGTGCCATTCGGATCGTCGGACCACCGGCGCGGTGATCCGAGGGTGTTTCGACGCTCGTCGGACGGCCGGGCGAGGCGGCGTCGGACAAGCGGGGCGCCTCCACCCCGCGCCACAGGAACGCAGGGGTCGCCGATCTCATCGGGTGACGATATCGCCGGGGGGACGCGATCATCGCGAAGCAGGAACGTCCATGTTCACGCTAACACTTCGCTTATCGGCCACCCTGTCCCATCGGATACGGCGCTGTCAAGGTCAATGTGGACGCGGGTCAGAAAGTCTTTTCCGACGACGTCCTCGGTGCGCATCGTGCGCGGGGTGCGCTCGTCTCAGTCGCCGTACGGGTCTGCGGAGCCCGCGTCCCGTCCCCGCCGATCGCTCCCAACTTTTCTCCGCCCTCCAGCGGTGTTTCGCCTTCACGGTCCTCGCTAACGCCCAGAGGGTCCGGCGACGTCGCACACCCCGCGGTCGCGAAGAGCACGCCGATGAGAGCGGCGACGGGAAGCGCGGTGCGGGCGGTTCGCGGCTCCCTCGTCGCACGCGGTGGAGGAGCGCCGGCCGCGAGTCACGCTTCCCGGTTCGCGTGGCGGCTCAGGCGCCCCACGCCTCGGCGACGGTACGGCGGACGTCGCCGAGTAGTTGGGGCAGAGCTTTGGTCTTGGCGATGATCGGGAAGAAGTTGGCGTCCGACGCCCAGCGCGGGACGATGTGCTGGTGCAGGTGCGCGTCGACTCCGGCGCCGGCGATCGCCCCCTGGTTCATGCCCAGGTTGAACCCGTCGCAGCGCGACACCGCGCGCAGCACGCGCATGCCGCGCTGCGTCAACGCGCCGATCTCCGCGACCTCTTCGTCGGTCGCCTGGTCGTAGGTGGCGATGTGACGGTAGGGGCAGACGAGCAGGTGCCCGGAGTTGTAGGGGAAGAGGTTGAGCAGGACGTAGGCCGTGGTGCCGCGCGCGACGACCAGGCCGTCTTCGTCGGACATGTCCGGGGCCGCGCAGAACGGGCAGTTCTTCTCCATCGGCTCGCGCCCGGCCGAGATGTACGCCATCCGATGCGGAGTCCACAGGCGCTGGAACTCGTCCGGCACCCCCGGAAGGGTCATGGCATCGACGAGCTCGGCATCCGTGGTGGGGGCGTCGACCGGAGCCTCGCCCGCCGCTGAGTCGTTCGCGGGAACGGACGGCGTCGCAGCGGCGGGCGGGTCGCTCGTCACGCCAGTTCCTCGGCCGTGTTCACCAGCGTGCGGGTGGAGATCGCGCCGGTGATTCGGGACACCGCCTCGTCGACGGGGATGCCGTTGAGCTGAGTGCCGTCGCGGAAGCGGAACGAAACCGTGCCGTTCGAGCGGTCCTGCTCACCGGCGATCAGCATGAGCGGGACCTTCTGCGTGGTGTGCGTGCGGATCTTCTTCTGCATGCGATCGTCGCTGTGGTCGGCCTCGGCGCGGACGCCCCTGCTCTTGAGATCGGCGACGATTCCGTGGAGGTAGTCGCCGTACTCCGCAGCGACCGGCACGGCCACGACCTGCACGGGCGCCAGCCACACCGGGAAGGCGCCGGCGTAGTGCTCGAGCAGGATCGCGAAGAAGCGCTCGACCGAGCCGAAGAGGGCACGGTGGATCATCACGGGGCGGTGCTTCTCGCCGTCGGGCCCGGTGTACTCGAGCTCGAAGCGCTCGGGCTGGTTGAAATCGAGCTGGATGGTCGACATCTGCCACGTGCGGCCGATGGCATCCCGAGCCTGCACCGAGATCTTGGGGCCGTAGAACGCCGCGCCACCCGGGTCGGGTACGAGCTCGAGGCCCGAGGCCTCGGCGACCTCGCGCAGCGTGTCGGTCGCCTCGGTCCACAGCGCGTCGTCGCCGATGAACTTCGGGTTCCCCTCCTCCTTCGTCGAGAGCTCGAGATAGAAGTCGTTCAGGCCGTAGTCGCGCAGCGTCTGCAGCACGAAGTCGAGGCTGTGGGTGAGCTCGCCCTTGACCTGGTCGGCCGTGACGTAGATGTGGGTGTCGTCCTGGGTCATGCCGCGCACGCGCGTGAGGCCGGCGAGGGTTCCGCTCTTCTCGTAGCGGTAGACCGACCCGAACTCGCTCAGGCGCAGCGGCAGCTCACGATAGCTGCGTCCGCGCGAGCGGAAGATCAGGTTGTGGAAGGGGCAGTTCATGGGCTTCAGGTAGTACTCCTGGCCCTCGCGCGACACGTGCCCGTCGGCATCCACGACCTCGTCGAGCACCATCGGGGGGTACATGCCGTCGGCGTACCACTGGAGGTGACCGCTGGTCATGAACAGGTCGCCCTTGGTGATGTGCGGGGTGTTCACGACCTCGTAGCCGCTGGCCAGCAGGCGTTCGCGCATGTAACGCTCGATCTCGTAGCGGATGATGCCGCCCTTGGGGTGGAACACACTGAGCCCCGGACCGATCTCGTCGGGGAACGAGAAGAGGTCGAGCTCTTTGCCGAGCTTGCGGTGATCGCGCTTCGCGGCCTCTTCCAGACGGTGCTGATAGGCGCGCAGTTCGTCCTTGGTCGGCCACGCGGTGCCGTAGATGCGCTGCAGCTGGGGGTTCTTCTCGCTGCCGCGCCAGTAGGCGCCCGCGATGCGGGTGAGGTCCCACCCGTTGCCGATCAGGCGCGTTCCGGGCACGTGCGGCCCACGGCAGAGGTCTTTCCACGCGGTCTCGCCGTCGCGGGTGACGTTGTCGTAGATGGTCAGCTCTCCGGCTCCGACCTCGACGGATGCACCCTCGGCGGCCTCGGCGGACCCGCCCTTGAGGCCGATCAGCTCCAGCTTGAAGGGCTCATCGGCGAGCTCGGCGCGGGCCTCGTCGTCGGTGACGACGCGACGCACGAACCGCTGGTTCTCGCGGACGATGCGCTCCATCTCCTTCTTGATGACCTTGAGGTCGTCGGGGGTGAAGGGTTCGGAGACCTGGAAGTCGTAGTAGAAGCCGTCGGTGACGGGCGGACCGATGCCGAGGTTGGCCTGGGGCTTGACCCGCTGCACGGCCTGGGCGAGCACGTGGCCGGTCGAGTGCCGCAGGATCGAGAGACCGTCGGCACTGTCGATCGTGACCGGTTCTACGGCGTCGTCGGCCGTCACTGTCGTGGCCAGGTCTTTCAGCTCTCCGTTCACGCGCAGCGCGACGACCGAACGGTCGGGGAAGAGGGCGAAGCCATCGGCGGGGAAATCAGTCACAGCACATCTCCTGAAGGGGTCGATTCCAGGCTACCGGGCGGGCATGGTCTCGACCGCACCGGACGTGCCCCATAGTGGAGCGGTGACTCTGGCCATCATCGGCGGCGTGCTCTGGATCCTCGGGATCGTCGCGCTGCTCACCGGCGCCCTCCCCACGGGCGATGCCCTCGCCGTCGCCGACCGGGTGTGGCCGATCCTCCTCTTCGTGGTCGCCGTCACCGTGGTCGCCGAGCTGGCGTCGAAAGCGGGCTTGTTCGACGTGGTCGCGGCGCGGCTCGCCCGGATCGCTCGGGGCCGCACGGTCTGGCTGTGGGTGCTCGTGGTGGCGCTGGCGACGGCGGCGACGGCGTTCCTCTCACTGGACACCACCGCGGTTCTGCTCACGCCGGTCGTGATCTCGATGGCGGTGGCACGGAAGCTCGACCCTCTGCCCTTCGCATTCGTCACGGTGGTGCTGGCGAACACCGCCTCGCTCGTGCTGCCGGTGTCGAATCTCACCAACCTCTTGGCGTCCGAGGCCCTCGGCGGCGGACACGACCCGATCGCGTTCCTCGCCCTGCTGGGTCCCTCGGCGTTGATCGCGATCGCGGTCTCGGTCGTGGTGCTGACGCTGGTCTTCCTGCGCCGGCTCCCCAAGACGTACCCGGATGCTGCCCCTCCCACCGTCTCCGACCCGCTGCTCCTGCGGGTCGCGGGTGTCGTGACGCTCGCGCTCCTCCCCCTGCTCGTGGTCGGTCTCGAACCGTGGATGCCGGCACTCGGCGCCGCGGTCGTGCTCGTGGTGGCTTTCGCGTGGCGGGCGCCGCGGGCCCTCGGCATCCGTCTGATCCCGTGGTCCCTGCTGGTGTTCGCAGGGGGCCTGTTCCTCGCCGTCGGAGCGCTGGAGGCACTGGGCATCGGGCAGGTGACGTCCGTGCTCGCCGGGACGGGCGACGACCTGGTCTCCCTGTGGCAGCTCGCCGGGGTGGGCGCTCTTGCGGCGAACGGGATCAACAACCTTCCGGCCTACCTCGCGCTGGAGTCGGTGGCGGGCTCGCCCGCCCGTCTCGCGGCCTTACTCGTCGGCGTGAACGCCGGCCCCATCGTCACGCCGTGGGCGTCGCTGGCCACACTGCTGTGGCACGAGCGCCTCGTGGCGGCCGGGGTCGAGGTGCGATGGAGCCGCTTCATCGTGCTCGGCGCCGTGATCGCGCCGTTGATCGTGCTGCTGGGCGTGCTGCCGCTCGGGCGGTGACCTGGCGTGCCCCGGTCTCCATCGACCGCCCTAGCGCGGCCGCTCAATCCTCGTACGCGCGCGCCCAGGCCTTCCGAGGTTCGATGAGCCACACAGCGAGACCCTCGCGCATTTCGTACGGAGCGCCCGTGTACACGGCGGCGATGCGATCGACATAGGGCAGTGCGTCGGCGCCCTCGATGCGCTCGATCGCTACTCCGCGAACGAAGGCCATCGCGTAGGGATTCTCGGCACCGGTCACCGAGATCGCGACACGCGGGTCACGGCGGATGTTGCGATCCTTCAGGGCGTCCACCTCGGTGAAGATCGCGAGCCTGTCCCCCTCGACGCCCACCCAGAGGGGGACCGAATGCGGGGATCCGTCGCGCATCACCGTCGCGAGGTGCGCGATGGCATCGGTCTCGAAATACGGCTTGGCCTGCATCCAATCGCTCACACCCGACACAACCAGGGGCGCCGCGATGCATTCCCCGATCAGGGCACGGAGGGCGCCGGTGCCTGGTCGTTCGGCACCTCGCGGAACACCATCTCTTCGCGTCGCTGACTCTCGCGCGGAGCGACGTCGTCGGGCTCCGGGATGACGTACAAGCCGCGGCCCGAATTCGCGTTGTAGGTCAGGGCGTGGAGCCAGGCAGGACTCAACTGCGGTGACCGGCTGCCGTGGTACTTGAACACCAGCGAGACGTGGGGATGGATGTAGACGGTGGTCCGTCCGCCGCCGGTGCTGATCTCGTCTTTCCACGTGAAGGGAAAGCTCTCTCCGCGACGGACCTTGGCCATGATCACGGCCTGTAGATGAGCGAGCAGCCGGTCCTCGAAATCGACCTTGATGTCGCCGTCGTAGATGAACTTGCCCACGGTGCCCCCCCAACGAGGTCGTCGTCGCCGCCCGCGACTCGAGCGAGCGGAGGGCACGGAACCCGGGGACGACGACCGCTGATTCGTCTTAAGACTGTCTCGCGCGACCGCGGCGCTCGCAAACCCCCGCGCGGGCTCTATCGCATTCCGGACAGCGCTCATCGCGTCGGCACGCGCGCGGTCGTCAGGCGGAGCGGGAGATGCGGATGATGACGCGGTCGCCGGGCTTGCGCTGCACGCGACGCACCAGCGACTCGAACCCGAGGATGGCCCGATACTGCAGTCCGTACTTGCGGCGCAGTGCGCTGTCGGCCCGTTCGTCGTCGGTGGCGGGACCCGTGATCCGGCCTCTGGCCTCGACCGTGATGGCGTCCGGTTCGACCGCGCCCATCCGGCTGCAGGGGCGGAGGGTCACCCGACCGTCGTTTCGCAGGCGCTTCACCTTGCCCGTCGTTCGCTCGCTGGTGACCACGAGTTCATCTCCGTCGCGCGCGATCCACACCGGCACGGCCACCAGCGCGCCGTTGCGGCGATAGGTGCCGAGAGAGACGAACGGGGATGCCGCGATCTCACGCCACAGGGTGTCGGGAACAGTCATGGCATTCAGGCTACTGGCCGTATTCGGCCGGATCGCCGGCGAGGGGAGGATCGATGCGGGTCTCCCCCGCGAACTGAGGGCGGCGAACCTCAAGATGAGCACAAGGAAGGCGCAAGGGTCGACGGCGCGTCCGCACCAGGCCCCGCTGCTGCCCTATTTTCGAGGTGTCCCCGCCGCTCGGTAGACCCCACACCCGTTCCAGCTGCGGCGGGGACGATCAGTTTGCAGCCCGACACGACGCGGTGGCGGCAAGCTCAACATCTTCTGAGGACCCGATCAAGATGGGCGATTTCGTGTCCCCCATTTGGCGGACATGGGATAGCTTTTATCTGTCCCCGCCGCCAGGCACTCCGCAGCCCCCCTTACTGGCGGCGGGGGCGACACTCTCCCGCAGGCCGTGCGTCGCGGTGATCGAGTGGCGTTCCCCCTCAGGGCAGGAATTGCCAGCCGCGGTCGTGGCGCGACTCTCGCCAGGGCCGACGACGTGACGGCTGTCACGCGCCGAGGCGGAGTGTCCCGAGACCCCGCGTTCCGAGCCGCTCGAGACCTGGCGATGGCGCATTCTCCCGCCCCGCGCGCGGCGCTCTGCACGCATGCTCGAGAACCGTCACCGCCGACCGCCGCATCACGAGTGCTCGAAACCCCGCCACGGCGAGCTGCCTGAGTCGACGCCCGAGCTGAGGCGCCCTGTGGCTCGGTCGGCGTGCGTGACGTCAGTGGACGGCCAGAAGGTCGGCGAAACCAAAAAACCCCCGGCGAACCGGGGGTTTTTATCGGTGCGCGATACTGGGATCGAACCAGTGACCTCTTCCGTGTCAGGGAAGCGCGCTACCGCTGCGCCAATCGCGCCTGTACAGGCTGTTCTCTTATGAGTTGAGGTGGCGACGGGATTCGAACCCGTGTAAACGGCTTTGCAGGCCGGTGCCTAGCCGCTCGGCCACGCCACCGTGTGTGGTTCGACCCACGTGTCGTGATGCCCCGCTGGTTTCCCAGACGGAGATCCCTCCACTCGAGCGGATGACGAGACTCGAACTCGCGACCCCAACCTTGGCAAGGTTGTGCGCTACCAACTGCGCTACATCCGCATTTCGTTCCCGGCGTTTCCCCCGGGCACTCGTAAGACATTACCCGATCTCCGCGTCCGCGCAAAACCAGACGCGGCCCGGGAGTGTCTCGACGGTATGGTCTGAAGCACCTCCCGGCATCCGGTACGATCGATGAGTCCCGCACGGGATGCGGGCGATTGGCGCAGTTGGTAGCGCGCTTCCTTCACACGGAAGAGGTCATCAGTTCGAGTCTGGTATCGCCCACCACAGAGAGCTCCCGGTTCGCCGGGGGCTCTCGTCGTTTCGCTACCCGACCCGCAGCTTGCGGGTGACCTCGAGCAACTCGGCGTCGATCCGCGTCGAGACCGTCAGATCATGGGTGAGGCTGAGGGTGAATCGGGCGGCCGTGCCGGGCAAGCGCTCAGCATGGCGGCGAGATCCCTCACGCGGCCCTGAGGGCTGAGGATGGTGCTCTGTCGCGGCGTCGGGCACCACTCCCCCGCCGCACGATCGTGATTCAACAGACTCGGACTGATCGACGGCCATCTGGACGGGTGCGCGTCGCTCCTTAGGCTGCGCGGGTGCCTGCCCTCGTGTCCGACGCCGACGCTCGCGTCGCCGCTCCCGCTCACAGCTTCCTCCCCCACGTGCAGGGTCTGCGCGCGGTCGCCGTCCTGGCCGTCGTGGTCTTCCACGTCTGGCCCGGTGCGCTGCCCGGCGGGTTCGCCGGAGTCGACGTCTTCTTCGTCATCTCGGGGCTGCTGATCACTTCGCACCTCGCCCGCGAGATCGAGACGACCGGAACCGTCAGGCTCGCCGCATTCTGGGCGAGACGGGCTCGCCGGCTCCTGCCCGCCGCCCTCGTCGTCCTCGCCTTCTGCGCGGTCGTGATCGCGACACCCTGGTTCGTCCCCGTCTCCGAAGCACCGTCACGACTGAAGGAGATCGTGGCGTCGATCTTCTACGTCGAGAACTGGTACCTCGTCGCAACGTCCGCGAACTACCTCGGCCACTCGGGAGATCCGTCGCTCTCACAGCACTACTGGTCGCTCTCGGTCGAGGAGCAGTTCTACGTGGTCTGGCCGCTTCTGCTGATCGGCGCGGTGGTCCTGGCGCGTCGCGTCGCACGCGCTCGTGGGCGGATGCTCATCGTCACGGTGGGGCTGACGACCGCCCTCAGCTTCGTCGGATGCGTGTGGTTCACCGCCGTGAGTCCCGCTGCCGCGTACTTCACGACGTTCACGCGCGTCTGGGAATTCGGCGTGGGCGCACTGCTCGCGCTGCTCCCGGCCCTGCGCGTGCGTTCCCGCATCTTCCGTGTCGTCCTGGGGTGGGTGGGACTCGGCGTGCTCCTCGCGTCGTTCTACCTGCTGAACGGCACGCTCCGCTTCCCGGGATACCTCGCCCTCGTCCCGGTCATCGCGACGGCGATGGTGATCATGGCCGGCCCCGAGCGCCGGCCATGGGCCGCCACGGCGGTGATCACGCTCCCACCGTTCTCGTTCCTGGGCTCCGTGTCGTACAGTCTCTACCTCTGGCACTGGCCCCTTCTGCTCACGGCTCCCTCGCTGCCGTTCTGGACGGGCGACCTGTTGCAACGTCTGCTGCTGCTGGTGGTGTGCGTCGGCATGGCGTGGGCGACCCGGCGCTGGGTCGAGGAGCCGATGCGGGCGCTCCCCGTCCTCGTGCACAGGCCGGCGGGCCGCACGCTGTGGCTCACCGCGGCCGCCATGGCGGTCGCGGTCGTCGTCACCGCCGGAGCGGGGCTGGCGGTGCTCCCGCGCTACCAGCAGGCGCGCGCCGAGATCAGCGCCGCCCACGCTGCTCCCGCGCCGTGCTCCGCCGCCGCGGCGATCAAAGACCCGGCCTGCGCGTCGGCCCGTTTCGACTCCTTCACGCCGTCTCCTGCAGCGGCGGGGATGGACGGACCATCGGACCGGACCTGCCTGGTGTCGTACGACGAGAGTGAGGCGCGCCCTTGCTCTTTCGGGTCCGCGGATGCTGCTGCGCCTGAGATCATCCTGATCGGCGACAGCCACGCGTTCCAATACGTCGACGTTCTGGCGAACATCGCCGAGAAGCGGGGATGGCGGTTGACCGCCCTGCTGAAGGGTGGATGTCCGTGGAGCTCGACGCCGCTCGCCGATGACGGCCCGTTCGGCAGAGCGTGTTCGGTGTGGCGTGCGGAGGTGGACGGCATCCTCGCGACGAAGGCACCCGCCCTCGTCGTCACCTCCGCCTTCGGAGGGACCTCCTACGCCGTGGAGGGGCATCCTTCCGAGGCGGATGCCGCGGAGCAGGGGTTCCGATCGGCGTGGGCTCCCCTCGTCGCTCGGGGCATTCCCTTGCTCGCCATTGCGGACAACCCGTCGGTGCAGGCGAATCCCAACGTCTGTCTCCTGAACCGGCCGGTGGCGGCGTGCCTCGTCGACCGCCGCGCCGCACTGCCGGCGGTGGACGCGTTCGTCGCCGCGGCCGCGGGGTCGGAGACCGTGCACATCGTGGATTTCAGCGACGTGTACTGCGACGACCGGACGTGCTCTCCCGTCGTGGGAGGGGTAGACGTCTATCGCGACCCCGACCACCTCACGGCGACCTTCGCGGCATCCCTCGAGCCGTGGCTGGCCGAGGCCGCCGATGCCGCGGTCGCCGCCGGGAGATGAAGCGAAAGCTTCCTCAGCTCCGGGCCCATCCGTAGCGTGCCGCCAGGGCCGCGGCAACGGTGTCGAATCTCTTGCGGTCCAGGGCCGCCGCCTCGCGGCGCATGCCCGCGTCGTGCACGAGATAGACCTGCTCGACGTCGACCCACGAGGGGCGTCTCTGCGGGTCCCACTCCCCCGTGCCGAGCGCGAGGTATTGCCGGTCGCCGTCGTGCGGCTTGCTGGTCAGGCGCACGGCGTAGGAGCGGGTGGCATCCGCTCTCCCGATGACGAGCACGGGGCGGTCCTTGCCGCGCCCGTCGCGCTCCTCGTACGGCACCCAGGTCCAGACGATCTCGCCGCCGTCGGGAGCGTTGTCCCGTCGGGGGGCGTACGCCAATGTCAGCCGTCGCGGTGGGTCGATCTCGACCGTCTCGCTCCCCCGCGGTGCCACGGGGCGTTCCGAGGCCCTTCCCGGCGCGGGCCGGGCGGATGTCGGCCGGGTCGCCGCGGGACGCGCCTGCGGGGCGGACGGGCGCAGCAGGCCCAGCACGGCGGAGATCAGACGTGAGGCGGTTCCCATACCGCCCACCCTAGACACGAAGAACGGGGCGTCACCGACGAATCGGTGACGCCCCGTTCGGGGTGAAGCGGATCAGCCGCGGGTGTCGGAGAGCACGTAGCCCTCTTCGCCGTGCACGACGGTGTCGATGCCGGCGATCTCGTCCTCGTTCTTCACGCGGAAGCCGATCGTCTTGTCGACCGCGAAGCCGATGATGAAGGCGAGCACGAACGAGTAGATCAGCACCGTGAAGGCGGCGATGGCCTGCACGAGCAGCTGGTTGAGCGAGCCGCTGTAGATCAGGCCCGAGCCGTTGGCGAAGAAGCCGAGGTACAGCGTTCCGATGAGACCACCCACGAGGTGGATGCCGACCACGTCGAGCGAGTCGTCGAAGCCGAGCTTGAACTTCAGTTCGATCGCGAGGGCGCACACCGCGCCCGCGACCAGGCCGAGGACGATAGCCCAGAACGGCGTGAGCGAGGCGCACGCGGGGGTGATGGCGACGAGACCGGCGACGGCACCCGAGGCGGCACCCACCGAGGTGGGCTTGCCGTCCTTGACCTTCTCGACGATCAACCAGGCGAGCAGAGCGGCTGCGGGAGCGGCGATCGTGTTCACGAACGCGAGGGCGGCGGTGTTGTCGGCGGCGAGCTCGGAACCCGCGTTGAAGCCGAACCAGCCGAACCACAGCAGGCCGGCGCCGAGGAGCACGAACGGCGGGTTGTGGGGGACGTGAGCACCCTTCTGGAAGCCGACGCGCTTGCCGAGCACCAGGGCGAGGGCGAGGGCCGCGGCACCGGCGTTGATGTGGACCGCGGTACCACCGGCGAAGTCGATCGCGCCGACGCCGAACACGTCCTGCAGACCGTGGGTGATCCATCCGCCGTACGCGAACGAGCCGTCCTCGGCGAGGCCGAAGTTGAAGACCCAGCTGGCGACCGGGAAGTAGACGACCGTGGCCCAGATGGCGGCGAAGACCATCCACGCGCCGAACTTGGCACGGTCGGCGATGGCGCCCGAGACCAGGGCGACGGTGATGATGGCGAAGGTCGCCTGGAAGGCGACGAACGCGAGCGGCGGGTAGGCCGCACCCTCGGGGGCTTCGAGCACGCCGGCGAGGCTGAAGTTCGTGAAGTCGATCGCCCACGGCACCTGAGTGGTGCCCTCAGCCGTGGTGGGGAAGGCGATGGAGTACCCGTAGAGCACCCACAGCACGCCCATGAGCCCCATGGCGCCGAAGCTCATCATCATCATGCTGATGACGCTCTTGGCCTTGACGAGACCGCCGTAGAAGAACGCGAGTCCTGGCGTCATGAGCAGCACGAGTGCCGCTGCTATCAGGATGAATGCGGTGTTGCCTTGATCCATCTCGGAGGGAACCTCTCTGCAGGGACGCAGGTAAAGCGTCGGGTCCCCTCAGTGTTCCCACTCCCGGTTACCGTCGTCGTTCGCCTCGTGTTTCGAGCACGTTACAGTGAGCTCACTCCGGTAAACACTGCGTTTCGCGCACCTTCAGGCCACTGATGAGTAGCTCACGAATGCGTGAGCGCGACCATGCGCGACACCGCGCGGAGGTACTTCTTTCGGTACCCGCCGCCCAGCATCTCCTCGCTGAACACGCTGCTCAGCGGTGCGCCAGTGGCACGGATCGGGATCTGCGCGTCATAGGCCCGGTCGACGAACGCGACCAGGCGCAATGCCGCCGACTGGTCGTGCAGCACCTGCACGTCACGCAGGCCGATCGTGGTGACGCCGTCGATGAGGCGGATGAAGCGCGAGGGGTGCACGCGCGCGAGGTGAGCCACGAGCTCCGAGAAGGCGTCATCGGATGCCACTCCCCCGGCGGAGGCGGCATCCACCGCCTGTCGGTATTCGTCGTCACCGAGCACGCGGGCCGCGCCGTCGATGGCGCGCTGGCGGTAGTCCGTCCCGTCGATGCGGATGGTGCGGAAGCTGTCGGACATCGACTGGATCTCGCGGAGGAAGTCCTGAGCGGCGAACCGCCCCTCGCCCAGCGCGTTGGGCGGGGTGTTCGACGTGGCGGCGAGCCGTGTTCCGGATGCCACCAGCTCCCCCAGCAGACGGGTCATCACCATCGTGTCGCCCGGGTCGTCGAGCTCGAACTCGTCGATGCAGAGCAGGTCGGAGCCGCGGAACAGCTCGACGGCCTTCGCGTATCCGAGAACGCCGACCAGCGCCGTGTACTCGATGAAGGAACCGAAGTACTTCCGGCGGGCGGGCATCGCGTGGTAGATCGAGGCGAGCAGGTGGGTCTTTCCCACGCCGAAGCCCCCGTCGAGGTACACGCCCGGTTTGACCGGGGGCGTCTTCTCGGCCCGCCGGAAGAACCCGCCCTTCTTCGCCGGCGCCGCCTGCCTCCCCGCGAACGCCTGCAGCAGTTCCTTGGCCTCCTGCTGCGAGGGATATGCGGCATCCGCCCGGTACGACTCGAAGGTCGCGCCGTCGAACTGCGGAGGGGGCACGAGAGCATCGACCATCTCGGCCCCTGAGACGGCCGGCTCGCGCTCGGTGAGGTGGATGAGCCCAGTCGTTGCGGGAGTCGAGGTCATGGCCGTCCTGTGTCCAAGTCTTACGGGAGGGTGCGTGCCCCGACACGGCGGATCTAGGGTCGAAGGTGCGGTGTCCAGCCTATGCCGCCGCACCCATCGCCCCGACCGAGGAGACCCCGTGACCGTCGAGTTCGACACCACCTCGCCCAAGTTCGCCGACTACGCCGAGCCCGGCCGTCTCGTCACCGGTGAATGGCTGCAGGAGCGCCTCGGCCAGCCGGGTCTCGTCGTGGTCGAATCCGACGAAGACGTGCTGCTCTACGAGACGGGCCACATTCCCGGAGCCGTGAAGGTGGACTGGCACACGGAGCTGAACGACCCGGTCGTCCGCGACTACGTCGACGGCGAGGGCTTCGCCCAGCTGCTGAGTCGAAAGGGCATCTCGCGCGACGACACCGTCGTCATCTACGGCGACAAGAACAACTGGTGGGCCGCGTACGCGCTGTGGGTGTTCTCGCTGTTCGGCCACGACGACGTGCGCCTGCTCGACGGGGGACGCGACAAGTGGATCGCCGAAGGGCGCCCGATCACGACCGACAAGACGGTGGTCGAGCCCACGGAGTACCCGGTCGTCGAGCGCGACGACTCCGTCATCCGCGCCTACAAAGACGATGTGCTCCACCACCTCGGCAATCCGCTCATCGACGTCCGCTCGCCGGAGGAGTACTCGGGTGAGCGCACGACGGCTCCCGCCTACCCCGAAGAGGGGGCGCTGCGCGCCGGACACATCCCGAGCGCCCAGAGCGTTCCCTGGGGCAAGGCCGTGGCCGAAGACGGCGGATTCAAGTCGCGTGCGGAACTGGATGCCATCTACCGCGACGGTGCGGGGCTGAAGGACGGTGACAAGGTCGTGGCCTACTGCCGCATCGGCGAGCGGTCCAGTCACACGTGGTTCGTCCTCCGGCACCTCCTCGGGTTCGACGACGTGCGCAACTACGACGGCTCCTGGACCGAGTGGGGCAGCGCGGTGCGCGTGCCGATCGTGTCGGGCACGGAGCCCGGCGACGTCCCCGGACGCTGATGCCTCCGAGGAGCCGGCGCGCGACGGGCGTGGGAGGATGACGGAGATGTCCGCCAACGCCCTCCCCGCCCGCCTCGCCGAGATCCGCGACGAGTTCCTCGAACTCGAAGAGCCCGATCGGCTGCAGTTGCTGCTGGAGTTCTCCCAGGAGCTGCCCGAAGTGCCGGTGGAGTACGCCGACCATCCCGAGTTGCGCGAACGGGTCGTCGAGTGCCAGTCGCCGGTCTACATCATCGTCACGGTGGACACGGACGACACCGTTGCGATGCACGCGACGGCGCCCGCCGAGGCGCCGACCACGCGTGGTTTCGCGAGCATCCTCGCGCAGGGGCTCACGGGGCTCAGCGCCGACGAGGTGCTCGCCGTGCCCGACGACTTCCCGCAGAGCATCGGGCTCACGCGCGCCGTGAGCCCGCTGCGCATCGCCGGGATGACGGGCATGCTCATGCGCGTGAAGCGCCAGGTCGGCGCGAGACGCGCCGCCTGACCACCGCCGGGGCCTACCCGGGGTTCGAGTATCCGCCAATTGGCGTCCAGGCGCGGATTCGGGTCGGTTGTCGCCGCTTGGGGCGGGAATGCTCCGCCCCGCGACGCGCAATCCGCCCCGAATCACAGAGACCCGTGCGCCACCGCGGGGAGCGCACGGTTGATGCGGCGATGGTCGCGGAGTGCCGGCATCCGGGTCAGTCGCGTGCGAGGCCCCGTGCGCGCACCCAGTCCGCGATGGCGGTGACCCAGCGGGTCTCGTCGTAGTTCCAGAGCTTCGTATGACGCGCCACGTGGAAGGTCTCCATCGTGACGAGGTCGGGGCGGGCGGCGGCCAGGGCGTGCGAGGCGTCGGAGGGGACGAATCCGTCGTCGTCGCTGTGGAGCACGAGGATCGGATGCCGCAACTCCCCCGCGCGCGCGACACCGTCGAGACGGTCGAGCGGGATGGCCTCGCCACTACCGAGGACGGCCGCGCCCCAGTTCGAGGCGAGGGCGCTCTGGGCGACGGATATCACGGGCGCGGGCAACCGCAGGAGACGCCCGTGGAAGCGCAGCACTGTGCGCCAGTCGACGACCGGGGATTCGAGCACGAGGCCTACGATGACGTCGGCATGGGGCGACTCGAGCGCCACCTGCAGGGCCAGTGCACCGCCCATCGACCACCCCATGACGACGACGTGCCGGGCGCCCTGACGGCGTGCGTAGCCGATGGCGGCGTCGAGATCGCGCCACTCGGTGGCTCCGAGCGCGTAGGTACCCGATGCGCTCCGCGGCGCCTCGCCGTCGTTGCGGTACGACACGAGGAGGCTCGTGATGCCCAGGTCGTGGAAGACGGGGACCGCGCGCAGCGCCTCGGCCTTCGTCGTCCCGCGGCCGTGCACCTGGATCACCCAGACGTCCGTCGCTGTCGAAGCGGGGAACTCCCAGGCGGGGCAGGGTCCGACACCCGTGTCGATGTCGACGGCGCGGAACAGGCGGTGCACCTGCTCCGGGCGGTCGTAGTACCAGCCGCTGAAAGCGGCTTCGGGTGCGAGGTCGCCGTCGGCTGCGACGTGCGTGAGCAGCTTGCGCGTCACCGTCGTGTCGTCTTCGCCGACGATGGAGCCGAGGCGCACATAGTCGACCGAACCGACGGTGAAAAGGCCGTATCGACCCGGCAGGGCCGTGTCGGGCGTGCGCGCGAGGGTGATGGTCTGCGCAGCGGAATCGACGCGCACGATGCGTGTGTCGGGCTGCCGGCCCGCGGGGTGCACCACGGTGCGGGCGACGCGGAGCGATACCGCGCCGACGACGGCGGCCGAAGCGGCGACGGTCAGGCTCAGAGCTGACAGGGCGACCCGGATGCCGGTCGCTCCACGTTGCGTTGCGCGCGGACCTGCGGCGCGCCTGGGAGCGTTCATCGAGGCCTCACTCTAGTCTGTGGCCGTGAGTGACCAGCGCGCGGCGGAGGCCGCCAGCCCCTTCGCGCGGGCAGCCGAAGAGGTGCGCGCCACCACCTTCCGCGAAGACCTGGTCGTTCGCGAGATCCCGTCGCCGGCCGGGCTCGCGCCGTTCTCGCTGGCGGTGGCCGGTGACGTGCGACCCGAGAAGCACGCCACGGATTCGCCCTTCGGTACGGGCCGTTTCATCTTGCTGCACGATCCCGAGGAACCGGAGCCGTGGGGTGGGGCCTGGCGCATCGTGTGCTTCGCGCAGGCTCCCCTCGAACCCGAGATCGGGGTCGATCCCCTGCTGGCGGAGGTGGCCTGGTCGTGGCTCATCGACGCTCTCGACTCCCGCGGGGCGGAGCGGCATTCCGAGTCGGGCACGGCCACCAAGACCCTCTCCACCGGCTTCGGTGCCCTCGCGTCGCAGGGCGAGGGGTCGCAGATCGAACTTCGCGCGTCATGGTCGCCGCGCGGTCCCTTCCGCCCGCACCTCGAGGCGTGGGCGGAGCTCGTGTGCATGCTCGCCGGCCTCCCCCCGGGGTCGGAGGGTGTCGCCGTTCTCGGAGCCCGGAGGCCCACGCGTGGTTGAGTACATCGTCATCGAGGATGCCGCGGGGCTCAGCTCCGCGTGCGAGGCACTGGCGCAGGGCCATGGTCCCGTCGCGGTGGACGTCGAACGGGCGTCGGGGTTCCGCTACTCGCAGCGGGCGTACCTCATCCAGGTGTTCCGCCGCGGAGCGGGCGTCTTCCTCTTCGACCCGTCGACCATCGAGGACTTCGCGCCGCTGCAGTCGGCGATCGGCGACACCGAGTGGGTGTTCCACGCGGCGAGCCAGGATCTCCCCTCTCTGCGCGAGCGCGGTCTCGAGCCGCCATCCATCTTCGACACCGAGCTGGGCTCTCGCGTGCTCGGCCACGAGCGCGTGGGCCTCGGCGCAGTCGTCGAGCAGACGTTGGGGATCACCCTGGCCAAGGCGCACTCGGCCGCGGACTGGTCGACGCGTCCGCTGCCGGCATCCTGGCTCGAGTACGCCGCCCTCGACGTGGAGCATCTCATCGACGTACGCGACGTGCTCGTCGCCGAGCTCGAAGAGCAACAGAAGACGGAGTTCGCCCGCCAGGAGTTCCAAGCGGTGCTCGAGCGCCTCCCCAAACCCGTGCGCGACGACCCCTGGCGGCGTCTCAGTGGTCTGCACGCGGTGCGCGGGCGCCGTGCCCTCGCCGTCGCGCGTTCGCTCTGGCAGGCCCGTGAGGACTATGCGCGTGAGCAGGACGTCGCGCCGGGTCGCCTCGTACCCGACCGCGCGCTCGTGGCGGCCATCCTGGCCGACCCGGCGAGCAAGCAGGCGTTGGCCGGCGTGAAGGAGTTCAACGGGCGGGCCAGTCGCACGCAGCTCGATCGGTGGTGGAATGCCATCGTGGCCGGCCGCGAGGCGACGGAACTTCCCGCCGACCGTGTTCCGAGCGACACTCTGCCGCCTCCGCGGGCGTGGGTCGACCGCAATCCTGAGGCCGATCGGAGGTTGAAGGCCGCACGGCCCGCCGTCGAGGCGCGCGCGGAGGAACTGCGGATGCCGACCGAGAACCTGCTCACGCCCGAGACGCTGCGCCGCGTGGCGTGGGCTCCTCCGGCCGAGATGACAGCCGACTCGATCGGCGCCGCCCTCGCCGACCTGGGCGCGCGCCCCTGGCAGATTGACCAGACCGCACAGGTGATCGCGGATAGCTTTGTAGCTTCCCTCAATGTGGAAGACGACGTCCCCGCTACCGATTCGTAGGTTCGGACAACCGATTCTCGGGCGCGAAACCGCCTTTCTAGGCTGGGACCATCCCAAACACTGGAGGCAGAGTGGCCGAGATGACGGACGTCTTCTTCGTCGACGGAATGCGCACCCCTTTCGGGCGCGCAGGCGAGAAGGGCATGTACTGGAACACCCGCGCCGACGACCTCGTGGTCAAGGCGATCATCGGGTTGATGGAGCGCAACGGCGACGTGCCGAAGGACCGGATCGACGACGTGGCGATCGCCGCGACGTCGCAGACCGGTGATCAGGGCCTGACGCTGGGCCGCACGGCGGCGATCCTGGCGGGTCTGCCGATGACCGTGCCGGGCCTGGCGATCGAGCGCATGTGCGCCGGCGCCATGACGAGCGTGACCACGATGGGTGCCTCGATCGGCGTCGGCATGTACGACCTCGCCCTCGCAGGCGGTGTCGAGCACATGGGACGCCACCCCATCGGCGGCAACGTCGACCCCAACCCGCGCTTCGTCGCCGAGAAGCTGGTCGACCCGGGCGCGCTGAACATGGGCGTCACCGCCGAGCGCATCCACGACCGCTTCCCCCACCTGACCAAGGAGCGCGCCGACCGCTTCGGCGCGGCCAGCCAGCACAAGGTGCAGGCCGCGTACGACGCGGGCAAGATCCAGCCCGACCTGGTGCCCGTCGCGGTGAAGGATGCCGACGGCGCGTGGGGCCTCGCGACCGAGGACGAGGGTCGCCGTCCCGAGACCACCGTCGAGGGTCTCGCGACGCTCAAGACGCCGTTCCGTCCGCACGGCCGCGTCACCGCCGGTACGTCGTCGCCCCTCACGGACGGTGCGACCATCAGTCTGCTCGCCGGAGCCGACGCGGTGAAGGAGTTCGGCCTCGCTCCCAAGATGCGGATGGTCTCGTTCGCCTTCGCGGGCGTCGAACCCGAGATCATGGGCATCGGCCCGATCCCCTCGACCGAGAAGGCCCTGAAGAAGGCCGGTCTCACGATCGACGACATCGGCCTGTTCGAGCTGAACGAGGCATTCGCCATCCAGGTGATCTCGCTGCTCGACCACTTCGGCATCGCCGACGACGACCCGCGCGTGAACCCCTGGGGCGGCGCGATCGCCCTCGGCCACCCGCTCGCGGCATCCGGAGTCCGCCTGATGATCCAGCTCGCAGCGCATTTCGCCGAGCGTCCCGACGTGCGCTACGGCCTCACCGCCATGTGCGTGGGCCTCGGCCAGGGCGGCTCGGTCATCTGGGAGAACCCGTTCTTCGACGGAAAGAAGAAGCGCAAGTGACCGACTACACCTCGATCGACTTCAGCCCGCTCGACGCCCTCACCGGCGACGAGGTGGTGACCCACTCCCCCGTCCGCGACGTGCGTCTGCCCTCGGGCAACGTCCTCGCGCTGATCACGCTCGACAACGCGCGTGATCACACGCGTCCCAACACGCTGGGCCCGGCGACCCTCGCCGAGCTCGGGCGCACGCTCGAGACGCTGAAGGAGCGTGCCGCGAAGGGCGAGATCCACGCGGTCGCGATCACCGGCAAGCAGTACATCCTCGCCGCCGGCGCCGACCTGTCCGACGTCGCGAAGCTGCCCTCGAAGGACGTCGCCCGCCTCATCGCGCAGCGCGGTCACCAGGTCATCGGATCGCTCTCGGAGCTCGGTGTGCCCTCCTTCGCGTTCGTCAACGGGCTCGCGCTCGGCGGCGGTCTCGAGATCGCGCTGAACTCGACCTACCGCACGGTCGACGCCTCGGCCGCGGCCGTCGCGCTGCCCGAGGTGTTCCTCGGCATCATTCCCGGCTGGGGCGGCGCCTACCTGCTGCCGAATCTCATCGGCATCGAGAACGCCCTCGAGGTCGTCATCTCGAACCCGCTCAAGCAGAACCGCATGCTCAAGCCGCAGCAGGCCTTCGACCTCGGGATCATGGATGCCATCTTCCCGGCGGCGTCCTACCTCGAGGACTCGCTGCGCTGGGCCGACGGCGTGCTCACCGGTCGGGTCCGCGTCGAGCGGAAGAACGAGCCGGGCAAGCTCGAACGGCTGACCAAGTGGCCCATCGCGATCAGGATGGCCCGCGGCATGCTCGAGTCCAAGATCGGCACCGTGCCCCGCTCCCCCTACGTCGCACTCGACCTGCTCGACAAGGCCAAGAGCGGTACGAAGGCCGAGGGCTTCGCGCGCGAGGACGAGGCCCTGGCCGACCTCATCACGGGCGATCAGTTCGCGGCATCCATGTACGCCTTCGACCTCGTGCAGAAGCGCGCCAAGCGTCCGGTCGGGGCCCCCGACAAGGCGCTCGCGAAGAAGGTCACCAAGGTCGGCGTGATCGGTGCCGGCCTGATGGCGTCGCAGTTCGCTCTGCTGTTCGTGCGGAAGCTGCGCGTGCCCGTGATCATCACCGACCTCGATCAGGGCCGCGTCGACAAGGGCGTGGCATTCATCCGCGAGGAGATCGGCAAGCTCGAGGCGAAAGGGCGCCTGGACGGCGACACCGCCAACGAGCTGCGCGCCCTCGTGCACGGAACGACGGACCGCGGCGAGTTCGCCGACTGCGACTTCGTCATCGAGGCCGTGTTCGAAGAGGTGGGCGTCAAGCAGGAGGTCTTCTCCGCCATCGAGAAGATCGTCGCCGACGACGCGATCCTCGCCACCAACACCTCGTCGCTCTCGGTCGCCGAGATCGGTTCGGTGCTGCAGAACCCCGAGCGCCTGGTGGGCTTCCACTTCTTCAACCCCGTCGCGGTCATGCCGCTGATCGAGGTCGTGAAGACGGATGCCACCTCCGACGCGGCGCTGTCGACGGCCTTCGTGGTCGCGAAGGGTCTCGGCAAGAACGCCGTGCTCACCGCCGACGCCCCCGGATTCGTCGTCAACCGCCTCCTGGCCAAAGTCATGGGAGAGGCCGCGCGCGCGGTGTACGAAGGAACGCCGATCACGGTCGTCGAGAAGGCGTTCGCGCCCCTCGGGCTGCCGATGGGGCCGTTCCAGTTGATCGACCTCGTTGGCTGGAAGGTCGCCGCCCACGTGCAGGACACGATGGCGCACGCGTTCCCCGAGCGGTTCTTCTCGTCGGAGAACTTCCACGAGCTCGCAGCTCTCCCCGAGGTCGTCGAGAAGGACAAGGGCGGTCGGGTGACCGGCTGGACCAAGGCCGCTCAGAAGGTGCTCGTCATCGGCAAGACCCCTGTCGCGCCCGAGACGATCCTCGCCCGCGTGCAGGACGGCCTGGCCCAGGAGATCGAGATCATGCTCGACGAGGGTGTGGTGCCCGAGGTGCAGGACATCGACCTGTGCCTCATCCTCGGCGCCGGGTGGCCCTTCATCGACGGTGGGGCCTCGCCCTACCTCGACCGCGAGGGAGCCTCGGAGCGCGCCTTCGGCGACACGTTCCACCACCCGCCCATCCGCGGTATCGGGGCCTGAGCCCTCGCATACGACGACGGCGCCGTCCCCTGAGGGGCGGCGCCGTCGTCGTTCGTGAAGGTTCTACGGGCGTGACTTCTCCCACTGCTCGATCGTGGGGATCGAGCCCGTCGGCGTCTGCCGCGCCATCGGGATGCGGGTGCCGAGGACCTGGGCGACGACGTCCTGCGCGATCTTGGATGCCGTGAGGCCGGCGTCTTCGAAGATCTGCTCGCGCGTGGCATGGTCGATGAACTCATCGGGGATGCCGAGCTCGTCGACGGCCGTGTCCACTCCCGCCTCGCGCAGCACCTGCCGCACGCGCGTACCGACGCCGCCGACGCGGATGCCGTCTTCGATGGTGATGACGAGACGGTGGTCGCGTGCGAGGTCGACGATCGACGGCTGCACGGGGATGGCCCAACGCGGATCGATGACGGTCGCGCCGATGCCCTGCGCCTCGAGTCGCTCGGCGACCTCGAGGGCGAGGTGCACCATCGGGCCGATGCCGACCAGCAACACGTCTTCGCCCGCTCCGCGTCGCAGCACGTCGACGCCGTCGTGGAGACGCTCGATCGCCTCGACGTCGTCGTTGACCTTGCCCTTGGGGTAGCGCACCACGGTGGGCGCGTCCTCGACGGCGGTGGCCTCGCGGAATTCCTCGCGCAGACGCGCGGCGTCGCGCGGGGCGGCGATCCGCATGCCGGGGACGAGCTGCAGCATAGCGAGGTCCCAGATGCCGTGATGGCTGGGGCCGTCCGGACCGGTCACTCCGGCGCGGTCGAGCACGAAGGTCACGCCCGCCTTGTGCAGCGCGACGTCCATCATGACCTGGTCGAAGGCGCGGTTCATGAAGGTGGCGTAGATGGCGACGACGGGGTGCACTCCGCCGAACGCGAGCCCCGCGGCCGACGCGACCGCGTGCTGTTCGGCGATGCCGACGTCGTAGACCCGTTCGGGAAAGCGCTCGGCAAACTGCTGCAACCCCGTGGGGCGCAGCATCGCCGCGGTCATCGCGATGATGTCGTCTCGTTCGGCGCCGACCGCCACCAATTCTTCCGCGAAGACGTCGGTCCACTGCACACCGCCGCCGGCGCCGAGCGCCTCTCCGGTGATCGGGTCGATCTTGCCCACGGCGTGGAACTGGTCGGCCACGTCGCTCATGGCGGGCGCGTAGCCGCTGCCCTTGTCGGTGATCGCGTGGACGATGACCGGAGCGCCGTACGATTTCGCCAGCTCCAGAGTCTCGATGAGGGACTCGAAATCGTGCCCGTCGATGGGGCCGAGGTACTTGATGTCGAGGTTGCTGTAGAGAGCTTCGTTGTTGGTGAAGCGCGACAGGAAGCCATGGGTCCCCCCGCGCACACCGCGGTAGACCGCGCGCGCGGCAGGGCCGAGGCGGCGGAACAGCGTATCGGAGCCACGGTGCAACGTGCGGTACGCGTCGTTGGTGCGTACCCGGTTCAGATAGCGCGCCATGCCGCCGATGGTGGGGGCGTAGGAGCGGCCGTTGTCATTGACGACGATGACGAGATTGCGGTCGTTGTCGTCGCTGATGTTGTTGAGCGCCTCCCACGTCATTCCCCCCGTGAGGGCGCCGTCGCCCACGACGGCGACGACGTGGCGGTCGCGGCGACCGGTGCGGCTGAAGGCGCGCGAGACCCCGTCGGCCCAGCTGAGGGAACTGGAGGCGTGCGAGGACTCCACGACGTCGTGCTCGCTCTCGGAGCGCTGCGGGTAGCCGGCGAGACCTCCGCGCGAGCGCAGGGCCGAGAAATCCTGTCGACCGGTGAGCATCTTGTGCACGTACGACTGGTGGCCGGTGTCGAAGATGATGGGGTCGGACGGCGAGTCGAACACCTTGTGCAAGGCGATCGTCAATTCGACGACGCCGAGGTTGGGACCGAGGTGTCCGCCGGTGCGGGCGACGTTCTCGACGAGGAACGAACGCACCTCGGTGGCCAGCTGGCGCAGCTCGTCGGGGGTGAGCGCGTCGAGGTCGCGAGGTCCGTGGATGCCGGGCAGGAGAGCCATTCGACTCCTCTCGTGCGGTGCGCGCAGTGGTGCGCGTACTGATGAATTCTAGTCTCGGGAGGTACGCCGGGCTCGGCAACGGCTTGCGCGCGGCGCTGCGATCCGACCTCACGGGCTTCGTCCGCAGCTGGCTCGAGCCCTTCCGAGAGGCGCGGGACCGGCGGCCTGTCGCGAACGCGATGTGCCCCGGGAGCCGCAGCTCCCGGGGCACATCGGTGCGTCGTAGATCAGACGAGCGAGCGCAGCACGTACTGCAGGATGCCGCCGTTGCGGTAGTAGTCGGCCTCACCGGGGGTGTCGATGCGGACCACGGCGTCGAACGTGATGGTCTGCTTGCCCTCGGGCGAGAACTCGCTCGGCTCGGCGGTGACCTTCACGGTCTTGGGCGTCACGCCCTCGTTGAGCTGCTCGATGCCCTCGATCGAGACGATCTCGGTGCCGTCCAGGCCCAGCGACTTCCAGGTCTCGCCGACCGGGAACTGCAGCGGGACGACGCCCATGCCGATGAGGTTCGAGCGGTGGATCCGCTCGAAGCTCTCGGTGATGACGGCCTTCACGCCGAGGAGGTTCGTGCCCTTGGCAGCCCAGTCGCGCGACGAACCCGAGCCGTACTCCTTGCCGCCGAAGATCACCAGCGGGGTGCCCTGAGCCTGGTAGTTCTGGCTCGCGTCGTAGATGAACGACTGCGGGCCGCCGGGCTGCGTGAAGTCACGCGTGTAGCCGCCCTCGACGACCGTGCCGTCGTTGACCGCCGCCGTGAGCTCGTTCTTCAGGCGGATGTTGGCGAACGTGCCGCGGATCATGACCTCGTGGTTTCCACGGCGCGATCCGTAGGAGTTGAAGTCCTTCTGCGCGACGCCGTGCTCGGTCAGGTACTGCGCGGCGGGGGTGCCCGCCTTGATGTTGCCGGCCGGGCTGATGTGGTCGGTGGTGACCGAGTCGCCGAGGGTCGCCATCACGCGCGCACCGGTGATGTCGCTGACCGGGGAGGGTTCCATCGACATGCCGTCGAAGTAGGGCGCCTTGCGCACGTAGGTCGAGTCGGCATCCCATTCGAAGACGGGGCCGGTGGGCGTGGGCAGGTTCTTCCAGCGCTCGTCACCCTCGAACACGGTGGCGTACTGCTGGATGAACTGCTCGCGTGAGATCGACGCGTCGATGATCGTCTGGACCTGGTCGGGAGCGGGCCAGATGTCCTTCAGGAAGACGTCGTCGCCGTTCTGGTCGGTCCCCAGGGCGTCGGTCTCGAAGTCGAAGTTCATCGACCCGGCGAGGGCGTAGGCCACGACCAGCGGCGGGGAGGCCAGGTAGTTCATCTTCACGTCGGGGCTGATTCGGCCCTCGAAGTTGCGGTTGCCCGAGAGCACGGCGGTGACGGCGAGGTCGTTCTCGTTGATCGCCTCGGAGACCTCCTCGATCAGCGGACCCGAGTTGCCGATGCAGATCGTGCAGCCGTAGCCGACGGTGTAGAAGTCGAGACCCTCGAGCGCCTTGTCGAGACCGGACTTCTCGTAGTAGTCGGTGACGACCTTCGATCCCGGGCCGAGCGTCGTCTTGACCCACGGCTTGCGCTTCAGGCCCTTGTCGACGGCGTTCTTGGCGAGAAGGCCCGCCGCGATCATGACCGAGGGGTTGGACGTGTTGGTGCACGAGGTGATCGCGGCGAGGGTGACCGCTCCGTTGTCGAGCAGGTAGGACTGACCGTCGGGCGTGGTGACCTTGACGGGGTTCGACGCGTTCGCCGGGTGCCCCGACGAGATCAGCACCTCGGTCTCGGTGACCTCCTCGTGCTCCTCGCCGGGAACCGAACCCGGGTCGGATGCCGGGAACGTGCCGTCGACCTCGAGGTCGACGATCGAGTCGGAGACCGACGAGCCGGCGTAGTTGAGAATGTCCTTCTCGAACTGGTTCTTGGCCTCGGACAGCAGGATGCGATCCTGCGGGCGCTTCGGGCCGGCGATGGAGGGGACCACCGTGGAGAGGTCGAGCTCCATGAATTCGCTGAAGTTCAGCTCGCGCGAGGGGTCGTGCCAGAGCTTCTGCTCCTTGGCGTACGCCTCGACCAGGGCAACGGTCTGCTCGTCGCGACCCGTGAGCCGCAGGTAGTCGAGCGTGACGTCGTCGATGGGGAACATCGCGGCGGTCGAGCCGAACTCGGGGCTCATGTTGCCGATGGTGGCGCGGTTGGCCAGGGGAACCGAAGCGACGCCCTCGCCGTAGAACTCCACGAACTTGCCGACGACGCCGTGCTTGCGCAGCATGTCGGTGATGGTGAGCACGACGTCGGTCGCCGTGACACCGGCGGGGATCTCGCCCGAGAGCTTGAAGCCGACGACGCGCGGGATGAGCATCGACACCGGCTGGCCGAGCATCGCGGCCTCGGCCTCGATGCCGCCGACACCCCAGCCGAGCACGCCCAGACCGTTGACCATCGTGGTGTGCGAGTCGGTGCCGACGCAGGTGTCGGGGTACGCGCGCAGGACGCCGTCGACGGTGCGGTCGTAGATGACCTTGGCCAGGTGCTCGATGTTGACCTGGTGCACGATGCCGGTGCCCGGGGGGACGACCTTGAAGTCGTCGAAGGCGGTCTGGCCCCAGCGGAGGAACTGGTACCGCTCGCCGTTGCGCTCGTACTCGATCTCGACGTTGCGCTCGAGGGCGTTCTCGCTGCCGAAGAGATCGGCGATGACCGAGTGGTCGATGACCATCTCGGCGGGCGAGAGCGGGTTGATCTTGTTGGGGTCGCCGCCGAGGGCTGTCACGGCCTCGCGCATCGTGGCGAGGTCGACGATGCAGGGCACACCGGTGAAGTCCTGCATGACCACGCGGGCCGGGGTGAACTGGATCTCGGTGTCGGGGTCTGCCGTGGGCACCCACGAACCGAGTGCCTGGATCTGCTCCTTGGTGACGTTGGCGCCGTCTTCCGTGCGCAGCAGGTTCTCGAGCAGGACCTTGAGGCTGAAGGGGAGCTTCTCGTGACCGGCGACCGTGTCGATCCGGAAGATCTCGTAGTCGGTGCTGCCGACTGTCAGGGTGCTCTTTGCACCGAAGCTGTCAACCGTGGACACGATCGTCTCCTTCGTCGGCGAATGCGCAGGCGTGGGCCCGCTCTTTCCCATCTTCCCCGCGCGACGAGGCCGATGCCAGGAAGGTCGACCTAACCGCGCGGAGCGACGGATTTATCTTGATATCAAGATAATATCAGGACTCTCGGCGAGGCGAGAGAGAACGCACCACGAGCCACGTCACGGCGAGCATCGGGGCGAACAGGGGCAGCCCCATCACGATCTTCAGGGTGCCGAGCGCGACCACGTCTCCCGCGAAATACAGCGGCAGCTGCACGATCAGGCGCGCGGCGAAAAGGGCCGCCCACGCCAGGGAGAGCCACGTATATGCGCGGCGCTTGCGCGGGTCGTTGCGCCACCGCGTCCCCTCCCCCAGCAGGTAGCCGGCGGCCAGACCGATGAGCGGCCAGCCGATCAGGGCCGACACCAGGAATGCGCTGCCGTAGGCGCCGTTGGTGAAGAAGCCCAAGACGAAATTGTCTTGACCTCGACCCGTCACCAGCGCGAGCACCGCGGCCCCCGCCGTCGCGAGCAGGCCGCCGATCGCCGCGCTCGGCGGCGACTTGGCGACGAGCCGCGCGAGCGTGAACACCACGGCGAGTCCCACCGAGACGCCCAGGCTCAGCCAGAGGTTGCCCTGACGCGTCTCGGGATCGATCGTGAGCGTGAACAGGACGACGAACGCCAGCGACGGCAGCACCGATTCGAGGATGCCGCGTACTCCCCCCATCGCAGACCAGACGGCCGCGCCGGTGGATCCGTGCTGAGCGGGATCGAGACCCGCGCGGCGCGCAGCGCTGCCGAGGGCCGCACCGACGCTCTCCGCCGCGGACGGCGGTTCGAGGGGAACGCCATCGCCGTCGGGCACGGGCCGGCTCGGGTCGTCGCTCATGCGGTGCCGGCGGTGCCCGGCATCCGGAGCGGGATCAGATCACGCGGCGGCATGGGCGAGGTGCCGCGCACCACGACGATCGATCGGAACAGGTCTTCGACGGCGGCAGCGGCCTCGATATCGCTGGTCGCGGCCCCCCCGACGACTCCGCGCAGGAACCAGCGCGGGCCGTCGACGCCGACGAATCGGGCCAGACGCTGCGAGGCGACATCGGCGCCCGCCATGACGGGCACCTCGGCGAGCAGCTCGGGGCCGAGCGGGCCCTCGCGCTCCTCGACGCGACCGCCCTGCTGCTTGACCTGCTGACGGATCTGCTCGCGCGTCTCCTCCCACAGACCGCTCGTGCGCGGGGCGGCGAAGGGCTGCACCTGCAGGGTCGAGTCGGCGTAGTCCAGGCCGACGGCGACGATGCGCTTGGTCTGCTCCTCGACCTCGAGACGGAGGTTCAGGCCCTCGCGGGGCAGGATCTTGATGCCGCCGAGGTCGATGTACGGGCGCACCGGGTTGGCCTCGGCCTCGTCGAAGGGGCCGGCGCTCTCACGGTCGATCGGCGCGCTCTTGGCGGGCGGGGCGAGGTCGGTCACGGGCTGGTCCCCCTCGGGGGTGGTCGGCGTCGCTTCGTCGGTCATCGGGTGCTCCCTTGCAGGCTCTGGTATCCGCTCGATCCGAAGCCGCCGTCGCCGCGAGCGCTGTCGGGAAGGTCGTCGACGGGGACGAAGCGCACGGACGGGACGGGCAACACGATGAGCTGGGCGATGCGGTCGCCGACCGCGATGTCGTAGGCCTCGTCGAGGTCGGTGTTCAACAGCGCCACTTTGATCTCGCCGCGGTAGCCGGCGTCGATCGTGCCGGGCGAGTTGACGATGGTGATGCCGTGCTTGGCGGCGAGGCCGCTGCGGGGGACGACGAAGGCCGCGTGCCCCTCCGGCAGGGCGATACGCACGCCCGTGGACACGAGCGCACGGCGACCCGGTTCGAGGCGAACCGCCTCCGCGGCGGTCAGGTCGGCACCCGCGTCGCCCGGGTGGGCGAAGACCGGGGGCTCGGATGCGACAATGAGGACATCCACCGTTTCGGTCACCCCACGAGGGTAATGCAGAAGAGGGGGTGCGGCATCCGCACCGCAGCCGAGTATCGCGAGCGTCTGAGTCCGTCCCTGTGGGCGCTCGTCGCCGCCGCCGTGTGCGGGCCCATGGCCGCCGTGGTCTTCTCGCCGCTCGACACGACCCTCGCCCTCTTCATCGGGCTGGTCGTGTCGGTGGCCATCGTGGTGGCGCTGCTCGCTCTCTCACCGATCGTGGAGGTGCGCGAGGGCGAACTGCGCGCCGGTCGCGCGCACATCCCCGTCGATCTGCTGGGTGAGCCCGTAGGCGTCGTGGCCGACGAGGCCCGCACCGCGCGCGGGACCGGGCTGGACCGCCGGGCGTGGCATGTCATCCGGGGTGGGATCGACGGCGTCGTGACGGTGCCGGTGACCGATCCCGACGACCCGACCCCGATGTGGGTCATCTCGACCCGCACGCCGGATCGCCTGGTGGCGGCGATCCAGCGCGCTCAGGTCAGGCTGCGCACTCCAGGCAGATGAAGCCGGGGCCGCTCTCTTCAGCGATCTGGGAGCGGTGCTTCACGAGGAAGCAGCTCATGCAGGTGAACTCGTCCTCCTGAGCGGGGAGGACGACGACATCGAGCTCGATGTCGGACAGGTCGGCGCCGGGCAGTTCGAAGCCCGAGGGGTTGTCGGCATCCTCGTTGTCGATCGACCCCGACGCCTTGTCGGGCACGCGCTCCTTGAGGGCCTCGATCGACTCGCTGTCGTCCTCGGTCTTGCGCGGTGCGTCGTAATCGGTTGCCATGCGTGCAGGTCTCTACTTCCGGATTTCGTGGTGCTGTGCCCCATCGGGTGCCCGATCGGGCGGCCATAGTTTGCATGACCCGTCTGCGATAAGCAAATGCTCGAGAGGGGGTATGCGTGTCGGGCGAGGCGTGAAACTCGCGGCGCGCCCGCGATATTCCCGAAAGCACGCGGTGGGCATGTCAGCATGGGCCCTGACCGCAGATCGGAGGGGTGTTTCGCATGGAACAGCTCAAAGTCATCGGAACCGAGGATGACGTCCTCGTCGTGGCGACCCAGGCCGGCGAACGCTTCGCCCTCGCACTCGACGAGGTGCTGCGCGTGGAAGCGCGCCGCGCGCGCCGCGATCGCGAAGACGACGACCGCGCCCCGCGTCCCAGCCCTCGCGAGATCCAGGCGCACATCCGGGCCGGCATGTCGGCCCGCGAGGTGGCGACGCTGTTGAACGCGCGGATCGAAGACATCGAACGTTTCGAGGGCCCCGTGCTCGCCGAGCGCGAGCACGTCGTCAGCCAAGCCCTCGCCGTGCCGGTGCTGCTGGGCGGCACCATCGAGCACGACGCCCCGATCACCTTCGGTGCCGCCGTCCGCGCCAAACTCTCCGAGGCGGCCGCGTCGGCCGAGCGGTGGACGAGTTGGAAAGAGGGCACGAGCTGGATGGTGAAGCTGGAGTTCACCGCCAACGGCGTCGACCACGATGCCCGATGGGGATTCGATCCGCGTCGAAGCACGCTCTCTCCGCAGAACGCCGACGCGATTCAGCTCTCGCGCCAGGGATCACTGCCCGAGGGGCTCATTCCGCGTCTGCGCGCCCTCGACACGGTGCAGAAGGATGACTCGCGCTTCGACAGCGGATCCTTCGGTCCGCGCCGCCTCGACATCGAGGACGAACCGGGCGTGGAGGCCACGGGGCCGGTGGCCCCGGCCGTTCAGGCTGCCGCGATCAAGCGCGCGCCCGACGCCCCCGTGACATCGGCGGAGACAGCTGATCTGCTCGAGGCCCTCCGTCGCCGCCGTGGACAGCGCGAGCCGCTGCCCGGCATCGCCGAGGTCGAGCCGGAGCCGCGCCCGTCGGGTCCGCCCGTCGCACTCTTCGACGCCGTCGAGCCCGGATTCGTCGACGAGCCCCCTGCACCTTCGCCCGAGCCGGAACGCCCGCAGGTCGACTCGGCCCGCCGGGCCAAGGGACGTCCCTCGATGCCCTCATGGGACGAGATCGTCTTCGGCGCACGGTCCGACGAGAGCTGAGCGCGGGTCCCCCGTGGTTGCCGGGCTTGCCGGCATCCACGGCTCTCAGGCGAACGCGCCGAGACGCAGGAGCGGGACCGTGCGCTCCTCGTCGGTGAGCGAGCCGTGCTGGCCCACCATCCGCTGCGGACGCTTGTCGGCCTCGCGGTCGTCGTAGTAGGCGAACCGCCCGCGCGCCGCGATCAGCACGTCGCCGATGCGCGGAAGCACCTCGGCATCCACCGCCCCGAACAGACCGGCGGAGATCGCCTCGTCACGCGTCATGACCCACGCGCGGCCGGCCTCGCGCTCCTTCCACACCGCGGCGACGGCATCCGCGCGCTCGTCCTCGGCGTAGAGATGGAGCATGCGCGGCTCTCCGCCGATGAGGGCGACGCCGTCGAGCAGCGGGTCGCCCTCTCGCAGCAGCACATGTTTGTGCGGCGGCACGTCGACCATTCCGTGATCGGCCGTGACGAGCACCCCGGTGTGCGCATCGACGGCGTCGGCGAGTCGGCGGGCGCCGCTGTCGATGCGCTCGAGCGCGTCGGTCCAGCGGTCGGACTCCCAGCCGTCACGGTGCCCGGCCGTGTCGAGCTCGGGGGCGTACAGGTAGGTGAGGGAACCGGGATGCCGAGCGGCGAGATCTGCCGCGATGGCCACCCTCTCGTCGAGGTCGTCGGCGGGGAAGAACGCCGCGCCCCGCAGGGTCGCCTCGGTGAAACCACTCCCGGTGTACATCGGCTTGGACACGACGAACGCCCGACCGGGAAGGTCGGCGAGGAGCGGCTCCCGTCGCTGCCAGGAGTGCGGGTCCAGTCCGTCGGTCTCCCATCCGTGCAGCTGGTTGGAGGCGATCAGCGTGCCGGGGATCCGCGTGCGATAGCCGACGATTCCGTGCGCACCGGGGTCGACCCCCGTCAGCAGACTGGTGAGCGCCGCGGCCGTGGTCGAGGGGAAGACGGTCCGCGCGACATCGCGACGACCACCGGCGGACGCCAGGAACCGCGCGTGACCGCGACGGGCGGCGAGGTTGTGCGCGCCGAGACCGTCGACGAGGAAGACGATCACGCTGCGCGCGGGCGCGAACCACTCGGACGACCCGTTGATCGCCGCGAGGGACTGCGTCAGGACACCGGTGAGGCTCCGGGAGCGTGGCGGGTCCGCCGGTAAGCTGAGTGACATCGGGGCAAGTCTTCCACACGGCTCCCGATTCCCGTCCGTGCCGGACGCCCGCCCGACCCGAGGCCCTCCTATGCCCGATTCCCGTTCCTCCCCCGCCGCGTCCTCGCCCGTCGTCGAGCGCATCGAAGACGTCGATGTCTCGACCGAGATGCAGGGGTCGTTCCTCGAGTACGCCTACTCGGTCATCTACTCGCGCGCCCTCCCCGACGCCAGAGACGGCCTCAAACCCGTGCAGCGCCGCATCCTGTACCAGATGGCCGAGATGGGCCTGCGGCCCGACCGCGGGCACGTCAAGAGCGCCCGCGTGGTCGGCGAGGTCATGGGAAAGCTGCACCCCCATGGCGATGCGCCGATCTACGACGCCCTCGTGCGTCTCGCACAGCACTTCACCCTCCGCGTGCCGCTGGTCGACGGTCACGGCAACTTCGGCTCGCTCGACGACGGCCCGGCGGCTTCGCGCTACACCGAGGCGCGCCTCGCTCCCCCCGCCCTCGCGCTCACCGAGAACCTCGACGAAGACGTCGTCGACTTCATCCCGAACTACGACGGCCAGTTCCAGCAGCCCGAGGTGTTGCCGGCGGCTTTCCCCAACCTCCTCGTGAACGGGGCGACGGGCATCGCGGTCGGCATGGCGACCAACATGGCTCCGCACAACCTCGTCGAGGTCGTGGCGGCGGCGACGCATCTGCTCCAGCATCCGGACGCCACGGTGGAGGAACTCATGGAGTTCGTCCCCGGCCCCGACCTGCCGACGGGCGGCATCATCGTCGGTCTCGACGGCATCAAAGACGCGTACACGAACGGTCGTGGGACCTTCCGTACGCGAGCCAAGGCATCGATCGAGTCGCTCGGCCCGCGTCGCACGGGCATCGTCATCACGGAACTGCCCTACCTCGTGGGCGCGGAGCGGGTGATCGAGAAGATCAAAGACGCCGTGCAGGCGAAGAAACTGACCGGCATCGCCGATGTCACCGATCTCTCCGACCGGCATCACGGTCTGCGCCTCGTCATCGGCATCAAGACCGGATTCGACCCCCGGGCCGTCCTCGACCACCTCTACCGACTCACGCCGCTCGAGGACTCCTTCGGCATCAACAACGTCGCGCTGGTCGACGGGCAGCCGCAGACCTTGGGGCTGCGCGACCTCCTGCGGGTGTACCTCGACCACCGCATCCGCGTCGTCACGCGCCGCAGCGAGTACCGCCTGGCGCGCCGGCGTGAGCGGCTGCACCTGGTCGAGGGACTGCTCATCGCCATCCTCGACATCGACGAGGTCATCCAGGTCATCCGATCGTCCGACGACGGTGAGCAGGCCCGCGCGAAGCTGCAGGAGGTGTTCGACCTCTCGCATCCGCAGGCCGAATACATCCTCGAGCTGCGTCTGCGGCGCCTGACGAAGTTCTCTCGCATCGAATTGGAAGCGGAGCGCGACCAGTTGAACGCCGAGATCGCGCAGCTCGTCGAGTTGCTCGGCAGTGAGACGCTGCTGCGACAGCAGGTCGCGCGGGAACTGGATGCCGCGGCCGAGGCGTACGGGACTCCGCGGCGGACCCTGTTGCTCAACGGCGGGCCCGTGCAGCCGCGGTCGGCCAAGGCCGCCGCCGCCGCTGACCTGCAGATCGCCGACGCGCCCTGTCGCGTCTACCTCTCAGCGACCGGGCGCATGGTGCGGGCCGAGCTGGTCGCGGACGCGCCAGGCGGTGGCGTGGTGACACCGGTGCGGCGGTCGAAGCACGACGCGATCCGGTCCTCCGTCGACACGACCACACGGGGAGATATCGGCGCGGTGACCTCCGCCGGACGCCTTCTGCGGTTCTCCCCCGTCGATCTGCCGTCAGTGCCGGCCAACTCGGTGCAGGTGGCCGCGGGCATGAAGGTCGAGCAGTACCTGGCGCTCGGCAAGGGCGAGACGGTCGTCGGTCTCGTTCCCCTCACCGACGGACCCACCATCGCCCTCGGCACCGAGCAGGGCGTGGTCAAGCGGGTCTCGGCCAGCGAGCTGGGCACCAAGGACGAGATCGAGATCATCGCGCTCCGCGAGGGGGACCGCGTCGTCGGAGCTGCCCCCGCGAGCGACAACGCGGAGCTGGTCTTCATCGCCGACGACGCGCAGCTGCTGCGTTTCGATGCCTCGTCCGTGAGGCCCCAGGGGCGCTCGGCGGGAGGTATGGCCGGCATCCGCCTGTCGAACGGGGTACGCGCGATCGCGTTCGCCGTTGTGGGTGCGTCGGCGTTCGACGCCGTGGTGGTCACCGTGGCCGGCTCGTCGGCCGCCCTTGCCGGAACCGACGCCGGCAGCGCGAAGGTCTCGGCCTTCACGGAGTTCCCGGCGAAAGGGCGCGCCACCGGCGGGGTGCGTGCGCAGCGCCTTCTGCGCGGCGAAGATGCGCTCGTGCTCGCATGGGTCGGCAGCGAACCGCGCGCGGTGGGCGCCGACGGTTCGGTGCGGACGCTGCCCGAGTCGGGCGCGAAGCGCGACGCGTCGGGGCAGCCCCTCGACGCGGCGGTCGGGGCGATCGGTACCGTCGTCCGCTGAGCTCCGGCCGGCTCCGCTGTCGTGCCCCCCGTCCGGGCATCGGTGGCCCGGGGTGGTGTCCGTGTCGGGTGCACAACGGCGGATGGGATCGTCGACACGCCGGTCGGGGCACGACCTGCCGGCGTGTCACGGCATCCGCCCGCCAGTGTGCACCGGGAGCCGGGGTCCAGGCCCGCGGGTGACTCTGCCGCACCGGCTCGCGGCTCGAGCACACCGGCGGATGGTGCGGCCGACGCGCCGTCCCGGGAGGCCCTCGAGCGGCGTGTCGTCGAATCGGCCCGCCGTTGTGCACATCGATGGCGGAGCGCTACCCACGGGACGGTAGCCGCACCGCGGGACGAGCGGGGGTCGAGGATCAGACGTCGATGGCCTCGCGGGCGAGACGATCGCTGGAGTGCACGATGAACTCCCGGCGCGGCGCGACCTCGCTGCCCATCAGCAGGTCGAACACCTGGGCTGCGCCCTCCATGTCCTGCACACGGACGCGACGGAGCGTGCGTCCAGCGCGGTCCATGGTGGTCGTCGCGAGCTGGTCGGCATCCATCTCGCCGAGTCCCTTGTAACGCTGGATCGGCTCCTGCCAGCGCTTGTTCGACTTCTTGAGGCGCGCGAGCAGGGTGTGCAGCTCCTGCTCGCTGTAGGTGTAGATCGTCTCGTTGGGCTTGGAACCCGGGTTCATCACGATGACGCGGTGCAGCGGCGGCACGGCCGCGAAGACCCGCCCGGCCTCGACGAGGGGTCGCATGTACCGGAAGAACAACGTCAGCAGCAGGGTGCGGATGTGTGCGCCGTCGACGTCGGCGTCGCTCATGAGGATGATCTTGCCGTAGCGGGCGGCGCTGAGGTCGAAGGACCGACCCGACCCCGCCCCGATGACCTGGATGATCGAGGCGCACTCCGCGTTCGACAGCATGTCGCTGATCGACGCCTTCTGCGTGTTGAGGATCTTGCCCCGGATGGGCAGAAGTGCCTGGTACTCGCTGTTGCGCGCGTCGCGCGCGGTGCCGAGGGCGGAGTTGCCCTCGACGATGAAGAGCTCGGAGTTCTCGACGTCATTCGAGCGGCAGTCGACGAGCTTCGACGGCAACGACGACGACTCGAGCGCATTCTTCCGACGCTGCGTCTCTTTGTGCGTGCGGGCCGAGATGCGCGCCTTCATCTCGGACACGATCTTCTCGAGCAGCTGCGCGGTCTGCGCCTTGTCGTCGCGCTTGGCTGAGGCGAACCGCTCCGTCAGCTCCTTCTGGACGACGGATGCCACGATCTGCCGGACCGCGGGGGTGCCCAGCACCTCTTTGGTCTGCCCCTCGAACTGCGGCTCGGGTAAGCGAACGGTCAACACGGCGGTGAGACCGGCGAGCAGGTCGTCCTTCTCGATCTTGTCATTGCCCACCTTGAGCTTGCGGGCGTTCTGCTCCACCTGCGAGCGCAGCACCTTCATGAGGCCCTGCTCGAAACCCTGCTGGTGGCTTCCGCCCTTCGGCGTGGCGATGATGTTGACGAAGGAGCGCGAGGTGGTGTCGTAGCCGGTCCCCCAGCGGACCGCGATGTCGACCTCGCACTCGCGCTGCACCTCGGTCGGAACCATCGACCCGCCGGGTTGCAGCACCGGCACGGTCTCGGTGAACGTCCCGGTGCCGTTCAGGCGCCACGTGTCGGTGACCGCGGCGTCGGGGGCGAGGAACTCCGCGAATTCCGAGATACCCCCGTCGAAGCGATAGCTCGTTTCGACGTTCTCTTCTGCGCGCTCGTCGAGTACCACGAGCTCGAGTCCCGGCACCAGGAACGCCGTCTGCCGCACGCGCTGCACGAGTTCGTCGTGGCCGAAGGCGGCGTCTTTGGTGAAGATCTGCCGGTCGGCCCAGTAGCGGATGCGCGTGCCGGTGACACCGCGCGGTGCTTTGCCGACGATCCGCAGCTCGCTGCTGCGTTCGAACGGCGTGAAGGGCGCGTCGGGGCCGTCTCCGTCGAAGCGCCCGGGCTCGCCGCGGTGGAACGACATCGCGTAGGTCTTGCCGCCGCGGTCGACCTCGACGTCGAGGCGCTCCGACAGGGCGTTCACGACCGACGCGCCGACACCGTGCAGTCCGCCGGATGCCGCATACGAACCTCCGCCGAACTTCCCTCCGGCGTGGAGCTTGGTGAAGACCACCTCGACACCGGTCAGCCCGGTGCGCGGTTCGACGTCGACGGGGATGCCGCGCGCGCGGTCGCGCACTTCGACGCTGCCGTCGGAGTGCAGCACGATGTCGATGCGGCTGCCGTGCCCGGCGAGGGCTTCGTCGACGGAGTTGTCGATGATCTCCCAGAGGCAGTGCATGAGACCGCGGGAGTCCGTGGAGCCGATGTACATTCCCGGGCGCTTGCGCACGGCTTCGAGGCCCTCGAGGACCTGCAGGTGGTGGGCGGAGTACTCGGACGTCACGATTTCCCAGCGTAATCGGGGCCGCCGACATCGCCTGGCAGACACACAGCGGGGTGGGGTCACCGTACGCGCACAGCGAAATGTGATCAAGGCGCGGCATAGGGGAAACATCCGCGTGGTTGTATATGGAGACTCGCCCACGACCACATGAGGAGGGCACCCGAGATGACCACCACGACCGCACCCGACGCGACTGTTCTCGACCACCGTCTGACGGCGGCGGACCGCTGTGACTCCTGCGGCGCGCAGGCGTACATCGCCGCCGAGGTCAACGGCAGCGAACTGCTGTTCTGCGCGCACCACGGCCGCAAGTACGAGGAGAAGCTGCGCAGCATCGCCACCTCCTGGCACGACGAGACGGCGCGCCTCTCCGCCGCCGATTGAGCCCTCACCCCAGATCGGGCCCCGGCCGCTCCCCACGGAGCGGAACGGGGCCCTTCTGCGTCCGGACGCTCACTCCATGTAGACGCGGGGCAGCGAGGGCGATACACGCAACGCGATCTCTTCCCCGATGGTGTCGATCATCTCCGCGAGATCGGTCGCAGTGTGCAACGCGCCCCGACCGAAGACGACGATCTCGTCGCCCGGCCGGGCGTCATCCCACGGCGCGATGACGCTCCGCGTCGGCTCGATGATCTCGACGCGGCGGGGACCTGCGGGGGTGGACACGTCGAAGCGCGCGGAGAGGCTGCTCGGCAGTCCGTGCAGACTTCCCACGTCGAGGTGGACGCCCGCGAGATCGACGGCGGTCACGGTCGCGACCAGGGCGGCGACGGGTTCGATGCCGAGCTCGGCTTCGCTGGGGCCCCCCGTGGGACGGATGCCGTACGAGAACGCCCCCACCCGCACGAGGTCTTCGCGGAACTCCCCGCGCGCGAAGCCGGCGGCACTGGCCGCCAGGTGCGAGAAGCGCG